>JBKBHI010000006.1:0-275456 GCA_046297835.1 Alphaproteobacteria bacterium | reverse complement strand
GCCGCGCCGGGCGCGGCGCTGACACTCGACAAACGCCTGCCGGTCGCCGGCGGCATCGGCGGCGGCTCGGCCGACGCGGCGGCGGCCCTGCTGGCGTTGCGCGCGCTGTGGCGGCTCGATATCGCCGACGAGCGATTGGCCGAGATCGGTCTCGCGCTCGGGGCCGATATTCCCGTGTGTCTCGCGAGCCGGCCGGCGCGCATGGCCGGCATCGGCGAGCGCCTGACGCCGCTGCCATCATTATTGTCGCCGGGGCCGCCGCTCGGCCTGCTGCTGGTCAATCCGGGGGTCGCCGTGCCGACGGCGCGCGTGTTCGCCGAGTTGAACGGCCGCTTCACCGCGCCGGGAGAAGCGCTCGCTGTCGCGCCGGATGCCCAACCAGATAGGGCCGCGCTGCTGGAGGTTCTGCGCCGCGGCCGCAACGATCTGGAAGCGCCAGCTCTGCGCGTCGCGCCCGTCATCGGCGAGGTGTTGACGGCGCTGGCGGCCTTGCCCGGGGCGCGGCTCGCGCGCATGTCGGGCAGCGGCGCGACCTGCTTCGCCTTGTTCGACGACGCGGGAGCGGCGCAAGCGGCGGCGCGGCGCTTGGGCGACGCTCGCGCCGATTGGTGGCGTGCCGCCGGCCATCTGATCGGCGCGCGCCCCGAGATCGGGCTTTAGCGTCTTAAAATTAAGGCCTGCCAACCTCGCGCAATTCCGTCAGCAACTCGCGCGACGGCTCGCCGGTCTGGGCCAAGCCGGCCATCGCCTGATATTGGCGGATCGCCGCGCGCGTGCCCGGTCCGATCATGCCGTCGGCCGCGCCCTTCAGCAGCTCCAACTTGCGCAGCAGAGTCTGCACTTCGACGATGTCCTCGCGCGTGAGCGCGGGCGAAGCGGGGCGCGTGAGCGCGGGCGAAACGGGGCGCGTGGCCGCGCTCGTAACGGGCGCGCGCGAAGGCGGCGGCGACGCGGCGCTCGGCACGGCGGGCAGCGTCGCGCCCCGCGCGGCGAGCTGGCTGGCGAGGCCGATCATGCGCTGGCGCGCCGGCGTGTGGCCCTGCGCGGCGGCGGCGGCATAGAGCTCGTAAGCTTTGTCGGCGTCGCGCGGCACGCCGATGCCGCTTTCGTGCATCTGGCCGAGATTGTATTGCGCGTCGGGCAGGCCGCTGCGCGCCGCGCGCTCGAACCACAGGGCGGCGACGGCATAGTCGCGCGGCGCGCCTTTGCCCTGCGCGGCGGCGACGCCGAGATTGTATTGCGCCGGCACATGGCCCTGGTCGGCGGCGGCGCTATACCAGAAATAGGCCATGGTCGGATCGGCGGCGCGCCCCAGCCCGGCGTCGTAGATCACGCCGAGATTGTATTGCGCGTTGGCGAGGCCCTGCATGGCGGCCTGCTCGAACAGCTCGCCGGCCGCCGCTTCGTCGCGCGGCAACAGCCGGCCTTCCATCAGCAGCAGCGCGAGATCGTGCTGCGCCTTGGCGTCGTTCTGCGCTGCGGCGGCGCGCAGTTGCGCGATCAGCTTGGCGTCGCCGTCGAGCGGCGCGTCGCCCTCAGAGATTTGCGGGGCTGGGATTTGTTGGGCCGAGATTTGCGGTGCGGCGATTTGAGCGGCATCCGCCGCCGGCGGATCGCCGGCCGCGTCGTCGCGTCCCTGTTCGATCAGCCGTTCGAGATCGGCGTGCTCCGGCGGCGCGCCGGACCGCGCGGCGGCGGCCGGCGTTGGCGTTGGCGCGCGGGACGGGACGGCGGGGCGCGCGATCGGCGGCAGCTCGCTGTCGTCCATCTCGGCATAGGGATTGGGCGGCGGCTCCTGCATGTCGAACCACACCCAGGCGAGCCCGCCCGCCCCGGCGAAAGACAACAGCAACAGCGCGGCGGCAATCAGGCCGAGGCCGCGGCGATAGGCGCGGTCGGGCCGCGTCACATAGATCGCCGGGAGCATAGGCCCTTGGGGCGCAGGGGACGCAGCGGGCGCGGCGGCGGCCTGGCCGGCGAGCGCGTCGAGCTTGCGCGTCATCGGCACGACGGCGCCGGCGATGGCGCGGCTGCTGCGTTCGAGCCGGGCGTCGAGCCGGTCGAGCGCTTGGCGAATTTCGTCCTGGGTGCGCGGATCGGCGAGCGACGGCGTCGCGTCGGCATCGTCGGCCGCGTCGGCTGCCGCAGCGTCGCCGTCATCATCCTGGTCGGGCGGCGCGCTCTCGCGCCCGGCCCACACCGAGGGCGGCACGTGGCTGGCGGCGTTTTCCAAAATGGCGCGGTCGAGCCAGGCGGCGAGCGGCAGGCCGGCGGCTTCGGCGGCGGCTTCGGCGCGCCGACGGGCCGCTTCGTCCATGCCGCGCACCGTCCAATCCATGACCGGCTTCATCCCCCCTGCTGATGCGGTTCGGCGGCGCTCAAGCCGCCCGGTCGCTTAATCCGAGAAGTCGCTTAGTCCGAGAACAGGCGCGAGAACAGGCCCGGCTTGCGCGGCGGACCGTCGGACTGGCGCTGAGGCGGGGCGCTGGCGCGGCCGCCGCGGCCTTCCTCGATGCGGTCGAGCCGCTCGGTCATGCGCATCATGGCGCGCTCGAGCGGATCGATCTCGAGCCGCGCATCGGGGCCGCCGCCGGCCTTGCTCTGCTCGACCTGGGCCGACAGTTTGGCGACTTTCTCGGCGAGCGGCGCGAGGGCTTCGGCCGTGCGCGCCTCGCTTTCGGACAGGCGGACCGACAGGCGGTTGATGCTTTCGAGCACCGCCTCCGGCGTCAGGGCGGGCGGGCGCGGGCCGCTGGACGGCGCGGCGACGCCATCGGCCGCAGGGGCGCCGCCGGCGGAAGCATAGAGGGTGGGCCCGCTCGAGCTCTTGAGCTGCTGGGCGGCGGCGGCGTGAATCGTCTGGCTCAGCCAGACGCCGAGCGGCAAGCCGGCCTTGCGCGCGGCGAGTTTCGCCGCCTCGCGCGCCTCGTGCTCGACGCCCTTCACGCTCCAGGGAACATTAGACATACCGCTCTTTTGACTCCGGCCCCGATAGACGGCGGCATTTTGTTCCCTAATACCGCCGTATGTAAAGCGCGCGCGGCCGCCTGACGCCAGTTAGAGCGCGAAAAAGCCTCATGAAAGAGCGAAATCCTATGGCCCGAGAGCTTGCGGCGATAAGCCGGGGCGGCCGGACGGGGATGAAGTCCTATGTCGCGCCCGGGTCGCCATCCCGCGCGCCGCGCTCGCGTTCGGCGACGGCGAAGATCAGGCCGGCGAGCCAGGCAGCGAGCGGCATGCCGGCGCGCCGGGCGGCGGCGCGCGCCGCTTCGGCGGCCGCCGGGCTGACGCCGGCGACGCGCCAGTGTTTGTCCTCCGTTGCGGCGGAGGCTTCGGCGGCAGGGCGATCAGGCGGCGGCAAGGCCATGACGGGTGCGACGGGGCGTGGAACGGGAGTGGAACGGTCGGGAACTGGCGCGACTGTAGGCGGCGCGCCCTCCGACGTCACCTGTTTCCCGCGCCTTTTCGGGGGCCCCGGCGGCGCGCCGGACGCCCGCCATTGCCAGTTGAGGGGACGAAACATTGTCGCTATGGTCCGGCCCGCATTGGGGCGTCGCCAAGCGGTAAGGCATCGGTTTTTGGTACCGACATTCCCAGGTTCGAATCCTGGCGCCCCAGCCAACCAGTCCCCAGTGTGCGCGTTTCTCCGAGATTTCACTGCGAAACCGCGAACAAGCCCGCCGAACGGCGGGCTTGTTCATATGATCTTTGACCCAGAGACGGACTCAGATTGAGACGAAGGGCGAATTCTGCCCGAGCGTCTCAGTTCGTGATTTTGGGGGTCAAACCTCATATTGGGTAGCATCTGATGCTGCCCGAGATATGCCTGGGAAATTCTGTGTCCTAGGCAGACGCAAATGCCCGCTTTGCCGCCTTGGAGGCTCGGGGCTTTTGCGCGCGCGCGGCTTTTGCGGATGCATGGGCGGTTACTGTTCCGCCTGTGGATTGCATCTGCAACGCTTTCACGACGACCGCTGGCTCATAGTCGATAACGGTTAGCAGAATTCGTGCCGCACGTTCTGGCTGACGGCGCTTGGTCTCCCAATCGCGAATGGCATCATAACTGAAACCAAAACGCGCCGCGAATTGTTGCTGCGTCATATCGAGTTTATGGCGTACCGCTTTCACGTCGATATCGTTTGGGACATGTACGACGAAGCCTTCATCAGATTCGCCGCGTGCATAAGCCCTGGCTCGCCGCACACTCTTCAGGAGTCTCTGTCCAGCTTTGGTCATGTCCACTTCCTTCTTCCATTTGCATAGCGCCAAGCAACATCAGCGTTTGCGTTTTTCTGCTTTAGCTCTGCCCTTACGGTAATCATCCGCGAGTCCTGCGAGTTCATCTTTCAGTTCGTTGCATTCGCCTTCCTGTGCGGCTTGGCGCTGGATTCCTGCGTGGCCTATTCGGCGCTCGACGCCGAAGCCGTCGTCGTGGCGGACGCCTGCCGCGGTCGATACGGCGGGTTCGCGCCGCCGCACCTGGACCGACATGGAAGCGGCGGGCGTCGACTTTGTCGAGAGCGGGGGAGATTCCGGCGGCATCCTGATTCTTCGCCCGTCCTTGATATGCATCAAGAACGCTCGCGCCGCCCCTGGGAAGATCGGGGCCGAAAGGCCATGAGCGAGCGATCAGAGGCGGCGATGCAAGACTTTCAGCATGTGGTGTGGTTTGAGACAGTGGGACGCAAGGACGTCTCGCGCGTCGGCGGCAAGAACGCCTCGCTCGGAGAGATGGTGAGCGCGCTTTCGGCGCGGAACATCAAGGTGCCGCCCGGATTCGCCACGACGGCGGATGCCTATTGGGCCTTCGTCGCGGAAAACCGCCTGCGCGAAGCCATTGCGGCGCCGCTGGCCGCCTATCGCGACGGCAAGCTGACCCTGGCCGCCGCGGGCGAGGCGATCCGCGGCGCCATCATGCAGGGGGAATGGCCGAAGGAGACGGCCAAGGCCATCGCGGAGGCCTATCGCGAGCTCTGCCGGCGCGTCGGCCGCGACGAGGCGGACGTGGCCGTGCGGTCCAGCGCCACCGCCGAGGATTTGCCGGACGCCAGTTTCGCCGGGCAGCAGGAGACGTTCTTGAACGTGTGCGGCGACAAGGCGGTGCTGGCCGCCTGCCGGCGCTGCTACGCCTCGCTCTTCACCGACCGCGCCATCGTCTATCGCGAGGCGAAAGGCTTCGATCATCTGAAGGTCGCCTTGTCCGTCGGCGTGCAGCTGATGGTGCGGTCCGATCGCGCCGGCTCGGGCGTGATGTTCTCCATCGACACGGAAACGGGCTTCGACAAGATCGTGCTGATCAACGCGGCCTGGGGTTTGGGCGAGAACGTCGTGCAGGGCACGGTGGATCCGGACGAATATCAGGTGTTCAAGCCGTTGCTGGCCGTTTCCGGCTGCGCGCCGATCATCGAGAAGACATGCGGCGAGAAGGCCCGCAAGCTGATCTATGCGGCCGCCGGCGACCGGCCGACGCAGAACGTCCCCACCTCGAAGGCCGAGCGCGTCGCCTTCGTCCTGACCGACGAGGAGATTCTGACGCTGGCCCGCTGGGCCTGCGTCATCGAGAGCCATTACGGCTGCCCGATGGACATGGAATGGGCCAAGAACGGCAATACGGGCGAGCTGTTCATCGTCCAGGCGCGGCCGGAAACCGTGCATTCGCAGCGCGGCGCGTCGGCGTTCCGCAGCTACCGCCTTACCTCGAAGGGCAAGACCTTGGTCAAGGGCCTCAGCGTCGGCGACGCGGTCGTGGCCGGCGAGGTCTGCATCGTCGAAGACCCGCGCGACATCGCCCGGTTCAAGGACGGCGCCATTCTCGTCGCGCAGAACACCGACCCGGACTGGGGGCCGGTCATGCGGCGGGCGGCGGCGATCGTCACCGATCATGGCGGCCGGACGTCCCACGCGGCGATCGTCAGCCGCGAACTCGGCCTGCCGGCCATCGTCGGCGCCGGCAACGCCACGCAGCTCCTACACGACGGCCAGGAAATCACCGTGTCCTGCGCCGAGGGCGACGAGGGATTCGTTTACGAGGGCAGGGCGGATTTCACCGTTTCCGAGCTCGACGTGCAGGACATCCCCGCCACCAAGACGAAGATCATGCTCAATCTCGCCAATCCGGCGGCGGCGTTCCGCTGGTGGCGGCTGCCGTCCGACGGCATCGGCCTGGCGCGCATGGAATTCGTCGTTTCCAACCACATCAAGATCCATCCCATGGCGCTGCTGCGGCACGGCACGCTCAAGGACAAGGCGGCCGAGCGGCGGATCGCGGAGCTGACGGCGGGCTATGCCGACAAGGCCGAGTATTTCGTCGAGCGCCTGGCGCGCGGCCTCGCCCATCTGGCGAGCGCCGTCCATCCTGCGCCGGCCATCGTGCGCATGAGCGATTTCAAGACCAACGAATACGCGAACCTGATCGGCGGAGCCGAGTTCGAGCCGGCCGAGGAAAACCCCATGCTCGGTTTTCGCGGCGCGTCGCGCTACTACTCGCCGAAATACCGGGAAGGCTTCGCGCTGGAGTGCCGCGCGATCCGGCGGCTGCGCCAGGAGATGGGCTTCAAGAACGTCATCGTCATGATCCCGTTCTGCCGTTCCACGGTGGAGGCCGACAAGGTGTTGGAGGTCATGGCGGAAAACGGCCTCAAGCGCGGCGAGGACGGTCTCGAGGTCTATGTGATGTGCGAGATTCCCTCGAACGTGATCCTGGCCAAGGCCTTCGCGCAGCGCTTCGACGGCTTCTCCATCGGCAGCAACGACCTGACCCAGCTGACCCTCGGCGTCGACCGGGATTCGGCCGAGCTCGCGGCTCTGTTCGACGAGCAGGACGAGGCGGTCAAATGGATGATTTCCAATGTCATTACGGAGGCGCACAAGGCGGGAGCCAAGGTCGGCCTTTGCGGCCAGGCGCCCAGTGACCATCCGGAATTTGCGGAGTTTCTCGTGGCCTGCGGAATCGACTCGATGTCCGTGACACCTGACAGCTTCGTGTCCGTCAAGCGGCATGTCGTGGCGGCGGAATCGAGAGCGGGCGCCTCGAACGGTGAGAGGCATCGCTGACGGGCACGGGCGGCGACGTTAGCTGTTCCTGCTTATTCGGCTTTTATGTGCCGTTCGGCGTGGCCGGCCTTTGCTGGGGTTGACGCTCTTGGAGGCGAGGCGGCGAATCTGCCGCTTCTTCGGTCGCAAGCGTGCTGCTGCTGACCGACGATGACCGAAGCGAAGGAGACGGAAAAGGAAACGCCGTCCGAGCCGATGATGGTGATGGGATCGCCGCTGCGGAGCCGTCGTATCGGCGCTTGCTGAGGTTGATCCGAGTCAATGGCGTCGCTGCGCGAAGCGTTATGGTACGCGGAATTAGTCCGATGGGTGGAGATATATCATGCCAGATTACAGCAAGCGTTGGCGGTCTCCGGATTCCAAAGACTGGTCGACAGATCGTCGGAGCTTTCTGCGGGGGCTTGCTCTCACTGGTGCGGCGGTCTCCCTTGGCGGATCGGTCGCTTGGGCGAGCACGGTCAAGTTGCCGACGCCGCGCATCGAGGGCGGCGTGCCGATCATGGAGGTCTTCGCGAAGCGGCGTTCGATCCGCGCCTTCGAGGATCGGCCGGTGCCGCAACAGATGCTGTCGGATGCACTGTGGGCCGCGTTTGGCATCAACCGCCCCGACACCGACGATCATACCGCGCCGTCATGGCATAGTTCGAAGGAGACGGACATCTACGTCGCCACTGCGGATGGCGTCTGGTTCTACGATCCGAAGGCGCACGAGCTTCGCGAGACGATGACGTCCGACATCCGTGAGCGCACGAGCAGCATGGTTTTCGCCGCCACGGCACCGGTCGTGCTGGTCTACGTCGCGGATACGAATCGCATGGGCCAGGTGTCACCCGAGGACAAGCGGCTCTACGCGCATGTCGATTCGGCGATCGTCGCGGAGAACGTCTACCTCTACGCCGCCGCGGCCGGCCTCGGTACCGTCATCCTCGGCAGCGTCGACCGTCCCGCCTTGGCCAAGACGCTCGGCCTGCGCGACGGTCAGATCGTGACATTCTCCCAACCGATCGGTTTCCCGAAATAGGGAACGCGGCGTCGCACGCATCGTCGTCCGATGCGTGCACCAACCGACGATCGACATAGCGCGGCGTTCGATGCGGCTCTGGTGACGTCAAATGCCGCGTCTGTCGGGTCGGTCACGCGCGTCGTCGCGACATCGCCACTGTCGATGGGCGCCGCATACAAAAAACCTTTGCTTGTTTGACTCATGGCAAAGCCGAGACGGCATCTGGTCTGCCGTCTCGCCGTCCCCCATACCCCGCCGTGCCCGGTCAAGGCCTCGAAGATGCCGAGCTAGATGCCCTGCCCGCTCCACCGATTGAGGCGGCTGTAGATCGTCGTGTGCGGGCCATACTTGGCCGGACAATCCCGCCACTGCGCCCCGATCCGCAGCATGCGCACGATCATCACTCAGCCACGTCAACTGCCACGTCATCACCGCCTGCGCTACCAGCAGGGCCTTTGAATCAGCAACTCGACAGCAGCGCAGCCTTATTGCGTACAGACCCTAAAGCAAGAACGGCAGAATCAAATTAAATATTGTCCGCCGTTCACTGTAAGCGTTGCTCCAGTGATGAACGCGGCATCGTCGGCGGCGAGAAAGACGACGCACCGGGCGATTTCCTCAGGCTTGCCGAGCCGTCCGAGCGGAATTTGCGGCAGAACGAGCTTCTGAAGCGTTTCCTGAGGCATGGCATTGACCATGTCGGTTGCGATATAGCCGGGGCAGATCGCGTTGACGGTGATTCCTTTGCGAGCGTTTTCCTGAGCTAGCGCTTTGGTGAAGCCGATATCTCCAGCCTTCGCCGCCGAATAGTTTGTCTGTCCGAATTGCCCCTTCTGGCCATTTATGGACGAGATATTGACGATGCGGCCAAATTCTCGTTCCCGCATCCCTTCGATAACGGGGCGCGTCATGTTGAACAGAGAATTAAGATTCGTGTCGATGACCTCTTTCCACTGATTTAGCGTCATCTTATGGAATGCGCTGTCCCGCGTGATTCCGGCGTTGTTCACCAGGATATCGACAGCCCCCAAATCGCGCTCGACCCGCATGACGCCTTCGGCGCATGCTTCGAAGTTCGCAACGTCCCATTTGTAAACGGCAATGCCCGTCTCCCGGCTAAACGTCCGCGCCGCTTCATCATTGCCTGCATAGACAGCGGCGACTTTATGCCCTGCGGCATGCAGCGCTTTGGATATGGCCGCGCCGATTCCTCGGGTGCCGCCTGTGACAATCGATACTCTCGATACTTTGGACATCCTAAGCCAACACCTTTTGCCGAGTGAGCGAAACGGGACAAGGAAAGCCGATCATGCTTTCGCGTGCCTTGCCGCGATCACGCTTGGTTCGATCGATTTCTAAGAATTGACACCAAGCTCTATGGTGGGCATTGATTTGAGTCAACAACTGTTGACTTCATGGCCGATTCGGCGATGCTGGTGGGGTCGGGGGCGGTTCTGGAACGTGCGCGCCTTGCGGTGACGTAAGCGGTCATCGAAAAAAGCAGAGTGCTAGATGTGAGGAGGCGGGCTCGATATCGAATTTGCGATTTCCGACGGTGTCGACGGGAGCAGATGAATACCGCATCCCGGTTTGCGCGCCGTTTGTATGACGCCTGCTAAGTCCTTCGGTTCGCGGATGGCCCCGTCGTGGAATATTTGTCGCTGATCGCCAAATACGTGCCGGTCGTCGTGTTCGGGCTCCTGCCTATCATGAATCCTCTAAGCACCGTGCCTCTCTTCCTCGTTTTAACTAAAGGCAGGAGCGCCTCATATCGGCAGCGACAGGCGATTAAAGCCTCGCTCTACGCGTTCGGCATTCTCGTAACGTTCCTATTCGTCGGCAATGGCATCATCGCGCTATTCGGCATCTCGCTTGCAGGGATTCGGGTCGCCGGCGGACTGATTATTATGGTGCTCGCGTTCAGAATGCTTTTTGCCGGCGAAAGCGAGGCGGACTCCGTCGAGGCCGAGCCTGCGAAAATAAAGCAAGCTGACGTCGATTTCTCCTTTTCGCCTTTGGCCATGCCAAGTCTAAGCGGTCCCGGTTCGATAGCCGTCGTCATGGGATATGGCTCGCAGATTCCGGACGACATGGCGGAAATGGGCCATGCGATCGTGGTGATGGGGATAGCGCTAACAGCGGCGATCGCATATCTGACGCTGCGATGTTCCGTATGGCTATCCAGCTTTCTCGGACAATACGGCATTCAGGCCGTCACAAAAATCCTGGGTTTCCTGTTGGCTTGCGTCGCGGTGCAATTCATAGCCTCGGGAATCCGCGATTTCGTATCGACGATTTCTTGAAAAATTAGGGAACGGTCGTCGGAAGTCCTGGTTGCGCCCCCCGCTTCGTAGGACATCCAAATGGAGTGGCCCGAAGGCCGATCAACCTTCGGGCCACTTTCCCATTCCCGAGAATTGCACGAATCTTTCGTTGGCACCGTCTGTACGCACCGAAAGCCCAAACGCGTTTGGGCGGCCCGTTCATGCGACGGTGTGAAACCCGTTGTCGGCATATATGACGGAGCCGGATAGAGGCGACGCTGCTTCGCTCGCCAGAAAGGCTGCGATGCGACCGATCTGTTCGATGCTCACCAGACTGTTGCTGGGTGTCCGTGCACGGATCTCGTCGAGCATTTCGTCGAAGCGGTCGATGCCGGAAGCGGCCCGCGTCTTGACGGGGCCCGGCGAGATCGCGAAGGCCCGGATCGCACGGGGTGCGAGATCCGCCGCCATATAGCGCACGGAGGATTCGAGGGCGGCCTTGACGGGCCCCATGAGGTTATAGTTCTCCACAACGCGATCGGCGCCGTAAAAGCTGACCGTCAGCAAGGCTCCGCCTCCAGTCATCAAGGGGCTCGCCAGCCGGGCCATACGAACAAATGAATGGCACGACACGTCCATCGCCAACGCGAAGCCTTCCGGGGAACAATTGACGACGCTCGTGTGCAAATCCTCGCGCGGCGCGAAAGCGATCGAGTGCAGAAGGAAATCGAGCTTTCCCCATTCCTTTCCGATGATCTCGAAAACGTTCTCGATCTGGCCGGGTATCCGCACGTCGCAAGGCAGGACAAGCGACGCGCCAATCGATTGGACGACGGGGCGCACGAACGGCAGGGCCTTTTCGTTGAGATAGGTTACCGCAAGGTTGGCGCCGGCCGCTCGAAAGGCTTCGGCGCAGCCTGCGGCGATGCTGCTTTCGTTCGCGATGCCGACGACGAGGCCCTTTTTTCCACTCAGGTCGATGATCGGCGCCATATCACCTATGTCCTTGCGCGAAGAACGGCCAAAGCTTCGTCCGCGATCACTTGCTCCTCGTCGGTCGGGATCACGAAAGCCGCTACCCGGCTGCTTGACGCGCTGATGAGCTCGGCATTCGCGCGATTGGCTTCGGCGTCGAGCGCGAGTCCGAGCCAGGCCAAGTGCCGAGCAACGGCGGCGCGAACCGGCGCCTGGTGTTCGCCGATGCCGGCCGTGAAGACGAGACTTTCCACGCCGCCGATGCTGGTGGCGAGGCGGGCGATCTCGCCGGCGATGCGAAAGGCGAACAGAGCGACCGCCTCGCGCGCAGCCGGAAGAGAGCTTTGCAGCAGCTCGCGGCTGTCGCTGCTGATCGACGAGACGCCAAGCAGGCCGCTCCGATGGTAGAGGATGTCTTCCACCTCCGTCAGAGCATATCCGCCGGCGCCGAGGAGATGCAGCACAACCCCGGGGTCCAGCGCGCCGCAGCGCGTGGCCATGGGAATGCCGTCGAGGGTGGAGAATCCCATGCTCGTGTCGCGACTCGCCCCGGCATCCAGGGCGCAGAGGCTGGCGCCGCTGCCGAGGTGGGCGATGACGAGCTTGCCGCGTGCGGCGTCGGGCCTCCGGCGCGCCAGCTCCCCGGCGATGAATTTGTAGGACAAGCCGTGGAAGCCGTAGCGCTTGATGCCCCGGTCGTGCAGAGCGCGCGGGATGGCGAAGCGGCGGACGGTTTCATCGTTCGTGCGGTGGAAGGCCGTGTCGAAGGACGCCGTCTGGAGAATTTCAGGATGCAACCGGCGAATGGCGCGAATCAACCGCAGGCTCTGCGGCTGATGGAGCGGCGCCAGCGTCGTCAGGGCGTCGATTGCCCGTAGCGAGCGGTCGTCGATCCGGACCGGCCCGTCGAACGCGTCTCCGCCATGGACGACGCGATGGCCGACGGCGGCGATGCGCCTCAAGTCCAGGAGGTCGCCGATCTGGCCGAAGCTTTCGCTCAGAACGCCGCTGAGATCGTCCGAGGCGGCGGTTTTCAGTTTGACGTCGAGGGAGGCGGAGCCGCGGACAAAGCGAAAGCGGAGCGGCGTTTCGTGAAAGTCGATGTCCCCTTTGGCCAATCGCCGCGCGCCGCCTGCGCGCATCTCGAAAAAGCCGATCTTGACCGTCGACGACCCGGCGTTGAAGGTGAGCAGCAGGCTTTCGTCCGTCATTTCGGCGGCCCTTTGAGGGGCCGGATGGTCGCCACCAGCTTGGCCAATGCCGCGGAGGCGATGCGCGCCGACAGCGGATCCGCCCTGCTCGTCAGCACGATCGGAACGTGCGCGCCGAGCACCAGCCCGGCCGCGGTCGCTCCGGCGAAATAGATCAGTTGCTTGGCCAGCATGTTTCCCGATTCGAGATCGGGCACGACCAATATGTCGGCATGGCCGGCGACCGGCGATCGGATTTCCTTCGTGCGCGCGGCTTCCGGACTTATGGCATTGTCGAACGCCAGCGGTCCATCGACCTTGGCGCCAATGATTTGGCCGCGCATCGCCATGACGGTCAGCGCCGCGGCGTCTAATGTCGCCGGCATCTTGGGGCTCACGGTTTCCACGGCGGCGAGAACCGCCACCAATGGCTCGTGCATTCCCAGCGTCAGACACAAATCGATCGCGTTCTGGCAGATGTCACGCTTGTGCTCGAGCGTCGGCTGGATGTTGATCGCGGCGTCGGTGACGATTAACGGCTTGGGATAGGCCGGGATGTCCATGGCGTAGACATGGCTGATGCGCCGCTCCGTTCTCAGGGCTGAGCCCGGCGCCACGACCGCGCTTAGCAGCTCGTCGGTGTGGAGGCTTCCTTTCACGAGGGCGGACAGCTTTCCGGCGGCGGCAAGTTCGACGGCACGCGTGGCCGCGGCATGGCTGTGGGGGGTCGGTTCGATCGTCATGCCGGCGAGCGAGACGCCGGCCTTCTCCGCGGCAGCGCGGATTTTTGCTTCGGGTCCGATCAACAGGGGATCGAGCAGCCCGGCGTCGCGAGCCTCCACGGCGGCGGAGATCGCTTCCGGCGAGCAGGGATGCACGATGCCGGCCCTGAGCGCGGGAGGGGTTCGCGCGGCGGTTACGAACGCGTCGTAACGGCTGTGCCGATCCTGCGCCGGCCGGCCGACGATACGCCGATCCGGCGCGGTCACCGACACCGTTCCCGTGAGGACCGGTTCACCGGCCCGATTGACGCACAGCGCTTCCAGCAACACGCGCCGCCCCTCGGGGCGCTTCTCCGCGACGCGTACGGTCGCCGTGACGACATCGTCAAACTCGACGGGTTTCGGGAAATGGAAGCTCTGATCGAGCGGCGTGGTGCCCGGTCCGGGCAGCCGCGTGTCGAGCACGATGGATACCAGGCCCGAGAGCCACGAGCTTGTCGCGAAGGCGCCGTCTGCCGCGTCGCTCGAGGGCGACAGGACATCGAAGCGCGCGAGGTCGTTGCGCTCGATGGTGCGCGTCAGGGATGCCGTGTCTCCCACCCTCAGTTCGTCGAAGGTACGGTTTTGCGGCACGATTTCGCTCATCGCTGAAAGACGTAGGTTCCTGGCGCGTCAGCCAGCGGGATCAACCCTTTTTCGCTTGCTCCCATGGCGGGCGGCGGAACGCGCTCCGCAGAGGAATGTTCGGCGAGCCAATCCGTCCATTGTATCCACCACGATCCATCCTTGAGGCTGGCCGCGACGAGCCATTCGTCCGGGCTGATGTAGCGATCGTCCTGCCGATGCAGGCCGACGCGGAAGCGCCTGCCCGGATGGCCGGGCTCGCTGACGATACCGGCATTATGGCCCCCGCTCGTCAGGATGAAGGTGATGTCGCTATCGACCAACTGATGGATCTTGTAGACGGACCGCCAGGGCGCGACGTGATCGCGTTCCGTGCCGACGGCGAATATCGGCAGGCGGACGTTCTGCAGGGTGGCGGCCCGACCTTCGATCATGAAGCGGCCGGACGCGAACTCGTTGTCGATATAGAGCCGCTGCAGGTATTCGGCATGCATCCTGTAGGGCATGCGCGTCGAATCGGCGTTCCAGGCCATCAAGTCGGTCATCGGGCGCCGCTCGCCCATGAGATAGCCGTGGACGAGGTAGGACCATACTAAGTCGTTGCTGCGCAGGAGCTGAAACGCGCCCGCCATCTGATCGGCCGAGAGGTATCCCCGGCTCCACATCATGCTGTCCAACAGATGCATCTGGCTGTGGTCGATGAATAGGGCCAACTCGCCTGGCTCCGTGAAATCGGTCTGCGCCGCGAAGAGGGTGACGGAGGCCAGAGCGTCCTCTTCGCCATGGGCCATGGCGGCGGCGGAAATGGCGAGCAGCGTTCCACCCAGGCAATAGCCGGTGGCGTGTATCTTGTGTCCGGGCACGATCTTGCGGACGGCGTCGATCGCGGCCATGACGCCGAAGCGGCGGTAGTCGTCCATGGTCAAATCGCGGTCGGCCGCGGTCGGGTTGCGCCAGGAAATGCAAAAGACCGTATGGCCCTGAGCGACCAGATAGCTAATCAGGGAGTTTTCGGGCGACAGGTCGAGGATGTAATATTTCATGATCCAGGCCGGCACGATCAGAATCGGCTCGGGCCGTACCGTTTCGGTGGCCGGCTGGTACTGGATCAGCTCGATCAAATGGTTGCGATAGACGACCTTGCCGGGGGTGACC
Source organism: Alphaproteobacteria bacterium (assembly GCA_046297835.1). Lineage (GTDB taxonomy): Bacteria > Pseudomonadota > Alphaproteobacteria > SMXQ01 > SMXQ01 > CAMAVH01. The sequence continues at coordinate 260,470 of JBKBHI010000006.1, read as the reverse complement.
GCGACGTTTTTGCCGGGCCAGAAGTTCTCGGTCCCGACCGGCGGGCGTCCGGTGACGAGACGGCTGATATCTTCCCACCAGTTTTCGAAACCTTGCAGGAAATTGCCGCCGCCGGTTTCGATCGTCTTGCCGATGACTTCGGGGTTGGTGAAGGGGATGTTCGACGGCGAGAAGATGTCCAGCATCTGCCGGGCGGCGAAGGATATGACGTCTTCGTGGTGCGGCGTCACGCCCGGCACGTCGTGCGTGGCATTGTGCCACCATTGCTGATGCAGCAGGAAGGCCTGCGCCCACAGGCTGTAAGGCGGCTTGCGCCATTCGGGCGCGCTGAAACGGGAATCGCCTGGGAGGGCCTCGATGCAGGGCGGCGTATCGGGGCGGGCGGTCGAGGCGGCGAGATATCCCAGAAATAGGCCCGCCTTGCTTGCTGCCCTGTCGGCAAGTTCGAAGCGCTTGCCCGGCGCGAACGCCAAGTGGATCGTCCAGTCGAATAGCGCGAGCGAGATCGCGGCGGGCGACAGGCCTCCCGTCGCCTTGGCGCTGAGGGCTTCCCGCATTCTGTCGATGGCGCGATAGGCTTCGGTTTTCGTATCCTCGGCGGGCGCCTGCCACGATGACGGAGAGGGAGTGCCGGATGCGTCCATCGGCGGTTTTCCTATGCCGTTTCGTCGTCAGATCGGGGGGCGATGATGTAGGCGAGGGCGTCGGCGATACGACGCTCGAGCTGGCCGTCGCTCGTTTCGAGCAGGCAGTCGACATGAAGCACGTTCCTCAGGATCGCCACCCCAGTCATGAAGGCTATGGCCAAGGCTGCTTGCCGATCGGTCGAAGGTCCGAATTGTTGCGCGAGCGGACCGATGAAGTGACGCAGGACGAATTCGCGCATCACGCCCGAGGCCTTTGAGCTCGTAAAAGAGCGAACGGCGATATCGAGCGGACGGACTTCGTCGGAATCGTCTCGTCTAAAAAGCTCCCGGGCGAGCGTCGTGGCGGGATCGGTGGCCGATTCGGCGACAATGCGGTCAGGTTGCGTGGTGGCTAGGAGCGCTTCGACGAAAAGTTCCTCCTTGGAGCCGAACAAGCGGTGCACGTAGGCGACGTCCACGCTCGCATCCGCGGCGATGTGGCGCAGGCCGGTTTCTTCGTAGGAGTGGTTGGCGAACCGCCAAATGGCGGCATTCAATATGCGGTCGCGTGTCGCGACCGTGGGCTGGGCCGTCCGCGCCGTTGCCCTTTTTGGTTTTGGCATGAGGTGCCTCTGAAAACGACTGTACTTAAAAAATAAAATACTCTAGCCTGAAACTCAGTCAACAGTCGTTGACTTGGATCAAGTCGCAATACGGCAACCATATATATCCTGAGCCGGTCCCCTCTTCTTAACCGCGGAGATCAGCACTATGACGACGAATAAAACGACGGCCGGCGCAAAATCGGATGTCAATCCGGCGTTTCCAATGTTCGGCATCATGGATTGGGCAAAACCGTTTTCTGCCCTTCCCTCGAAGGCTTATGCCTCGTTCTACAAGGAGGCCTTGGGCATGACTGCGCGTCAGCTCGAGGCATATGCGGGCTATGTGAAGAAGCTCGCGGATTGCGACGACTTATCGCAGTCCCTCGCGTGTCATGGCGAATTCGTGCGGCGAACCATGACCAGTTGCTATGAAGATGGACAGCGCGCCGTGGAAACCTTCCAAAAGGCGATGTCTCCGCAGGCTTAACGCGCTACGCGATCGATCCCTGGCGCGTCCCGCGCGATCACATCCGTTTCTGCATGCTTGCGCACATGATATTGTGCGCAAGCATGCTTTTTATGGATAGGACATTGGCAAGCGAGGCCATTTCATGACACAGCAGCGTGCGCGTTGGCTCTTGGTCGCGGGGGGACTCGCGCTGGTCGGCGGCAGCTACTATGCGTGGGACCGAATCCACAACGCCGGTCTGCCGGGTGGGATCGTCGGCGGCAATGGCCGGATAGAGGCGGTCGAGATCGACGTCGCGACCAAGACGGCGGGCCGCATCAAAGAAATTTTAGTCAACGAAGGCGATTTCGTCGAGATCGGACAGGTGCTCGCCCGCATGGATACGGCGCAGCTCGAAGCGCAGCGCCGCCAGGCGGAAGCGCAGCAGCAGCGCGCGCTTATCGGGATCGAGACTGCGAAAAGTCTCGTCGTTCAGCGGCAAGCCGAGCGGACAGCGGCGGAGGCGGTCGTCAGCCAGCGCGTCGCGCAATTGGACGCTGCCCAGCGTAAGTTCGTCCGCTCCGAGCAATTGGCGAAAACGAGCGCCGTGTCCCAGCAGGTGCTGGACGACGATCGCGCCAATATGCAAGCGGCCAAGGCGGCAGTGGGCGCGGCTCAAGCTCAGCTTGCGGCATCCGAGGCGGGAATCAGTTCGGCAAAGGCCCAGGTGGTGGATGCCGAGTCGGCGGTCGATGCCGCCAAGGCCGCCATTGAAAGTATCACCGCCGATATCGACGACAGTACTTTGAAAGCCAGCCGCAGCGGGCGCGTGCAGTATCGCGTCGCGCAGCCGGGGGAGGTTCTCAGTGCCGGCGGTCGCGTTCTCAATCTTGTCGATCTGGGCGACGTCTACATGACGTTTTTCCTGCCGACGACGCAGGCGGGCCGCATTGCCATCGGCACGGAAGCGCGTATCGTCCTGGATGCGGCGCCGCAGTATGTCGTCCCGGCGAAAGTGAGCTTCGTCGCGGACGTGGCGCAGTTCACGCCGAAAACGGTCGAGACGGCGGAAGAACGGGAAAAGCTCATGTTCCGCATCAAGGCGCAGATATCGCCGGACCTGCTCCGCAAATACATCCAGCAGGTCAAGACAGGCCTTCCGGGCATGGCCTACGTTCGCATCGATCCTGCGGCGGAGTGGCCGCCTAGCCTGAGCGGATCGCTCGTGCAATGAACGCCGGGTTCGCCGGAGATGCTGCCGAAATGGCGCCTCCCGTCGCGCGCCTGAGAGATGTCGGTTTGTCCTATGGCAAGACGCGGGCGCTCGATCGCGTCTCTCTCGACGTGCCGGCCGGCGTCATGGTCGGCCTGATCGGCCCGGATGGCGTGGGCAAATCAAGCCTCCTGTCCCTGATCGCGGGCGCCCATGTGGTGCAGGACGGCCGCATCGAAGTCCTCGGCGGCGACATCGCCGACGCAGCCCACCGGTGGGCGAACTTCCCGCGCATCGCCTACATGCCGCAAGGGCTCGGCAAGAATCTCTATCCGACCTTGTCAGTGTTCGAGAATGTGGATTTCTTCGGGCGATTGTTCGGGCAAGGGAAGGTGGAGCGCAAGAACCGCATAGACACGCTCCTTCGCGGCACGGGGCTTGCGCCCTTTGCGGACAGGCCTGCGGGAAAGCTGTCGGGCGGCATGAAGCAGAAGCTCGGCCTGTGCTGCGCCTTGGTCCATGATCCGGATCTGCTGATCCTCGACGAACCCACGACGGGCGTCGATCCTCTGTCGCGGCGGCAGTTTTGGGAGCTGATCGAACGGATACGCGCTGGACGCGCCGGCATGAGCGTCATCGTCGCCACCGCTTACATGGAAGAGGCCGCCCGCTTCGATTGGTTGGTGGCGATGGACGGCGGGCGCGTGCTCGCTGCGGGTGCGCCGGGCGAACTGTTGAAGCGGACGGGAGCATCGACCCTGGACGCGGCCTTCATCCAACTGCTGCCCCAGCAGCGACGGGAAGGTCACCGCGAGCTGATCATTCCATCGCGGCCGGCCGGCGACCGCGGCGAAGTGGCGATAGAGGCGCAGAATCTGACGAAGCGTTTCGGAGAATTCACGGCCGTCGATGACGTGAGCTTTCGCATCGAGCGCGGCGAGATTTTCGGTTTTCTCGGGTCGAATGGCTGCGGCAAGACCACCACCATGAAGATGCTGACTGGCCTGCTCGGGGCAGATGAGGGAACGGCATATCTGTTCGGCCGCGCCATCGATCCGACGGACATGGGCGTGCGACGTCGCGTCGGCTACATGTCGCAGGCATTCTCGCTTTATTCGGAGCTGACGGTCCGCCAGAACCTCGATCTGCATGCACGGCTGTTCGGCATGTCTGCCGAGGCGATTCCCGCCAGAATCGAGGACATGGCGCGGCAATGCGACCTTGAGGGCGTCATGGACAGCCTGCCGGACGGCTTGCCGCTCGGCCTTCGTCAGCGCTTGTCGCTTGCCGTGGCTATGATTCATTCCCCGGATATTTTGATCCTTGACGAGCCAACCTCAGGTGTCGATCCGATCGCGCGCGACGCCTTTTGGCGCATATTGTCGAGCCTGTCGCGTGACGGCAACGTCACGATTTTCGTTTCGACGCACTTCATGAACGAAGCGGAATTCTGCGACCGTATATCGCTCATGCACGCGGGCAAGGTGCTCGTCAGCGACATGCCCAAGGCGATCATCGAAAGGCGCGGCGTGACCACTTTGGAAGACGCGTTCATCGCTTATCTGAGCGATGCGATGGAGGATGAGCCGTTCGCGTCCGATCCGTCGACGCCGACCAGCGTCGGTGCGGACGCGGACGACCCGGCGCCGCGCGACGGAATTCGCCGTTTCTTCGATCCGCGACGCATGTTCGCCTATTCGCGCCGTGAAGCCCTGGAGCTGCGCCGCGATCCGATACGTGCCACCCTGGCGATCCTGGGGACCATTATCCTCATGTTCGTCATCGGCTACGGAATCAACATAGACGTAGAGAACCTATCCTTTGCCGTCCTCGACCGCGACGACACGGCAACCAGCCGGGACTACACACTGCAGATCGCCGGCTCGCGCTATTTCGAGGAGAAGCCGCCCATCTCGGACTACGCGGACCTGGATCGGCGGATGCGCGACGGCGAAATCAGTCTGGCGATCGAGATACCTCCCGGATTCGCCCGCGACGTCTCTCGTGGGCGTGCCGTCGAGATCGGCGCCTGGATCGACGCCGCCATGCCGACCCGAGCGGAAACGATACGCGGTTACGTTCAGGGCATGCATGCGTATTGGCTGGCGCAGAAGGCGCGCGAGCTTTATGGCGATGCGGCCGTGGGGGAAGCGTTCCAGATCGCGATTCGCTATCGCTATAATCCCGGCGTCGAGAGTCTCGTCGCGATGGTGCCGGCGGTAATCCCGCTTCTCCTTCTGATGATCCCGGCCATGCTCGCGGTCCTGAGCGTCGTCCGCGAAAAGGAGCTCGGATCCATCACGAATTTTTATGTCACCCCGGTCACGCGATTCGAGTTTCTCATCGGCAAGCAGCTTCCCTACGTCGGGCTGGGCATGGTGAACGCCGTGATGCTGACGGCATTTGCGGTTTTCGTCTTCGGCGTGTCCTTTACGGGCAGCTTGTTGACCTTTTTCGCGGCGTCTCTGGCCTACGTGATCGTCACGACGAGCATGGGGCTCCTCCTGTCCACGTTCATGAAAAGCCAGATCGCCGCGATCTTCGGCACGTCGCTCATCACCCTCATTCCGGCCGTCCAGTATTCGGGCATGACCGATCCGGTCTCGTCGCTGCAGGGCGCCGGCGCCTGGATCGGCCGCGTCTATCCGACGACCTATTTCATGACGATTTCGCGCGGCACCTTCTCGAAGGGGCTGGGCTTCGGCGATCTGGCCATGGACTTCCTGCTGCTCGCGCTCGCCATACCGGTCCTGACGGGGCTGGGCGTCCTGCTTCTCAACAAGCAGGCGCGCTGACTATGCGGGCCGCCAATGTCTACCGATTGGGCATCAAGGAGCTGCGCGGGCTCGCGCGCGACTGGATGTTGCTCATTTTGATCGCCTACGCGTTCACACTTTCGATCTACACCGCCTCGCAGGCTATGCCGGAGACGCTGAATCGCGCGGCCATCGCCGTGGTCGATGAAGACGTATCGCCGGTTTCGTCACGCATCCTGACGGCGCTTTATCCGCCTTATTTCACCGTTCCGAAGCTCATCTCGCAGAACGAGATGGACGTTCGCATGGATCGTGGATTGGATACTTTCGCGCTGGATATCCCTCCTAATTTCCAGCGCGACTTACTGGCGGGAAAATTGCCAACGATTCAGCTCAACATCGATGCCACGCGCATGACCCAAGCGTTCGCGGGTGGCGGATATGTTCAGTCCATCGTGTCGAGCGAGGTTGCGGAATTCCTCGATCGCTACCGGGACAAGGGCAGCCTTCCCGTCGATCTCGTTCTGCGCACGCGCTTCAATCAGGAGCTCAACAAGGGCTGGTTCGGCGCGATCACGAACGTCATTTCGTCGATCACGATGTTGTCGATCGTCTTGACGGGGGCGGCGCTCATTCGCGAACGCGAGCACGGAACGATCGAGCATCTTCTCGTCATGCCGGTCAGCCCGACCGAAATCATGCTGAGCAAGATTTGGTCGATGGCGCTCGTGGTTCTGCTGGCGTCGGCCTTTTCCATTGTCGTCGTCGTGCAGGGCCTGCTGGCGGTTCCGATCCAAGGCTCGGTGGCGCTGTTTCTGGTGGGTGCGGCGTTCCATCTCTTCGCGACGACCTGCATGGGCATATTCCTGGCGACCGTCGCGGGGTCCATGCCGCAATTCGGCCTGCTGCTGATGATGGTTCTATTGCCGTTGCAGGTTCTGTCCGGCGGCGTGACGCCGCGCGAGAGCATGCCGGACGCGATTCAGGCCATTATGCTGGCGGCTCCCAACACGCATTTCGTGATGATGGCCCAGTCGATTCTTTTTCGCGGCGCGGGCCTCGACGTCGTATGGCCACAGTTCGCGGCGCTACTTATGATTGGGGCAGGCTTATTCTTTTTTGCGTTACATCGGTTTAGGGCGTTTTTGAGATAAGCCGACCGCTTATAAGGATCTCTTGCTTGTCGTGAGATTCTTATTGTCGCGAGCGCCATTTCAACAGTTGAAACTAAAGCTGACCCAGGCTGGTGCGTCGGTGCTCGCCTGGTATGATTGGTCGATCGCCGCGGATACATAGATTCAGAACTCACTTTCTCCTTTTTGCGAGACGGTGATCAGGCGAACCCCGCGTTCGTGCGTCGCATAGGACCAGAGCCAGTCGCAAGCGACGACGAGGCGGTTGCGAAAGCCGACGAGGGGCATCAGGTGGATCAAGCCCCAAAGTGCCCAGGCCGCAAAACCCGCCACCGTGAAACGGTTGAAGTCGGCGATGGCCTTGGCGCGGCCTATCGTCGCCATGGTGCCATAATTGCGATAGGCAAATGGCCTCGGCGACGCCTTGCCGGTAAGCTGTGCGGCGATGACGCTGGCGACATAATGTCCTTGCTGAATGGCAGCGGGCGCGAGCCCGGGAACTGGCATACCGTCGGCGTTCTTCACCAACGCGGTGTCGCCGATCACGAATACCTCCGGGTGGCTGGGAAGCGAAAGGTCTTCGCCCACGATGACTCGGTCGGCGCGATCGCGCGAAGCTCCGAGCCATTGGCCGGCGTCCGAAGCCTTGACGCCGGCGGCCCAGATGACGGTGCGCGTCGGGGTGGATTCGCCCCCTAGGGCCACGCCCCATTCGTCGCACTCGGTAATCGCGCTGCTCGTGCGGACTTCCACGCCGAGTCGTTCCAAATCTTGGCGCGCCCGTGCGGACAAGTTGGGAGGGAAGGTCTTGAGAATCGTCGGGCTGCCTTCGGCGAGAATGATGCGTGCTTGGCGTGGATCGATGCGGCGGAAATCGTCCTTGAGGGTATGCCGTGCCAACTCGGCGATTGCGCCGGCCATTTCCACACCGGTCGGGCCGCCGCCGACGACGACGAAGGTCAGCAGGGCGGACCGTTCGGTTTCGTCGAGCGAGGCCTCCGCTTTCTCGAACGCAGCCAATATCTTCTGGCGGATGGTCGTGGCGTCTTCGATGGATTTCAAGCCGGGCGCGTGCTTGCTCCAGCCTTCTTTGCCGAAATAGGCATGGGTCGCTCCGGTCGCGACGATCAGATAGTCGTAACGCAGTTGGCCATTGCGGCCTTTCACCAAGCGATTCTGCGGATCGATGCCGGTCACTTCCGCGAGCGCCACAGTGCAGTTTTTTTGCTCGCGCAGAATGGCGCGGATCGGCTGCGCGATTTGCGCGGGCGACAAGGCGGCGGTCGCGACCTGGTACAGCAGCGGCTGGAAGAGATGGTAGTTCCGCCGGTCGATCAGCACCACGTCGGCATCGAGATGCTTAAGTCCGCGCGCGGCCGCCAGTCCGGCGAACCCCGCGCCGACGATGACGATGCGTTTCTTGTCCGTCATGATCCGCCTCGTTTGGCTAGAGTGCCGTGAAGGAATATGGCCACTGCGCTCCGGAGCGTCCGGCGTCGGCGGGCCAGGCGGTCTTTGCTCGAATCGGTCTTGAGCAGGGAGCGAAAGTGCGAGTGTCCGAGGACCATGCCGAGAAACAACTCAGCGGCGAGTTCGGGATTCTCGATCTCCAGGGCGGGCGATTGCCGCAGGTATTGCGCCAACGCTTCCACGGCCTGTTTCGGGCCGTTGCGGTAGATGAGGTTGCCGAGCGCTGGATAATGATCCGCTTCGGCGACGATAAGACGGTGCAGATTGATCGAGGAGGGAAGGAGGGCGAGGTCCAGGTAGAGCTCCCCCATTCGATAGAGGGCCTTGTCCGGCGGTAGGTCGCTGACCCTGAAGTTCTCTAACTTGCGCAGGAGGCTTTGCGCCAACTCGCCGATGACCGCGCGAAACAGCGTTTCCTTGCTGGGAAAATACGAATAGAGAGTCGCTTTGGAGACGCCCGTCCGGCGCGCGAGCTCATCCATGCTCGTCGACTGATAGCCGTGTTGCAGCATGGTTTCCGTGGCGAGCTGCAGAACATGGGTTCGCTTGGGGCCGCTGCGCTGATTCTCGTGGCCCGGGCGCGCGACTAGGCCGTGTTTGCCGGGGTTCGACTTAGGCATGCCGAGCTCGATCCGTCATGGGGGCGTGTGGGGCGGGGAGGCAGCATCCGCCTTGAACGTGGCGATCAGCTTCGTCGCCTGTCGGCTGCCGATCTCGACAAGATCGAACTGCTGCCCGAAGCGTATCCAGTCCGTGAAGATGCCGATCACGAAATTGATGAAGATGCCGGCGCAGTCATCCGGCTTCCAGGCGGGAGACAGCGCGCCCTGCTCGCGCGCCAGATAAAAGGCGCGCGTGATCCTGTCCTGCATGCGCTGGTTGGCGTCGCGCTGGTGGTCGAGAAATTCCTGCATCTCGCCCACATATTCGCAGCGGCAGTTGAGGATGGTGAAGACGCGCTGGCGCCGGTGGTCGGTGACGAGAATCGAGAACGCCTCGCGGATCGTCGTCTCCAACATGCCGAGGGCGTCCGGATGCCCCTCCGCGACCGCCCGCTCGATAATTTCTTCCTGGGGCATGCGGACGCTCTCGAAGAGCGCCTTGAACAAATCCAGTTTGTTCTTGAAGTGCCAATAGATCGCCCCCCGGGTCACCCCCGCCGTGGTCGCGATCTCGTCCAGAGATGTCTGGCTAACCCCATGACGAAAAAAGATTTCCTCGGCCGCGGCGAGAATCTGCTGCCGCGTTTCCTGGGCCGCTTCTTTTGTTTTGCGGGCCATCATCAAATCCTCCCTTTAAATACATTCACGTATGTATATATAATCGTGAGCGCGCTATCAAGACAACCCTCATTGCGGCGACCTTCACCTATGTTTTCTCCAATTTCGTCAATGACATGCTTGCGTCATGCCCGTCTCGCCTGTGTCCTGTTCGCCGTGCTTCCATGGCTTGCGGCTTGTGGAGAGGACGATCAGCAGGCGGCCTCCGCGCCGCCGCCAGCGGTGTCGGCGGAAGAGATCCGTCCGCAACCGGTGCCCCTGACGTTTCAATATGCCGGTCGCGTGCGCGCCGCCAGCGAAGTCGAAGTGCGCGCGCGCGTCGGCGGCATCCTGCTCTCGCGCAACTATGTCGAAGGGGCGGGCGTGAAGGCGGGGGACATCCTCTACAGGATAGATCCCGCGCCTTATGAAACCGCCGTCGCGCAAGCCAAGGCGCAGCTGCAGCAGCAGCGGGCGCAGCAGCAAAAAGCGCGCCAGGATGCCGCGCGCGCGCGCCAGCTCTTCGAGCAGCAGGTCGGCACCGCCAAGGCCCGCGATGACGCGATCAGCGCGCTCGCGTCCGCAGACGCAGCGGTTGCCGTCGCCCAGGCGCAGCTCGAAACCGCCGAGCTGAACCTGGGCTACACGCAGGTCGTCGCGCCGATCACGGGAATCACGAGTTTGGAAGTGTTGCCGCAAGGCAGCCTTGTGCAGGCCAACAGCCTGCTGACGCGGATCACGCAAACTGACCCGGTGCAGGTCGTCTTCTCCTACACAGATAGGGACGCGAACGAGATTCGAGATTTGCAGAAGGCGGGGCGCGCGGAGATCGATCCGCGCAACGAGGGCCGCCTCAGCGTGCGGGTTCGTTTCGGTGACGGACGGTTCGCTCCCGAGGCGGGCTATATCGACTTCACCTCCAGCAGCGTCGATCTGGAAACCGGAACGATTCAGGCCCGCGCGTTCGTGCCGAACCCGGATGGCGCGCTGCTCCCGGGTCAGTTCGTGCAGGTCATCGTCAGCGGGTTGATATTGCATGACGGCATCGCCGTTCCGCAGCGCGCCGTCATGCAGGGCCCGCAGGGCACCTTCGTCTACACGGTCGATGCGGCCGGCAAGGCGACGGCCAGGCCGGTCCGTCTCGGCCGCGAGACGTCGATGGGGTGGCTGGTGGAAGAGGGGTTGCGGGCCGGAGACAAGGTCATCACCGAGGGGGTGATCAAGGTCAGGCCGGGCAATCCGGTCACGCTCGCCGAAGCGCAGGCGCCGACGCCGGAACCCCGTCGATGAGCTCGCGTTTCTTCATCGACCGTCCGGTCTTCGCAGCGGTCATTTCGATCGTCATCGTGCTCGCCGGCGTCGTGGCGATGCGCGTTTTGCCGATCTCGCAATACCCCGAAATCGTGCCGCCGCAGGTCGTCGTCTCGGCGACCTATCCCGGCGCCAGCGCGGAAGTGGTGGCGCAGACGGTCGCGGCGCCGCTCGAGCAACAGATCAACGGCGTCGAGGACATGCTCTATATGCAGTCCTCGAACAGCGGCTCAGGAACCATGCGCCTGACGGTCACGTTCGAGATCGGTACGGATCCGGACCAGGCCACGATCAACGTCAACAACCGTGTACAGCGGGCCTTGTCGACCTTGCCGGAAGAGGTCACGCGCCAGGGCGTCATCGTCAACAAGCAATCGACGTCGATTCTCGGCGTCATGACGTTGTCGTCGTCGGACGATCGCTACGATTCCATCTACATCAGCAACTACGCGCTGCTGAACATCCTAGACGAACTGAAGCGCACGCCGGGCGTCGGCGACGCGCAGCTATTCGGCGCCAAGGATTACTCCATGCGCATCTGGCTGCGGCCGGATAAGCTGGCGCAATACGACCTCACGCCGGGCGACGTGGCCGCCGCCATCCGCGAGCAGAACGCGCAATTCGCCGCCGGCCGCTTCGGCCAAGCGCCCATGGAGAATCCCGTCGCCTTCACTTATTCGGTGACGACCGAAGGGCGTCTGCCCGATGTCAAGGCGTTCGAGAACATCATACTGCGAACGAGCGACAGCGCGTCGACCCTGCGCCTCAAGGACGTCGCCCGCATCGAGTTGGGCGCGCAGGACTACAGCTTCGCGGCGACCCACAACGGGCGTCCCACGGTCCCGATCGGCATCTATCTGCAGCCGGGGGCCAACGCTTTGGCGACGATGGAAGCGGTCCGGACCCGCATGGACGAGCTCGCCCGAAATTTTCCGGAGAGTATGGAATATGCAGTTCCATACAACACGACGCGCTTCGTCGAGGTGTCGATCGAGGAGGTGATCCACACCTTCATCGAGGCAATCGTTCTGGTCGTCCTCGTCGTCTTCGTCTTCCTGCAGAATTTTCGCGCCACGTTAATCCCGCTGGTCGCCGTTCCGGTGTCGATCATCGGCACCTTCGCCGGAATCTACGTGCTCGGGTTCTCGATCAATTTGCTGACGCTGTTCGGCCTGGTGCTCGCCATTGGCATCGTCGTCGACGACGCCATCGTCGTGCTGGAGAACGTCGAGCGCATCATGACGACGGAGGGCCTCCCGCCGAAGGCCGCCGCCATCAAGGCGATGCAGGAGGTCACCGGTCCGGTCGTCGCGATCGTGCTGGTCCTCTGCGCCGTGTTCGTTCCGGTCGCCTTCATGGGCGGCCTCGCGGGCGAGATGTATCGCCAGTTCGCGGTGACGATCGCCATCTCGGTCATCATTTCCGGCATCGTCGCGCTCACTCTTACGCCGGCTTTATGCGCTCTGATCCTCAAGCCGGGCCATAATGAGCCCATGGCTCCTTTCAGAGTCTTCAACAGGTTCTTCGAGCGCATGACCAACGGTTACGTTGCCGGCGTTCAATTCCTGTTGCGGCGCATTTTCGTCGCTCTGTTTCTGGTGGTGGGCATGCTCGGGCTCGCCGCCCTGCTGTTCTCGCGGATTCCGGGTGCGCTCGTCCCGGACGAGGACCAGGGCGTCCTCCTGACCGTGGGCATCCTGCCGCCGGCGGCCTCCCTGGACCGCACGGGGGATATGATGCAGTCCCTGGCCGAGAATCTGATGGCCCAACCGACGGTCTCGGACGTGGTGGCCTTCGCGGGATACGACCTGCTTGCCGGCGCGCAACGCCCGAGCGCTGGCGCCGCCTTCATCCGGCTCAAGGAATGGGATGAGCGCCCTAAGGAGTCCGATTCGGCCGCCACCCTGGCGGGCCGGTTCATGGGAACGCTGTCGGGCATCCGCGACGCGATGGTGCTGGTGTTCAATCCGCCGCCGATCATGGGCATGAGCACGACGGGCGGTTTCGAGGCCTATGTCCAGGATCGCGGCGGCGCGGGATCTCAAGCACTGATCGCCGCGACCCAGCAGCTCGTCCAGGCGGCCGGCAAGCGGCCGGAACTAACCGGCGTGCGCACGACGTTCGACGCTAGCGTCCCGGAATATCGCATCGAGGTGAACCGCGAGAAGGCCAAGACGCTCGGCGTGCCGATCTCCTCCATCTTCGAGACGATGCAAAGCACCTTCGGCAGCTTGTACGTGAACGATTTCACGCTGTTCGGCCGGAATTACCGCGTCAGTTTGCAGGCGGAGGCGATTTTCCGCGAGCGCCCGGAGGACCTCAAACAGGTCTTCGTGCGCTCCGAAAGCGGCAACATGATTCCGATCGACGTGCTGCTGGAGCTCAAGCGCGTCATCGGTCCGGACCAAATGGACCGCTTCAATGCCTTCTACGCCGCTAAGGTCATGGGCAATCCCGCTCCCGGCTATTCATCCGGCCAAGCCATTGCCGCGATGCGGGAGGTGGCCCGGGAATCCTTGCCGGCGAACTACACGATCGCCTGGACCGGTTCGGCCTACCAGGAGCTGGCGACGGGTGGAACCGGTGCCCAAGCCCTGCTGTTCGGCATCTTGATGGTATTCCTGATCCTGGCCGCGCAATACGAGCGCTGGTCGCTGCCGCTCGCCGTCATTCTCGCTGTGCCGTTCGCCATCTTCGGCGCCCTGTTGGCGATCTGGCTGCGCGGGCTGAACAACGACGTCTATTTCCAGATCGGTCTGGTGACACTGGTGGGGCTGGCGGCGAAGAATGCCATCCTAATCGTCGAATTCGCCGTCTTGAAGCGGCGCGAAGGGTTGACGGCGGCCGAAGCGGCGCTAGCCGGCGCGCGGCTGCGCTTCCGGCCCATCATCATGACCTCGCTGGCCTTCATCCTTGGCGTCGTGCCCCTGGCGATCAGCAGCGGAGCGGGCGCGGCGAGCCGCCATTCGATCGGTACCGGGGTGATCGGGGGCATGATAGCCGCCACTTTCCTAGCGATTTTCTTCATACCTCTTTTCTATCGCCTGATCGCTTGGCGAGACGGCAAACCGAAGGCTTGAGAAGGATCCGCCTTAGCGGTTGCTCGAAGCCCCGATGGCCCCCCGCCTTCCCGGGCTTCAGGCGGGCGGCCCGAACGCTGGCTGGCGTTCGGGCCGCCTATCGCTAGACAAGTTATGCACGGTGATCACATGTATCAAAAAATACTTCTTGCATATGATGGAAGCGACTCCGGCCAAGAGGCTTTGCTTCAAGGGGCTGATCTCGCTCTGCTTACGAAGGCGCGGATTTATTTACTCGCAGCCATATTCCTGGAGCCTGGAGTCGTTGCCGCAGAGGCGGCTGCTCCTTCCGGTCTCCCATGGGAAGAAAGAGAGGCGATATCAAAAGTGCTGATGGAGGGGGCCGAGTCTTTGCGAAAGATGGGGCTCGCCGTCGAGACCTTCCTTCGAGTCGGAAGCCCCACCGAGCAAATTGACCTAGTGGCGCGGGAGGTCGATGCGGACCTCATCGTAATAGGCCACAGAGATCGGACACCGTTCGCGCGTTGGTGGGGTGGCTCAGTAGGAATGTCTCTTCTAGGCCACGCGCATTGCAGCATCCTGATCGCTGTTGGCCAAGAGCTTTCGCTGAAATGAGCTGCAGAATGGTTCCTCATCTTTCGGTCTGTTGGCGGGGAAGAGGCTCGCTAACCCAGCCTTCAAAATGTCTTTCTCTACATCATTCTCGATCATGTCTAAGAGAGCTCCTTAAGGCCGCCGAGCTTCGAGCCGCAGCCGACCTTCGTGTTTTAGCAGTTCAAAGGGTGCGCCTGATGGCTTCGCTCCGTATTCGCATGTCCCCCATCCGTATGTCATGGCGCCTGATCGCCGCCACGCTGCTGGCGAGTTCCGCGCTCGTGTCCGCCGCTTCGGCGGAAACCCTCGATGAGGCGCTGACGCGCGCCTACCAGACCAACCCGACGCTGCTCGCCGCCCGCGCCAGCCTGCGCGCGACCGACGAAGGCGTCGCCCAGGCCCTCTCGCGCTGGCGTCCGACGGTGGAGGCGAGCGCCGACATCTCGCGCACCCAGAGCTACAGCAACACCCGTTCGCCGTCGTCGCGCTACACCACGCCCTACGGCCCGAGCCTCAGCATCGTCCAGCCGCTCTACGACCCGGTCGCCGGTCCCGCCACGGAGCGCGCCGAGCTCGACGTGAAGGCGGCGCGCGCGCGCCTCGTCACCACCGAGCAGGAAGTGCTGCTGAACGCCATGTCGTCCTACATCGACGTGGTGCGCGATCAGGCCATCCTGGACCTGAACATCAACAACGAGCAGCGCCTGCGCCGCCAGTTGGACGCCGCCAACGACCGCTTCCGCGTCGGCGAAATCACCCGCACCGACGTCGCCCAGGCCGAGGCGCGCCTGTCGCGCGCCACCGCCGACCGCATCCAGTCGGAAGGCAATCTCGCGGCTTCGCGCGCGGTCTATCGCAACAACGTCGGCGAAATTCCGGCCAACCTCGTGGTGCCGACGTCGCCGGCCAACCTGCCCGTGACGCAGGACGAGGCCGTGAGCGTCGCCAGCTCGCGCTTCCCGGACGTCGTCGCCGCCGACTACACCGCCCAGTCGGCGCGCCAGAACATCCGCGCCATCGAGGGTGAATTGTGGCCCGAGCTGAACCTGCGCGGCACCCTGTCGGCCGATCGCGGCACGACCAACGGCGACACCGAATCCAACAGCGCGTCGATCACCGCCGAGATCAACGTGCCGCTCTATACCGCCGGCTCGGTCGCCTCGCGCATCCGCGCCGCCAAGCAGACCGCGACGCAGCGCACGAACGAGCTCGACCAGGCCCGCCGCGACGCCTCCGAGACGGCGGCGCGCGCTTGGGAATCGCTCGAGACGACCCGCGCCTCCCTGCGCGCCTACGACAGCGAAATCCAGGCGAGCCAGATCGCCTTGGAAGGCGTCGAGAAGGAAGCCCTGGTCGGTTCGCGCACCGTGCTCGACGTGCTCGACGCCGAACAGGAACTGCTGACCGCCAAGGTCAACCTGGTCGGCGCGCAGCGCGACGAGATCGCCGCCGCCTACGAGCTCAAGGCCGCCATCGGCTCGCTGACCGCCCGCGAACTGGGCCTGCAGGTTCCCTATTACGACGAAGAGCAGAACTATAAAGACGTGCGCGGCAAGTGGTGGGGCTCCTCCATCCAGGGCGAGTGATCAACTGAAGCCTTGAATTCGATGTTCCACATCTCGATGAGATATTCCCGCTTGATTGGGTGAGCCATTTTCTAAGTAGGTTGGACACTGAAGCAGTCGCTAAGAAACGAATTCTCCCTAAGAGACTGTTTGAAAAGTCTGGCCTAGAAGAATGGCGAAACGCGCACTGTTTTGTACGACGGCTTACAAAGTTATTTGTCGCTCGCCGCGAATGATGAGCCAGAAACTCCCTGGAATGGAGTGGCGAACTATTCGAGAGTATTGGCCGTTGCGCCGCCGGATAAAGTGCTCCAGGAAGCTCCTTGAGCTGATTATTTGCCATGAAATGGTGCATATTTACGCAGCGGGAATATATTTGACAGCCTTATAAAACGTTCGATAGTCGGCGTATGAAACCCAATGTCGACTTAAAGAAGCTGCGCGCTTTTTACTTCGTCGCCAAACACGGGAGCCTGAGCGGCGCAGCCGTGCGCCTGGCCTTGTCGACGTCCGCGATATCCATGCAGATCAATCAGCTGGAAGCGGAGCTGGGCACCAAGCTTTTTCATCGGATCGGACGAAAGCTCATTCTCGGGCCGACAGGCCGCACGTTCCTGGAACAAGTGGAGCGCGCGCTGCTCGCCGTGGACGGCGCGGTGGCGTCCGTTTCTAGGAATCCAGGCGAGAAGCAGCGCATTTCCGTCGCGATCGGCGCCGACCTGACCAGGCTGTTATCCGCGGCAATCGGGAGGTTCATACAGAACCATCCGGAGATCGACCTATCCATTCACTGGAAGCACTCCCCTGAAACGTTGCTGCGGATGCAGGATGGGAGCATCGATATGGCGATCGGCTATTTCCGAAATGTACCCAAAGGATTTGAGAGGCGCACCCTAATGAAGAGGGGCTTTTCAATTTTCTATTCGACGTCATTGCCGATCGCTAAGATCGAAAAACCGACGTTGCGCGATATATCGAATTGCAACGTGATCGGGCTGCGGCGCTCTGGAAACCAGGGACGGCAGATCATACAAACCTTCCGCGACGAGGGCATGGAGGTCACGAAGTATATCGAGACTGATAATTCTCGCGGCGCGCGTGAGCTGGCGGCGCAAGGCATCGGTATCGCCATCTTGAACAGCAATTTTCAGGACGAGTCACCGTCACCCGGAACGCGCATAATGGATGTCACGAATTTTTTCGGCAGCGTGAACACCGACATGATCTATTGCAAGGCCCGGCCGATCTCCAAGTTGCATCGCGAATTATTCAGAGAGATGCAAAAGGTCTGATTTCCGCCCCGCACGCGAAGCGACTAGAGCTTCAGCCGAAGCCGGGTTTCTTTAACGGCAAGTTCCCAATGCGTCGCGAAGGATCATAAATCCGACCGGATTCGATCCAGCCGGATTCACGAATATTATTCTTCGAGTCCTCCGGTTATCTCGGTCACCTTGTCGATGGTGGACTTCGGGGTGTTCATGATGCCCTTCACGATCTCGGTGATCTGCTCGGCATTGCTGGGCTCGACATCTAATCCCGCCGCATGTGCCTCCTTGACGAAGTCCGGGTCAGTCATGGTCTTGTCGAAGGCTTGACGCAGCGCCGCCAGTCGATCTTTCGGCACGCCGGGCGGCGTCATCACAGGAAAGCCCAGTTCGACGCTGGCGTTGTAGAATCCAATCATCTGTCGCTGCTCGTCGTTCGTCGTGAACGAATAGATGGATGGCGCTGAGATGCCCGCCACGCCGGTGATTGGCTTCTTCTCGAGGTTGAAGAGGACGACCAAATCGCCCTTCGCGATCGCGCCCGGCCGCACGACCTCCAGGGGAGGCAAGCCGCCGCAATAGCCTTCGATCTCTCCGCGATCCAAAGCTAGATTCATCTCGGGAGTGCTGGCGTAACCCTTCACGACCTTGAATTTCATGCCGAACATCTTGCTGAGCAGGATCGGCGTCGTGGTGGGGCCGGAATTGGAGCCGGTGCCGCCTAAGACGGCTTCTTCCTTGAAAAGATCCTCCGCCTTCTGGACCTTGCTGCCCTTCTTGACGATGCAGACACGGTTGGAGCTCTGCGGACTACCGATCCAGTCGAACTCGGCGAGCTTGAACTGCACCGACGAAGCGCCGGCGGTGGCGACCAACGGCATGGTCCGGCTGTTCATGCCGATGACAGAGCCATCGCGTGCCGCCTGGTTGTAGAGATAGTTCGTCGCGATGATGCCGCCGACCCCAGGCATGTTCTTGACGATAATGGTGGGCTGTCCGGGAATGTATTTGCGCATGTGGCGCGATAGCGCGCGGCTGTAGACGTCGTAGCCGGAGCCGGATTTGGAGCCGACGATGAAATCCATGCGGGCGGACGAATAGAAGTCGGACAGGGCGTCGGCATTCGCCGGTGCGGAACATGCCGCGTAGAGACAGCTTGCCGCCATGGCGAAGGATGCGAGTGCCCGAAGCCGCTTGGTCCGTTTGCCCATATTCGTCCCCCTCTGACGTCGCGCAAGAAGCCGCAATAAATCTCTCGCGTTATGGCGCTTGCGAATTTTATGGAGCACTCATCTTGCTGGAGCGCTTATTAACCTGTCAAAAATAATTCCTCCGTGAAAACTGTACTCGAGAACAGGAAAACTGAATTGACATCATCAAGTCAGATCGTACGGTTTCGCCCGGCCTACCTGCGTTTTCAGACGCGAGACAGATGGCGGCGCCGCTCGGAGAATTCGTTTGCGGGATCGCAATTCGAGGCCGGACGTAAAGCAGCGAAAAGTGGAAACAGAGATGGCCGCGACCCTGTTCGATAAACTCTGGGATGCCCACCTCGTCGGCCGGCGCGCCGACGAACGCGATATCATCTACATGGACCGGGTGGTCGTGCATGACCTGCACGGGCCGCGCGCCTTCGCCGGCTTGCAGCAGAAGGGCCGGACCGTCCGGCGGCCCGATCTCACCTTTCTGGTGAACGACCATCGTGCGGCCACGAATCCTGGACGCGATCCCAACGGGGTGGCGCACGGCGTCGGGAACATTCGTGCGATGCGTGAGGGCGCCCAAAGCTACGGTATCCACCTCTACGACATCGCCAATCCGGAACAGGGCATCTCCCACGTCATCGCGCCGGAGCTCGGCATCGTGCTGCCCGGCATGACTTACGCGGTGCCCGACAGCCACGCCTGCACCGTCGGCGGTCTCGGCTCCCTGGCTTTCGGATCCGGCACGACCGAGCTGGAGCACACGCTCGCGACCCAGACCATGGCGCTGAAGCGGCCGAAAACCATGCGCGTCATATTGGAGGGCCGTTTAGGCCCAGGCGTCAGCGCCAAAGACGCGGCGCTTCGCATGATCGCCGAACTCGGCGTCGACGGCGGACGCGATCACGCCGTCGAGTTCGCCGGTTCGGTGGTGCGCGCGATGCCGCTCGAAGGCCGGTTCACCTTGTGCAACCTCGCCATCGAGATGGGCGCGCGCACGGGCCTCGTCGCACCCGACGATATCACGATAGAATGGCTTGCCGACCGTCCCTGGGTGCCGCAGGGCGCGATGTGGGATCGCGCGGTCGCTCATTGGCGGACGCTGCCGAGCGATGCCAATGCCGCCTTCGATTGCGAGGTGACGGTCAATTGCGGCAATCTCGAACCGCAAGTCAGTTGGGGCACAGACCCGAGCCAAGTCATCGGCATTTCGGGGCGTGTACCGAATCCCGTCGGCGCCGATCCCCAGCAGCGGGCAGCGATGACCCGCGCGCTCGACTATATGGGGCTGACTCCAGGAACGGATATTGATGGTCTGCCGATCAATCGCGTGTTTATCGGCTCCTGCACCAACAGCCGCCTGTCTGATCTGCAGAACGCGGCGGCCGTGCTGCGCGGTCGGCATATTGCGGACGGCGTGACGGCCCTCCTGGTGCCAGGCTCCACCACTGTGCGCCGCCAGGCCGAAGAGCTCGGCCTCGACAAGATATTCAAGGACGCAGGCTTTGTATGGGGCGAGTCCGCTTGTTCCATGTGCAGCGGCGGGAATGGCGACCGCGGGGTCCTCGGCGACCGTATCGCTTCTACGACTAACCGCAATTTCGAAAGCCGGCAGGGCAAAGGCGTGCGCACGCACCTGATGAGCCCGGCGATGGTCGCCGCCGCGGCCGTCGCCGGACGACTTGTCGATGTTCGGCGCCTGATCGCGGGAGCATGACGAGATGCAGCCGTTCACCACCTTGACGAGCGTCGCAGTGCCCATGCTGGTGGACAACATCAACACGGATCTTATTTGTCCGAGTGGCCGGCCGGGCAAGGAAATCACGGACTACAAGGCGCATTTCTTCTGGCGGCGCCGTCTGCGCGATGACGGCAGCGAGGACCCGGAATTCATCCTGAACCAGCCGCAATTCCATGACGCGCGCATTCTCGTGACGGGCCACAATTTCGGCTGTGGTAGCTCGCGCGAAACGGCGGTATGGGCCCTTGTTGCATGCGACATCCGCTGCGTGATCGCCCGCAGCTTCGCCGAATATTTCCGGCAAAACTGTCTTCATAATGGGGTGTTGCCGCTGACGTTGCCGGAAGGCAATGCGGACCGTGTCGCCGCCGTCGTGCTGGCTACCGACGGCCAAGTGCCGATTACAGTGGATCTCCAGCGTCAGAGAATCGTTCTGCCAGACGGCAGCGAAATTGCTTTCGCGTTGCCTGAAGCAGATCGCATTTGTCTGCTGGAGGGCGTCGACAATATCGGCATGACGCTTAAATATGAAGCCGACATCGTGGGGTGGGAACGACGGATGGCCGCGGAGCAGCCTTGGATGCAGGCACTATGTGATAGTAGGCTGAAAGCCTGACACCAAGGATAGCAGCACCATTTTTCCTCAATAGTCATAATGTCAGATTGAAATGTTAAGCGAGGAGCATCAATGCAGCGCGCCTTCGGATGGCCACCTTAGTTCAAGAGGTTCGTAAAGTATCAGGCGTTTAACCGTGACATCGGGGGGTTGTTGACCGTTCAGGATTCTCTCTTGAAGATGCGGTGCAAGAAATCTCAATCGTAGAACTCGACCAATATATGAACTGGCCTTACCTTCTTGTCGGGTTATTTCATTCAATGATAATGTAGGGCCGTTGATGATTTCCTCCCACCAGTGATGCGCTTGTGCCAAGGCCTTGATAAGAGCGGGATCTATGGCTGTGCGGGAAGAATTTTCGGTAAGAACCAATTTACGTTGCACACCACGTCGCCCAACACGAATCGGCATCTGAAGTTCATGATAGTTGTTCGGTCGAACAGCATGAGGGCCGCTGGCGCCGCAGAATTTCCGTAGGGCGTTTATTGAGATACGGATTTTCAGGTCTGTTGGGCTAACTATTACCCGTTGGAGGACGAGTGAGTGATGTGTCAGGGCACTTGAAGAACTAACTATCTGTAGTTTGTTGCCAACCTCCTTTGCTTGCCGAATAATTTTTTCAGATTCTTCAGTCCCTATGCCGCTGCCGATTGCTTTTATTAGCTTTGTTGGCGAAGTTAAAAAATCCACAATCCCATCTCGTACTGCTCCTTCGATTTCGGTCGCAGTGATGCGGCGTAGTTCGCCTTTAGCTGGTGTTTCTCCTGTAACTAGCGCCTGCTCCACATAGTATCTATATCGTCGTCTTCCTTTAACAGTGTGCGATGCTGTGAAGCGATTGCCCTGCTCGTCGAAGAGAATGCCTGCCAGGGGACTTGCTTGGTCCGTATTATTGCTGGCGGGGTGTTTGCCCTGACGGTTTTGATCCAGCTGCAGCTGCGTGGCATGCCAGACTTTCTCGGTGATAAGGGGCTTATGCTCTGCCGCGTAGCTTTGCTCTCGGTGCGGAATGCGCCCGAGATAGATCGGGTTGCGTAGGATGGCGTAGACATGCCCGCGGCGAAATTCATGTCCGCCGACCCGCTGTCCCTTGGCCGTGGGGCGTACCTTTGTGCGCAGGCCTAAGCGGGCGGCTTCGGCGACGACGAGGCGGACATTCCCTAGCTTGAGATAGAGGTCGAAGAGCGTGCGGACGGTTTTGGTCTCGGCCTCGTTGATGATGAGTTTCTTGTTCTTCCAGTCGTAGCCGAGCGGCACCGAGCCGCCCATCCACATGCCCTTCTTCTTGGAGGCGGCGATCTTGTCACGGATGCGCTCGCCGGCTATCTCGCGCTCAAACTGAGCGAAGGACAGCAGCACGTTGAGCATCAAGCGGCCCATGGAGGTCGTCGTGTTGAACTGCTGGGTGACCGAGACGAAGGACACGCCGTGCTTGTCGAAAAGCTCGGCGAGGCGGGCGAAGTCGGTGAGGGAGCGGGTCAGACGGTCGATCTTGTAAATCAGGATGACATCGATCCGCCTCTCCTTAACCCGCTCGAGAAGGCGCAGCATGGCTGGCCGCCCCAGGGTGCCGCCAGAATGGCCCCCATCGTCGAAATGCTCCGGCAGTGCCCGCCAGCCCTCGTGCGCTTGGCTTTTGACATAGGCCTCGCAGGCTTCGCGCTGGGCTGCCAGGGTGTTGAATTCCTGATCGAGCCCTTCGTCGCTCGACTTGCGGGTATAGATGGCGCAGCGAATGGTCTTGGGCGTGCTCATGGTGCCGGCTTCGCCTTACAGCTGGGTTTCTGCTTCGGCTTGTCGTGCAGACCGAAGAAGCGGGGACCGGACCAGCGGACCCCCGTGATGAGCTGGGCGATGGCGGAGAGGGAGCTATAGGTTTTGCCCCGCCAGGCAAAGCCTTTCTCCAGCACTTCGACCGTATGGGTCTCCCCATTCCAGTCCCGCATGAGGCGGACGCCGGCCTGCATCTGGGGCCGGACGGTCGTATCCGGGGCACGGCCGGCCCGGAGATCCTCCATGACCTTGCGGAGCTGACGCACCACGGCGGGCTTCAGCCCGCCGTAGGCATTCTCCTGGATGCGGTAGGCGACCGCCCGCATCAGCAAGTCGCGGCTGATGTAGCGGGAGGGTGCCTTGCCGTAGAGCCGGGTCCATTCCTGGCGCAGCCCGGCCAGATCCAGGTCGGGGAGGCGGTCGAGGGCTTCCTCGACCGTCTTGTCCCGGGCGGTGCGGGTCAGCGGAAGAGACGTGCTCTCCCGCTGGCCCTGACGGGTTGTCTGTCGCGTCATCGTCAGCGCCCAGCCGCGATGCGATAGACCCGGCCGCGGGCGCCCTCGACCTCGGAGGTAACGGTGAGGCCGTGCTTTTTCTTCAGTGTGCTGCTGATAGCGCCGCGAACCGAGTGCGCCTGCCAGCCAGTCGCTTCCATGGCCTCGGCGATAGTGGCGCCTGTCTTGCGGCTAAGCAGGGTGATCAGGCTGTCGATCTTCGTGCCGGACGCGGCTGGCATCTTGGGCTTAGCGGAGGCAGGCGCTTTGGTAGCCTTTGGCTTGGTCGGGGCCTTCTGAGACTTCGCGGGCTTCTGGGGCTTCGCGGCTTTATTGCTGGGCGCAGCGGTGGGTTCTTGTGACGCAGTACTGGCCGGTCTGTCGAGGCGCGAGAGCGCGCTCTCCGTGATCTTCAGCGTAAGTTTGACATCGTCGTCCTCGCGCCAGACAGGTTCTCCGGGTTCGGCGGGCTGCTCGGCCGCAAGCTTAGCCTTCAGCAGGCTTTGCAGGACCATGCTGGCGGCGGCCTTGTTGAGCTTGAGACTTTTAGGCAGCGGCAGAAGGTTGCCGTCAGCACGCTGGCTGGCGGCAGAGAGAATGACGAGCTGGGTATCGGTGAGTTTGGCCATGCTGGGCTCCGTGCTGTCGGCGCCGCGGAATGCGGCGCTTGTACTACCCAGAGCCCCGCCGGCGCGATGCGCTGGTCAGGGCAGGCCTATCGGCCGCTCGTCATGTCGACAGCAACGCTCTGTCGGCGGGGGAAGTCCAGCGGGTTTCTGAGGTTTTTGGCGAATCAGAGCGTCGAATGCGCAGTGCCCGGCGATAGATGCCGGGCACTGCAGCCGATTGTCGAGGAAGCTTGTCAGCGTCAATGTTTAGAAGAGCGGCGCGATGCTGTAGGCGGAGGGATCGAGGCCGCCATGGTCGCCGGCCCACTGCAGGAACTGGGTGATGCTGTCGACCTGATCGTCGTGGCGGGCATTGGGGAAGCCGAGCAGCTCGCGCTCGAGTTCGGCCAGCCAGGAGGTGTCCTGCAGGAAGAAGACGCGGTTGGCTTCGAACGCCGCGCTTTGCTGGATCGTGCGCGTCTCCTTGTCCATCTTCGGCTTGATGCCGATGACATTGAGACGGGTTTCCTGCTGGAGGACCTGCAGGAGGGCCGCGCCGCTGTTGGCGTCCTCGATCAGGACCGAGGACGGTTTGTGGCGGGCGGCGAGATCAGTGACGATGCGCACCAGCTGGGGGAATTCCCATTTGCCGCGAACCAGATCGAACAGATAGTAGTGGCTACGATCCGCTCATCGGCCGCTTCCTCTCGGCCGATCCGTTCATCCAGGATCCGACCAACAGCCAGAGCCTCAACCGCTACTCCTACGTCCTCAACAACCCGCTCGCTTACACCGACCCATCCGGCTTCTTCTTCAAGAGCATCATGAAGTTCTTCCAGAAGTTCCCGGTCCTCGCTGTAGCGGTGGGACTGGCAACCGCCTGGGCAACAGGTGGCCTAAGCTTTGCGATGGTTGCCGGCAAACTCAGCGTCGAAATGACGTTCTGGGGCGCTGTGACAGCGGGCGCGGTGACGGGCGGCCTTACAGGGGGCGTAAAGGGCGCCATAACAGGCGCCATAGCTGGCGCCGTAGGCTGGCAAATAGCGGGGCTAAGTGAGCTGGGCCTTGCGGGTAAGAGCGCCAACGCCGAAAGGGCGGCAAACAGGATGATGCCACGTTGCGCGCGGCCTTTCCGGCGCCGTCGAGCATATCTGTTCGGCTTGGCGGTCTGGGCGCTTCGGCTTGGCACGGCGCCCTCTAGTTAATGTCCTTCGGCTCGATCTGCGTCAGGTGGCGCAGGCGTTCGCGAATTCATCAGTGATACGGCCGATTTCCGAGGGGTTGCGCACGACGCGCGGGGTAATCAGCACCACCAACTCGGTGCGTATGTCTACATCCGCGGTGTTCTTGAACAGGTTGCCGAACACCGGCACACCCTTCAGGCCTGGAATGCCGCTGTTGCCTTGGGTACGCCGTTCGCGGATCAGGCCGCCGAGCGCGATGGTCTCGGCGTTCTGCACGCTAACCGCTGTTGAACTTGCGCTGCTGGATGGTCGGCGAATCGATGCCCGACGTCGTCGTTGGCGCCACGTCGCTGACCTCCTGACTGATCTCCATCTGCACCAGGCCGCCTTCGTTCACGCGCGGCGTGACCTTCAGGATCACGCCGGTATCGCGGAACTGGATGGCGTTCACGAATGCGAGGTGTCCCTGTTTGGGGTGGACGTTTCCCTGATAAAGCCCTTTTGAATCCCTGTTATTCTAGGCGCATTGGTCGGGCTGACCGCCAGATTTCCCCAATATTTCATATGGTTATCGGCTTCATGGGAGTCGGAGCGAGACATCAAGACGTGCTATTTCACTGAAAATCCTTGATAAACAGGGAAAACCGTCAATGAGACGAGTTCGCTGAAGACTGGCTGCACAGCCACTCCTTCCGCAACGTCCACGCCTCTCCGGGATTTTGCGCCAGAACTGCAAAAAAGCCCGCCAAATGGTGGGCTTTTTCATGAAATCCTCGACCTTGAGGCGGTTAACTGGCGAAGGACCCCCTATCTGGGTTTCCGTGTGCCGATACCCCCTCGCGTGCCAACGGGTTATCTTAGCCATATGATTGACTAGCGCTTACGGCGCCGCCACCTGATAACGCAGATCGCGCGGTTGTCCGTCCCCCGCCGAGGCCATGATCTCCAAGCAAACCTCCAGGGTGGCCTTCCCCCATCGCCCGTCGGGAAAGGCCGCGCGGCCGTTGGCCAACGCGTCGGCAAGTTCCGTCAGTTCTTCGGTCCGGCCGCCGCGCGGCGGACAGACGATTTCCTCGATACCCGTCTCGGTGTAGACGAACAGGCCTTTGGGCGACTGACGCATAGCCCCCCTCTCGCAATGGACGATGGTCAGCCCAAAAAACGGCGGATGGCGATGGCTGTTGTTCCGTTCCTCTGGCGTGACCTTGCGCGCCTCTGCGCCCTCGGACTTTCCGTGCGGATCGGCAGCGCCTGTCAATCGCGGTTTGCCAGGGAAGCGGCGGCCGCCCGTCTGTAAATAGCCGCTCTCGCCTATATCCCAGGTCAGTTCGGCAATATCGAAATAGCCATAGCCGTTAAAGGTCAATGTCGCCGCAGCGCCACCCTCGAAATCCAACAATGCGCTGAAATGGCCGAAAGCGTCGAAGTGGGGATCAGCCTTGCCGGCCACGCCGATCACTCGCCTCGTCATTCCGCCCGCGAGAAACCGCACGATGTCGACCATGTGCGGCCCTTGGCGATAGACGATGCCGCCGCCGAGACGCGTATCCAGCTCTGCGGCGAGGCGCGGCCGCTGCAACCAATCGTTCGAATTGGCCGACTGAATTTGAATCACGCGCCCGAGACGGCCGCTTTTCAGGACATCGCGCATCATGCGCATCGGCGCCTGATAAATTTTTGAATGGCCTTGCAACAGCAGAACGCCATTCTCAGCCGCGCTGGAGATCATCAAATCGCACTCTGCCAGAGTCACGGCCATGGGTTTTTCGCAAATCACATGCTTGCCGGCGCGCGTGGCAGCCACCGTATGCTCCGCATGCAGAGTGTTCGGAGTCGATATCCAGACCACATCGATATCTTCGCGGGCGCAAAGCTCCTCGACGCTGGCGACAGCGGGGCGATCGTAGGCTGCGGAAAAGGCCTCGCGGGCGTCTCTGCGCGTATCCGCGCCCGCCACGAGCTCGAAAGGGCCGCCGGGCTTCAACGATGGCAGGATTTGCGACGAAGCCACGCCTAAACCGGCGACTCCGACCCGCAGCCGAGCCCCGCCGCTCGCAGAAACGCTCGATTTAGGTGTGGCGTCATCTTTGGAGATCATCGCCTCAGGCCCCCGACAATTCGACGTAATAACGCCAATTGGCCATGAGATGGGGGGACTTCGGCATCTCGTCCTTCTTCTTTTTCTTCCCGAGAAATATTCGCATGTCCTCCTCAGATATTTTCAGAGGGATGCCTAACAGGTTCGCGCGATAGTTCATCTCGGCCGCTTCGTTGAGCTGGATTGCGCGCACCGTGGCTTCTTCGACGCTCGCGCCGACCGCCGTGATGCCATGGCCCCGCATCAGGCAGACGCGCTTGTCGCCCAAAGCCGCCGCGAGCTCCCGGCCCAGGTCGTCGTTGCTGATGAGGATGCTGCGGTCGTAAGTCGGGATGCCGTCGAGGATCAAATCGAGGCCGCTCGGGTCATAGGCTCCGAAGATCGGCTCGATCTCCTTCTTGCACATGGTGAACAGCACCACCGTCGGCGGATGGATATGCACCACGCTGCGCACGTCCGGCCGCATCTTGTAAACCCAGGTATGGATGAAGACTTCCTGAGGCACGGCCAGGCCTTCGGCCCCGTCGAGCTGCTTGCCGTCCAGATCGACCGCGACGACTTGCTCGGCCGTGGTGTAGCGCACGCCGACCTCGTCGCGCCCGCGGCCGCGAATCAGAATGCTCTTTCCGTCCGCGGACAATTGGCTCACATGTCCCGTGGCCGCTTTCGTCAAATCCAGACCGCCCAGAACGCGGCAGGATGTGGCGACAAGCTCTCGGGCTTCGCGATCGTCGAACAATTTCTTCCTCCCCCAGGCCCAGAGCCGTCATGCGGCGTCTGTTGACCTCATCTCGGCGCCACGCTCAAAAGCGGCGGCTCATCGGCGGTCTCAATTTCCGGAGCAGCTGTTTCTATCGACGGGATTGTCCGACGTCGATTCGCGGCCCTCCAGGAGTTCACGGCTCCCCAAAAAAGCGCACAGGATTGTCCCACATCATCTTCCGCATGGCCTCGGGGCCGACCGCGCTCTGCCATTGCAGCACGCGCTCTGCCGATTCCGGAAACCGCGATTCCGCGTGCGGATAGTCCGAACCGAACATCAGGATGTGATCGCCCAGCAGCTCGTTGACATGTTTGGCCATGCGCGGCCCTTCGTGCTGCTCGACCGACGCGAAGAAACGCCCGCCGGTGACGTATTCGCTGATCTTATGCTGCAATTTGGCGGTGTAGCCGACATAGACGGCTTGGTCGTCCATGCGGTTGGCCCAGAACGGCAACCAGCCAAAGCCCGATTCCAGCACCGCATAGCGCAGTCCGGGGTAGCGGTCCATCAAGCCGCTGCCGATGAACGAGGCGACCGCCCGCATCGCAGCCCACGGATGGCTTCCGCTGCGCCCAATAAAGGGGTTGGCCCACATGTCGCGATAGCCGGGATAACCCCAGGCCAAGCTATGGTGGATAACCGCCAAGCCCTGCTCCTGAGTCGCCTCCCATATCGGATTCATATCCGGATGGTCGAGCGGATAGTCCAGCGGCAAGCTGGGATGAACCGCGACCGCCCAAGGCGACTTGCCCCAACGGTGAATTTCCGCCACGGACGCCTCAACCGCGAGCGGCGTCACGGTCAAACAGGACTTCAGACGACGCGGATCCCGGCCGCAAAAAGCGTCCAAATAGCGATGCTGAGCATAAATGAATTCCATTTCGATCGCTGGGTCCGCGTGGCCGACGCCTCCGTTGCTGACGATGAAATGGACGTCGACCCCCTCGGTGTCCATATCCCGCAACCGGGCTGCCGAATCGTCGTCAGCGCCGCCATAGGAAGGAAAGGTGACGCCCATAAAATTCTGAAAATGCCGCTCTTCGTTCTCGCGCGGTCCGGCCTCGCCCAAATGGCGCGGCTTGTTCTTGCTCCAGCCCGCGCGGTCGGCGAAACGATAGCGGTGGCGGAAGGGCGCTTCATACTTCTCGCCTGCCCAGCCCGTCTTCACTTCGTAGAGATGATCGTCCAGATTCGGAACGAGCTGCAGCAGCTTGCTCGACAGATGCGGGCGAAGCGCTTCCGCGGAGGGGCCGACATGGGTATCCGTATCGTAAATCTTCATACCGTTGCGCATGTTACTTTCCTGCGTTCCTGATTGTTAAAAAAGCCGTTTGATCCAATTGCCGATGTAAGTCTCGGGCCAGAAGACGCCCATGTAGTAGTCGAGCAAGCCGAAGGCCATGACGCAGACGATCGCCGTGCCGACGACGCTGGCGATAAACCGTCCTCGTCCCTTCATCAGCACGAGCGGGAACACCGCCGCGAACAACGCCGAGGCGTAGGCCAGGCCGATCGTCAGGGTCAGCAGCATGTAGAGAACCATGCCGACCACGATGATCAGCGCGTTGCGACGCGCTTCCGGCAATTCCATGCTGCGCAAGCCGATGTCCATGATCTGCCCTGTCAAGTTCCCGCGGCCGAAGACGAGCTGGAAAAGAATGAGCAGAAACAGTATCCCGCAGGTGGCCATGGGGAGAAAGCTGGCCGTCGGAGCGTAATGCGACGCGCCCACCATGCCGGCGACAGAGAACAGCAAAAGCGCCGCGCTGAACCAATGTTCGGCGCGCCATGGGGCGGTGAGCGCGCCCATGACGCGAGCCGCCAGGCCTCTCTCGCCGCCTGCCGGCGCTGGAGCCGCATCCGAAGCTCCGAGAGCCAGGGCTTCGCCGCCCTGTTGCGCCGACTTCCTGCTGAGCCGCAAGAGCAACACCGTGGTCACGATGGTGATGATGATCAGGACGAGCGTGATCGGGCGCGTCACGAAGCTGAGCGCGCCATGGGCCGATATCGCGCTTTGGAGATTGCTTTCGATCACGCCGCCGAGGATGAAGCCCAAAATCAACGGCGCCCGGGGCCATCTGTAGGCCTTCATCAGCAGGCCGACCGGCGTGAAGATCAGCAGCACAAGAAGGCCGAACCAACCATCGCCGGATTGAAAAGCCGACAAGAAGGAAATCGGCACGATGACCGCGCCGATGGCGACATAGGGAATGATCGTCAGCTTGGCGAGCTGCGCGGTCATACTTAGGCCGATGAGCACCATGACAAGATTCGCGATGCCGAAACTGACCGCGATCATGATCGTGATGTCGGCATGGCGGCCCAGCATCTGCGGGCCTGGCGCGATGTTGTACGCGAGCATCGCGTAAAGAATGAAGACCCAGGACAGGCCGCCGGGCACGCCGAAGGCCAGGGTCGGGATGGCTTGGCCGCCTTCCTTGGAGTTTTGCGCCGATTCGGCGAAGATTACGCCGTCGAGCGAGCCGCGGCCGAATTCCTTCTTGTTCTTCGATAGCGCGACGCCGAGCGCGTAGGACAGCCAATCGATCACCGCGCCGCCGATGCCGGGCACCATCCCGAGAAAGACGCCGAACAGCGAATGGCGGATCGTGATGCGCCAGCGGCGCAAACCGTCCTTCGCGCCGGCCCATACCTCTTTGTTGGAAATGACCGCGACGCCCCTGGAGCTGACCGACTTGCCGGTCGCGCTGAGGTCGAACACCTCGGGCAGCGCGAAAATCCCCAACGTCATTGCGATCATCGGTAATCCATCGGACAGATTGAGGTCTCCGAAGGTGAAACGTTCCGTCCCCGTGCCCCAATGAATGCCCACGGTGCTGAGGAAAAGGCCGATCATGCCGGCGGCGATGCCCTTGAGCATCGCGCCCGTGCTGAGGACCGACACCATGGCGATGCCGAACAAAGCCATGGCGGCGATTTCCGAATAGCCGAAATTGAGAATGAAGGGGCGGATAATGGGTATGATGATGAGCAGCGTTACAGCGCCGACGATGCCGCCCAAGCCCGCAACCGCATAGGTCGCGCCCAGGGTATGGGCCGCCTTGCCTTGCTCGGCCAGCTGGTGCCCTTCCAGAAAGGTCACCTGCGTCGACGAGCTGGGATAGCCAAGCAAGATCGCCGGCACCGAATCGAGCGAGCTCGAAACCCCGCCGATCGTCGCCAGAAGCACGATTCCGATCAGCGGGTCCTTGACCGTGAAAAGGATGAAGGGAATGGCGATCGCCATCACCATAGGCGTCCCCACGCCTGGGAGTAGCCCGATGAGCGCGGCGATGAAGACTCCGGTAAACAGCGCCCCCCAATAACCGAACGTCCCGAGATGGGCCAATCCAGAAAAGATCGTGTCGATCATTTTTTTCCCCGACGACCGAACGGCGGCAACGCGATTCGGCGCTTTATCGAGGACGGCAACGCTCTGCGTCGCCGTCCTCGCCTTCCCCTCGGCGTCGCGCTCCCTAGGGTCGACGCCCTGAACTCCTAGAAACGCGCCTTCGCCAACGCTTCCCAGGTCTTGAAAACGTCTTGATACTCGACGTAGTCCTTCACCATTTGATCGATATCCCGCTCGACGACGTCTCCCGGCGTGTACTGCACGGGATCGCCCTGAAGAACTTCAAGCTTCTCCACGAACTCTTTGTCGTTCAACAGAGCTTCATAGGACTTGCGAAAAGCCGCGACGATAGGGTCCGGCGTTTTCGGCGGCATCATGAAGATTTTACTGTAGCGGTCGATAAGATTGCTCATCGCGATGAATTGCCGCTTAAGCTCGGGGTCGGCGATGAGATCGGCGGCGTAGGGCACATCGCTCGGCATTCCGATCTCCGTATTCGGCCTGACCTGAGTGTCCGGCGCCCCCATGATCGCAATGGGGCGAATCGTGCCGTCCTTAAGCCAACCAGGACGAATCACCGGCAAGCCGAACCACGCTGTGCCGGCGCCGCCCGGCATCCAGGCGTCCGTATCGCGGCGCTCAAGTTCGAGCAGGTTTTGCGCGGTGCCCGATGGGCCCGAGATGAACTTCATGGGAATGTTCAGCCACTCGGAAAGCGCGGCCATCCGCATTGTGCTTGCCTGCGACGCGTTGCGCCAAGTCATGCGGATGACTTGCTTGCCGTTAACGGCCTCGCGCAGCGTTTTATAGGGCAAATCTTTGTAGCCGAAGAGGACGCTGGCGGAGTCCACATGCGTGCCGATGATCCGGTTTTCCTCGACCTTGTATTCAGATTGGGCGACGCTGAACTGGTTGGTCACGTTCGGGCTGCCGGTCAATTCGATGGTCAGCCCATCTGGCGGGCTTTTGTATAAACGATTGGCCGAGGCCGTATTCGGCGTGATGTTGGTGACCTGAAAGCGCGGATTTCCGGGCAAGAACTTTCCCCAATGGGCGGCAAAGTGCCGCGCTTGAAGGTCCGTGCCGCCGCCGGGGCTAAAGCCGACCAGCACGCGAACCGTTTTGCCGGCAAAGTAGGACTTCGCGTCGAAATTCGCGTCTTGCGCCTGCGACAAGCCTGCCGACAGGCAAACGACGGCGGAAACTAAAATGGGAACGACAATCTTCATGGGCCTCTCCTGTTTTTAGATTCGTCTATAGCTTCTTATGGCTGAAGCTTCTTATGGCTGTACGCTTTCCGCGCCGGTCAACTGGACGTAGTAGCGCCAGGTTCCCCGCAGGTGCGGCGAGATGCCGGTTATCTCCTTCTTGCGCTTGTTCGCGCGGAACAGCTTGATATCGTCATCAGAGATGCGCAGCGGTATTCCGAGGAGATTCGCGCGATAGTTCATCTCGGCCGCTTCGTTGAGCTGGATTGCGCGCACCGTGGCTTCTTCGACGCTCGCGCCGACCGCCGTGATGCCGTGGCCGCGCATCAGGCAGACGCGCTTGTCGCCCAAAGCCGCCGCGAGCTCCCGGCCCAGGTCGTCGTTGCTGATGAGGATGCTGCGGTCGTAAGTCGGGATGCCGTCGAGGATCAAATCGAGGCCGCTCGGGTCATAGGCTCCGAAGATCGGCTCGATCTCCTTCTTGCACATGGTGAACAGCACCACCGTCGGCGGATGGATATGCACCACGCTGCGCACGTCCGGCCGCATCTTGTAAACCCAGGTATGGATGAAGACTTCCTGAGGCACGGCCAGGCCTTCGGCCCCGTCGAGCTGCTTGCCGTCCAGATCGACCGCGACGACTTGCTCGGCCGTGGTGTAGCGCACGCCGACCTCGTCGCGCCCGCGGCCGCGAATCAGAATGCTCTTTCCGTCCGCGGACAATTGGCTCACATGTCCCGTGGCCGCTTTCGTCAAATCCAGACCGCCCAGAACGCGACAGGATGTGGCGACAAGCTCTCGGGCTTCGCGATCGTCGAACAATTTCTTCCTCCCCCAGGCCCAGAGCCGTCATGCGGCGTCTGTTGACCTCATCTCAGCGCCGCACTTGAAAGCGGTCGCTTATCGGCAGTCTCAACTCTCGGCGATGCGAAATCGCGCGCACTCGCCGCTCACCTGTTCCAACCGTAAAGATCGAGCGTATTCGCGCCGTTCTGCAATTGCTTGATGATGTCGGCTTCCTTTTTCTCGCGCAAACCGGACGCCTTGACGGCCTCCTCCGCCTGTTCGCGCGGAATCGCGACGACGCCATCCATATCGCCGACGATCAAGTCGCCCGCCTTGACGACGACATCGCCCATCATGACGGGCGCGCCCAACCAGCCTTGCGCGCCGAAATCCTTGCCGGTGCCACGGATGCAGAGACCGCGCGCGAAGACCGGAAAACCGATCACCGGCAACAAATCGCCATCTCGCACGCAACCGTCGATCACCAGACCGCCGAGTTTGGCGGCCTTCGCGCCGGTCGACATGATCTCGCCCCAATAGCCCGCTTCATATATTCCGCTGACATAGGCGACCAGCACGTCGCCCGGCTTGGCCGCGAGCATCGCTCGATGCAGCCACAGATTATCGGTGCCCGGCCCATGAACGGTGAAAGCCGGCCCGCAGACGCGAAAGCCCGGTCCCATCGGCTTGATCGCCGGCGGCAAAACGCCGATCTTGCCCGCCGCCTCGTGCAAAGTGGCGCTGCCGAAGCGGC
Organism: Alphaproteobacteria bacterium; assembly: GCA_046297835.1. Taxonomy (GTDB): domain Bacteria; phylum Pseudomonadota; class Alphaproteobacteria; order SMXQ01; family SMXQ01; genus CAMAVH01. The sequence continues at coordinate 226,605 of JBKBHI010000006.1, read as the reverse complement.
TCGCCTGCTCGCACAACGCAGCTGGCACGCGCGCGAAATCGAGGATTTCCGTCGGGCCCACGGTTTTCAAGGACATGATCAAGCCTTTTCGCGGGTTTGCAGGGAATGATATTTATTGACCTTGCGCGCCTCGTCGAGGCGCATGCCTCCGCGGATCGCCGCGCGGATTTTCTCCTCAGCCGCCTCGATCTCCTCGGCCGCCGCCAGCACATTCTCTTCATGCTCTTTGGGGATCACGAGAACGCCATCGGCATCGCCGCGCAGCAGGTCTCCAGGGGCGACGCGAGCGCGGCCGACCGTGACCGTCACATTGGTGCCCTCGACCTGCACGCGATCCTTGCCGGTGCGCATCCAATGGTCCTTGGCATAGACCGGATAACCGAGTTTCATGCACAGCGCGACGTCGCGGCAGATGCCGTCGATCACCGTCCCGGCGATTTTACGCCGGTGGGCGATCTCGGTGAGAATGTCGCCCCACACGGTGACGTCGTCGCGCCCGCCGTTGTCGAGCACGATGACGCTGCCTTCCGGCACGTCGTCGATGAAGTCGCCGACGGTGCCCGAAGGCGTTTGCGAAGGGCCGTATTTGATGGTGAAGGCTCGCCCGGCGAGGCGGAAATTCGAATCGCGCGGCTTGATCTGATAGCATTGCCCGACGATTCCCAGACGATCGAGCGCGTCGGAGATTGTCGCGGTATCAAGCTTGGCGGCCCGTTCGACGTTCTGGTCCATAACGACTTCCTCAATTCAACATATGCTCGTAATCGGCGCCCATCACCTCGGTGATCGGACGCCCCTCCATCAGCGCTTTAGCCATCGCCGCTTCGCGGCGCGCGATCTTCTCGGCTTCGCCAACCACACGCTCCGCGTCGGCCGCCCGCACGAAGACCACCGCGCTGCCGTCAGCCAATGCGTAATCGCCGGCCTCGACCGCGATGCCGCCGATGTTGACCGGAACATCGGTCGCGGCTTCGACCAAACGGCCCCGCGCCGTGCGCGCCGTAGTGCGCGGCCCATAAACCGCGAAGTCCATTTGCTTGGCTTCGTCGATGTCGCGCACCGGACCGCTGGCGATGACGCCGGCGACGCCGCGCACTTTCGCCCCCATCGATAAAATTCCGCCCCACGAGCCTGCATCGAGGCCGGTATTCTGCTCCACGACGATGATCTCGCCGGGCGCGCAGGCCATGATCGCCTTGGAGCCGAGATGCACGGGCGCGCCGGAGGGCGACGGAGCATCCTCCTTCTTCACCAGCTTCACAGTATGCACGCGCCCGGCGATCTTGCGCGCAGTCGAGAGCGCCGGCAGGCCCGTCACGCAAGCCGTGATGCCGAGCTTGTCGGATGCATCCGACAAGGCGCAGGCGTCCAATCGACAAAGCCTGGCGACAATCGAATCTTCCATCTCACTTCCTTTGAGTGTTCCGCTGCATTTAGAAAGCGATCAGGCGGCACAAATTGCTAGAAAGACAACGCTCGCTGCGGCGCATGCGTCACTTTCATTGCCCACCTTCTCTTGCGCATATCAAAGCGAGCATACGACGCCGCAACAAAAGCCTCGGATCGCATCGCAGATGCGGCCTCACGACGACGCGCATCTGCGATAACAATCCGGTCCTTGAATGCGGATGCGTCGCAACCCTTTTGCTCACACCTTCAGATTAAAGACCGACCGGGCGGTCTCGGAGAATATGTTCTTTTTGTCTTGCTCCGTGAGCCATGTAATCGCCTCGATCATCGGCCGCGTGTCGTCGATCCACTTGCCCGTCACGAGGTCTTTCGCCGTGCCTGAGCCGGGGCGTTCGGTGCCGAACATGCAACGATCCGGGGTCGCCCAACGGAACAAGGTCTCCAGCGCATCCTGGCTATAGAGAGTCGTATCGAAATAAAGCTTACGCATGTTGTCTTCAAACAGGTCGGTCTTCCCGCCCTTTATGCGTCCCGCGCGGAAACGTCCGATTTGATACGGAATAGCTCCGCCGCCGTGGCAGACGATCATCTTGAGCTTGGGAAAATCTTGGAATACTCGGGAGTTCACCAAGGAGAGCAGAGATATACTTTCTTCAAGCACGAAGTTCAGGCTGTAATTGAAGCGGCTGGAACGTGTGCCTGCGCTGTGAATCATGCCTGGGATATCAAGCTCGACCAATTTTTCGTAAAGCGGATACCAATATTTGTGGCCCATTGGCGGCGTCTCGGCGAGGCCTTCGCTCGGATCAGGATTGATCAGACAGCCGACGAAGCCCAATTCCTTGACGCAACGCTCGAGCTCTTCGAGACCGCTTTCTGGTCCCGCATCCATAGTCTGCGGCAACGACGCCATGCCGATGAAGCGATTGGGAAAGAGTCGCGCTTGCTGGGCGGTTAAGTCGTTGCAGGCCTCGGTGAAGGCATGGACGATGCTTGCCGGTTTTTCCGAATGCATCAGCTGATAGGGCCGCGGCGAGATAATTTGATAATCGGTTCCCACCTCGTCCAACTGCTGAAGATGGGAGGCGCCGCCATGGACCGGTTTATTCAGCGCTTCGATGACCAGCTCGTCGGAAAGCTTGAGTTTGCGCGGCCGCGAACGCGACGACAGTATGTTGGCCTTGTAAGCGAAGAGCTTATCCGGAGCAGTGAAATGGGCGTGGATGTCGATGATCATATGTTCTCTCCCTGAACTTATTTGAGTCAGTTCCAAATAGCAAAACCCATGGCGCAACCGACGCCGTTGGCGTTGCGATAGCAAGGTACGTAGTCGATCACCTGCGCGCCCTTCCCCATGGCGCCTGCGGCGATGATCCAGTTGAGAATTTCCGATGTCCCCTCCACCAGAACCTGGGCGGGCATTGCGGCAAGATAGCCGACGTCATAGCGCTGGAGAGCCGTCAGAAAGTCGGCATCGAGCTTTTCGTCGATTTTCGTATGGCTGAGTCCGCCCGACGCCAGCACGGCAACGCGCGCTTCGCTGGGCGCTTGCTCGATCACGCGGCGCAGCGCCTGCCCGAAAGCGAGACAGCGTTTGGCGCTGGGCGCCGGCGGAAAATAGGTATTCACCATGACCGGGAGAATCGCGCGCTTACGCTCAGGCATAAGAAAATTGAGCGCGCGGCCGAAAGCGTGGCCCAGGCCGCATTCGTCGCGCGTCTCCTTCGACCAAGCCGGATCGAATCCCTCTTCCATAATCCCTAGCAGAATCGCGCGCGCCAAATCGCTATCGACGTCATAATCGTCCATCTGATCCAGGCCGGATTCGCCGAGATAGGTGAAATGGCGGGTCGCCGCCACCTTTGCGCTGGTATAGATGACGAATGGCGGCATGTTGTCGTCGAGAATATTCTCGTGCTGATCGTCGCCCGCGACCAGCACGACGTCTGGCGCCCATGCCTCAAGCTGGAGACGGAGCGCATCAATGGCTTTGTGGCACCTTGCGCTATTCGCCACCATCGCCTCGGGCGTGATTTCCGACGCGACGCCCGCCTTCGGATGGAACGGGCCTTTCGTGCGGCTCGGCAAATCCCCCCATTTTTCCGGGGGCATCAAGAGCTGCGGCGCATGCGACATCGCTATTCCGCCAACCAAATAAGCCATCTTTATCTTCCTTCTCTTCGGCTAGCCCTCAGTTCGGCAGAACGGCGATGAATTCCAGCTGGATGATCAAATTGCTCGGCAACTGTGTCTCGACCGTATGGCGGACAGGACGGTCATCGGCATCGGGGAACACCTTGATCCACTCCTGATTGACCAGTTCGCGGTGCCCCTTATCCCGCAGATGCACCGTAACCTTGCCGATGTCGCCCGGGGTGCCGCCGGCCAGCCGCATGACCGACTGCAAATGATGGAACGCGTTCTGGATCTGCGCCTCTGGCGAATCGGGAGCCTTGCCCGTGGCGGGGTCCTGGCCGCCGATCGCCGAAGAAAAGACCATGTTTCCGACTTTAGTCGCCGTCGGAAACGGCTGCGGATGTTTGGGAAGTCCCTCGCCCGAAATGCTCTTACGACGTTGCACGCTCACCTCTCCTTTTTGCCTAATGCGGTCAAACCAAGGCGCCCACCGACCCAGCGAGCGACGATCGACATGCTCAACGTCAGCAAAACGATCAGCACGCCGACCACCGCGCCAGCTTCGAATGAACCGTCGATCATATAATCGGCCTGAAGCATGGCGAGCGGCCGGTTGCCGCTCGATACCAGCATCGCGATATCGGCCACGTTACGCGCGGCTGAAGCAAACGTCAGAAGAGCCACGACAATCAAGACCGGCCCGACCAGCGGCAAAACGACCCGGCGGAATGTGTAAAACCACGATCCGCCCAGCATGTAGGAAGCCTCCTCCATCTCGCTGCCGAGTTGGACCATGTTGCCTTTGATGAGTTGGACGCCAGTGGCGATGCTCGATAGTACGCAGGCGACAATCAACACGATGATCGTGCCGTAAAATGGCTGCAGAACGGGCACGGTCAAGAACAGCCATAGCAAGGCGAGGCCGAGGATGATTCCGGGAATGCTCGCGGGGAGCCAGGACAGGAAGTCTACAGCCCCACGGGCGGCATAGCGCGTGCGCACGGCGATGTAGGCGACCAGCGTGTACCACAGAGTGCCGATCACTGCGGCGGAAAGCCCCATGATCAACGTGTTCGACAAAGCTCTGATCAATTCCGTATCTGATAGAATTTGCCGCCAATGCTTGAGGGTCCACGGATCGGCGACATGAAAGTAGCCGTAGAGGTTCATGAACGTGCCGGTCACCAGGCAGAGGACCGGCACGACGGTGATGAAGCCGGCGAAAAGCGCGATCAAGGTGAAAGCTGGCCAACGCCAGCCATAAAGCCTCAATGGCACCTGCGTTGCTTTGCTACCGACCGTGACGAAATTTCGACTGTGCGACAGGTACTGCTGCCATAAAATGATCGGCAACAGGCTGATCAGGATAGCCAGACCCAGCACTGTCGCGACGGCGAATTGCGGCGGGTCTTCCCGCACGACTTGGAAAATCTTGGTGCTAAACACATAGAAGTTGGTCGGCGGGCCCAGAATCAGCTCGATCTCGAACGACTCTAAAGAATTTATCAAAGAAATCGCGACTGTGATCAGGAACGCGGGCATCAGGACAGGAACGACGATGCGCACCAACGTGCCGAGCGCGCTCGCGCCGGCGATGCGCGATGCCTCCTCCATGCTGCTGTCCATATTGCGGAAGGCTGGCGCTAAAAAAATGAATTTCGCCGCGATCGAACGGGCGGCGATATGCGCGAATATGATCCCTGAAAAGCTATAGATATCGAACGGGCCCTTGGCAGTGCCGAAGACCCATTTCCAGAGGTTGTTCATCACGCCGTGCGCTGGGTCGAATAACAATATCCACCCCATGAGGACCGGCAACGCAGGCAAAAAGAATGCGACCCAGAAGAAATTTTCGATCCACTTTTTTCCTGGCATGTCGGTCCGCGTCATCAGCCAAGCGATGACGATAGCCGACGGAAACGCGATCACCTCTGTGACGATGACACGCTTGAAGGTGTTGAAGATCGACTGCGTCAATCCGGTCTGGCTCCAAGCGTCGATCCAGACATCGAAGCCGAACCCCTTGCTTCCGTCCGGCGCCTCGACGAGCAGGCTGGCGAAGAGCAACAATCCGACCGGATAGGCGACCAATAAAGCCATGCCCAGCAACACCAGTGTGCACAGCGCCGAACTCAGCTTAATGCGGAAGGGCCTTCGCCGAGCGAAGCCGAGCGCGCCCAGAGGCGAGGGCTTCACCAGACTCGCGGACTTTAATTGTGCCATAGACCGAAGACCTCCTTCGGGAAGGCCAAGGGCACGCGCTCGCCTTCTTTAAGGCGCTCGCTCGGGGGCGCATATGCGACAATTTCCGCCCCGCCGATCTTCATTACGCACTCGTAATGATCCCCGAGAAACAGCATGGCCTCGACGACGCCCTCGATCGTGTTCTCAGTCGCGTTCTGCGCCGCGCGGCCGACAGCGATTTGCTCGGGACGGATGCAAGCGACCACTCGCTCTCCGGCCGTGCGCGACCTCAGAGATCCGCCGACCCCGAGCATCAACGGCATCCCCTCGCCGATCGAGAAGCGGATATGTTCGCCGTCGGCCGCGACAATCTCGGCCGGCAGCTTGGTCGTCTGGCCGACAAAATCCCGCACAAAAGGGGTGGCGGGCGACACGTAAAGATCAAGCGGCGCTCCGATCTGCTCGATGCGCCCTTGATTCATGATGGCGATGCGATCTGACAAACTCAGCGCCTCGACTTGGTCATGCGTCACGAGAATGACGCTGACTCCGACGCGCCTCTGCAACAGCTTGAGTTCGACGCGCATTTGTTCGCGCAGCTTGACGTCGAGATTGCTGAATGGCTCGTCGAGCAGCAGCACGTCCGGCTTGTAGACCAGAGCGCGGGCCAATGCGACGCGCTGTTGCTGACCGCCCGAAAGCGTCGGCGCGGCGCGATCCTCCATGCCCTCGAGACCGACTTGACGAAGGATGCCGCGCACCGCCGCATCGATATCCGCGCCAGTCCAACGACGCAGCCGCAGAGGATAGGCCACGGTTTCGTAAACGGTGAGATGCGGCCAGATCGCATAAGACTGGAAAACCATGCCCATGTTGCGCTTCTGCGGAGGCGCAAACACATTCTTGGCAGACGAGAAGAGCGGCTGCCCCTTCAGCGTGATCTCCCCGCTGTCGGCCTGATCGAGGCCGGCGATTTGACGCAACGTCGTCGATTTGCCGCAGCCGGAGGGGCCGAGCAGCGAGAAAATCTCTCCCTGCTCGATCTCAAGCGACAAATTATCGACGGCGACGAAGTCGCCGAACGACTTGCGGATGTGGTCGAGCTTTAGGACAGCCCCGGCCCTAGCTTGCGACGAGATCGCTTCCTCCCTGGACGATGCCCGCCGCTTGCGTTACGGCGTGGCTCGAAATTTGACAGGGATTATCGTTTTATAAAACTCGGTGTCAAGCCGAGGCGCGCCCTGTGCGCCGCCTTCGCAAACGCACTATTTTGCTGATTTCATAGACATTCTGTTGACCGGCAGCCGCTCTTGCCCCTAATTTATTTTTTAAAGATAAAAAGCGTTTTTTGAATAAACGTTGCTCGGGAGGAAAGGCAATGCTGACGCGCGAACAGAACGAACGAATCACACGCACGGGTCCGGGCACGTTAGGCGGCGAACTGATGCGCCGCTATTGGCAGCCGGTCGCATTGTCCGCCGAACTAGCGCAAGGCAGCGCGCCAGTTCCTGTGAGGCTGCTCAGCGAAGACCTCGTGTTGTTCCGCGATGAAAAAGGGCGCGTCGGCCTGATGGGGCGTGCATGCCCTCATCGCTGCACAGACCTTTCTTTCGGCCGCATCGAAGACGGCGGCCTCCGCTGCCTCTATCACGGCTGGCTATTCGACGTCTCCGGCAAGTGCCTGGAAATGCCGGCCGAGCCCGACAACACGCCGATGCTGAACGAAGTTCGCAACGTCGCCTATCCCTGCATCGAGGCTGGCGGCCTGATCTTCACTTATATGGGCAAAGGCGAGCCGCCGCAGCTTCCTGATTACGAATTCCTGAGGTCTGACGATGCGCACCGCTTCCTGAAGCGTTCGGTCATTCATTGCAATTATCTGCAATCGCTCGAAGGCGAATACGACCCTGCGCACTTGTCTTTCCTTCATCGGCCGCTCACGAAGAAGGACACCCGCCCGGTGCCCGGCACCGACAAAGGCTATTCGGCCGATATGTACTACAAGGAAGATCGCCGGCCGTTGCTGGACTATCAGATAACCGATTACGGCGTGCGCATCTTCTCTGTCCGCAAATCGACCGAGAACACGAAGTACGTGCGCATCACCAACTTCATCATGCCGAATTTCGCCGCCATCGTCGGCAACGAAGGCCGTGTTGGAGAAGGCTATTCCGTCCATTTCCACGTGCCGATCGACGACACGCACCATCTTCGTTTCGATTACGTATACAACCGGGTTCAACCGGTCGATAAGGCGAAATACGAAAAGCGCCTGTCCAACGACGTTGGCCCAGACGGCATCACGAAGCGCGCCTTAGATAATCGCTACTTCCAGGACCGCAACTTGATGACGACCGACAACTTCACCGGCATGGGCGATTCATTCAACGTGCACGACGCGTTCGCCACAGAGAGCCAGGGCCCCACGCAGGACCGCAGCAAAGAAAACCTTGGGACGACCGATGTCATCATCGCCAGGGTTCGCAAACTTCTCCTCGAGGCCATCGACGATGTCGAACACGGCCGCGCCCCGCTACATGCGCGACGCGAAAGCCCCGACATGTCGCATCTCATAGTCATGTCGGAAGTCGTTCAAGCCGGCGTCGATCACAAGGAAGTGTGGAAGAATAAGGTGGGCGGAAAACAGGCTGCAGAATAATGCAGCCCGGCTGAAATTCGCGTTATATGCTAAATGGCGAAACGACCCGGCGGGCATCAATCGCTCGGGCAATATATGGGAGGATGACAAATGAAACTCGGCACGCATTGCCGGCGACATTTCATGCTCGGCATGATCTTAGGCGTTGCATCAGCCATTACGATGGCGGCGCCGGCCGCAGCCCAGCAGTGGGTCGACACAGCCGCTAAACAGAAATGGGATGCGACCGTCGCGGCCGCCAAGAAAGAAGGCAAGCTGGTCGTATCCGGTCCTTCGGGCAAGCTGTGGCAAACCCTGCTGGAAACATTTCAGAAAGATTACCCCGATATCAAGATACAGGTGACGTCCTTTGCCGGACGCGACTTTTGGCCGCGCGTCATGAAGGAGCGAGAAGTCGGCAGGCATCTATGGGATCTTCGCGTCGGCGGCACTGAAACGCAGATTTACAAGCTGATCGAGGAGGGAGGATTGGCCGATGTCCGGCCGATGCTCCTGTTGCCGGAAGTCGCCGACGAGAGCAAATGGTACGGCGGCTTCAAAGGCATGTTCTTGGACAACGGCAAAAAATACGTGCCTTCGTTCTGCGCCTACGACAGCCCCTTCGTCAATTACAACACCGATGTGATCAAGCCGGGCGAACTCAAGGAGTTCAAGGATATTCTCGATCCGAAATGGCGAGGCAAAATGGTCATGGCCGATCCGCGCGGCGGCTCGACCATCATCCAGATGAGCGCAATCCTCCACACCTACGGACCCGATTTCATAAAGAAAATGATCGTCGACCAACAGCCGGTGATCACGCAGAACACCCGCCAGTTGGTCACCTGGTTCGCGCAGGGGCAATATCCAATTGGCATGGGCATTCCCAACGCTGAAGTCGTGCGTCTTCAGGAAAGCGGCGTGACGGTCAACCTTGCGGCTCTTACCGGCCTCAAGACTTGGAGCGTCGGCGTTTGCGGCCTCCAGGTCATGGAGCCCCGGCCAAATCCCAACGCCACGACGGTTTTCGTCAACTGGATCCTCACCCACGACGTCCAAGAAAAAATCATGAAGGCGGTCCAGCTCAACAGCCGCCGCAAAGGCGTGTCGATCGGCGATCCCAGCCGAGCGCTTGACATGGATAACATCGATCAATACATCGGCACCCAGACTGAAGACTTCGTCAGTTCGATGGAAAAGGCGAAGGAACTGATCAAGACGCTCATTCCTTGATCCGCAGGCGCTTACCGCAAAGAAAGGCGGCTGCCCTCGCAGCCGCCTTTTTTATGTCCGCTTGTGTCGCGGATGCGGTCTTGTCAGGCCACGCGACATAATGGATGATTTCGGCCCCCGCCGCGCCGGCGGGCTTTGCGAGCATGAGGATTATGCCAAGAAAAAGAACCACCACAGGCGGCAATCAGACGGTCGCCACGGGCATCTCGATCCTAAAGACAATCGCCTGCATGAAGGGTCCCGCCACGCTGACCGAGATTTCTTCCGCCTCGAAAATGTTGCCGATGCGGACGCAGCGCTACTTAAAATCGATCGCGCAGATGGGGTTGGTGTCTTACGATTCCGACAGTGGCCGCTATGATTTAGGGCCCGCCATCATTGATCTGGGATTGACCGCCTTATCACGCCTCGATTCCGTGAAGCTCGCGTCCGAATCGATCACGCGTCTCAGCCGCGAGACCGGCCTAACCTCTCTCCTCAGTGTCTGGGGATCGAGCGGCTGCACTGTCATCAAATATCAAAGCGGCGAATTTGCCTCGCTGCTAAGGGTTCGCGAAGGCAGCAATCTGCCGCTACTCACGTCGGCCACCGGCCGCATATTTCTGACATATATGCCAGAGGTCGATACTCGGGCTTCGCTCAAGCGCGAACTCTCTTCTTGGTCAACGGCGCGGGGCAAGCGGCCCGATGCCGAGACAGTCCGCAACATTAAAATCGAAGTTCGGAAATTTGGCCTCGCCTGCTCTTCCGGAGGCACCGGGCACGACACCATCGCGGCGCCGGTGTTCGATCACAATGGGAATCTCTGCTTCGTCATTACTCTGGCGAGCGCAGCAGGCACTTGCGACTTGTCGTACGGCAGCCGTATAGCCAGCCAGTTAAAGAAAACGGCCTTGGACTTGTCCCATTCCGTAGGATACCGCGGTGATTTCTCTCATGCAGGGGGCGAACAGAGAAAATCACGCGCGCCGAGCAGGCCTTTGCCTCGAAGTAAGAAGAAATGACGGCGGCCACCTCCGCTCCCGCAAATCGCTCTATAGTTGACGACGCCGCAGCTCTCGTCAGGACCTCGCATCACGAGCCCGCTAAAAAGCGAGGTTTGCCCCAAAAACTCCTGGCGAGTTGGCTCCTCCCCAAGCGCCGTCTCTGAATAATCTGTCGCCTGAATGGAGAATCCGGCTCCGCAACACCGGTGAAAGAATGAGACATGTCCGCAGCCGACGCCCCCGCTTCCGTCCGCGAACTTCTCAAGCATCGCAATTATTGCATTTATTTGTCCGGCGATTTCGTGTCGTTAATCGGCAATTGGACGCAGCGCATTGCGATCGGCTGGCTGACTTGGCAATTGACGGAATCGACGACATGGCTCGGCATCATTGCCTTTGCAGATCTTTTCCCCGCCGTGATTCTCAGCCCTATTGGCGGCGTGATCGCAGACCGTGGGGACCCTCGCCGCATCTCGCTCCAAACGCAAAGCATAGCGATGCTCCATGCCTCGACTCTGTTCTTGACGTCCGCCTTGGGGATTTTGGATATCTGGCTGCTTGTCGCTCTCGTCACTTTGCGGGGCTGCATCGCGGCTATTAATCAACCGGCGCGTTTCGCGCTCATCCCGAGTCTCATCCCCCGCGAGTTGCTATCGACCGCTTTAGCGAGCAATGCCGTCCTCTTCAATCTGGCCCGCTTTATCGGCCCCGCGATTGCCGGGCTAGTGATCGTGCAAGCGGGCGTGTCGGGCGCTTTCGCCGTCAACGCGGCAAGTTATTTCGCCCTACTCGCCGCGCTCTGGTCGATCGACACATCCCCGGTTAAACGCGCGCCCCAGGCAAAAAACTCCATGGGAGCGCAGGTCTCCGCTGGATACCGATATGTCGCGCAGCATCGCGGCCTTGGCCCCTTGCTGCTTCTTTTCGCCATAGGGAGCATTCTTGTGCGCCCATTGACCGAGCTTCTGCCCGGGTTCGCCGATGGCGTCTTCAATGAGGGCGCTGCGGGTCTCGCTTGGTTCACCTCGGCTATGGGAGTCGGCGCCATGCTGGGCGGCCTCGTGATGGTTCGACGCAATGCGTTGGACCAAGTGTTTCAAGCTACCATTATTAGCTTGGCGGTCATGTGCGTTAGCGTCCTGCTCTTCACCTTGGCGCCCAGCTTCTGGGCAGCAGTCGGTCTGGTAACCGTCGCCGCCTGCGCCCTTTCGGTGAATGGGATCGGAACTCAGACGTTGGCACAATCAGCCGTCGCCGGCGATATGCGCGGGCGGGTGATGAGCCTTTACGGCGTTTTATTTCGCGGCGGTCCAGCGATCGGCGCAGTGATCATAGGCGTCGTTGCTGACCATGCTGGATTAGCTTGGCCCACCGCTGCCGGCGCCCTTCTCTGCCTAGGCTTGTGGCTGTGGGCCATGCGGCGGCGGCAGGGTATAAAAGATGCCCTGACCGGGACGGGAACGAGGGTGGCAGCGCCAAAAATTTAAGAATCGGTCCGCCAAGCTTTATAAAAAGACAAAACCGCTACAGGCGGCTTGTAGGGAGAGATAGGCAAATGCACGACGACCCTTTCGAGCATGGTCATTACGGGGCCGACAACGAAGCGGTGTTCGGCCCCCCCGCAGAAGATGGGTTTCCTTCCAACCCAGATTGGCTGCGCTTGACCAGCGTCGGGATCGATATCGGGTCTTCCACATCTCACCTCATGTTCTCCAGGTTGGTCCTCCGTCGCCGAAGCCAGCAGATGTCCAGCGAGTTCGAGATAATCGACCGTAAGGTCCTGTATCGTTCGCCGATCCTATTGACGCCCTATACGGGGCCGGACACGATCGATATGCGCGAACTCGCCGATTTCGTGCGCCGTAGCTATAAAGCCGCCGACATGGCGATCGACGACGTCGACACGGGCGCCGTGATCTGCACTGGCGAGGCCGTCCGGAAGCAAAACTCCGAAGCCATCATCAGGATGCTCGCGGCGAACGGAGGAAAATTCGTCTGCGCCACGGCGGGTCCCAATCTCGAGGCCGTGCTCGGCGCTCACGGCTCCGGCGCCGTGGCGAGATCGCGGAATGGCGGCGTTTGCCTGCATGTCGACATCGGTGGCGGCACCGCGAAGCTGGCGATTATCGAATCCGGCGTCATCGTCGAGACCGCGTCGGTGAATGTCGGCGCGCGACTGCTGGCATGGGACGACGACAACCGGCTCGTCCGCATTGAGAATGCTGGCCAAGCGGTGGCGCGCGCTTGCGGCTATTCCCTGCAACTGGGCGACAGAATTAGCGAAGCGCAGAAAAGGGCCTTGGCCGAACGGTTGGCGGACCTTCTGTATGAGGTGGTGCAGCGCCAGCCGTTGTCGCCGCTCGCGGCTGGCCTGATCGTGTCGGGCCCTTTGAAATATATCGGGCCAATCGGCGAACTCAGCTTTTCCGGCGGCGTCAGCGAATATATCTACGGCTTCTATGGCCGAGAACACGGGGACCTGGGACCGCACCTCGGTTCGGCTATACGTGAGCGCGTGCCGACATTGGGGATGGCGTTGGCTGGCAGCTTGGAGCGCATCCGGGCCACCGTCATCGGCGCCTCGCAATATACCGTTCAATTGTCGAGCAGCACTGTCTTCGTCTCGCGCGACGGACTATTGCCGCAGGCCGATCTTCAAGTCGTTCCGGCATATCTGCCGACCGATGCGATGCCGCTAACCGGGGCGTCGGTCAAGGCCGCCATTTTGAGCGGCTTCGCGCGGCTGGATCTCGCCCCAGACGATTTGCAGCGCCCGATCGCCCTCGCGCTGCTCGGCCCGGTGGTCCCCGATCGCGCCTCGATCAAAGCGCTGTGCAGCGGCATCACGCAAACGCTCCGGCCGATCTCGTCCTATCCCTGGATTGTCATCCTGTCGGCAGACGTGGCTGGTCTAGTCGGCTCCATCCTCAAGGAGGAAGAGCGCGTCGCGCAGGACATCATCGTCCTTGATGGCATCAAGGTCGGAGAGTTCGATTTCGTCGATCTTGGCCAGCCAATCAAGGCGGTCGACGCCATTCCGGCAGTGGTCAAGTCGCTCGTCTTCGAGGGCTGACGCGGGCGGCTTCGCCTAGGTTTCGCGCTCGCTGGTCGGGCCGACTTCGCCGTTGCAGCAGGAAACGAAGGCTTTCATGCGGCATGTCGCGCCATGGCGCGCGAGTTCGGCTTCGAACATCTCGTGGATTTTCGGATGTTCGTCGGCGTATTCGATTTGGCCGCCGCCTTCTTTGGTGCTGAGCTCGATGCTGGCGGCCCGACCTTGCGGAGGCAGGAACCCGGCGGTTCCAGGCCGCATGGCGAGATAGCGCGCCCGAGTCGTGCCCGTGTTGAAATGCTGATGAAAACAGCCGTCGCTCGGGATGATCACCATGCCGTTCTTTTGCCAATCGCAGCGGCGCAGGTCGGATAGATCGTCTTTCGTCCAGAGCAACGAGAAGCCGACGCCGTTGAGGACCACCAAATGCGCGCCGGGGCCGTGGCGGTGCGCTTTTTTATAAGTGCCCACCGGAAATTCCGAGATATGCGCCTTCTGCGAATTTTTCGCCATTTCCAGCATCACGTTGATGCCGCCGGCGCCGCGCGCCTTCCAGCCGTAGAGCGCCATGTCCGGCGCGTTGGGCACGAAACTGGTTTCCCAAACGCGCCGGTTATAAAGCTTGCCCCCGGCGAATTGGCTGCTGCCCGGCTGATAGCGGCTGGTGAATTGGAAGGCGTTGTTGAAGACGAAATCCTCGTCGCGCATCCGCCGCATAACGGGGGGGGCGTCGGTGACGGCGATGTAGCGCGCCGGCTCGGCGCCGACATTGAAATGCTGATACCAGGCATTGAGCGGAATCGAGAAGAAACTGCCCGCAACCCACTCGAAGGTCTCGGGTTGCCGTCCGTCCAGCCATATCCGCGTGGCGCCGCGGCCGGACAGGATATAGACGTTTTCTTCGTACATATGATGTTCGGGCTCGGACTGCGCGCCGGACGCGATTTCGACCAAATGCGCATCATTAGGGAGATAATCGCTGGGAACGTTAATGATCGCTCCCGCTCCTCCCTTTCGCGGCCAAGGCCCGAGTTCGATCGCGCAGAGATCGCCAAAGGCGAAATCCTGGATGACTTTTACGCCTTCGCGCTTTTGCCAGTCGAGATAGGCGTCAGGGATAATGAAATCATTCAGCGCTTCCGTCGGCGCGTCCGCGATTTTCATATCGGTCTGCGTTGACTCTATCGTCATAACTTTCCCCAATCATCATTGCCGTCGCCGCAGAGCCCTATGCGCGATTCAGGCGGCGCATCAGATGCCCGCGACGACATGAGCGTCGCGCTGCACGAACGGCGCAAGCAACGCATTTAAGCGATAAATTAGCCAATCGCTTGGCTTCAGGCCTTTGCGAGCTCGCGGGCCATGCGCCGCTGTCCGGTCGAGACATTGATGCGGATGCAATCGTTGAGCGCCGAATCGCGGATGACGCCCTTTGGCTCCTTGCCTTCTTGGACGGCGCGAATCTGCTCGCGCAGGAGCCGGCGGTAAAGGGCGATACCCATGTCGGAAGTGCCGAGCGTCTCGCGCGAGCGGTCGGTGATCGGGCCTTGGGTTTCCCATGCCATGGCGTCGTGCGAGGCGAAGCTGTTCATGTGGTAGACGCCGTTCTCGTCCTTCAGCGGCGGCACATGCTCGCAAGGAATGATGTTCGGCTGAACGACGGAGCTGCCATCCTCATTGGGCGTAAATTGATAACGGAATATCTTGGTGTGCGTGTCATCGACCGGCAGACGCATGTGCATCACGATGTGTTCGCGTTGAGGCGATAGCAGGTGATTCGGGAAGATCACCGGATGGCCATCCTCCTCCTCGGCCTGTTCGCCGCCATAAATGCGTTGTTTGCGGACGCCGGTCCAATTGGGTTCATCGACAATCTCGAAATGCAGCTTTTCGATCGGCCGATAATAGTAGGCGCCGGACTTGCCTTTGCCCTTGAGAGTCAGGGTGTGCGCATGGAGGTAGTAGGTGTGCGACGGATCGCAGGAGTTCTCCATGATTTGAAGCCAATTGCATTCGATCACCGGCAGGATGAAGACTTTTCGAACGCCGTCAGTGCGCAGCAATTGCTCCCAACGTGGCAAGAGCGGCGCCGGGCTCGGCCCCATGTAAGCCCAGATCATGCCGCCGAGCGCCTGCACCGGATAGGCGCGCACTTGGGATTCGTTCTTGAGCGGGCTGTCGCTAGGCTCGAACGGCTGATCGGTGCAATTGCCGGCGCAATCGAATTTCCAGCCGTGGTACGGGCAGCGCAAGCCGTCCTCTTCGATAAATCCATAGTAGAGCGATGCGGAGCGATGTGAACATTGCTCCTCCACCAGGCCGAGCTGTCCCTGACCATTGCGAAACAGCACGAGATCCTCCCCCAGAGCCCGGATACGCAGCTTCGGCGTCTCGTCGGTAAGCTCGGCTTCGGCTGCAATAGGCTGCCAGTATCGGCGCAAAAGTTCGCCCGCAGGCGTGCCTCTACCGACGCGCGTCATTTCCTCATTGGCTTCATGAGACAGCATGGGGGTCCTCCACTGTTTTCTATGTTTTCTTTTCTGGCCGCTGGTAACGGCAGTCTCGCAAAAGATTGAACTGTTGGTTTCGGTCCGGTCCGCCATCAGTTCAGCCTGCTAAAAAGATGCCTCCCGGGGCTCTTAAGTTTCGCAAGCGATTGCGGACAATGCGATCTTTTATCTTCGATGATTATGCCAATGCTTGATCTAGAGCGAAAGCTTGTTATGTTTAAAAAATGAAAAATCGGGCCAAAAAATGGCCCTGACGATCAGGGGAGCGAAAACATGTTTTTATTCAAAGCCATCACCTTGTGCGCGCTAACGATTGGCGCGCTCGCATCTGCAGCAGCCGCGCAGACGCCTATTGACGTGAGCAATTGGGAAGCCGTGCTCCAGAAGGCGAAGCAAGAGGGGCTGGTCGTTGTCCACGGCGCCCCGGGACAGCGCTATGCCGCCGTTCTGCGCGACGCCTTTCAGAAACGCTACCCTGAAATCAAAGTGGAGTTTTCCGGCGCGGCCAATCGCACGGCTATTCCCAGGCTGCTGCGCGAACGTCAGGCCGGCATATTCAACCAAGATGTGTGGACATCCGGTTCCTCCGCCATATCGCAGTTGATGCCTGCCAAGGCCTTGCAGCCCTTGGCGCCGTTCCTGCGCAAAGAAACCATGGATGATAAGAACTGGATCGGCGGTTTTGCCGCCGGCTTCACCGATAATGAGGAAAAATATTTCTATTCCTTCGACGGCACCGTGCAGAACCCGATCCACGTAAACTGGGATTTTGTGAAAAAGGACCAGATCAAATCCGTCCAAGATCTGCTCAAGCCGGAGTTCGCGAACAAGATCGTATGGGACGATCCCCGCCGCGGCGGATCGGGCAATGGCGCATCTCTGACCATGCTCGAAAACTTCGGGGAAACCTTCTTGCGTCAGCTCTATTCGCAAAAGAGCGTGTACACCACCAACCGCCGACAGGCCGCGGAGTGGCTCGTGCGCGGCCGCTATCCCATCGCGATCGGGCTTGACGCTGCCGAGATGGAAGTGTTCGAGCAGCAAGGGCTGGGCAAGAACGTGGAGGCGTTGGGCAGCAGCTTCTATAAGGTCGAGCAATTGTCGCCCGGCTTCGGCTCTGTCGGCATTATCGACAGGGCTCCGCGTCCGCATGCCGCCGCGGTTTATGTCAACTGGCTGCTAAGCCAGGAAGGACAGGAAGCGTGGGTCGGAGTGCCGCGCAATTCGCGTAGGGTCGGCGTGAAGACGTCGGATCCTCGGCAGTCCCCGAAAGAGGGAGTGCAATACTTTAACGGTCATCATGAGAGATACTCGGAGGTCCGCACGGGACTGCAGACGATCGCGCGCGAGGTCATCGCGGCCCCGATGCCTGAGGGCGGCGGCGGCGGGGGAGCGGATTAGAGCGAAAGATCATTCCGTCATGACCAAGCCGATCATCGAAGTCCGAGGCGTATGCAAAAGCTTCGGCGCCGTTCATGCGTTGCGCGACATCAATTTCACCATCGCCAAAGGCGAGGTGTTCACCTTGCTCGGCCCTTCCGGGTGCGGCAAGTCGACCACGCTTCGCATCATCGCTGGGTTGGAGGATGCCACCGCTGGCGAGGTCGTCCTGAACGGACGAACCGTGTACTCCTCCGCCCAGCGCATCAATTTGCCGCCCGAGAAGCGAAACATGGGCATGGTCTTTCAGTCCTATGCCATCTGGCCTCATATGACGGTGGCCGAGAACGTCGCTTACCCGCTCACCCTTCGTAAATTGCCGCGCGCGGTAATCCGCGACCGCGTGATGGCGGCTTTGCGGCTGGTCGATCTCGAACCTCAAGCCGATCGCGACGCGCCCAAGCTATCGGGCGGCCAGCAGCAGCGCGTCGCGCTCGCCCGGGCCTTGGTCTATGAACCGGAAGTCCTGCTGCTCGACGAACCGCTGTCGAACCTGGATGTGAAGCTTCGAGAGCAGATGCGTTATGAGATCAAAGTTTTGCAGGAGCGGCTTGGCCTAACGCTTATTTACGTCACGCATGACCAAGGGGAGGCCCTGAGCCTGTCCGACCGCATCGCCCTCATGAGCCAGGGGCAGGTCGAGCAGATCGGCGCTCCGGACGAACTTTACGATCGGCCAAAAACGGAGTTCGTGCGCGATTTCCTCGGCAAGACGGTCACCATTCCAGGCCGCATCGGGGAGGTGCAGGGCGCCTCTGCCCGGATAGTTCTAGGCAACAGCGCCGGCGAACTGTTGTGGACCGCGCCGCAAGGCATCAAGATTCCCGCGTCCGGCAGCGAAATCAAGATCGCCATCCGACCCGAACGCATCGCGCTTGCCGCCGCGCACGCCGTGCGGGCGAACTGCCTCGCGGGCAAAGTGGAAACTGTGCTCTACCAAGGCGATCGCACGGAATGCGCCGTGCGCGTCGGTAACGATCTCATCACGATTTACGGTCCGCCAGAGGCGCGCACGATGCGCGGCCAGGATGTGACGCTTGAGCTGGCCCCGGAGGCCTTGACGCTATGGCCGATCTGACGCTTGCGCACCCGTCAGGGAGCCGCACCAGCCGCATGTTCGAATTCCGGACAGTGCTGTTCACGATCATCCTGCTCCTGACCGTTTTCTTGGTGCTCTATCCGGTCCTGTTGATCGCTCTTCACTCGTTCGACGTCGGAGAGTCGCGCGGGGAGTTCGAGTTCGGGCTAGACGCTTGGCGCTATGCCTTATCCGATCCCACAATGCTTGGCGCCATAATCAATTCTCTCAAGCTTCTCGTCTCGATTCACGGCATCGCCTTGCCGATCGCCGTGGTGATCGCATGGGTATTGGCGCGGACCGATATTCCATATCGGCACGGCCTTGAGTTCATGTTTTGGATATCGTTCTTCCTGCCGTCCCTATCGGTGACGCTTGGCTGGATCATGTGTCTCGACCCGGAGTACGGGCTATTCAACACGGTCGCCAAAATGCTGCCCTTCGTCGAAGAGGGCCCCTTCAACATCTATTCGTTCTGGGGCATCGTCTGGGCGCATCTCGGCGGCAATTCGATCGCGCTCAAAGTCATGCTGCTCACGCCGACCTTCCGTAATATCGACGCCTCCCTAGAGGAAGCCTCGAGAGTGGCGGGCGCGGGCCGAACCAAGACGCTCTTGCGCATCATAGTCCCGGCGATGATGCCGGCATTGATCGCCATCATCCTCATGGCGATGATTCGCGCCATGCAGTCGTTTGAAATCGAGCTCGTTCTGGGGCCTCCTTTCCAGTTCTACATATACTCGACCATGGTCTATACGCTGATCTCGCAGGAGCCGCCGCAATTCGCCGCGGCATCGGCGCTGGCCACCCTTGGCTTGGCCGCCATCCTGCCGCTGATCTTTATGCAGCGTAGGCTCGGTCTTCGCCGTCAATACACGACATTGACGGGAAAGCTTCAAACGCAGCCCGTGCGGCTGGGCGTATGGCGTCTTCCGATTTACCTAGGCGTTTTGCTGGTCGTCTTGTTGCTCACGGTGATTCCGCTCATTTTCGTCGCTCTCGCGTCTTTTATGAAGCTGTTGGGGTTCTTCCATATTCAGGATCCTTACACATTCAGCCACTGGCTTTCGGTATTCAACGATCCGATTTTCCTGAGCGCGACATGGAATACGTTGGTCATGGCGACGGGAGCTGGGCTCTTATCCGTGGTCTTGTTCTCGCTGATCGCGTACTTCACGGTGCGCACGGCGTTTAAAGCGCGCGCGCTTCTCGATTTCATCTCCTGGCTTCCCTTCGCCGTCCCCGGGCTGCTGTTCGGGCTTGGCCTGCTTTATGTCTTTTTGGAAACGCCCTTTTTCCGGCCGCTGTATGGCTCGATGTTTCTCCTCATCCTGGCGACGGTCGTAAGTTCGATGACCTTAGGCACGCAGATCATCAAATCGAACATGATGCAGCTCGGTCACGAGTTGGAGGAGGCGTCGCGCATTTCCGGCGCGAGCTGGATCACGACGTTTGTTCGAGTGGTCCTGCCGATCATGATTCCGGTGCTTCTGCTGGTCGGGGTGATGAATTTCATCAGCGCGGCCCGCGACGTGGCGTCCGTGGCGCTGATAGCGACGGCACAGACGAAAACGCTGGCTCTTCTTCAACTCGACTACATGGTCGATGGCCGTTACGAAACGGGGGCTGTGATATCCCTCGTTGTCGTGTTCCTGAGCACAGGGGTGGCGGTTCTCGCGCGGCTGTTTGGCCTCCGCATCGGCATCAGAAACTAGATCGATCACCCAATTGGCTGTCTGAAATAAGAATTAGATGTTGGCCTAGTATGTTCGCCCTACCTGAATTTTCCCTGTTAAGCAGGGAAGGCGGAAGGAGAGACGGGTTCGCAGAAGATCCGCGCCCAGCCAACCTTACATATTCGGATAGTTCGGCCCGCCGCCGCCTTCGGGCACGGTCCAATCGATGTTCTGGGTGGGGTCCTTGATGTCGCAGGTCTTGCAGTGCACGCAGTTCTGCGCGTTGATCTGCAATCTGGGCCCCGCTTCCTCGCGCACGATCTCGTAGACGCCGGCCGGGCAATAGCGCTGCTCGGGCGCGTCGTAGTCGGCGAGATTGATCGCGATCGCCTTGCCCGGATCGCGCAATTTCAAATGCGCAGGCTGGTTCTCTTCATGGTTGGTGTTGGAGATGAACACCGAGGACAGCCGGTCGAAGCTGATCTTGCCGTCGGGCTTGGGATAGGCGATGGGCGCGCAGTCCTTGGCCTTCTTCAATCTCGTATGGTCGGCGTGATGCCCCAGCGTCCACGGCGCGCGGCCGCGCAAGATGAACGTGTCGACGGCGGCATGGACGATGCCGGCCAGCAGGCCCCAGCGGAAGGCCGGGCGGATGTTGCGCACTTTATAAAGCTCGTCCCACAGCCAGGTCGCTTTCAGGCGCGCGGGATAACCCGCGAGCGTCACCGACGCGGGCGCGTCGTCCGTCAGCAAGACCGCGGCGGCCGCTTCCGCCGCCGTCATGCCGGACTTCATCGAGGTATGGATGCCCTTGATCTTCGGCACGTTCAAAAAACCCGCCGCGCAGCCGATCAGCGCGCCGCCAGGGAACGCCAATTCGGGAATCGCCTGGAAGCCGCCTTCGTTGAGGGCGCGCGCGCCGTAGGCGACGCGCCGGCCGCCTTCGAAAATCGGCCGGATATCAGGGTGTTGCTTGAAGCGCTGCAATTCCTCGAACGGGCTGAGATAAGGATTTTGGTAATCCAGGCCGACGACGAAGCCGACCGCCACTTGGTTGTTCTCCAGGTGATAGAGGAAGGAGCCGCCGTAGGTCTTGGAATCCATCGGCCAGCCGACGGTGTGGATCACCGTGCCCGGCTTGTGCTTGGCCGGATCGATCTCCCACAGTTCCTTGACGCCGAGCCCGTAGGTCTGCGGATGCTCGCGCAGGCCATAGCGCGCTTCCAGCGTCTTGGTCAGCGAGCCGCGGCAACCTTCGGAGAACAGCGTGAGCCTGGCGCGCAGCTCGACGCCGCGCGTGAAATTCGCCGTCGGCTGACCGTCCTTGCCGACGCCCATGTCGCCGGTGGCGACGCCGACCACCTCGCCCGCGTCGCCGTAGAGCACCTCGGCGGCGGCGAAGCCGGGATAGATCTCGACGCCGAGCGCTTCGGCCTGGGTCGCCAGCCAGCGACAGAAGTTGCCGAGGCTGATGATGTAATTGCCGTGATTGTTCATCTGCGGCGGCGTCGGCAGGCGGAAGCTGCCCGTCTCGGTCAGGAACAGGAAGCGGTCCTCGCCGGCCGGCGTGTTGAGCGGCGCGCCCTTCTCGGCCCAGTCGGGAATCAGCTCGTTCAGCGCGCGCGGCTCCAGCACCGCGCCCGACAGGATGTGCGCGCCGACCTCCGAGCCCTTCTCGATGACGCAGACGCCGAGCTCGCGCCCCGCCTCCGCCGCCAATTGCTTGAGCCGGATCGCCGCCGACAGGCCCGACGGCCCCGCGCCGACGATGACGACGTCGAACTCCATCGATTCGCGGGGGGACTCTTGCTCGGACATGCGAACTTCCTCGGCCGTTGGGAGCGGCGAGTGTAGCGATCAGGGCACGGGCCGCAACCGGACAGTCCGCATTTTTGGATAAATCCCAAAATTGGCCCAGCCCTAGGGCTCAGGCTTTGGCCAAGAGACGCATTTCGTTCAGTAGGAATTCGATGAAAAGCTTCATGCGCAGCGGCGGCTGACGGTCCTTCTGGTAAAGCAGATAGAATTTTTTGGGTTTGATCGTGTAGCTCGGCAGGACCGGCACGAGGCGTCCGGCGGCCAAGTCGCCCGCGACCAAGTCTTCCCGCAATAGGGCGATCCCCAGCCCGTCCAGCGCGGCGCGGCGGACGAGAATGGTGCTGTTGGTGCGAGGCGTGCCCGAAACGCGCACGGTCTGCTTGCCGCCCGGCCCCTGCAAATCCCAGTTGAAGGCGGCCGAAGCGCTCGCCGGATCGAGGCAATTGTGGTCCGCCAAACCGATCGGCGAGCGCGGCATGCCCTGAGCGGCAAGGTAAGCCGGCGACGCCACGAGGCGTTGCGCCAGCGCGATGAGCGGCCGCGCCACCAAAGAGGATTCGCGAATGCGCAACGTGCGCACCGCCAGATCGTAGCCGCCGGACACCAGGTCGCTGGCGTGCGGCGCCATAGCGCGGTCCATCTGGACGACCTGCACCGACACCTTGGGATAGCGCGCGCAAAAGGCGGTGATGATCGGCGCCAGCAGCGTGTCGGAAAACGTTCTTGTCGTCAGGATGCGAAGATCGCCCTGCGGCGCGCGCCGGCGCAGCTGCATGCGCTCTTCCAGGGCCCGCATCTCGCCGATCAGGCCGATGCAGGTGTCGTGATAGTCGGAGCCGTGGTCGGTCAGGCTCAATCCGTGGGTGTTGCGGTTGAGCAGCCGCACGCCAAGATCGCTCTCGAGCTCCTGGATACGCTTGCTCACCATCGCCACCGTCACGCCGAGCGTCTTGGCGGCGCGCGTATAGCTGCCCGCTTGCACCACGGCGGCGAAGGTTTCCATCAGGCGAAAGCGATCCATCCATTCCTCCCGGCGGCCGCGCTCTGTTTATCATATTTATTGATATGGTTTTAAGTAAAAGAAGGGTGTTTTGCCGGCGTCGCCCGCCTATCGTCGCGTCAACGACAACAGCTTTCAGGGACCTCACCGATGGCGCGCACTCCAGAGCAATTCAAACAAGCCCTCCTCGACGTCTGCCAGACCCGGTGGGTGCCCGGCACTTATCTCGAGGAATTCAACCGCAACAACCTCAAGCGCGAGGGCGCTCGGGTTTACGCGCTGGAGCATTGCGTCTTCGCCGCCAACTTTCCGCGCTGGCTCGCGAACATCGCCGGCAACTGCCCGCATCTCGACGTGCGGCAGTATCTGATCGAAAACATGTTCGTCGAAGAGGTGCGCGACCCGACCGTCGTGACCGGCCACTATGAAAGCCTGGTCGATTTCGCCGTCGGCCTCGGGCTCGACCGACAGTTCGTTTACAACTATCGCGGCTCGGACATCACGCGCTGGCGCATGGGTTATTGCGAGTGGGCGAGCAAACGCCACTGGCTCGAAGGGTTCGCCGCCATCACCGCGAGCGAGGTCTCGCGCGGCAAGGACATGATCGCGCGCATGGGCGAGCGGGCCAAATCGTCGCGCAAGCTGTGGGCCTCCCTGAATATGTCCGACAAAGAGCTCGCGCACTGGGATTCCGCCGAAGAAGCCGATTCGCACGAGGGCGGCCACGGCGACATGCCGATCGTCATCTTGCAGAAGTACGCCCAGACTCAGGAGCAGCAGGACGCCTGCCTGTTCGCCGCGCAGGAGTTGCTCGACGTCTATTGCATGTGGGCCGATCAGATCGGCGTCTGGGCTTTCCAGGCTGCCGGCCTCAAAGCGCCCTCGCTCGACGGCCGCCGCAAGGGCCCCGTGATGAAGCTGGCCGCCGGCGAACGCCAGAGCGCTTAAAGCCCGCCGCCGCGCGCCCCTTCCCGTCCCGCGCTCGCGGCAGGCGGGGGCCGCGGCATGCTGACGAAACGACGACCAACGATAAGCGGCCAAGCCGCAACGTGAAAAACAGGGAGACGACCATGAAGATGATGCACTGCGTCCTCGCGGGACTGCTGGCCTTCGGCCTCGCGCCGTCGGCCAGCGCCGCGCCCTTCCAGAATCGCGACCGCATCAATCTGGTGATCGGTTACGAAGCTGGCGGCGGCTACGACATCTACGGGCGCTTCGTCGCCCGCCATCTGAGCAAGCACCTGACCAACGGGCCCACCATCGTGCCGCAGAACATGCCGGGCGCCGGTAGCCTGCGCGCCGCCAATTTCATCTATAACGTGGCCCCGAAAGACGGGACCACCATCGGCACGGTGAGCCAGAGCATCGCCCTGATGCAGCTCCTCGAAACTCCGGGCCTGCTGTTCGAGGTCGACAAGTTCTCCTGGATCGGGCGGATGTCTGACGTCGATACGGTGCTCGGCGTCTGGCACACTGCGGGAGTGCGCAGCATCGCCGACGTCAAGACGCGCGAGATCGCCGTCGCCGTCGGCGGAGCCTTGTCGGGCTCCGATCTCTACGTGCGCTTCCTGAACGCGCTGGCCGGCACCAAGATCAAACCGATCGCCGGCTATTCGGCGAAACAGGCGCAGCTCGCGCTGGAGCGCGAAGAAGTGCATGGCTCCTTCAGCATCCTCTTCAATCAAATGAAAGCCCAGCAACCCGCCTGGTTCAGCGAGAACAAGCTGCTGATCCTCGTGCAGATCGGCAACGAACGCCGCGCGACGCTGCCCAATGTCCCGACATTGACCGAACTGGCGACCAACGACGAGGACCGCCGCATGATGGCGGTGATCTCCGCCGGCGATACCGTCGGGCGCACCTTGATCGGGCCTCCGGACATGCAGCCCGACCGGCTGGCGGAACTGCGGCGCGCGTTCAACGCGACCATGGCCGATCCGGAAGTGCTGGCCGAAGCGGCGAAAATGCAGCTCGATATCAACCCGT
Source organism: Alphaproteobacteria bacterium (assembly GCA_046297835.1). Taxonomy (GTDB): domain Bacteria; phylum Pseudomonadota; class Alphaproteobacteria; order SMXQ01; family SMXQ01; genus CAMAVH01. The sequence goes on along the minus strand of JBKBHI010000006.1, from coordinate 201,458 downwards.
TGACCGGAGACAAACTGCAAGCCCTGACGGAAGAGCAGAAACGCCTGCCGCCGGCGGCTGTCGCCCGGATCAAGGCCATCGCCGAAAGCAAATAGCCCCCGTCGTCGCGCCGCTCTGCCGTTTCGCTGCCGGTTCTGCCATGTTAGGAGTCGGCAATGAGCAACAACGCCTTCGCCGATATGGACGCGCTTGCCGCGCTGCGCTGGCAGGTCGAGGCCGGCGCCGACGAGGCCATCGCCGATGCGCCGGTGGACCGCTTCGCCCTGCCGCCAAAGGCGGCGAACGAAATGGGCTCGAAAGCGGCGAAAGCGGAGGCTGTCGCGCAGCCCGCCGCCGCGCCGGCGCAGCCGCGCCCCGCGCCGCAAATGCCGGCCATGCCCAAAGCGTCCGCCGCCCTCGCCCAAGCGCCGACCTATTCGGCGACGCCGGGCGCGGCGAACGCCGAGGCGCTGCAATCGGCGAGCGCGCTGGCCGGCGCGGCCAAGAGCCTGGACGATTTGCGCGCCGCGCTCGTCGCCTTCGAGGGCTGCGGCCTCAAAAAGACCGCGACCAACCTGGTGTTCGCCGACGGCAATCCGCAGGCCCGCGTCATGTTCATCGGCGAAGCGCCGGGGGCCGACGAGGACCGCCAGGGCCTGCCCTTCGTCGGCGTGTCGGGCCAGTTGTTGGATCGGATGATCGGCCATATCGGCCTGACCCGCGCCGAGTCCGCCTATATCACCAACGTGCTGTTCTGGCGGCCGCCCGGCAACCGCACGCCGACGCCGGACGAGATCGGCGCCTGCCTGCCCTTCGTCGAGCGCCATATCGAGCTGATCGACCCGGCGGTCATCGTGCTGGTCGGCGGCATCGCCGCCAAGACGCTGCTCGCGCGCTCGGAAGGCATCACCCGCCTGCGCGGCCAATGGCACACTTACGAGACGCCGCGCATGAGCCATCCGGTGCCGATCATCGCCACCTTCCACCCGGCCTATCTGCTGCGCAGCCCGGGCCAGAAGCGCGACGCCTGGAAAGACCTGCTCGCCATCCAGGAGAAGATGGACGAGCTCGGCGTCGCGCCGCCGAAAACGGCCTGACCGCCCCCCGCGCCTGCCCCCGCGCCTGCTCCACGCCCGGCAGTATAAAATTGTAACCAGACAAATACGCCGGAGCGAACGCCGCCCGCCGTCCTGGGTGCCGGCGCAGGACAAAATTCGTATCGTTGAAATTTCAAGCAAATCCCGATTCTTCCACAGATTTTATAAGTTCTTCACAGGACTGGCTTAATCGCCATGCTTGCCCAGGCGGACGGGCATCCGCTATGACCTTTGCCCATGACTGAGGCGGCCAACCACCCCAGCCAGCGTGTTACGTGCCCCCAGCGCGCCATCAGGGGGGTTCACAGCGCCAACCGACCCCTGAAGGCTCTCGCCGTCGGGGCTCTCGCGCTCCTTTCCGCCTCTCTTCTCTTGTCGACGACGAGCCTGGCCAGCGAGCCGGGCCGCCAGTCCGTCGCCAGCCTCGCGCCGAGCTTCGCCACCGACCAGCTCGCGCCGACCGAGCTGCCCGAAATCCTCTCGACCGCCGACGCGACGCGCTACGAGCGCATCTTCGCCGCGCAGGACGCCCAGCGCTTCAAGGACGCCGACCAGCTGATCGCCGCGCTGCGCGACAAATCGCTGATGGGCCATGTGCTGGCCCAGCGCTATCTCGGCCCCGGCTACAAATCGAGCTACGCCGAACTCGCCGCCTGGCTCGACGCCTATAGCGACCATGCCGACGCGCGGCGCATCCACGGCCTCGCCCTCAAGCGGAAGCCGGCCAAGGCCGCCGCGCCGAAAGCGCCGTCGGGCTCGAACGGCGTGCTGTCCTACGCCGTGTTCGGCGGCGCGATCGAGCCGCCGGCCAAGCCGTGGAACGAGGCGCTGGCCGCTTTCCGCAAGGGCCAGTACGCGGCGGCCGCCAAGACCTTCGAAAGCATCGCCCGCGCCCCCAAGACCTCGCCCTGGGTCATCTCGGCCGGCGCCTACTGGGCGGCGCGCGCCCATATGCTTGGCCGCCAGCCGCAGAAGGTGACGCCCTGGCTGGAGGAAGCCGCGCGCCATTCGCGCACCTTCTACGGCCTGATCGCGCGCGAGACGCTCGGCCTCGCCCCCGATCTCGACCTGCGCACGCCGCCGCTCGATCAGCGCGACCTCGCCGCGCTCGTCGCCCTGCCCGGCGGCAAGCGCGCTGCCGCGCTTTTGCAGATCGGCGACGCCGAACGCGCCGAGCAGGAATTGGCCGCGCTCGGCTCCGGCTCGCCGGCCGTCAGCCGCGCCGCGCTGGCGTTGGCGGGGCGCGCCAACATGCCCAATCTCGCCCTGCGCCTCGGCAACGCCTTCTCGGCGGCGAGCGGCGACGGCGTCTATCGCGACGCGGCGATCTATCCGGTGCCGGGCTGGCGTCCGCCCGAAGGCTACGACATCGACCGCGCGCTGATCTTCGCCGTGATGCGCCAGGAATCGGCGTTCAACATCCGCGCGCGCAGCCCTGTGGGCGCCAGCGGCCTGATGCAATTGATGCCGGCGACAGCGAGCTACATGGCCGACGGCGAGCGCTTCCGCGGCAGCAACCGCGAGCGCCTGTTCGAGCCGGAGACCAACATCTCGCTCGGCCAACGCTACATCCGCTATCTGCTGGCCGACCCCGCCATCGCCAACAACCTGATCATGCTCGCCGTCGCCTATAACGGCGGCCCGGGCAATCTCGCCAAATGGGTCAAGCGCACCAACGGCGAGGAAGACCCCTTGCTGTTCATCGAGACGATCCCGTCGCGCGAGACGCGCATCTTCGTCGAGCGCGTGATGGCGAACCTGTGGATCTACCGCATGCGTCTCGGCCAGCCGAACCAGTCGCTATCGGCCATGGCCGGCGGCGCCTGGCCGATGTATGCCGCGCTCGACGGACTCGAAGGCGGCGACGTCCGCATCGCCGAAGCGCCGCGCGACGCCAGCCCGGCCGACGCGCTCAACCGGAGCGAGCTCGACCAGATGGGCCCGCCCGCCGGCAGCATGGGCATCCTCGGCACGCTCGACGCCGAATAAGGCGAGCAGTCTAAGCTCGCGCTGTGGCCATACTCATTTTCTCATGCGTCATGCCCGGACTTGTTCCGGGCATCCACGCCTTGCGATGCTGTTAAAGGAAAAGTCGTGGATGGCCGGAACAAGTCCGGCCATGACGATGTATTGAAAGCGGACGTTTTGACCGTTCAGCGCACACGGCGTAACATCCGCGCCATCATGGCCATCGACGAAACCCGCACCTTCATTCCCGTCCATATCGCCGTCCTCACGGTGTCCGACACGCGCCGCCCGAAGGACGACGAATCGGGCGACGTGCTGCAGCAGCGCCTGACCGACGCCGGCCACAAGCTGGCGGCGCGCGACATCGTGCATGACGATATCGGCGAGATTACCGCCAAGCTGAAAGGCTGGATCGCCGACCCGAACGTGGATGTGGTGATCGCCACCGGCGGCACCGGCCTCACCGGGCGCGACGTCACGCCCGAGGCGTTCGAAGCGATCTACGAAAAGAAGATCGACGGCTTCGGCGAGCTGTTCCGCATGCTCAGCTACCAAAAGATCGGCACCTCGACGATCCAGTCGCGCGCCACGGCCGGCGTCGCCGGCGGCACCTATCTATTCGCCCTGCCCGGCTCGCCCAGCGCCTGCAAGGACGGCTGGGAGATCATCGCGACGCAGCTCGATTCGCGCTTCCGCCCCTGCAACCTGGTGCAGCTCATGCCGCGCCTGCAGGAGCACGTGAAGAAATAGGCGGGCTAGGCTATTTTTCATCGTCATGCCCGGACTTGTTCCGGGCATCCACGACTGGCAGCATCGCCACATGGCAGGGGCTGGGTTTACATCACGACCAACAGACCCAACGGCACGCTCTATGTCGGCGTGACCAGCGACCTCGCCCAACGCATCCAGCAGCATCGCGACGGCGTGGCCGACGGCTTCGCCAAACGCTACAGTTTGAAGCGTCTTGTCTATGCCGAGCGGCACGACGACATTCGCATCGCCATTCAGCGCGAATAGACGATCAAACATTGGCCGCGGGCTTGGAAAGTCCGGACGATCCAGGCGGAGAACCCGGATTGGGACGATCTTTACACACGGCTTATGACATAAAGCCGTGGATGGCCGGAACAAGTCCGGCCATGACGGAGAATCTCGGGTCAAGCCCGAGGGTGACGGCTGATGGCCGACAGGCGCGCCGCCGCCTCACCGCTTCTCGATCAGCGCCTTCAGTTCGGCCCGCATATCCGAAATGTCGCGCCGGACCGCGGCGATCTCGGCGGTGAGAATCGCCGTCTCGTCGTCGGACGCCTGCTGGATCGCCGCCAGCTCGGCCTTCTGCTCCTCTTCATGCTGGCTCTGCATCGCGCTGACGATGATGGCGATGAACAGGTTCAGCATGGTGAAGGTGGCGATCAGGATGAAGGGCACGAAGAACATCCAGGCGGCGGGATAGACCTCCATCACCGGGCGGACGATGCCCATCGACCAGCTTTCCAACGTCATGATCTGGAACAGCGAATACATCGAGGCGCCGACGCTGCCGAACCATTCGTCGAAGCTCGCGCCGAACAGCTTGGTCGCCAGCACGGCGAAGACGTAGAAGATCAGCATCAGGATCGCGGCGATCGAGCCCAGGCCGGGCACGGCGCGCAGCAGCGATTCGACCACCTGGCGCATTTGCGGCACGACCGAGAGCAGGCGCAGCACGCGCAGGATGCGCAGCGCGCGCAGCACCGACAGCGCGCCGGTCGCCGGCGCGAGCGCGATGCCGACGACGATGAAATCGAAAACGTTCCAGCCGTTGCGGAAGAAGCGCGCGCCGCGGCCGATCAGCTTGGCGAGCAGCTCGACGACGAAGACCGCGAGCACCGCCTTGTCGATGGCGACGAGCAGCGGCCCGGCGAACTCCATCGCCGTCGCCGACGTCTCCAGCCCGAGCGTGATCGCGTTGATCACGATCAGCGCCGTGACGAAGCGCTGGACCGGCGTGCTCTCGGCGACATCGGCGAGGCGCGTGCGCCAGTTCGTCGGCGCGTTGTCGTTGCCCGGCGGCAATGGGCCGGGCGGCAGGCGGGAGGCGGCGGACAGGTCGGACATCGAAGCTCCGGGTCATGCGGGGCGGCGAAAAGGGCGTGAAGCGGCGGCACTATGGCGAAGCCGCCCTCCTTTGTCATGGGGGGCGTCGGGGACGATGGGATGACAGGCGGTGACTCGCCCACGCTTCCGCCGTCATGGCCGGGCTTGTCCCGGCCATCCACGACTTACTTTGCGGTGACCTATAAAGGCATGGATCCCCGGAACAAGTCCGGGCATGACGCGATGTGGAATCTCTTAATCTTTCAACGCGGAACTCGCTCCGCCGACTCTTGTTCTTGATTTGTTCTCGTGCCGACGCTAGCGTCTGGCCATGACGCAAGATCACGATCACGCCCTGTCCGCCGCGCGCGACGCCGACCACGCCGGCGATCCCTCGCCCGAGACGTTCGCCGCGCCGAACGACGCTCCTGATCCGGCTGAAGCCGGATCGTTTATTGATTATGGGCCCGACCAGCCGCTGCCCGACCGCGCCGTGAAGGGGCGCGGCGCGGTGAGCAACGCGACCGGGCGCTACGAGCCGGAGACGCGCATCCGCACCGATGACGGCTGGGACGTCGCCGCGCGGCTAGCGGAGGACGAGGAGGCGCCGCCGCTGCGCACCACGATCCAGAGCGACACCAGCCGCAGCGTCATCACCAAGAACGATTCGCCCGACATCCCCTTCACCCAGTCGATCAATCCCTATCGCGGCTGCGAGCACGGCTGCATCTATTGCTTCGCGCGGCCGACCCACGCCTATCTCGGCTATTCGCCCGGGCTGGATTTCGAGACGCGGCTGGTCGCCAAGTTCGACGGGCACAAATTGCTCGAAGAGGAGCTGCGCAAGCCCGGCTACAAGTGCCAGGTGATCGCCATGGGGACCAACACCGATCCCTATCAGCCGATCGAGCGCCAGCACGCCATCACGCGCGGCATCCTCGAAGTGCTGCGCGACTACAACCATCCGGTCGGCATCGTCACCAAATCGGCCAACATCCTGCGCGACATCCCGATCCTCGCCGAGATGGCCGAGAAGGGCCTGGCGCACGTGTTCGTGTCGCTCACCACGCTCGACGCCGATCTCGCGCGCACCATGGAGCCGCGCGCCTCCTCGCCGCGCCTCCGCCTCAAGGCGATCCAGGAGTTGAACGCCGCCGGCATTCCCTGCGGCGTGATGACCGCGCCGATGATCCCCGGGCTGAACGACGCCGAGATGGAGAAGCTGCTGGAGGCCGCCTGGGCCGCCGGCGCGCGCCGCGCCGGCTACGTGCTGTTGCGCCTGCCGCACGAGATCAAGGATCTGTTCGCCGAATGGCTGTGGGCGCATTACCCGATGAAGGCGGAGCATGTGCTGTCGCTCATCAAGGGCACGCGCGGCGGCAAGCTCAACGATCCCAACTTCGGCAGCCGGATGCGCGGCGAAGGCCGCTACGCCGAACTGATCAAGCAGCGCTTCGCCCTGGCGACCAAACGCCTCGGCTTCAACAGCGAGCCGCGCGGCGCGGGATTGCGCACGGATTTGTTCGCGCGGCCGGCGCGGCGGGGAGATCAGTTACGGCTGTTGTAAAGGATCAACAATAGTTGCTCTATTTGCGTCCAAATTAAATCTTAACAATGCAATTCCTAGCCTCTCAAGCACATCTTTCATTCCTTGAGGCAAAGAATCTTTCATAGGCAAAACCATTGTTTTCAAACAATGGTCATCAATGCCGTGCGCCATTAATTGTCCGATGGCTGTATATATTACCGATCTGTCACAGCATGTCTTAACTTCAAACACCTCGATAAGTTTTCTCCGCTGCATTACGCCCATATCAATCAGAACGTTTTTTACAAGGCGCACATTTGATGAATCTCTTTTGCTAACTCTCCAATCATATAAGGCATCAACAATTTCTCCATGGCGAGAAACGTAATCGATTTCCGAAGACCTTTTACCTTTTCTCCTACCGCGGCTCTCGGAATAGAAATCTTCGAATTTTTTTATGCGCCTTTTAAATTCTGGGGTGTTCACCGCCCCATCACGAACTCCTAGTTTAAAGTCCACGATGGCATCGACATAACGCGTTGCAGATTTCACGCCCCCACCCGATGACACAGGCATAACGATAATGCCTTCTCGGATACCCCCCGCACTATCTACAACTGGAACCAGTGGCAAACCAAATTCATATAAACCATGGGCCAGAAACGCCTTCTTGCTCACACCCTTTTTGCCACCGCCAACACGGCCTGAATGCATCAAGTAAATGTGGCCCGTTTCCGCATCACGCGCATAAAAGCCAGAGATTGAATTATCTCTCCCTTCATGAAAGGTATTTACTTCAACTGAAATATTCAGAGCCCCCCTCTCACTTAAGAGCCCAAACCAATTAAATCTACGGGGTTTCTTGCCCCGAGCAGAATAATTCCTAGAAAAAAACCAATAATGCCCGTCTGTAGAAACCTTAGCGTCATATTCAGTCCCGCTCGGATAGCCGATGTCCCGTGTTTCTAGGGAAGGAAAAGCCTTTTTGAACTTCTTTTCTAAACTCTGTTGAGCAGTCGAAATTTCTTGGCGAGTTTCTAATAAAACATACATTGCCACCCCCCGAATGACTGATGCGATGGCATTAGCGTATCCAATAGCAAAATCTCTACAATCTGCATTTAGTGCTATGTTTGCATCGCATGCTCCAGCCGGCCTAATCGAGACCGAGGGACCGCGCATGGCCGTCGCATCATCGCCCTGTCGCTCGTCGTCAGCCCGCTGTGACAGGGGATGGCGCATCGACGATGCGGCCATTGTCAGCATCAACTCGTTCCGCAAAATTCTGCGCGCTCTGGTCACGCCCGAGGCCCCGCGCCTCGCCAAGACCATCTGCGGCGGAAACTAAGGGAGGGGACTTCATGCCGACCTACCGTTACGAGACCGAGCTGATGCGCGAGCGCGACGCGGCGCGCGTCTGCGGCATCGACGAGGTCGGCCGCGGCCCGTGGGCCGGCCCGGTGACGTCGGTCGCCGTGGTCATCGACGTCGCCAAGATGCCGCGCGCGTTGCAGCGCCGGCTGAAGGATTCCAAGCAGCTCGACCGCGACAGCCGCGAGGACATCGCCGCGCGCCTCGGCGACCTGTTCGGCCATGCGGTGTGGGCCGGCTTCGGCGAGGCCAGCGTGCGCGAGATCGACGAGATCAACATTTTGCAGGCGAGCTTTCGCGCCATGCGCCGCGCCTACGACGAGCTCGCCGCCGCCCTGCCCGCCGCGCCCGAGTGCGCGCTGGTCGACGGCAACATCTATCCCAAGACCCTGCCCTGCCCCGGCCGCGCCCTCGTCGGCGGCGACGGGCTCTCGCTCTCCATCGCCGCCGCCTCGATCCTCGCCAAGGTCGCGCGCGACCGATTGATGGCGGACTTGTGCGAACGGACGCCGGGCTACGGCTGGCGCACCAACGCCGGCTACGGCACGCCCGAGCACCAGGCCGGCCTCGCGCGCCTCGGCGTCACCGAGCACCACCGCCGCAGCTTCGCCCCGGTGGCGAAACTGCTCGCCGCCAAAGCATAAACTCGCCAGCGAGCATCCATCCCTCCGCAGCCTGGCGCCTGCCCCTGGATTGCCCATCAGCCAAAGGCTGGCCTTCGGTCAGACCAAGCCGGGCAATGACGATGGGGACAAAAAAACGCCCGCCGGGTTTGCGCCGGCGGGCGAAGTCTGTGCGAAGAAGATAAAGCGCCGCTCGGGCTCGGCCGGACGGCAAGCGAAGGCACGGCTCTCTCAAAGGCGAAGCCGGCATCTCTGCCGGGCTTCGGATCACTTCACGCTGTTCGTCTCGCGGGCGCTCGCGCGCGGCGCCGCGGTTGCCGCCTGGGCCATGCCGATCTGGCCTTCGAACAGCAGGTTCTGCTGCGCCAGTTCGGCGCGCACCTGCTGGCGCAGCACGTCGATGCTGATCGCCTTGCCCTCGACGTCGAAGTTCCAGAAGGTCCAGCCGTTGCACGTCGCGGCCGACTGCACGTGCGCGCCGGCCTGGTGGATCGAGCCGGTGAAATCGGCGGTGACGACCTGGCCGTCGGCCCGCACCTTCGCCGTCCAGCGGCGGCGCTCGTCGAACAGCACGTCGCCGGCATTGAGCAGGCCGCGCTCGACCACCCAGCCGAACGGGATGCGCGCTTCGGTGCGCTTGCTCACCGGGGCCGTCAGCGCCGGCTCGGCCGCCGGGCGCACCGCGGCGATGCGGCGGCGGGCGTGGTTGGCATATTCGGCGCTGGCTTCGATGCCGATGAAGCCGCGCCCGAGTTTCTTCGCCACCGCGCCGGAGGTGCCGGTGCCGAAGAACGGATCGAGGATGACGTCGCCCGGCTTGGTCGAGGCCATGATGACGCGATGGAGCAGCGCTTCCGGCTTCTGCGTCGGATGCGCCTTAGCGCCATCGTCGCCCTTGAGGCGCTCGCCGCCCGAGCACAGCGGGATCAGCCAGTCGCTGCGCATCTGCAGGCCGTCGTTCAGCGCCTTCATCGAATCGTAGTTGAAGGTGTATTTCGAGCCTTGCGATTTGGAGCACCAGATCATCGTCTCGTGCGCGTTGGTGAAGCGCTTGCCGCGGAAGTTCGGCATCGGGTTGGACTTGCGCCACACCACGTCGTTGAGCATCCAGAAGTCGAGATCCTGCAGGATCGCGCCGACGCGGAAGATGTTGTGATAGCTGCCGATCACCCACAGCGAGCCGTCGTCGCGCAGCACGCGGCGCGCCGCCTTGAGCCAGGCGCGCGTGAAGCGGTCGTAATCGGCGAAGCTGGCGAACTTGTCCCAGGCGTCGTCGACGCCGTCGACCACGCTGTCGTTGGGGCGGCGCAGGTCGCCCTTGAGCTGCAAGTTGTAGGGCGGATCGGCGAAGATCATGTCGACCGATTTCTCGGCCAGACAATTCATCGTCTCGATGCAGTCGCCCTCGATGATTTCCTGGATATGGCTGTCGCCGGTCATGTCTGGATGCCCCTGGTTTCTGCCGGCCATCCTGAGTCGGGCCCGAGTCGGCGTCAATCTGTTTTTAGAATCAATGACTTACAGACTCTATCCACACAACATATGGGAGTCGGTGGATAAGCGGACTCGATATGTGGTCCTGGGCGAAAGGCGTAGGCGGGAGGTTCGCTCCCCATTCCTCCATCGTCATGGCCGGGCTTGTCCCGGCCATCCACGCCTTGTCCGTTATCCGCGTCGTCAGTCGTGGATGCCCGGAACAAGTCCGGGCATGACGCGCGGGCAGAGGCTTCGCCTGCGACGAAAAAAGGGCGGGACCCCCGGCCCCGCCCTTCGATCCTCGCGCGATGCGCCCGCGCTTATTTCGCCAGCGGATCGGGGCGCAATTGGAAATGCGTCGCGAGCGGCTTGGAGCCTTTGCCGCCTTCGATCAGCCAGGGCGTGCGGTCGCCGTTCGTCGTCCACAGGCCGCGGCCTTTCCAGCCGGCGTTGGGATCGTCGATGCGGCCGTCGAAGCCCTTGGCGTAGAAGCCGAGCGGATAGGGCACGCGCAGGTTGACCATCTTGTCGTCCTTCAGCGCCACCAGGCCGTCGTTGAGGTTGGCGGTCGACATCGGCACGTTCTCGCCGAGGCCGAAGGTGTTGTGCTGATCGACCCAGGTGTAATAGCTCGACTCGGCGGAATTATCGCCGATGCCGTCGAAGCCCGGCCCCGGATATTTGTGGAAGCTCCAGCCTTCCGGGCAATGGTTGCCGGTCGCGGCCGGGCCGTTGAGCGGGCCCTTGCACTTGGCGCGGTCGAACGCGCCGAGATGGCCGGACGCCAGCGACACCCAGACGACGCCGTTCTTGTCGATGTCGCCGCCGCGCACGCCGAAGCCCGGCGCCGGCACGTTGTAGATTTCCGCCAGCGCCGTGTTCGATGGATCGCTGCCAGGCGCGATGCGCACCACCGCGCCCGGATTGGAGCGCACCGAGCCCCACACCGAGCCGTCGGTCGGATGCGGCATCACGGCGTAGAAGCCGGCCGAGATGCGCTTGTCCTTCGAAGGGTCGACCGGCTGGTTCGGCTCGACATACTCGTCGCGCTTGCCGTTGCCGTTGGTGTCGAGAATCATCGGCGTCCAGCCTTGCGCCTTATTGATGTCCCCGGTCTCGTCGAGCACCTTGGTGTTGATCCAGCCGACGACCTGGCCGCCGCCGCTGGTCCACAGCGTGTCGTTGGCGTCATAGCCGAACTGCAGATGGTGCGTCTGGAAGCAGGTTTGATAGGCCGTGTATTTCTGCGTCTTGGGATCGTACATCGTCACGCGGCGCTGCGAGCGGTCGAGCGGAAACACCTTGGCCGAGGGATGGTCCGAGCCCTTCTTGCAGACGTCGGGATTGTTCGGCCCGTGGCCGGTCGCCGACAGCCACAGCCGGCCGTCGCGCCCGAACATCGAATTGTGGTTGTTGGCCTTGGTGTTCCAGAGCTTCTCGTCGCCCCAATAGGCCGAGGGCTGCAGCACGTCGGCCGAGGCGGCATGGCCGGGGCCGAGCGCCTCGGGCGTGTCCGGCGTCACCGTCATGCGGAACGACGAGGTCGTGTTCTTGACCGGATCGAGGATCGGCATGTCGTCGGAACTGTATTCCGGCGAACCGTAGAGCGGGCCGTAGGCGTTGACCGTCGGATAGCGCCGATCGCTGGCGATGAGATCGTGCAGGTAGTGCTTCTCGGTCATCCACTCGCGGAGCGTCACGACGATGTTGCGCTCGGCGCCCTGCGGCCGCTCCGGCTTGGCCTTGGGCAGCTCGCCCTTGGCGACGCGTTCGGTCCATTCGCCGAAATATTTGAACGGCACGCCGCCGAGCTGGCCGGCCAGCGTGTTGACCATGCTCTCGCCCGACTGGCCCGACTGCACGCGGCGCATCCAGGCGTCGGCATGGTCGGGGAATTCGTCGAGGAAGACCTTGGGAATCGTGCGCGTCGATTCCTGACCTAGCTGATGGCAGCCGACGCAGCCGTTGCTCTTCATCGAGTTGATCCAGTCGGTCTGCTTGATCCGCTCGGGAATGTCGCTCTTGCCGCCGAACTGGTCGGCCGCCGGCATTTGCAGCATCGAATACCAATAGATCGCCGGATAGACCTTGGCGGCGGCGGCGGCGTTCGGCGCGGCGCTCGCCGCATGGTTCACCAGCCGGCCCGGCGCGGATTTCACCTTGGGCGAATCGACCAGGCCGTAGCCGCGCACCCACACGTCGTAGGTCGCGTTCGGCAGGTCGGGCACCACATAGCGGCCCTGATCGTCGGTGACGACGATGCGGATGAAGCGCGTCGGCAGCTCGCGCGTCTCGGCGATGACCCAGACGCCCGCTTCGGGCCCGTTCGGACCCGTCACCACGCCGCCGATGTCGTCGGCGTCGATGGCGACCGTGGCCTGCGCGATGGCGCGCTCCGACGACCACAGCGGCGCGAGCGCCACCGCGCCGATGAAGAGCGACAAGCACAGGCCGCCGAACAAGTGGCGCTTGTGCAGCAGCGGATGATGCGGCGAAACTTGCGCGCGCCGGACGGACTGCGGGCGCGATTTGGGCGTGGTCATCGAAGCCTCCCCCTCAGGACGGCGCTGGCGATGCGCGAGCGCCTGGCGGCGCATGGTGGAATACGCCTAGCGGCGCGATGTGCAAGGCGCGCCAGCGGCCCTTACGGGCTCTGCGCCCATTAGGCGGACCCGGCCGCGGCGGAGTCAAGCGAGCGCCGCGCGCCATTCGCCAACAATTCGTGAACACGCCGGCCATGAATGAGCCGGATGACAAACGCTCCGCCCCATGGCTAGTCGCGCGCCCTGCGATCCGCGCCATTCCTGCGATTCCCCTACGGGGCGCGAGGACGGCGTTCTGCGGCCGCCACCGCTCGAACGCAAGACGCATGAACCATCTCGCCCAAAGGGCGACGGTTATGAATGCAGCCGCGATCCGCGATTCGAAACGCGCGGCCGATCTGCGCGTCGTCGGCGCAGAAGGCGCGCAAATGAACAGGCGTTTGCCGCGAGAGCGGGCGACTCGCCCCGGTTTTAATTTATTCGTTTGCGCTCGAATGATTGCGCCACGCGATACGCAAACCAGGCGTGCAAAAATTGGCACTATTCCTAAGTTTGACGCATACTCTGCGGCGAGCGCTTCCCGCGCGCGACGCGTTTGAGTTCGTCTGGCACATGCCTTGCTACGTGTTTGCAAAGCGTCATCTTTGCAGAGCGTCAGTACGAACGGATTTCGCTCATCGCGTGCTTACGAGTGATTTGGTTGATCGTGCCTGCGATTGATGTCGCGTGATTCGCTTCGGGCGCAAGCCCGAGCAGCCGTGCCGCACAGACTTCGTCTCGTATCGCTTATTCAACCCGCAAGCGTTCGCTTCTCCCCCCGCTACGGATCGTTGCCGCCGCGTTTTCGACAGGCCCTTTCTGTCGTCATAGTTCGCCGTGCCGCGTGACGTGCCTTCGCCTGCCTGACAATTCAATTGGCATGAGATGGAGTGGAGCATGCATTTACACAAGATCATTCTGCGCTGCGCGGGCTATTGCCTGCTGATGACGGCGGCCACCCTCTCGCAAATGCTCGCGCCGCCGATCAAGCCGGCGGCGGCGTCCGAGGCGGACGATGCCAAAGTCGCCGCCTTCTATCGCGGCAACACCGTCTATGTCGTGATCGGCTCGGCGGTCGGCGGCGGCTTCGACTTCTACGGCCGCGCCGTCGGCAAATACATGGCGAAATACATCCCCGGCAATCCGACCGTCGTGCCGCAGAACCTGCCGGGCGCCGGCAGCTTCAACGCGGCGAGCCGCGTCGCCGTCACCGCGCCGCAGGACGGCACCTATATCGGCGCGATCCAGCCGACCGCGATTCTCGATCCGGTGCTCGGCGATCCGAGCAAGGGCGCCAAGCGCCTCGACCTCGCCTTCCTCGGCAACGCCGCCGAGAACATCGAAGGCTGCTTCCTGCGCACCGACGCGCCGGCCAAGAGCTTCGCCGACATCTTCAACACCGAGGTCGTGCTCGGCGCGTCCAACGGCGCGTCCTCGACGCGCGAATATCCCTCGATCCTGAAGAACGTGCTCGGCATGAAGTTCAAGATCGTCACCGGCTATCCCGGCAACGCCGACATCTTCCTCGCCATCGACCGCAACGAGGTGCAGGGCATGTGCGGCTCCAGCATCCTCAACGTCATCGCCTCGCGGCCCAAATGGTTCGCCGACGATATGGTGCGGATGATCTCGCACCAAGGCAGCAAGCCGCTGCCGGCGATGAAGGAGACCGAGGGCGTGCGGCCGGCCGTCAGCTACGCCAAGACGGCGGAGCAGAAGCAGATCCTCGATCTCTACGACCTCGGCGGCCGCTTCGGCCGGCCGTGGGTGACGGGCGCGAACGTGCCGCCCGAGCGCATCGCCGCGCTGCGGACGGCCTTCATGAAGTCGCTCAACGACCCCGAGCTTCGGAAGGAAGTCATCGCGCGCGGCCTCGAGATTTCGCCGATGCCCGGCGAGGAAGTGCAGAAGCTGGTGTCGGAGGTTTACGCCATGCCGCCGGAGCTCCTCAAAAAGACCCGCAGCGCGCTTGGATACGAATAGGCGATACGGATAGGCCGAAAATTCGGCCCGTCGACAAGGCCGCCGGCGACGCGCAAGCTCGCCGGCGGCGTCTTCGTGATCGGTTGCAGCGTTCGAGTTCCGAAATCAAAGTTCCGGCGTCAGAGAAGTCCCAGTATCAGCGCAGTTAAAGTGACGGTGTGCCTATGCCCAACGAGACGTGCCGACGCCGTGCCATTGTCAGCAGATCATTTGATCCGCGGATTCTTCGATTCATCGCCCACCCTCGCGGCCCGCGGCGCGCGACAAGCCCGGCCCCGGGCGCCGACAGTAGCGCCGACAGAAACGCGAACAGCGCCGCGCCCCCGGCCCCTGCCCGGCAGGCCTGCAACATCCTTTCATGACTTTTACGCGAGGCATTCGATATGCGTGCGAGCGACGGACATCATCACCTCTCCGGCAGCAACATCGTCTCTTTCGAGAAGCTGGCCACCCTGTTTGACGGCAAGACGGACGGCGCCGCCCAGAAGGGCGACATCGTCGGCGACTTCTACCAAAACCTGCTCGCCGAGATGGCGGCGATCACCGAGCATCAATGGCGCTCCGCTTCGCCGCGCGGGCTGGCCAAGGGCTTCATGCTCAGCGGCCCGCCCGGCACCGGCAAGACGACGATGGCCAAGCGGCTCGCCTACGAGCTCGGCAAGCGCTTTCAGGCCGACGACCAGCCGCCCGTGGTGATGGCCTTCGTCGACGGCGGCGAAATCTCCCGCTCGCGCTACGGCGAAAGCGAGGAGCGCATCCGCGACATCTTCATGCACGCCAAGGCGGGCTTCACCGCGCAAGGCCAGCGCTCGGTGCTGCTGTTCGACGACGTCGAATCGATCTTCATGTCGCGCGGCAGCCAGCACGCCAAGGAATGGCATTTCTCGCAGGACAGCGTGTTCTTCCATTCCATCGACGAGTTGGACACGACGCGCTCGATCATCGTGCTCACCAGCAACCGGCCGGACCTGATCGACGAGGCGATCCGCGACCGCTTCCTCAGCTATGCCGTCCCCTATCCGGACCTCGACACGCTCATCCGCATGACCGCGCAGATTCCCGCGCTGCAAGACCTCACCGGCGCCGAGCAGGCGGCGATGCGGGACGCGCTGAGCCAGGCGGTGAAGGCCGGCGAGGTGCGCAGCATGCGCGAAGCCCAGCGCTTCGCGCTCAGGCGCTTCGTCGCCAAGCTGCTGAAGCGCGAATCCATGGCGCTGCAGCACGCCGACTGAACAAGATTCTTTTTACCGCACGGCAAAGTCATAAAGCAAAAGGACGTAAGACCATGGCCAAGAATTTCTACGACGAATGGCTCGAAGCGCCGAACCAGATCCAGGACGAGTTGGAGCAGACCTATCTCGTCGCGCGCGACAAGGACATCCCCTGGGTCTCGACGCCGCAGGACGTCAAATGCAAGCTGATGGTCGCCAACCATCTCGGCTTCAAGACCATGGGCAGCAACGTCCTCAAGTCGGAAATTCCCGTCGGCTGGCACACCGGCAAGCACCGCCACGGCGAGGAATGCATGCATATCCTCGAAGGCGAGGGCTTCAGCATCATCGAGGGCCAGCGCTTCGACTGGCACAAGAGCAGCACCATCCACATCCCGTTCTGGAGAACCCACCAGCATTTCAACACCGGCAACGTGCCGGTCTCGATCGTGCACGGCATGTGCTTCGATCTCGAACGCTACCTGCGCATCGCGCGCATCGAGCAGATCGAGACCTGCGGCCCGAACGATCCGGCGATGATCGCGGCGATGCCGAAGGAGACGTCGCAGTACTATCCCGACGGCGCGCGCGCCGTGATCCATCTGGAGCAGGCGCCGACCAACAAGGACAAGCTGCCGGAGGGCGAGAGCTACAATCCGCAGGGCGCCATCGCCGCGACCAAGAACCAGCACGATTTCTCGAACTTCCTGGTCGTGCCGAAGAACGGCTTTCGCGCCACCAGCGTCGCCATGACCAACCGCTGGATCGAGCCGGCGTTCCACGCCAGCGGGCGGCACAAGCATCTCGAAGCGGTGGTCTATGCCGTCGAGGGCAGCGGCCATACCGAGATGAACGGCAAGCGCGTGCCGTGGGAAGCCGGCGACATCCTCTATGTCCCGCCGGCCATGTGGGAGCATCAGCACATGAACGAAAGCCCGAACTCGATCACGCAGCTCCGCATCGGCTTCAACATCCGCCAATGGGTGACGTCGATCTGGCCCGAAGGCTTCACCAGCACGCGCATCTACGACGAGGACGGCAACCCCATCGAAGCCGGCCGCATCAAGCGCGAACGCGAACGCGAGCGCTGAGGGCGGCTACAACATAAACCGTCACCCTCGGGCTTGATCCGAGGGTCCATCCGTCCGGCGCTCAGGCGGCGCGCTGAGGGCGGCGGCGCAAGCAGGTGCCGAACAAGACGGAAATTCAATGACGTCATGGCCGGGCTTGTCCCGGCCATCCACGACTTCCTTTGCGTCCGGATCGCAAGGCGTGGATGCCCGGAACAAGTCCGGGCATGACGCCTGAGCGCGGGAGGGATGGACCCTCGGATCAAGTCCGAGGGTGACGGCTATTTAGAAATCCCGTAAGCCGTCGCCATCTCGCGGATGTCCGCGAGCTTGGCGTGGAGCGGACGCCAATCGTCGGCCTCGGCGATCGGCGTCCACAGCGCCTCCATCTCCTCGATGACCATCGAGCAGGGCTTCTCTCGCGCGAAATAGTCGCGCGACAAAGCCGCCGGATCGCGCGGCGCGTGTCCGTCCCAGGCGCGGCGCACGGCGAGGAAATCCTCGCGCGCGTAAAGCGCCGCCTGCGGGCTGCGCGCGGCGCGATCCGCACTCGCCTCGCCGCCGAACCAATCGAAGAACGTCTGCTCGAACGCAGCGCCGCTCGCGGCGAGAAACGTATAAAGCGCCGCCGTCACGGCGTCGTCGTGCGCGGCCCCGCGCGCAGCCAGGCCGAGCCGCGCGATCAGCGCGTCCGCGAAGGCGCGCTGCAAGGTCGGCGCGAAGGCCGCCAGCGCCGGCTCCATCTCCTCTTTCGTCGCGAAATCGGTCAGGCATTCGGCGAGCCGCGCCAGGTTCCACGCCAGCGCCGTCGGCTGGCGGCCGAAGGCGTAAAGCCCGGTGCGGTCGAAATAGGCGGCTGTGAAGGCGGCGTCCCAGGTCGGCACGAAGCGCCACGGGCCGTAATCGAAGCTCTCGCCGGTGATCGCGATATTGTCGGTGTTGAGCACGCCGTGCGCGAAGCCCGCCGCCAGCCAGCGCGCGCCGGTGATGGCGACCTTGCGGCACGCCGCTTCGAGCAGGCCCGCCGCCTTGGCCGCGCCGCTCAGCCCGGCCAGCTCGGGATAATAATGGCGGATGCAATGGTCGATCAGCCGTTCGATGTTCTCCGGCTCTTCGAGATAGGCGAAGCGCTGGAAGCTGCCGATGCGGATGTGCGAATGGCTGAGCCGCACGAGCACGGACGAGCGCGTCGGCGACGGCTCGTCGCCGCGCGTCAATTCCTCGCCGGTCTCGATCAGGCTGAAAGCGCGCGACGTCTCGACGCCGAGGGCTTCGAGCATCTCGGCGGCGAGAATTTCGCGCACGCCGCCTTTCAGCGTCAGGCGGCCGTCGCCCTCGCGCGACCAGGGCGTGCGGCCGCTGCCCTTGGTGCCGAGATCGAGCAAACGCCCCGTCTCGGCCTCATGCAATTGCGCGAACAGGAAGCCGCGCCCGTCGCCGAGGCGCGGATTGTAGCTGCCGAACTGATGGCCGTGATAGCGCAGCGCCAGCGGCGTCGGCAGATTGTCCGGCAAGGATTCGAAGCGGCCGAAGTGATCGAGCCACGCCGCGTCGCTGAGAGCCGCGAGACCCACCGTCGCTGCGGCGCGGTCGTTGCGCCAGCGCAAGACATGCGTGGGAAACTCCGCCGCGCGCACCTCGTCGTAGAACGCGCCGCCAAGATCGAGATGCGCGCGCGACGGGCGGTAGGTTTTATCGACCGGCATAAGGCAATTCCGAATTAAGCACGACGGGCCGTAGCCATCACTGGGCCAAAAGAAAACCGCCGGCGAGACCCACGTTCGCCGGCGGTTTCTTGTTTTGTAATTGGAGCGGTTCGGCTCAGATCAAGTCGCCTTGCATACCGACTGCGCGTTTGCGCGCTTCCGTCTCACGCTCTTCCAACACCTCTCGCCAAATTTTATATGTGTCTGCAACCATCGTGTGCAGTTCATCATATGAGTAGAGAGGAATCCCTTCGTCAGTATATATGCGAAGAACTCGACCAATTTTTCCAACCTGCTGAAATTGGAAAATCCCCAAACTGACATCGGCCAAGTCTGGGTCGGCAGCGCGAATACGTTCGTGCATCATAGAGAAGACAAAACGTCGCGCCATTGGGCCGAGATTCAAAGATCGGCGAAGATCAAGAAAGGGCACTAGTGCACGGTCATCCATTAGCATCACGATACGAAGCCAATATTCGCACTTCACACCCGCAACATTGAGTGGAAAGAAGTCGTGGCGTTTAGCGCGCCAACCTTGACCTTTTACATGTAGATAAAGTGTCTCGGCGACTTCCAAATTTGCGTTGGCTTCCTGTTCGGAGCGGGACTCTCGTTTAATTAGTTCTTGGATTTTTTCCCAAGAAGTTGGTTCGGCGGGCCCAAACATTTCCGGCTGAACATTGACAATGTCGCCAGATCGATTGCGGGAAGGTTTGTAAGAATATGGCGGTGCGCCGAAACGCACTTTACGTAACAACCTGCGCTTCTCATCTGTCGGCAAAAATGAAGCGCGCGCCAAGTCAGTTTCAGGAAGGTGGCGTATCCTCAAGTGGCTCTCCTTGCCGAGGGGCAATTGCAACAGACACTTTGTGATGCTTAAAACGCTCAACAATCACATTTTCAGGTATCCGGGCCCCAAAAGCCAGAGATGTTTCCGATTTGTTCACAACGTAATGCCAGGGAGCGTCTGGGGCGTGTGAAATTTCAACCAGACGGCCTGAAGTCATTCGACCGAAGGAAAATAGAATTTCTGTAAGCAGGATTTGGACAGGCTCATCATCAATGATGCCTAACTCTGCTTCATCACCTGTGATTGGATTCTTCTTAGAAGCCAAAAAATTAATTGGCTGATCTAGAGCAGTTCTAAATGCTTGATAAACAGCAGGATGAACCGGGCCATACTGCCAAGCCTCAAAGTAACCTGTAACTAAAGGCTTTTTTTGCTCAATTAAAAATTTAGCATGCGCAAAATATAATAATTTCTGCAGCGCTAAATGGGTCAAAGGTCGTCTTTGCTGCCTCGCTAAACTAAGCAGCGTGTTTGCCACAGCGCGGGCATCAAAAGGCGCCTGTGAAGCCATAAGTTAAAAGCCGTGTCTTTCCAGAAGCTTAAGACAGAGCCGGTCTTAGCACACACACAGAACATTGCAAGATGTTCTTGTTTTGTTCACGGCGCGTGGCGCGCGATTTTGGCGAACACGGTCGGCAGGCCGGCATCCATGATCTTGGCGCGCGGCCACCAGACGCAATCTTGCGGCGCGGCCGCGTCCTTCGGCGCGTGGCCGGCGAGCACCGCGAATTCCAATTCGAAATGCGTGAAGCCGTGGCGCACGACGCCGGGCAGATCGAACCATTTGAGCTTGAGCGGCGCGTCCTTCGCGGCGCTTTTCAAATCGAGTTCTCCTTCGCGCCATTCGCTCGACGGCACTTCGAGCATCCCGCCGAGCAATCCTTTCGGCGCGCGGCGGCGCAGCAGCACGCTGTCCCCCTTCACGATCCAGAAGGCGGCGGCGCGCTTGAAGGGCCGCGCCTTCTTCGCCGCCTTCTTCGGCAGCTCGGCCGCGATGCCTTGTTTGCGCGCTTCGCAATCGACGCTCACCGGACAGATGGCGCAAGCGGGACCCCGCGGCGTGCAGATCGTCGCGCCGAGATCCATCATCGCTTGGGCGAAATCGCCGGCCCGCCGCTCGGGCACCAGCGCTTCGGCCAGGCGCTTGATCTCGGGCTTGCTCGCGGGCAGCGGCCTTTCGATGGCGTAGAGCCGCGAGACGACGCGCTCGACGTTGCCGTCCACCGCCGCCGCCGGCACGTCGAAGGCGATCGCCGCGATGGCGGCCGCCGTGTAGGGCCCGACGCCGGGCAATTCGCGCAAGCCGTCGAGCGTGTTCGGGAAAACGCCGCCGAGCGTCTCGCTGACATGGCGGGCGCAGGCGTGCAGGTTGCGCGCGCGGGCGTAATAGCCGAGGCCGGCCCAAGCGGCGAGCAGGTCGTCGAGCGGCGTGGCGGCGAGAGTGGCCACCGTCGGCCAGCGCTCGGTGAAGGCGCGGAAATAGGGGCCGACCGCCGCCACGGTCGTCTGTTGCAGCATGATCTCCGACAGCCACACCTTATAAGGGTCGGCTTTGATCCCCGGCGGCGCGCGCCACGGCAGCACGCGGCGGTGGCGGTCGTACCAGCGCAGCAGCAGGTCGGCGAAGGGCGCGGGCGCGGCGTCGCGCGCCGTCACGTTCTTGCGAGACGGCCGGGCCGGTTTCGGGGCGCGCTTGGTGGCGGGGGGCATGGGCGGCTACGATAGCGGACATGACCGCCTCCAAGCCACCCCCGGCCAAAACGCCCGGCCCGAGCTTTCAGCGAAAAGGGCTGAGGAGCCTCGCCGCCACCCTGCCGCCGATCACCGCGCCGATCTTCAAGACGCGCGGCTTCGCCGAGGCCGGCATCCTGACCGACTGGCCGGCCATCGTCGGCGAGACGCTCGGCCGGCGCACCGCGCCCGAGCGCATCGCCTTCCCGCGCGGCGAGAAGCGCGGCGGCACGCTCCATGTCACCTGCGAAAGCGCCTTCGCGCCCGAGCTGCAGCACCTCGCGCCCCAGGTGATCGAGCGCATCAACGGCTATTTCGGCTATCCCGCCCTCGCCCAGATCAAGATTCTGCACGGCCGCGTCGCGCCCAAGCCGGCCAAGCGCCGGGAGGGCCTTGGGAGCGCGCCGGGGAGGGGCTTGGGAGTCGGCGAAAGCGCCGCGCTTTACAAAGACGCCCGGGACGACGAGGCCGATCCGCTCGCCGCCGCCCTCGCCCGGCTCGGCGCGGCGATCAAGGCGAAAGGCCGCTAAGGCCCGAAACGGCCAAGCTTTTCCACAGGTTGGAAAGGCCCCGCGGCCTTATCCACAAGAGTCTGCCGGACTCCCGCCGCCGGCCCGACTCGTTTGCTGGACGACCTTGGCGGACCCGCTATATCTTGTGGCTCGGAGATTCAAATGCGTAACATGTTGGTTATCTTGGGCGTCGTCGCGGCTGCCGCCGTGGTCGGATACGCCGTTTACGAGAAGTTCGGCCACCCGGTCGCGCCTTCCGCGCCGGGCCCGGCGGCTTCGACCGCGCCTCGCGCCCAAACGCCGATGCCGGCCGCCGCCGGCGACCGCCTGACCATCGCCCTCAAGCCCGACGACATGATCCTCGGCAGCCCGGACGCCAAGGTCACGATCGTCGAATATGCCTCGCTGACCTGCCCGCATTGCGCCAGTTTCCACGTCAACACGCTGCCGGCGCTGAAGGCCGAATATATCGACAAGGGCTTGGTAAAGCTGGTTTATCGCGACTTCCCGCTCGACGGGCTGGCGCTGCGCGCCGCGATGATGGCCCAGTGCGCCGGCCCGGACCGCTATTTCGGCTTCCTCGACCTGCTGTTCGCGCGCCAGCAAAGCTGGGCGACCAACAAGGAGCCGCTCGCCGGCCTCGCCGCCGTCGGCAAGATGGGCGGCATGAGCGAAGAGCAGTTCCAGGCCTGCCTGGCCGACAAATCCGTCGAGCAGGCCGTGCTGGCCGACGCCCTCGAAGGCGACCAGACCTACGCCGTGCGCTCGACGCCGACCATCTTCATCGACGGCCAGCGCTACAGCGGCATGAGCATCGAGCAAATGCGCGCCATTCTCGACCCGCTGATCGCGGCCAAATAACGCCGCCAAGTACCACGTATCGTTTAACCGTAACGACGTTTAAGGGGGCACCTTGGTCCAGTTCACCAAGCTCCGGCTGTCCGGTTTCAAGTCCTTCGTGGACCCGACAGAGCTTCTGATCGAGCCCGGCCTCACCGGCGTCGTCGGCCCCAACGGCTGCGGCAAGTCGAACATCGTCGACGCCCTGCGCTGGGCGATGGGCGAGCATTCGGCGCGCCAATTGCGCGGCGGCGAGATGGACGACGTGATCTTCGGCGGCACCTCCAACCGCCCGCCGCGCAACCATTGCGAAGTGACGATCACGCTCGACAACGCCGACCGCACCGCGCCCGCCGCGTTCAACGAAAACGCCGAGCTGGAAGTGACGCGCCGCATCGACCGCGGCGAGGGATCCGGCTACAAAATCAACGGCATGGACGTCCGCGCGCGCGACGTGCAGCTGCTGTTCGCCGACGCCGCCTCGGGCTCGCGCTCGACCGCCATCGTCAGCCAGGGCCAAGTCGGCGCGGTCATCTCCGCCAAACCGACCGAGCGCCGCGCCATTCTCGAAGAAGCCGCCGGCATCACCGGCTTGTACTCGCGCCGCCACGAGGCCGAGCTGCGCCTGCGCGCCGCCGAAGCCAACCTCGCCCGCCTCGACGACGTCATCGCCGCGCTCGACGCGCAGCACCAATCCTTGAAGAAGCAGGCGCGCCAAGCGACGCGCTATCGCAACCTGTCGGACCATATCCGCAAGGCCGAGGCGCAGATGCTGCATCTGCGCTGGACGGTGGCGACCAAGGCGCTGGACGAAGCCAACGCGCGCCACGCCGCCGCCGAAACGCTGGTCGAGACGCTGACCGTCGAGGCCGCGACCGCCGCCGCCGCCCAGGCCGAAGCCGCCGCCGCCCTGCCGCCGCTCCGCGAGATGGAGGCCGAATGCGCCGCCAAATTGCAGCGCCTGCTGGTCGCGCGCGAGCAGTTGCAGGCCGAGGAGGCGCGCATCAATGCCGCCCGCGCCGCCTGCGAGAACCGTCTGGCGCAGATCGCCGCCGACATTTCGCGCGAAGACGCCCGCGCCCAGGACGCCGCCGAAGCTCTCGCCCGCCTCGAAGCCGAATCCCAGGCGCTGACCGAGGCGCAGGCCCAGGAAGCCATCGAGATCGAGCAGGCCGTCGCCGCGCTCGAAGAAGCCAAGGCCGCCACCGCCGAGGCCGAGACGACGCTGACGCGCACCACCGAAGAAGTCGCCGCCATCGAGGCGCAGCGCCGCGAAATCGCCCGCCGGCTCGGCGAGAGCGAAGGCCGCCACGCGCGCCTGACCGAGCGCATCGCCCAGGCGACGCGCGAGCGCGAGATCGCCGCCGCCGACGCCATCGACCAGGACGCGCTGCTCGCCGCCGGCGCGGCCGCCGAGGAGGCCCTCGCCGCGCTGGAGAACGCCCGCGCCGAAGCCGCCGCCGCCGAAGCCGCGCGCATGGACGCCGACAAGGCCGCGCGCGACAAACGCGACGAATTGCAGACCGCCGAATCCGCCGCCGCGCGCCTGCGCGCCGAGGAAAAGGCGCTCGGCGACGTGCTCGCCTTGTCGGACAACGACCTCTGGCCGCCGCTGATCGACGCGCTGACCGTGCAGCCCGGCTTCGAGACGGCGCTCGGCGTCGCGCTCGGCGACGATCTCACCGCGCCGGCCGACGAGGCCGCGCCGATCCATTGGCGCACCCTGCCGCCGCTGCACGAGCCGCGCAGCCTGCCGGGCGGCCTGCGCCCGCTCGCCGATTTCGTCGAAGCGCCGAGCGCGCTCGCCCGCCGCCTCGGCCAGATCGGGCTGGTGGAAGACGACGCGCAAGGCAAGGCCCTGTCGGGCGAACTGGCGCTCGGCCAGCGCCTGGTCAGCCGCTCGGGCGCCTTGTGGCGCTGGGACGGCTACACGGTCGCCGCCGGCACCACGACCGCCGCCGCCGCGCGCCTGACCCAGCGCAACCGCCTAAAAGCGTTGCGCGGCGAGGTCGAGGCTGCCGAGGAAGCGCTGGCCGTCGCGCGCGACGCCTCGCACGAAGCGCGCGACGCCGCCGACGCCGCCGGCGAGCGCGAGCGCGCCTTGCGCGACGCCAGCCGCGCCGCCGAACGCGCGCTCGACGAGGCCCGCGTGCAGCACAACCGTTTGAGCCAGGCCGACGCCGCCGCCTCGTCCAAGCTCGCGGCCGCCGAGGAGACGCTCGCCCGCCTCAACGCCGATTTCGCCGAGACCGTCGCGACGCTCGAAGCCGACCGCGCCGCCCAGGCCGGTCTGCCCGACGAGCAGGGCGGCCGCGAGAAGGTCGCCGAGATGCGCGCCCAGCTCGCGGAACTGCGCGGCCAGCAGGGCGAGCGCCAGCGCGCCTACGACCTGCTCGCGCGCGAGGCCGAGAACCGCCGCCAGCGCTTGCAGTCCATCGCCCACGAGCGCGCCTCGTGGCAGGGCCGCGCCGACAACGCCATGCAGCAGCTCGCCGAATTCGCCGCCCGCAAGGAGACGAACGAGATCGAGCTGGCCGAGCTGGCCGCCCGCCCCGAGCAGATCGCCGAGGAGCGCCACGCGCTCGAAGACCAGATCGGCCAAGCGGAATCGCTGCGCAAGCAGGCCGCCGACGCGCTGGCCGCCGCCGAGACGGCGCAGGTCGCCGCCGACCGCGCGCTGAAATCGACCGAAGGCAAGCTCGCCACGGCGCGCGAAGAGCGCGTGCGCGGCGAAGGCGTCGTCGGCACCTCGCAACAGGTGCTCACCGATCTCGCCGAGCGCATCGCCGAGAAGCTGCAATGCCCGCCGGAGAACCTGCTCGCCATCGCCGAAGTGACGGAAGAGGAGCTGCCAGAGCAATCGACCGCCGAGGCGCGCTTCGAGCGTCTGGTGCGCGAGCGCGACAATATGGGCCCGGTGAACCTGCGCGCCGAGGTCGAGGCGACCGAGCTCGAAGAGAAGGTCGTCGGGATGCAGAGCGAGCGCGAGGACCTGATCCAGGCCATCGCCCGCCTGCGCCAAGGCATCAACGAGCTGAACCGCGAGGGGCGCGAGCGCTTCCTCGCCGCCTTCGAGGCGGTGAACAAGCACTTCACCGAGCTGTTCACCCGCCTGTTCGGCGGCGGCACGGCGCACCTGACGCTGACCGAAGCGGAAGATCCGCTCGAAGCCGGTCTCGAGATCATGGCGTCCCCGCCGGGCAAGAAGCTGCAAGTCCTGTCGCTGCTCTCGGGCGGCGAGAAGGCGCTGACCACCACGGCGCTGCTGTTCGCCGTGTTCATGACCAACCCGGCGCCGATCTGCGTGCTGGACGAAGTGGACGCGCCGCTCGACGATTCCAACATCACGCGCTTCTGCAACCTGGTGGAAGAGATCGGCCGGCGCGCCAACACGCGCTTCCTGGTCATCACCCACCACCGCCACACCATGGCCCGCATGGACCGCCTGTTCGGCGTCACCATGCCCGAGCGCGGCGTCTCCCAACTCGTCTCGGTCGACCTCAAGGGCGTCAGCCACCTGCGGGCGATCGCGTGACGGTTTCCGGCGCTTTTTCCGACGATCGGCCCCGCTTCGGCGGGGCCTTTTGTTTGGCCGCGCCGGCAGGCTCGCGGAAGGCCGCCCAAACGGCCCCTTCGGCGCGGCTTTTTGCCAACGATTTCAACCGGCTGCATGGGGAACGTGCGGGCCATTTCCGCGTTGACAGCGAAGCCCCGCAAACCTTATGGTGCGCGCGCTTTGCTGCGGTAGTGGCAGCGAGGACGTTCGCGCGTTTGGCATGACCGACAGTCATCCTCCGCCTCCTCCCGAAGATCCCGATCGGCGAGGTCCGACACTCGAAGACCTGGGCGCGCGCATCAAAAGCGCGCGACGCGCCAGGGACCCGGGGGCGGGCTCCGGTCAGGGCGGGGCCGATCTTTCCGGCATGGGGCTTATGCTTCGGATCGGCATCGAGATGGTTTCGGCCGTCGCGGTGGGCACCGGCATCGGATGGCTGCTCGACGAATGGCTCGGCACGCGGCCATGGCTGATGATCCCCCTGTTCCTGCTGGGGTCGGCCGCCGGCATCATGAACGTCTATCGCGCCACCGGCCGGCTGGCGGGCGGGCACCTTAACCCGAACCCGAAGCCGAAACCGGACGACGCCGACGGCAAGCCGGAATAACCGGCGCGCGATCTTCCGCTGCGCCATAAGGGCGCAGGCGCGAATCTGCTCCCAAGCGAGATGACCCGGCGCGGCTCCTCAAAGACGGGGCCGACGCCAAGCAACCAGACCGCGCTCCGTGTAACGGGGCGGGTCCAAAAAGACGAGTGAGCCGTGGCCGGACCTCTTGAGCAGTTCGAGATCAAAAGAATCGTTCCGCTGGAGGTGGGCGGCGTCGACGCCTCCTTCACCAATTCCTCGCTGTTCATGGTGATCGTCATCACGGCGATCACGCTGTTCCTGATGGTCGGCATGCGCCGCGGCGCGATGGTGCCGGGCCGCTGGCAGTCGATGGCTGAGCTGAGCTACGAATTCGTCGCCGGATTGGTCAGGGAAAACGTCGGCCGCGAAGGCCGCCCCTATTTCCCGTTCGTCTTCTCGCTGTTCATGTTCGTGCTGTTCGCCAACATGATCGGCCTGATCCCCTACAGCTTCACCGTGACCAGCCACATCATCGTCACCTTCGCGCTCGCCGCGCTGGTGTTCGTCGGCGTCACCATCGTCGCCATCGCCAAGCACGGCCTGAAGTTCTTCACCTACTTCATGCCGAACGGCGCGCCGATGTACATGGCGCCGCTGCTGATCCCCATCGAGCTGATCTCGTACCTGACGCGCCCGGTCACCCTGTCGCTGCGTCTGTTCGCCAACATGATGGCGGGCCACACCATGCTCAAGGTGTTCGCCGGCTTCGTCGTGCTGCTCGGCGCCGCCGGCGTCGCGCCCATCGCGATCATCATCCCGCTCTACATTCTCGAAACGCTCGTGGCGTTCCTGCAGGCCTACGTCTTCACCGTGCTGACCTGCCTGTATCTGCACGACGCGATCCACCTCCACTAAGCCACCACCTCCCTGCCCCTAACCTTAAGAAAAGTTGGAAATCATGGACGTTCAAGCCGCTAAGTACATCGGTGCCGGTCTCGCCGTTATCTGTCTCTTCGGCGTCGGCATCGGCATCGGCAACATCTTCTCGTCGTTCATCAGCTCGGTCGCCCGCAACCCGGCCGCCCGCCCGATCGTGTTCCCGTTCACGATGCTGGGCTTCGCGCTGGTGGAAGCCATCGCGCTGTTCGCGCTGCTGATCGCGTTCCTGATCCTGTTCGGCTAAGACGGTTTCGCGGGGTCCGGCGCCCATGCCTTTTTTGGCGCCGGGCCCCGCTTGTCGTTTCAGCCCTTAAAGGAGCCGCACGCCCGTGCCGCAACTCGATCCGTCTTCCTTCGCCCCCCAGCTCGTCTGGCTGGCGATCACGTTCATCCTCCTCTACGTGCTGATGGCCAAGCTCGCCTTGCCGCGCATCGGCGAAGTGCTGGAGGAGCGCAAGAAGCGCATCGACGGCAACCTCGACAAGGCCGCGGCCTTGCGCGCGGAAGCCGAGACGGCGAAAGCCGCCTACGAGAAGGCCCTGGCCGAAAGCCGCGCCAAGGCCCACGCCTTGACCGCCGCCGCCGCCGACCGCGCCCATAAGGAGGCGACGGCCCGCCAGCAGACGGTGGCCGCCACCCTCGCCGCCCAGACCAAGGACGCCGAGGACAAGATCGCCGCCGCCCGCGCCGGCGCCCTGTCGCACACCCAGGCCATCGCCTCCGAGATCGCCCGCGAGGCGGTCCGGAAATTGCTCGGCCAGGATATCGACGCCGCCACCGCCGACGCCGCCGTCAAGACGGCCGCCGCCGCGAAAGGCCATTGAGCATGTTCATCTCCACCGCCTACGCGGCCAGCACCGGCGAGCACAGCGCGTCGCTGTTCTCGACCCCCGAGTTCTGGCTCGCCGTCTCCTTCGCCCTGTTCGTCGGCCTGCTGGCCCGCCCCGTCAGCCAGAAGATCGGCGCGGCGCTCGACGGCCGCTCCAAGAAGATCGAGACCGAAATCGAGGAAGCCGCCCGCCTGCGCGACGAAGCCCAGGCGCTGCTCGCCTCCTATCAGCGCAAGAGCCGCGAAGCGCTGAAAGAGGCCGAGGACATCCTCGCCAACGCCGAAGCCGAGGCCAAGCGCCTGGCCGAGGAAGCCGCGACGGAACTGGCCGCGTCGCTCAAGCGCCGCGAGCAGCTCGCGCTCGACAAGATCGCCCAGGCCGAAGCGCGCGCCGTGGACGATGTGCGTAACGCCGCCGTGGACGTCGCCCTGGCCGCGACCCGCGAGCTGATCGAGAAGAACTTGGATGCCGGCAAGGCGCAGAGCCTGGTCGACGCCGCCATCGGCGAGCTGCCCAAAAAACTTCACTGAGCCAGCTGCACTAAGCCGCTTCGCCCTAGCGAATGCAAAAAGCCCCGCCGGATCGGCGGGGCTTTTTCGTTGGGGCATTCTCTCCAACTTTTCAGTACGTCATGGCCGGACTTGTTCCGGCCATCCACGACTTTCTTCTATGCGCATCGCAAGGCGTGGATGCCCGCAACAAGTGCGGGCATGACGGTGTGAAAAAACGTCGCGCCCCTCACTTCACCGGCGCGGCGTAGATGTATTCGTAAGCCTTCTTGGCCAGCGCCGGATCATCCTGCATCGCCTTGGAGATCGCGTTGTAGCGCGTCGGCGTCAGGCCGGCGCCCTGGACGGCGGCGAGATTGGCGGCGTCCTCTTCCTTGCTCAAGGCGGCGCGCTCGGCATCGGACTTGCCGTCCTTCTTGATGGTGTAATCGCGGTCGATGAGGCGGATTTTCGCGGTCGCGGCGGCGAAAGCGCGCAGATCCTGATCGCTCACCGCTTGCGCCAAAGCCGGCGGGGCGAACAAAGCGGCCGCTAGCAAAACGACAGCGGCAAATCGGGCGGTCGCGGGGGCGGAGGACATGGCAGTTCCCTCTTCTGGCCGTTCGATGGATGGGAGGTCATCCCTGCCGTCCAGTATAGCCAAGCCGGGACGCGGAATCCGCCCTACGATTGCGTGAGAGTCGACGTGGCGACGGGGCGGCGACGCGGCGGCGACCACGGGGCCGGACAGCGCCGGCCCCGTTCAATCGCTCGCGCCGCCGGGTTAATTGGCCTGGCGGGCGTAATCGTCGATCTGTTTGGCGACTTCCGGGTCGGCCTGGGCGACGCGGACGATCTGATTGTATTTATCGACGGAGAGGCCCTGCTGCTGGACGGCGGAGGACATTTTCTCCGTCGCCTCTTTCCGGACCTGCTCCTTGGCGGCCGGCGTTTCGGCCGACTGATAGCGCGGCCGGTAGGTGTCGTTGATCTTCTTCACCTCGAGCGCGGCGACGGCGAAGGTCTTGAGCTCCTGCTGCGTGATCGACGCGGCGGCGGCGGACGGCGGCGTGGCCGGCGAAGCGCCGGACGATTGCGCGAGCGCGAGCGACGCGCCGGCGACGCTCATGCCGGCGGCGAACGCCCCGGCCAGCAGCCCCTTGCTCAAATTCGAACGATGATGTCCCATGAAAATAATCCTCCTACGCGGTGCATCCCACCCGTAGAAGGAACGAGACGCATCCAGCGTCGTTCCGCCAACCTTTAGCCTTGATGCGCGTTGCGCCCATCATAGGCGCGCACGTTCCGTGCATCATAGGCGCGCACGTTCCGTGCGACTCAATTCCCATGTGAAAAAGCCCCCGCCGAAGCGGGGCTTTCTGAGGCTTATTCCGCCGCTTGCGCCGGCGCGGGCGGACGCCAGCGCAGGATCGGCTTGCGCGCGGCGGCCGTCTCGTCGAGGCGGCGGCGCGGCGTGAGACGCGGCGCGGCCTGGAAGAAGGCGGTCTCGCCGGCCTTGGCTTTCGCGGCGAGCGAGCGCAGCGCCAGGATGAACTGATCGAGGCTTTCCTTGCTCTCGGTCTCGGTCGGCTCCATCAGCATCGCGCCATGCACCACCAGCGGGAAATAGATGGTGGTGGGATGGAAGCCCTCGTCGATCAGCGCCTTGGCGAAATCGAGCGTGGTGACGCCGGTGCCCTCCAGGAACGCATCGTCGAACAGGGCCTCGTGCATGCAGGGGCCGTCGCCGAAGGCCGGGCTCATGACGTCGCGCAAGCGCGCCAGCAGATAGTTGGCGTTGAGCACGGCGTCTTCCGCCACCTGGCGCAAGCCGTCGCCGCCGTGGCTCAGCATGTAGGCCAGGGCGCGCACGAACATGCCCATCTGGCCGTGATAGGCCTTGAGCCGGCCGACCGACGCCTTGGCCGCACCCGACTGCGTCTCCAGCAGATCGAAGCCGCTTTCGCCATGCACGACCCACGGCGTCGGCGCGTAAGGCGCGAGGGCCGCAGTGAGCACGACCGGCCCCGCGCCGGGACCGCCGCCGCCGTGCGGCGTCGAGAAGGTCTTGTGCAGGTTGATGTGCATGACGTCGACGCCGAGATCGGCCGGGCGCACCTTGCCGACGATGGCGTTGAAGTTCGCGCCGTCGCAATAGAAATACGCGCCGTGATCGTGCGCCGCCTTGGCGATCTCGATCACTTCGTCCTCGAACAGGCCGCAGGTGTTCGGATTCGTCACCATGATGGCGGCGACGTCGGGCCCGAGCTTGGCTTTCAGCGCGGCGAGATCGACGCGGCCGCGCGGCGTGGCGGGGATCGATTCGACCTCGTAGCCGCACGCCGCCGCCGTCGCCGGATTGGTGCCGTGCGCCGATTCCGGCACCAGCACGCGGCGGCGGGCGTCGCCTTTGGCTTCATGCGCGGCGCGGATGGTCAGCAAGCCGCAGAATTCGCCGTGCGCGCCGGCGGCCGGCGTCATGGCGACGGCGGGCATGCCGGTGAGCGTCTTCAGCCAGTGGGCGAGCGTGTCGATCAGTTCCAGCGCGCCCTGCACGGTCGAGACCGGCTGCATCGGATGGATGTCGCCGAAGCCCGGCAGGCGGGCCAGCTTCTCGTTGAGGCGCGGATTGTGCTTCATCGTGCAGGAGCCGAGCGGGAACAGGCCCGTGTCGATGGAATAGTTCTTCTGGCTCAGGCGCGTGAAGTGGCGGATGACCTGCGGCTCCGACAGGCCCGGCAGGCCGAGATCGCTCTTGCGCGCGAGGCCGCCGAGGCGGTCGGCGACCGGCGGCGCATCCGGCAGATCGACGCCGCAGCGCTGCGGCTCGCCCTGCTCGAAGATCAACTGTTCCTCGATCATGAGGGCGCGGTTGCCCGTCGCCGTGCCGGGATGGGCGCCGATGACGGCGGGGCTTTCGATATGGGTGTTGCGCGCGTCCATCAAACGGCTCCCTTCAGGCCAGCGACCAGCGCATCCATCTGCGCCTCGGTCGCGGTTTCGGTGACGGCGATCAGCAGATCGTTGGCGAGAGTTTCGACGCCCGGATAGAGGCGCGAGAGCGGCACGCCAGCGAGGATGCCTTGCGCGGCGAGCGCCTCGACCACCGGCGCGGCGGGCTTGGGCAGGCGCAGCGTGAATTCGTTGAAGAACGTTGCGTTCAGCACCTTCGCGCCCGGCACGGCGGCCAATTTATCGGCGAGTTGCACGGCCTTGGCGTGGTTGAGCCGCGCCAGCCGGCGCAGGCCCTCGCTGCCGAGCAGCGACATGTGGATGGTGAATGCCAGGGCGCAGAGGCCAGCGTTGGTGCAGATGTTGCTCGTCGCCTTCTCGCGGCGGATATGCTGCTCGCGCGTGGACAGCGTGAGCACGAAGCCGCGCTTGCCGTCCGCGTCCGTCGTCTGGCCGGCGAGGCGGCCGGGCATCTGGCGGATGTATTTGTCGCGCGTGGCGAACAGGCCGACATAGGGCCCGCCGAAATTGAGGCCGTTGCCGATGGACTGGCCTTCGGCCACCACGATGTCCGCGCCCATCTCGCCGGGCGGCACGATGGCGCCGAGCGAGACGACCTCGGTGACGACGGCGATCAGCAGCGCGCCCTTGGCCTGGCAGGCGCGGGCGAGCGGCGACAGATCGCGGATGCGGCCGAACACGTCGGGGTTCTGCACCACGAGGCAGGCGGTTTGATCGTCGATCAGCGTTTCGAGATTTTCGTCCTGGGTCGGGTCCGGCGTGTTGACGGCGATCTCGCCGTCGCTGTAGCGCGCGAAAGTCTCGATGGTCTCGCGGTAATGCGGATGGACGGCGGCGGAGATGACGACCTTGTCGCGCTTGACCGTGCGCCGCGCCATCAGCACCGCTTCGGCCGCCGAGGTCGCGCCGTCGTACATCGAAGCGTTGGCGACATCCATGCCGGTGATCAGGGCCACCTGGCTCTGGAATTCGAACAGCATCTGCAGGGTGCCCTGCGAGATTTCCGGCTGATAGGGCGTGTAGGCGGTGAGGAACTCGCCGCGCTGGATCAGGTGATCGACCGCCGCCGGCACGTGATGGCGATAAGCGCCCGCGCCGATGAAGCTGGCTTTCGCCTGGCCCGCCGCGAGATTCTTCGCCGCGAGCGCCGAAAGCTCGCGCTCCACTTCCAATTCGCCGGCGTGCGGCGGCAGGTCCAAAGGCTTGGCCTGGCGCGCCGAAAGCGGCACGTCGACGAACAGATCGTCGACGGATTTGACGCCGATGGCGCCGAGCATGGCGCGGCGGTCGTCGGGCGTGAGCGGCAGATAGCGCATGGGATGTTCCTAGTGAGCCGAGTGAGGCCGTCTCGGCGTTAGCCGAGCTCAGCCAAGAATTTGTCGTAAGCGGCTTTGTCCATCAGCGCGGCAAGCTGGCCCTTGTCGGCGAGCTTGATCTTGACGAACCAGCCCTTGCCGTCGGCGTCCGCGTTGACCGTTTCCGGCGCGCCGGTCAATTCGTCGTTGACCTCGACCACCTCGCCGGTGACGGGCGCGTAGACCTCGCTCGCCGCCTTGACCGATTCGACCACGGCCATGTCGCCGCCCTGCTTGACCGCCTTGCCGACGGCGGGCAGTTCGACATAGACCACGTCGCCGAGCTGGCCCTGGGCGTAGTCGGTGATGCCGACGGTGCCGACGTCGCCCTCGACGCGGATCCATTCGTGCTCTTGCGTGTATTTCGTCTCGCTCATGGGATGGCTCTCGCGTTTAGGGTTTGAAATAACGGGTGGGCACGAAGGGCATGGCGACGACCTTCGCCGGGCGCGCCGTGCCGCGCACCATCAGGTTCACCATCGTGCCCGGCTTGGCGTAGGCAGCTTCGACATAGCCCATGGCGATGGGGCCGCCGACCGTCGGGCCGAAGCCGCCCGAGGTGATCTCGCCGAGCCGGCGCTCGCCGTCGTCGTGGATTTCCGTGTGGTCGCGCGCCGGGGCGCGGCCTTCGGGCAGCAAGCCGACGCGGCGGCGCGGCGCGCCGCCCTTCAAGTGCGCCAGGATCATGTCGGCACCGGGGAAGCCGCCCTCTTCGCGGCGGCGCTTGCCGACGGCCCAGGCGAGGCCGGCTTCGATGGGCGTGGTGCCCTGGTCGATGTCGTGGCCGTAGAGGCAGAGGCCGGCTTCGAGACGCAGCGTGTCGCGCGCGCCGAGGCCGATGGGCTTCACCTCCGGCTCGGCGAGCAGCGCCTTGGCGAAGGCTTCGGCCTTGTCGTTGGGAATGGAAATCTCGAACCCGTCCTCGCCGGTGTAGCCCGAGCGGGTGATGAAGCAGGCAACGCCCTGAATCGTCATCGCCGCCGCGCTCATGAAGCGCAGCTTCACGGCCTCCGGCGCGAAGCGCGCCATCACCGCGGCCGCCTTCGGGCCTTGCAGCGCGAGCAGCGCGCGGTCGTCCAGCTCCTCGACTTTGATCGAAGACGGCAGCTTCGCCTTCATATGGGCGATGTCCTGCGCCTTGCAGGCGGCGTTGACCACGACGAACAGATGGTCGCCGGCGTTGGTGACGATGAGATCGTCGAGGATCCCGCCGGCATCGTTGGTGAACAGCGTGTAACGCATCTCGCCGGGCTTTAACGCCTGGATGTCGCCGGGCACCAGCGCTTCGAGCGCTTTCGCCGCGTCCGGCCCGGTCAGCTTGACCTGACCCATGTGCGAGACGTCGAACAGCCCGGCGTCGCTGCGGCAATGCAGATGCTCGGCCATGATGCCGGCGGGATATTGCACCGGCATGTCGTAGCCGGCGAACGGCACCATCTTCGCGCCGAGCGCGACATGGAGACCGTGCAGCGAGGTGCGGCGCAACGTTTCAGCAGGGGTGTCCGACACAGGCGATCCTTCAATCCGATTCGGAGTCGTGGCTGTCCGGCGAGTCGCCGGCAGCCCCCTCTGTCCTCGAACCTGAAAGATTCGTCCGCCCTCGCGCCTATCGAATAGGCTTGAGAGCAGCGTTACCTCGTCGGTGGAATCGCGCCTAGCAAGCTGCGCGATTCGCTTTCCAGAGCGTCATCCCCCTGCGGTCCTTTTGCCTGAGAGTTTCCGGGGCGGTTGCTCCTTCGGCTCCGCCCGCGCCTTGGCTCTTTATTCAAGAAGCAAAGGCCGGCGGTCTCTCCCGCAGAGA
The DNA here is from genome assembly GCA_046297835.1 of Alphaproteobacteria bacterium. Lineage (GTDB taxonomy): Bacteria > Pseudomonadota > Alphaproteobacteria > SMXQ01 > SMXQ01 > CAMAVH01. The sequence continues at coordinate 166,345 of JBKBHI010000006.1, read as the reverse complement.
TCGTCTGATCGCGCGGCCATTCTAAACCAGCCCTGGGGCGGGTCAATCGCGGCCCGCCCCAGGGCTGGTTTCATCCACAGGATTCTGGAAAAGCTGCGGAAATGCCCGAAACTCTAAGAAATCGTCACCCTCGGACTTGATCCGAGGGTCCATTAAGCCGTCGCTTAAGCGCTCGATAGATGGATGCTCGGGTCAAGCCCGAGCATGACGATTAGAGGAATCAGCGCCCGACTTGCGCCCGGCGGTTGTAGTCCAACTCGGCTTCGGTGAGCTGCAGGCCGACGATGACCTGATAGTCGGCGGCCGAGCGGCCGACCGGCAACGGAATGCGCTGGTCCAGTTCGTCGGCCTTTTCGACATAGCCGACGTTCTCCGGGAAAGCGAGCGCGGTGGTGAAAACCTCCTTGGCCAGCACGCGGTTGTCGGCATCGGTGATGGCGACGAAATATTGGAAGCTGGCGTTGCGGTCCGGGTTGGCCGGGCCGAGTTCGAGCGCGAAGCCGACGCGCATGGTCATGGCGACGCCGCTCCTGTCGTATTCGCAGCTCCGCTGCACGCCGTTGAGCCGCACCATATACATGACGTCGGTCAGGTCGCGGCCGGCGCCCGGGCGGAACTTGACCTGCTGCGTCGCCGTCTCCAGCCCGCCGAAGCGCGGGCAGGCGAACTGCGGCGTAGTGTTTTTGAACGGATCGCAGGCGGCGAGGGCGAGGCCGGCGAGCGCCAGCAAGGCGGCGGAGCGGAGAGCGGTAACGATACGCATGGACGGCATTCCCTAAACGTCGGAAGAGGGCTCAAATCAACGCGTGCATGCCGTCGCAATAGGGCGGGTCCTGCGTGCGCTTGCAGCCGCAAAGATACAACGTCATGGCCTCGCCGACCTTCACGCTTTTCGGCTGGAATTCGGTGCCCTGGTGCGAGCCGTCGCAGAACGGCTGGCTCTTGCTGTAGCCGCAGGCGCACCAGAGATATTCCCGGTCGGGCTCGAGATCGACGGCGTAGTAATTGTCGCGCGGCATCGCCGGTTCGGCCATCGGAGATCCTTCGGGAGAGGCGCGCGGCGGGCCGGAACGGCCGGAAAGCGCGGAAATTGCTTGTTTGCGTCCGGTGGGTTACTACCTTGTCAGTCAGGAACGCGCAAGCAGCCTGTTTTTCCAGCGATTTCCGCGATTTAACGCCCTTTTCCACCGCTTTTGGCGCATATGTCCGACAAGCCGGCCCTCTCCGTCCTCCTCGCCAGCCCGCGCGGCTTCTGCGCCGGCGTGGACCGGGCGATCCAGATCGTCGAGCAGGCCCTCGCCCGCTACGGCGCGCCGGTCTATGTCCGCCACGAAATCGTCCATAACAAGCATGTGGTCGACAGCCTCAAGGCCAAGGGCGCGGTGTTCGTCGAGGAACTCGACGAGATTCCCGACGGCGCGAACGTGATCTTCTCGGCCCACGGCGTCGCCAAAGCCGTCGTGCAGAACGCCAAGGACCGCGGCCTGGCGACGCTCGACGCCACCTGCCCGCTGGTCAGCAAGGTCCATTCGGAAGCCGCGCGCCACCATTTCCAGGGCCGCCACGTGCTGCTGATCGGCCATGAGGGCCATCCCGAGGTGGTCGGCACCATGGGCCAGGTGCCGGCGGGCGCCATGACGCTGATCGAAAGCGTGGCAGACGCCGAAGCCGTGCAGCCGGCCGATCCGGCCAATCTCGCCTACGCGACGCAGACGACGCTATCGGTCGGCGATACGGCCGAGATCGTCGCGACCTTGCAGCGCCGCTTCCCCTCCATCAAGGGCCCCGGCAAGGCCGACATCTGCTACGCCACCACCAACCGCCAGGAGGCGGTGAAGGCGATCGCGCCGCGCGTCGACGCGATCCTCGTGGTCGGCGCGCCGAATTCGTCCAACTCGCAGCGCCTGAAAGAACTGGCGGCGCAGCTCGGTTGCGAGACCAGCGTGCTGGTGCAGACCGCCGCCGAAATTCCCTGGGAAAAGCTGCAAGGCGTGCGCGCGCTCGGCGTGACAGCCGGCGCGAGCGCCCCGGAGATTCTCGTGCAGGACGTCATCCGCGCGCTGCAGACGCGCTTCGACGTGACGCTGGAAGAAGCGATGGTGACGCGCGAGGACATCGTCTTCAGCCTGCCGCGCGCCCTGGCCGGATAGGCGACGCACGAGAATGGCCGTCTATACCGAAGTCAGCGACGAAGAATTGGCGGCGTTTCTCGCCGCCTACGATCTCGGCGCGCTCCGCTCGTACAAGGGCATCGCCGAGGGCGTCGAAAATTCCAACTTCCTGCTGCAGACCGAGCGCGGCAATTACATCCTGACGCTTTACGAAAAGCGGGTCGCGCCCGCCGACCTGCCGTTCTTCCTCGGCCTGATGGACCATCTGGCGGCCAAGGGCATCGCCTGCCCGACGCCGATCCACGCCAAGGACGGCCAAGCGCTGCGCCAGCTTGCCGGCCGGCCCGCTGCCATCGTCAGCTTCCTCGCCGGCATGTCGCCGCGCCGCATCCTGCCGCACCATTGCGCCGGCCTCGGGCGCGGCATGGCCGAGATGCATGTGGCGGCGCAGGACTTCGAGCTGCGCCGCGCCAATTCGCTGTCGCTCCAAGGCTGGCAGCGGCTCTACGGCGAGACCAAGACGCTGGCCAACGACGTCGCGCCGGGCCTCGAAGGCTTGATCGAGACCGAAGTGGCTTGGCTCACGGCGAACTGGCCGGACGCGGGATCGCTGCCGCGCGGCATCATCCATGCCGACCTGTTTCCCGACAACGCCTTCTTCCTCGGCGACAAGCTCTCGGGCGTCATCGACTTCTATTTCGCCTGCGAGGACATTCTCGCCTACGACCTCGCGGTGTGCCTCAACGCCTGGTGCTTCGAGCCCGACGGCATGTTCAACATCTCCAAGGCGCGCGCGATGCTGCTCGCCTACCGCGACGTGCGGCCGATCGGCGACGCCGAGCTCGCGGCCCTGCCGCTGCTCGCGCGCGGCGCGGCGCTGCGCTTCCTGCTGACGCGCCTGTTCGACTGGCTGAATCGTCCAGAGGGAGCTTGGGTCAAGCCGAAGAACCCGATGGAATACGTGCAGAAGCTGCGCTTCCACCAGTCGGTGCCAGGCCCGGGAGCTTATGGCCTTGACTGAGGAGAGCGTCGTCAGCGTCGAAGCCTTCACCGACGGCGCGTGCAGCGGCAATCCCGGCCCCGGCGGCTGGGGCGCGGTGCTGCGCTGGCGCGGCGCGGAGAAAGAGCTGAAAGGCGGCGAGGCCCAGACCACCAACAACCGCATGGAGCTGATGGCCGCCATCGCCGCGCTCGAAAGCCTCACGCGGCCCCTGCCCGTCGATCTCTACACCGACAGCCAATATCTGCGCCAAGGCATCACCGGCTGGATTCACGGCTGGAAGAAGAACGGCTGGAAGACCGCCGACAGGAAGCCGGTCAAGAACGTCGATCTCTGGCAACGGCTGGAAGCGGCAGCCAACCTGCATCAGGTGCGCTGGCATTGGGTGAAGGGCCACAGCGGCCACCCGGAGAACGAGCGCGCCGACGCGCTGGCGCGCGCCGCCATCGCCGAGATTCGCGCGGACGCGCCGAGCTGAGCATGGCGCGCGCCGCCCTCCCCGCCGTCGTCGGCCTCGCGTTGCTCGCCGCGCCCATGGCCGCCTGCGGCCCGGTGCGGGTGGAAAGCGGCGATCGACCCGCCAGCCCGCCGCTCTGCGAGCTTGCGGGCGCGCGGTCTTACGCGGCCTTCGCCGACATGCCGCCGCAGGTCGTGGCCGATCTCTTAAGCCGCTTCTCCGACGTGCCGACGGTGGACAGCGCCGCGCGCCCCGAACGCGGCCTCGCGCCGCGCGACGGCGCGTACGACAGCGCCGCCAGCCTTTCCACGCCGCAAATGCCCAGCCGCCGCTTCGTCCAAGGCCTCGCGCGCGGCGACGATGCCGTCGTGATCTACGAGCATGGCGACGGCCCGCACATCCATGTGGTGCTCTATCGGAAAAACGCGGCGGGCGACTATCACGCCTTGGCCAACGCCACCACCGCCAGCCGCGTTCATTGCGAGACGGTCCAACGGGTGATGGCCAACCCGCGCGATCCCGCGCTCTGGTTCAGCCGCATCGATTGGTAGAAACGAAAACGGGGGCCGCAAGGCCCCCGCTCTCGTTTCGCTGCGAAACGGCTTAGAGCTGGCTCATCACGTGCTCGGCCGAGGAGACCTCGTATTTGCCGGGCGCTTCGACGAACAGCTTTTCCACCGTGCCGTCCTTGACGACCATGGCGTAGCGCTGCGAGCGCACGCCGAGGCCCTTGTCGACCAGATCGAGGTCGAGGCCGAGCGCCTTGGCGAGATGGGCCGAGCCGTCGGCCAGCATCTGCACCTTGCCGTCGGCGCCCTGGGCCTTGCCCCAGGCGTCCATGACGAAAGCGTCGTTGACCGAGACGCAGGCGACGGCGTCGACGCCCTTGCCCTTCAGGTCGCCGGCCTTCTGCACGAAGCTCGGCAGGTGCTTGGCCGAGCAGGTCGGCGTGAAAGCGCCGGGCACGGCGAACAGCACGACGCGCTTGCCCTTGAACAGCTCGTCGGTGGTGATCGGCGAGACGCCCTCGGCGGTCTTCTGCTGCAAGGTGACGGACGGAATCTTGTCGCCCACTTTGATGGTCATGGGGGTTCTCTCCTGATGATGGGGAATGACGCTGATCGGCCCATTGTGGGCGAGCCGGCGGGCCGGGTAAATGCCCCAAAGGTCTGAGGCGGCGGGGAAAGCCCCTGATGACGGCAGGGATTTCGCTCAGCGCGACGCCGCGCCGGCGGCGTCGAACGCGGCCAGAACCTCGCCTTCGCTGAGCAATTCCGACAGCACGAGGCCCGACGGCGCGGCCGGGCCGTAGACGGCGTTGAACGGGATGCCGTAGCGGCCGAAGCCGGCGAGATAGCCCGAGATCGCCGCGTCGGGGCGCGTCCAGTCGGCCCGCATCGCGACGACCTCGCCGCGCTCGATGGCGCCCCGCACCGCGCCGCGGTTCAGCACCAGCTTCTTGTTCACCTGGCAGGTGGCGCACCAGTCGGCGGTGACATCCACCAGCACGGTCTTGCCGGTCGCAACCGCGTTGATGATCTGCACGCGATCGAACGGCTGCCAGGCGATATCCGAGATAGAAGCGCGGCCGCGCTCGGGCTGGGCGAGCAGCGCCACGGCGGCGAGGCCGAGCGCGAGGACGCCGACGCCGGGCCAGGCGGCGCGGCGCAAGAGAGAGCGTTCGCGCGCCGCATGGCCGAGGCTGAGGATGGCCGAGACGCCGACCAGGATCAGGCCGCAGAGAATCGCCGTGACGAGGCCGGCTTGCGCCGCCAGCACGGTGAGCAGCCAGAAAGCGGTGGCGGCGAGGATCAGCGCCAGCGCGCGGCAGAACCAGGCCATCCAGGGGCCGGGCCTCGGCAAGAGACGCGCGAGGCTCGGCACGGCGGCGACCAGCAGATAGGGCGCGGCCAATCCGACGCCGAGCGCGGCGAAGACGGCGACGATTTCGCCGGGCCCGCGCGTCAGCGCGAAGCCGACCGCCGTGCCGAGGAACGGCGCGGAACAGGGCGTGGCGAGCAAGGTGGCGAAGACGCCGGTGAAGAACGCGCCGGCCAGCGCCTTGCCGTCGCAAGCTTTGTTGGCCGCGTCCATCACGCCGGTCGGGAGACGGATGGCGAAGACGCCCCACAGGCTGCAGGCGAACAGCGTCAGCACCAGCCCCATCAGCGCCAGGAACACCGGCTGCTGGAACTGAATGCCCCAACCGACCGCGAGGCCGGCGGATTTCAGCGCCACCGCGCCGCTGGCAAGCGCCAGAAAGGCGACGAGAATGCCCGCCGCCGTGGCGAGGAAGCTGAGCCGCAGCTCGCGCGTCGGATAGCCGGCGGCGCGCACCGCGCCCATGAGTTTCAGCGACAGCACCGGCAGCACGCAGGGCATCAGGTTCAGCAAGAGGCCCCCGAGCAAAGCCAGCGCCAGGATCGCGGCGAGCCGCGCCGGCGCGCGGGCGTCGGCGAGCGGCGCGGCGACGTCCTGCTCGATGGCGCGGCCGCCGTCGATCAGCGTCAGCGTCAAAGCCGCAGTGTCGGGCAAGGCGGCGTTCGGCGCGCCGGCCTGGCCGACCGCGCTGACGGGCATGCGGATGAGCGCCAGCTTGCCGCCCTCCGACAGGCTGACCTCTTGCGGCGGGCCGAAGGCGAGCGCAGCCGGTCCCTCGACGATGATGTCGGGCTTGGTAAAGGGCGCCCCGTCCTGCCCTGGTGCGGCGCGCGCCAGCACTTCGAGCACGATGCCGCCGCTCTCCGGCGTCAGCGCCGCGTGCTCGACGAACAGCGGCGCGCCTTCGGCGCGCTCGACGAGACGCGGCACTTTCGCCGCATAGGCCGCGATGGCCTTGGCGTGTTCGGTCGGCGCGGCGACGCCGGCCGGCAGATCGAGCGCCAAGGTCGCCTCGTAGGGGATGCAGATCTTGTCGCACAAGAGATATTCGAGCTTGCCGCGCAGGCTGATCGGCGCGTCCGGCGTTTGCGGCGCGACGGCGAGCGGCAGCACCACCGCGTCCTGATAGACGAAGGTGGTGAGGCCGAAAATCTTGTAGCGCTCGGGCGTCGGCCAGGAGAACTCGGCCTTGGCGAGATTTTCCGAGCCGGTCCAGTCGATGCGCGGCGGATAGCCGGCGTCGCCCGGCGTGCGCCAATAGAGCTTCCAATCCTTCGCCAGCTTGAATTCGAGGCCGAGCGAAACCGCCGCGCCCGCGCCCGACGTTCCCGCGGCCGTGACGCCGGAGATCAGCCGCGCCGCGGCATGGTCGTTGCGCGACCAGTCCGACTCGGCGATGGCCATGACCTCGACCGGCGTCTTGCGATTGGCTTCGAGCGTGGGGCCGGGCGTGATGCTGAAACTCGGGCCCGCGCCCCCTACTTGATTGGAATGGGGTTCGGGAGTCGAGCGGGCGCGCTGCGCCTCGGCCGGCCCCGCGACGGCCGCGAGCGCCACGCCGCAGAGCACCGCCGCCGCGGCGAGCGCGCGCGGCGCGGCCGATCCGCCCCAAAACCGTGTCATCACGGCGGCGACGTTACCGCGCGCGCCGCACGCCGGCGCGTCAAAATGTTTCACGTCTTTGTCAGGCAGGCTGCTCTTGCCTTCCGCGAAGTTCCGCACCACCTTTGGCCTATGCCCAAACACGCGCCTGCGCCGGAAAACGGCTATCTGACGGGACAGTTGCTCATCGCGATGCCCCAGATGGCCGATTCGCGCTTCGCGCACGCCGTGATCTACATCTGCGCCCACAACGCCGACGGCGCGATGGGGCTGGTGCTGAACAAAGGCGTCGAAAAGCCGACGTTTCCCGATCTTTTGAAGCAGCTCGACATCGAGACGGCGGACGACGCCGAGCCGATCAACGTGCTGTTCGGCGGCCCGGTCGAGACCGGGCGCGGCTTCGTGCTGCATTCGGCCGACTATCTGCAGGACGCGACGCTGCTGGTCGAGCCCGACGTCGGCCTGACGGCGACGCTCGACATTCTGCGCGACATCGCCAGCGGCGGCGGCCCGCGCCATAAATTGCTCATGCTCGGCTATGCCGGCTGGGGGCCGGGCCAGCTCGACGCCGAGATCCAGGCCAACGGCTGGCTCAACGTCGCCGCCGACGAGGCGCTGATCTTCGATCACGACCTCGACACCAAATGGGACAGGGCCCTGGCCAAGCTGGGCGTCGACGGTTCCATGCTCTCGGGCGACGCCGGCCACGCCTGAGACGGGGCCTGAGACGAGCCCGCCGCGCGCGCGCCGTGCGGCGAACTCAGCGGTTCGAGTTTGGCGAACAGCACATGGTCGCGCCACGCGCCGTCGATCTTGAGATATTGCGGCGCGTAGCCTTCTTCCTGGAACCCGCATTTCTTGAGCAGCCCGCGGCTCGGGGCGTTGTCCGGCAGGCAGGCCGCCTCGACGCGGTGCAGCCCGAGCTCCTCATAGGCGAAGCGCAGCGTCAGGCCGACCGCCTCGGTCATCACCCCCTGACGCGCGAAGGTCTGGCCGACCCAATAGCCGATGGTGCCGGCCTGGGCGACGCCGCGCCGCACGTTCGACAGGGTGATGCCGCCCATCAAAGCCAGGTCGTTGAGGCGGAAGATCATGAAGCTGTAGCTCGCGCCGAGACGCCATTCCTCGCCGTAATGCCTGAGGCGGCGACGCCAGCAGCCGCGCGTCAGCGCGTCGCGCGGCCAGGTCGGCTCCCACGGCGTCAGGAAATCGCGCGAGGCGGCGCGCAGGTCGGCCCATTGCGCGTAGTCGCCGTCGCGCGGCGGGCGCAACAGCACGCGCTCGCCGGTCAGGCGGATGTCCGGCATGGGAACGATGCGGCGAAAAAAGCCCAGCAGGATCGCTCTCCCCTTCTGGCTGACGGATATCCGTCAGGAAAACCGCTCAAGAAAACCGCGAGGCGATCGGCGCCATGCGTTCGAGCCGCTTGACCGGCCCGAGCGCGGCGACCGTCGGCTTGCTGCGCATGACGCGGCGCGCCGCCGCCGTCACCGCCGCCGCGTCCACCGCGTCGATCTTGTCGATGATCTCCTGATAGCTGTAAGCGCGGCCGTGGATCAGCATGTTGTGCGCCAGCCGCTCGCAGCGCGACGAGGTGCTTTCGAGCGACATCAACAGGCCGGCTTTCATCTGCGCCTTGGTGCGCGCCAGCTCCTCGCCGTCCACCGCCACCGTCACCTTCTGCAATTCGTCGCACAGCACCGGCACCAGCTCCTCGACTTCCGTCTCGCCGGTGCCGGCGTAAACGCCGAAATTGCCGCCATCGCGGTAAGGCGAGGTGAAGCTGTAGATGCTGTAGACCAGCCCGCGCTTCTCGCGGATTTCCTGGAACAGGCGCGACGACATGCCGCCGCCGAGCAGATAGGACAGCACGTTGACGGCGTAATAGTCGGGATCGCCATAAGGCACGCCGTCGAAGCCGAGGGTGAAATGCACCTGCTCGAAGTCGCGGTTCTCGTAGCGCTCGCCGCCGGCGTAGCGCGCCGGCGCGGGCTGGGCCGGCCCGCCTTGGCCGATTTCGGAAAACGCGCGTTCGGCCTGGGCCACCAGCGCGGCATGATCGACATTGCCCGCCGCCGCCAGGACCATAGCCGGGGCCATGTAGTGACGCTTCATGTAGCCGGCGATGTCGTCGCGCGGGATGCTCTTGATCAGGGCTTCGGTGCCGAGGATCGGCCGGCCGAGCGGCTGGTCGGGATAGAGCGTTTCCTGCATCTGGTCGAAGATCAGATCTTCCGGCGTGTCGAAGCTCTGGCCGATCTCCTGGAGGATGACCGCGCGTTCGCGCGCCAGCTCGGTCTCGTCGAAGGTCGAGTGCTGGAGGATGTCGGAGAGGATGTCGACTGCCAGCGGCACGTCGGCCTTCAGCACGCGGGCGTAATAGGCGGTGTTCTCGCGCGAGGTGTAGGCGTTGACGCTGCCGCCGACCGCCTCGATCTCCTCGGCGATGCGCCGCGCGTCGCGCGTTTCCGTGCCCTTGAAGGCCATATGCTCCAAAAGATGCGCGACGCCGTTGACCTCGGCCGCCTCGTGGCGCGCGCCGACATCGACCCAGACGCCGACCGCCGCCGATTCCACATGGGGAATATGGTCGGTGACGACGCGCAGGCCGCTCGGCAGAGTGGTGATGCGCACGCTCATGCGGCGGGACTCCCCACCGCGCCATGGGCCGCGCGCGCGTGTTTGCGCACGAACTCCTTGAGCGGCGCGAGATCGTTGGGCAGCACCGTCATGCGCTCCGGCTTGGTCATGAGATCGGCGAGGCGCGGCGGCAGCGCCGGCTTGAGGCCGATGGCCTTTTCCACCGCATCGGGAAATTTCGCCGGATGGGCGGTCGCCAGCACCACTGTCGGGTTATGCCCGTCATGCGCCGCGGAACGGCCGCCGGCGAGGCCGACGGCGGTGTGCGGATCGAGCACCTCGCCCGTCGCCTTGAACGCCTCGGCGATGGTCGCGACGGTCTCTGCGTCGTCGACGCGCGCGCCGGCGAAGACGCGGCGCGCCGAATCCAAGAGGTTGGCGCCGAGCGACAGCGCGCCGGTCTTGCGGAAGCCTTCCATGTCGGCGGCGAGCTTCTTGCCGTCGCGGCCGTAGAGATCGAACAGCAGACGCTCGAAATTGCTCGCCACCTGGATGTCCATGCTCGGGCTGAGCGACGGATGCACCGCGCCGATGCTCATCTCGCCGCTCGCCAACGTGCGCGCCAGGATGTCGTTGCTGTTGGTGACGAGCACCAGCTGCTCGATCGGCAGGCCCATGGCGCGCGCGGCGTAGCCGGCATAGATGTTGCCGAAATTGCCGGTCGGCACGGCGAAGCGCAATTTCCGCTCCGGCGCGCCGAGCGCGACGGCGGCGACGAAGTAATAGGCGATCTGGCCGAGAATGCGCGCCCAGTTGATCGAGTTGACGCCGCTCAAAGAAACCTCGTCGCGGAACGGGATGTCGTTGAACAGGCCTTTCAGCAAATCCTGGCAATCGTCGAACGTGCCTTCGACGGCGACGTTGTGCACGTTGCCGTCCATGACGGTCGTCATCTGGCGGCGCTGCACTTCGGAGGTGCGGCCCTTGGGATGCAGGATGACGATGTCGATGGCGTCGCGCCCGCGGCAGGCTTCGATGGCCGCCGAGCCGGTATCGCCCGAGGTCGCGCCGACGATGGTGACGCGCGCGCCGCGCTCGCGCAGCGCATGGTCGAACAGCCGGCCGAGCAGCTGCATGGCGTAATCCTTGAACGCCAGGGTCGGCCCGTGGAACAGCTCCAGCACCCACTCGTTCGGCGACAGCTGCTTCAAGGGCGCGACGGCGCTATGGCCGAAGCCGGCGTAGGTCTCGGCGACGATGCGCTTGAACACGGCCTGGTCAATGGCCCCTTCGACGAAGGGCGCCATCACGCGATAGGCGATCTCGTGATAGGGCAGCCCGGCCATGGCGCGGATGTCGGCGGCCGAGAATTGCGGCCAGCTTTCGGGCACATAAAGGCCGCCGTCGCGGGCGAGGCCGGCGAGCAGAACGTCGTCGAAGCGGAGCGGCGTCGCCGCTCCCCGGGTGCTGATGTAGCGCAAAACGCACTCCTGAATGGGATGGCCGAGACTAAAGGGGCCCGCCGGGGCCGGCAAGGCTCGGACTTCCCCAACTATACCAATGGGTTAAGAGAGATAACGGCGTTCCAGATGGGCCTTGAAGACGGCGGCGTCGAGCGGCCGGGCCGTGGCCTGGATCAGGATGTCGCGGCCGCTGATCGCCGAGGCCTTGCCGTGCACGTTGCGGCGCAGCCAGCCGACCAGGGCGGCGAAATCGCCGCGCGCCAGATCGCCGCGCAGTTCCGGCATCTCCGCTTCCGCCGCGGCGAACAATTGCGCCGCCGTCATCGCGCCCAGCGTGTAGGTCGGGAAATAGCCCCAGGCCCCGTCGTACCAGTGGATGTCCTGCAGGCAGCCGCGCGCGTCGTCGGGCGGACGGATGCCGAGCAGCTTCTCCATGCCGGCATACCAGGCGCCGGGCAGGTCGATGGGTTCGAGATCGCCGGCGATCATCGCCTTCTCCAGCCGGTAGCGCAGGATGACATGGGCAGGATAGGTCGCCTCGTCGGCATCGACGCGGATGAAGCCGCGCTCGACGCGGGCATAGAGCCGGTGGAGGTTGTCCGCCTCCCATTCCGGGCCGGACTTGTTGAACGCCTCGCGCATCAGCGGCGCGGCGAAGGAGATGAACTCCCGCGAGCGGCAGGCCTGCATCTCGATCAGCAGCGACTGGCTTTCGTGCATGCTCATGCCGCGCGCATAGCCGACCGGCTGGCCGCGCCAACGCGCCGGCAGGCCCTGCTCGTAAAGCGCATGGCCGGTCTCGTGCAGCACGCCCATCAGCGAGCTCATGAAATCGGCCTTGTCGTAGCGCGTGGTGATGCGCACGTCGTCGGGCACGCCGCCGCAGAACGGATGATGGCTGGTGTCCAAGCGGCCGTGCTCGAAATCGAAGCCGACGATGCCCATCAACTTCAGGCCGAGCTGGCGCTGCGCCTCGATGGAGAATGGCCCCTTGGGCTTTATGGGCGCGTCTTTCGACGCTTGATGATCGAGCGCGCGGCCGATGAAATCGGGCAGGAAGATCGCGAGATCGTCGAACACCATGTCGATCTCGGCCGAGCGGCCGTCCGGCTCATAGCCGTCGAGCAGCGCGTCGTAAGGCGAGAGCTTGAGCGCCCCGGCGAGGATCTTCGATTGCTCGCGCACCAATTTCAGCTGCTCTTTCATCAGCGGCAGCACCATGGCGAAATCGCTCTCGGCGCGCGCCTTGCGCCAGACCTGCTCGCAGCGCGAGGCGGCGAGCGACAGGGCCGAGACGAGGTCGGCCGGCACGGCGGTGGCGCGGCGCTGGGCGTGGCGCATCTCGCGCAGATTGCCGCGCTGCCACGGATCGAGCGCGTCGGCCCAATCGTGCTCGGCGGCGTCGAGCAGGTCGGCGGTCAGCGGGTCGGTCAGCAGCTCGTGCGCCATCACTTTCAGCGTCGCGAGCTGGCTGGCCCGGGTTTCCGCGCCGCCCGCCGGCATCATCGCCGCCATGTCCCATTGCAGCATCCCGGCGATGTCGCCGAGCTGGTTGATGCGGCCGAAGCGCGCTTCCAGCTCGCTATAGGGCTGCTGATGCTGGGACAGGGGCGATTCGGCGCGGTCGGCATCCATCATGGGCGGGCTTTCGGTTTAACGGCTGGATCAAGCGCCGGAACGGCGGTTTTGGACATCAGCCGCCGGAACGGCGGCGCTGGGATAAGATGTAGGTCGCGAGCAGCGCCGCCGCTAGGGCGAACCAGGTCAGCGCGTACTGCAAATGGTTGTTGGGCAGGCGGACGATGGTCTGGCCGCCGATGGGAAGCGCGTCGGGCGCGGCCGCGTTGCGGCCCAATTCGATATAGGCCGGCACCAAGTCGCGCAGGTTGGAGGTCTCCGCCATGGCCGGAACCTCCATCCAATACCACTGGTTGCGCGCCGGATCGTTCTTGGGCGTGAACCAGCCCGGCGCGGCGGGCCAGCGCAGCAGGCCGGTGACGACCATCTCGCCGGCCGGCTGGCTGTCCGCCCGCGTCTTGGGATCGCGCATCTCCAGCGGCACCCAGCCGCGATTGACCAGCACCGCCTCGGCCCGCACCTTGACGCCGCTGCCGGCATCCTCGGCGCTGCGCTCCTCGATGAGCTGGAACGGCGTCACCACTTGCACGCCGATTTGGCCCTCGTGGGTGCGCGCCTGCACCAGCATCTCGCGGTCGTGGCGATAGACGCCGACGACGTAAACCGGGCGGTAATTGGCGGCCGGGCCGAGCGGCAAGAGATCGACCAGCGCCGCCGGCGGCATGGCGAGGCGCGCCTCGATGTCGGCGAGCAGCGCCGTCTTCCATTCGCGCCGCTCCAACTGCCAGACGCCGAGGCCGAGCAGCGTCAGGAACAGCGGCAGGGCGATCAGCGTCGGGATCAGGCGCGGCTTGAAGGCGAACGTCACGAACCTAACCCCGCGACGCGGTGGCGATACTGGAACGCGATCAGCGTCGCCTTGAAGGGACGCAGCAGCGCGATCGCGCCGCCGAGCACGAGCGGCGGCCATAGGACCATGTGCAGCCACAAGGGCGGCGCGAAGGTCAGCTCGACCGCCAGGGCCAGGCCGACGACGATCGCGCCAAGGACGAGGATGACGAAAACCGCCGGGCCGTCGCCGGAATCCTGCGCCGCGAGATCGAGGCCACAGACGGCGCAGGCCGGCGCGACGGTCAGCAGGCCGGCGAACAGCGCGCCGCGGCCGCAGCGCGGGCAGCGGCACAGCAGGCCCGCCCGCCAGGGCGAGGCCGCCGGATCAGGCAGCCGATCGGGCAAAGCGGTCTCCGGAAAGGGAAATGGCCGCCGGGCGATCCGGCGGCCATTTGCCCGTTAGTGCACGGCGATGTTCGAGCCCGCGCCCCACCAGTAGATGGCGGCGAACAGGAACAGCCAGACCACGTCGACGAAGTGCCAATACCAGGCGGCGGCTTCGAGGCCGACGTGATGGTCGGGCTTGAAATGGCCCTTCATCAGCCGGACGAGGCAGACGATCAGGAAGGTCGTGCCGACGATGACATGGAAGCCGTGGAAGCCGGTCGCCATGTAGAAGGTCGAGGGGTAGATGCCTTCCGAGAAGCCGAAGGCGGCGTGGGCGTATTCGTAGGCCTGCACGCAGGTGAAGATCAGGCCGAGCGCGACGGTGATGGCGAGGCCGCGGATCGCGTCCTTGCGGTTGCCTTCGATCAGCGCGTGGTGCGCCCAGGTCAGCGACGCGCCCGAGGTCAGCAGGATCAGCGTGTTGAGGAACGGCAGATCCCACGGATTGAAGGTGGCGATCTCGGCCGGCGGCCAGACGTGGCCGATGGCTTCGGTCGGGAACAGGGCGGCGTTGAAATAGGCCCAGAAGAAGGCGACGAAGAACATCACTTCCGAGGCGATGAACAGCGCCATGCCGTAGCGCAGGCCGATCTGCACGACCTGGGTGTGGAAGCCGCCGTATTCGCCCTCGCGGATGACGTCGCGCCACCACATCGCCATGACGAAGATCACCGAGGCGAAGCCGACGATCATCAGCCACGGACCCTCGTTGTGCATGAACAGCACCGCGCCGACCGCGAGCGCGCCGGCCGCGATCGAGCCGAGCAAGGGCCACGGGCTCGGATCGACCAGATGGTACGGATGTTTCGGTGCGTCGTGGGTCGTGCTCATGTCGCGGTCCCTTGTGCTCGCTTAGGTGCGCTCGCTGAAGCGCTTGAACTCAGTTGACGGTCCGTTCGGACGCGCTCGGCGCGGCCGCGGTCTCGCGGCTCGTCGGCTTGTCGACGGGGAAGAAGGTGTAGGAAAGCGTGATGTCGTGGACGTCGTCGAGGTTGCGGTCCTGCGCGATGCGCGGATCGACGAAGAACGTCACCGGCATGTCGATCGACTGGCCCGGCTCGAGCCGCTGCTCGGTGAAGCAGAAGCAGGCGATCTTGTTGAAATACTGGCCGGCCTTGTCGGGCGTGACGTTGAACGTCGCCATGCCGACGATCGGCTTGTCCGAAACGTTGGTCGCCCGGTAGAAGGCCAGCGTCTCCTCGCCGACCTTCAGCGTGACGTCGCGCTTGAGCGGCTGGAATTTCCACGCCAAGCCCTGGCCGACGTCGGCGTTGAGGCGCACGGTCACGTCGCGGTCGAGAATCTCGTGCGGCGCGGCGTCGGCGCGCATCGGCGTGCCGCCGAAGCCCGTGACTTGGCAGAACAGCTCGTACAGCGGCACGGCGGCGTAGCTCATGCCGACCATGCCGGCGACGACGCTGGCGGCGGCGAAGGCGGTGAACCGGTTGCGGCGCTTCAGGTCCATCATCCGATGTTCCCCGCGATCTTGACGATGGTCACGGCGTAGAACAGCGCGACCAGCCCGGCGAGGACGGCGAGCAGCGCCAGATTGCGCTTGCGGAGGTTCTTGTCGTGCCGGGCCATCACAGTTGCAAGCTCCAGGCGGCGGCGGCGGGCGCGAGGCCGAGCAGCGAATCGGCGACCACGGCGCTCAGCAGCAGGAACAGGTAGAGGATCGAATAGGCGAACAGGCGGCGCGGCGCGCGCTCGGTTTCGTCGAACTGCACGGCGACGGCCAAGGCGAGGAAGATCGCGCCGAGCGCGGCGGCGCACGCGCCGTAGAGCGCGCCGGCGAGATCGAGCGCCCACGGCGCGAGCGTGAGCGGCGCGAGCAGCAGCGAATAGAGCAGGATCTGGCGCTTGGTCGCCTTCGCGCCGGCGACCACGGGCAGCATCGGCACGCCGGCGCGGGCGTAATCGCCCGAGCGGTAGAGCGCCAGCGCCCAGAAGTGCGGCGGCGTCCACATGAAGATGATGGCGAACAGCAGGACCGGCAGCAGCGCGATGTCGCCGCCGACCGCGGCCCAGCCGATCATCGGCGGGAACGCCCCGGCCGCGCCGCCGATGACGATGTTCTGCGGCGTGCGGCGCTTGAGCCAGACGGTGTAGACGAAGACGTAGAACGCCTCGGCCATGGCCAGCAGGATCGCGGCGGTCCAGTTGACGATCAGGCCCATCAGCACGACGGCGGCGATGGCGAGAGTGACGCCGAAGGCGATGGCGGCGCCCGGCTCCATGCGGCCGGCGGGCAGCGGGCGGTTCTTGGTGCGGCCCATCAGCGCGTCGATGTCGCGCTCGTACCACATGTTGATCGCGCCCGACGCGCCCGAGCCGATGGCGATGCAGAAGATGGCGACGGCGGCGATCAGCGGATGGATCTCGCCCGGCGCGATCAGCAGGCCGGCGAGCCCGCTGAACACCACGAGCGACATCACCCGCGGCTTCAGCAGCGCGACGAAATCGGAGACGCGCGGCGACGCGGCTTCGCTCTCGGCCGAATAGGCCGGAGACGCGTTGCGCATCTGCAGGGCGGCGTCGCTCACGGGGCGGTCCTCACTCTCTCAAGCGGTCGGCGGCTCCGCCCGGAAGGAGGAGCCGCCTGGGTCGTGCGAGCCGTCAGTGGTGCTTGGCCGGCTCGATCTTCGGCACTTCGTCGAACGTGTGGAAGGCCGGCGGCGACGGCACGGTCCATTCCAGCGTCGTCGCGCCCTCGCCCCACGGATTCGCCGGTACCTTCGCGCCCGCGGTCAGCGTGCGGTAGACCAGGAACAGGAACACCAGGACGCTGACGCCCGAGATGTAGGAGCCGATCGAGGCGACGTAGTTCCAGCCGTGGAAGGCGTCGGGATAGTCGGGGATGCGGCGCGGCATGCCCTGCAGGCCGAGGAAGTGCATCGGGAAGAACGTCAGGTTCACGCCGATGAAGAACAGCCAGAAGTGCAGCTTGCCCATCCACTCCGGATACTGGCGGCCCGACATCTTGCCGAACCAGTAGTAGAAGCCGGCGAAGATGGCGAACACCGCGCCGAGCGACAGCACGTAATGGAAGTGCGCCACCACGTAGTAGGTGTCGTGCAGGGCGATGTCGACGCCGGCGTTGGCCAGCACGACGCCGGTCACGCCCCCGACGGTGAACAGGAAGATGAAGCCGACGGCGAACAGCATCGGCGTCTTGAAGGTGATGGAGCCGCCCCACATGGTGGCGATCCACGAGAAGATCTTGATGCCCGTCGGCACGGCGATGACCATCGTCGCCGCGACGAAGTAGGCGCGGGTGTTGACGCTCATGCCGACCGTGAACATGTGGTGCGCCCACACGACGAAGCCGACGACGCCGATCGCGACCATGGCGTAGGCCATGCCGAGATAGCCGAACACCGGCTTGCGCGAGAAGGTCGCGACGATCTGGCTGATGATGCCGAAGCCCGGCAGGATCAGGATGTAGACCTCGGGGTGGCCGAAGAACCAGAACAGGTGCTGGTAGAGCACCGGATCGCCGCCCTTCGAGGCGTCGAAGAACGCCGTGCCGAAGTTGCGGTCGGTCAGCAGCATGGTGATCGCGCCGGCGAGGACCGGGAGCGACAGCAGCAGCAGGAAGGCGGTGATCAGCACGGCCCAGACGAACAGCGGCATGCGGTGCAGGGTCATGCCCGGCGCGCGCATGTTGAAGATCGTCGTGATGAAGTTGATCGCGCCGAGGATCGACGACGCGCCGGCGATGTGCAGGCTGAAGATCGCGAGATCGACCGCCGCGCCCGGATGGCCGACGATCGAGGAGAGCGGCGGATAGACCGTCCAGCCGGTGCCGACGCCGCCGGCGACCATGGCCGAGGCGACGAGCAGCAGGATCGCCGGAACCAGCAGCCAGAAGCTGATGTTGTTCATGCGCGGGAAGGCCATGTCGGGCGCGCCGATCATGATCGGCACGAACCAGTTGCCGAAGCCGCCGATGAGGGCCGGCATGACCATGAAGAAGATCATGAGGAAGGCGTGCGCGGTGACCAGCACGTTGAAGAACTGGTGGTCGCCGCCGAGGATCTGGTCGCCCGGATCCTGCAGCTCCATGCGCATGACGATCGAGAAGGCGCCGCCGATCAGGCCCG
This sequence comes from Alphaproteobacteria bacterium, assembly GCA_046297835.1. Classification (GTDB taxonomy): domain Bacteria; phylum Pseudomonadota; class Alphaproteobacteria; order SMXQ01; family SMXQ01; genus CAMAVH01. Next base: position 148,292 of record JBKBHI010000006.1, on the reverse strand, counting down.
CGACGATCGCGAAGATGATGTAGAGCGTGCCGATGTCTTTGTGGTTGGTCGAGAACAGCCAGCGCTTCCAGCCGCCGACGTAGCCGTGATCGCCGTGACGGTGATCGTCATGGCTGTGGCCGTGGGCGTGATCGTGCCCGTGGCTGTGATCGTGGGTGTGACTCATGACCTGACCTCTTCTCTCGAACTATCTGCGGCTCGGCGTTTATTGGGCGACGGCGGCGAGCTGCGTGTCTTTGGCGACGGGTTCAGCGGAAGCGAACTTCTTGCGCGCCTCCTCGACCCAGACCTGGAATTCTTCCTTGGAGACGGCGCGCACGGCGATCGGCATGAAGCCGTGGTTGACGCCGCACAGTTCCGAGCACTGGCCGTAATAGGTGCCGGGGCGCTCGATGCGCATCCAGGTCTCGTTGAGGCGGCCGGGCACGGTGTCCATCTTCACGCCGAAGGCCGGCACGGCCCAGGCGTGCAACACGTCTTGCGACGTGACGAGCAAGCGGATGTTGGTGTTGATCGGCACGACGACCTGGTTGTCGACTTCGAGCAGGCGGTGCTGGCCCGGCTTGAGCTGGTCGGTCGGGATCATCAGGCTGTCGAACTGGAAATCGCCGTGGTCCTGGTATTGATAGGACCAGTACCATTGATGGCCGGTGACCTTGAGGGTCATCTCGGGCTTGTCGGTGCGGTCCATGAAGTAGAGCAGCTTGAACGACGGCACGGCGATGACGACGAGGATGAGCACCGGCAGGACGGTCCACAGCACCTCGATCAGCGTGTTGTGCGAGGTGCGCGACGGCGTCGGGTTGCGCTTAGCGTTGAAGCGCACGATCACGTAGATCAGCAGCGCCAGCACGAACAGCGTGATCGCCGTGATGATGACCAGCAGCAGATGGTGCAGATCGTGGATGTCCCGGGCGACCGGGGTGGCGGCCTCCTGGAAACCGAAGGTCCAGGGCTGCGGCACGGCGGCAGCGGCGAGGCCCGGCAGGAGGAGAGCGGCGGCGGCGGCGATGGCGCCGAAAGCCTTGGGGGCGATTTTGGCGATAACCTGACTCAACTTCATCCTCGAGATCCTGTCGCGGGTGACCGAAGGAACATTCGCGCGGCCTTATAGACCACGGCGCGCCGCCGCGCCAGAACTAAGGGCCCATCCGCTATCCTCGTGAAACCAAAGGGTTTTTAGCGAGAAATCGAAGCCGGCGGAGGGGCTGTCCGATGCGTCGTGCCGCGCGCCGGCAAGCCGGCCGTCCGCGTCACGCGAATGACGCGAAAAGCGCCGACCATGTGTAATCGGGCCGCGCCCGGTTGGGAAGGAATTTTACATGCCGATCAGAGGCTTCCGCCTCGCATTCGCGCTCGCGATCGGGCTCGCGGCCCAACCGCCGAGCCTGGCCATCGCCGCGCCGATGGACGATTCGGCCGAGCGCGCCATGCGCGACGCCGACCTCGCCGCCGGCACGCAAGCGGCCAAAGCCGGGCGATATGACGTCGCCATCGGGCTTTTGCAGCGCGTTCTGGCGTCCGACGCCAACAACGCCGACGCCCACAACATGCTGGGATTCGCCCACCGCAAGGGCGGCGATCTGTCCGTCGCGCGCTACCATTACCAGCAGGCTCTGACCCTGGAGCCGGACCATAAGGGTGCCCTGGAATATTACGGCGAATGGCATCTCCAGGCCGGCGACCGGCCGGGCGCCGAGCGGCTGCGCGCCCGCTTGGCGGCGCTCTGTCCGGCCGGCTGCGAGGAACTGGCCGATTTGGACGCCGCTTTGGCGAAATAGCCGGATCGCTGGATACCGCCCGGGCGAATGCCTATCTTCAAAGGGCACAGTTCAGGAGCCGCCCATGTCCTCGCCCGTTTCCGCCGCCTCTCTCAATGCCTTGGCCACCGCCGACAGCCTGTTTTTCGACAAGGCCGGCCTGTCGCGCCCCAAGGTCCAGGCCCTGACCGACGAGGCCCTGAAGGGCGCCGACGACGGCGAGCTGTATCTGGAATATCGCGTCTCGGAAGCCTTCGGCTTCGACGACGGGCGGCTCAAAACCGCCAATTTCGACAGTTCCCAGGGCTTCGGCCTGCGCGCCATCGCCGGCGAGGCGACCGGCTACGCCCATGCCAGCGAATTGTCGGAGGCCGCCATCGCCCGGGCCGGCGAGACGGTGAAAACCGTGGCGCGCGGCCATGGCGGCACCCTCGCCGCTCCGCCCCAGGGCACCAACCGCCTGCTCTACACCGACGCCAATCCGCTCAACGCCATGGAATTCGCGGCCAAGGTGAAGCTGCTCGCCGACATCGACGCCTATGCCCGCGCCAAGGACCCGCGCGTGCGCCAGGTCTCGGCCTCGCTGACCGGCGAATGGCGCGTGATCGAGATCGTCCGCGCCGGCGGCGAGCGCGCCGCCGACGTGCGCCCCCTGGTGCGGCTCAACGTCAATGTCGTCGTCGGCGAGGGCGACCGCCAGGAATCGGGCAGCGCCGGGGTCGGCGGCCGCGCCCTGTACGAGGCCTGGGTCGCGCCCGAACGCTGGCAGGCGCAAGTGGATGAGGCGCTGCGTCAGGCTCTGGTCAATCTCGGCTCGCGCCCGGCCCCGGCCGGCGAGATGGATGTCGTGCTCGGCAACGGCTGGCCCGGCATCCTGCTGCACGAAGCCATCGGCCACGGGCTCGAAGGCGATTTCAACCGCAAGAAGACCTCGGCCTTCTCAGGCCTGATCGGCCAGCGCGTCGCCGCGCCCGGCGTCACCGTGGTGGACGACGGCACCCTGCCCGACCGGCGCGGCTCGATCACCATCGACGACGAGGGCACGCCGGGTCACCGCACCGTGCTGATCGAGGACGGCATCCTCAAAGGCTATATGCAGGACCGGCTCAATGCCCGCCTGATGGGCGTGGCCGCCACCGGCAACGGCCGGCGCGAGAGCTACGGCCACCGGCCGATGCCGCGCATGACCAACACGGTGATGCTTGCCGGGGCGCACGATCCGCAGGAGATCGTCAAATCGGTGAAGAAGGGCCTCTATGCCGTGCAGTTCGGCGGCGGCCAGGTCGACATCACCTCGGGCAAGTTCGTGTTCTCCGCCACCGAAGCCTATCTGATCGAGGACGGCAAGATCGGCCCCGCCGTGAAGGGCGCGACGCTGATCGGCAACGGGCCGGACGTGCTGACCAAGGTGAGCATGATCGGCAACGACATGAAGCTCGACGACGGCATCGGCACCTGCGGCAAGGACGGCCAGGGCGTGCCGGTCGGCGTCGGCCAGCCGACCCTGAAGATCGCCGGCCTCACGGTCGGCGGCACCGCCGCGTAAAGCGCACGGCCGCACGGGTGGAGCAGCGCCTCAGCCTCGTCACGCTCGGCGTCGCCGATCTTGAGCGCGCGCGACGCTTCTATGAGGACGGCCTCGGCTGGCGGAAGAACAATCCGCAAGCCGAGGTCGCCTTCTATCAGGCCGGCGGCATGGTAGTGGCGCTGTGGGCCCGCGACGACCTGGCGAAGGACGCGAACCTCGCCGCCGAAGGTGCGGGCTTTCGCGCGCTCAGCCTCGCCTACAACGCGCGCTCGCGCGCCGAAGTGGACGCGGTGATGGCCGAAGCCAAAGCCGCCGGCGCGGCCGTGACCAAGCCGGCCGCGCAAACGCCGTGGGGCGGCTACGCCGGCTATTTCGCCGATCCCGATGGGCATCTGTGGGAAGTGGCGCACAATCCCTTCTGGACCATCGACGCCGACGGTCGCGTCCGGCTTCCGGACAAAGAATGATCGCTGCCATTGTCGGTTGGGCCAAGCGGCTCAAGCGCGACGGCTTCGCGCTGACGCTCGCTATCCGCGACCCGCGCACGCCCTGGCTCGCCAAGGCGCTCGCCGTCGCGACGGTGGCCTATGCCGTCAGCCCCATCGACCTAATCCCCGATTTCATCCCGGTGCTGGGCTTCGTCGACGACGCCATCCTGCTGCCGGCGATGATCTGGCTGGCGATCAAGCTGGTGCCGGCGGAGGTGATGGCGGAGTGCCGCGCGCGCGTCAACGCGAAAATGGCCGCGCCGCAAGCGCTCAAGCGCGCGGGATCGATCGCCGTGATCGCCATCTGGATCGCGGCCCTCGCCGCGCTCGCCTGGTGGCTGTGGGGCTAACGATGCAAGCGGCGAAAACCAATCGTCGCCTTCGGACTTGATCCGAGCTGTTGCCGCATAACGAACCGTCATGCTCGGGCTTGACCCGAGCATCCATGTTTCAATGGCCTGAGCGCGGGGGAAATTTTTCCCCATCGTCATGCCCGGATTTATTCCGGGCATCCACGACTTGCGGTCTCGATAAAAGAAAGGCGTGGATGGCCGGAACAAGTCCGGCCATGACGGCATTTTATGCGGATTATGCGGCGAGACTTTTCTAAGCCGCCTAATTCCGGCCTTTGGCCTCGAAGGCGCGTTCTTCGTAGGCGATGAAGGCGGCGATCATCGAGCGGTAGATCGCCTCGATCAGCTCGGGGTCGGCGTTGAAGCTCACCGCCTGCTCGCGCACCTTGGCGATGACGTCCTCGATGCGCGGCTTGTCCACCACTTCGGATTTGCTGCGCTTGATCTCGGCCGCGCGCGCCACGTAGCCCGAACGTTCGGCGAGGCGGGCGACGATCTGGCGGTCGAGCCGGTCGATCTCGGCGCGCAGGTCGGCCATGGTGGCGCAAGCATCGGGGGCTTTGCGGATGTCGCTCATGTCAGGGCATCCCTGTTATGCGTTCGGAAGGGAACGGTCGCGCGGCGCTCGAGTTCCCAACTCAATAGGCGTAGTCCTTGAACACCGGATCGGCCTCGCCGTGCCAATCGCCGTGGTATTTGGCGAGCAGGTCGTCGGCCGGGGTGCGGCCGCGCTCGGCGATATCGGTCAGCTCCTCCAGGAAGCGGCCTTCGTCGCGCCCGAGATAGTCGTAACGCTTGCGCGCGGCAAGCCCCTGGCGGGCGATGGCGACGGTCTGGCGCGCCAGAATCTTCAACGGCTTGCCGCGGAAGATCGTCGCGAGGCCGGTCTTGGGCACTTCGCGGCGCAAGTAGGCGCGCTCCGCGTCGGTCCAGTCCTTCGCCAAGTCCCAGGCGGCGTCGAGCGCCGCCGTGTCGTAGAGCAGGCCGACCCAGAGCGCCGGCACGGCGCAGATGCGCCGCCACGGGCCGCCGTCGGCGCCGCGCATTTCGAGATATTTTTTCAGGCGCACTTCGGGGAAAGCGGTCGTCATGTGATCGACCCAATCGCCCATGGTCGGGACCTGGCCCGGCATGGCGGGCAAGCGGCCAGCCATGAAATCGCGGAACGACTGGCCGGCGGCGTCGATATATTGGCCGTCGCGATAGACGAAATACATCGGCACATCGAGCAGATAATCGACGTAGCGCTCGAAGCCGAAGCCCTGCTCGAACACGAAGGGCAGATCGCCGGTGCGGTCGGGATCGGTGTCGGTCCAGACGTGGCTGCGATAGCTCAAATAGCCGCTCGGCTTGCCCTCGACGAACGGCGAATTGGCGAACAAAGCCGTGGCGATCGGCTGCAGCGCCAAGCCGACGCGAAACTTCTTCGCCATGTCGGCTTCGGATTCGTAATCGAGATTCGCCTGGATGGTGCAGGTGCGCAGCATCATGTCGAGACCGAGCTGGCCGCGCTTGGGCATATAGGCGCGCATGATCTTGTAGCGGCCCTTGGGCATCCACGGGATATCCTCGCGCCGCCACAGCGGATTGAAGCCGAGGCCGAGCATGCCGGTGCCGAGCTCGGCGCCGATGCCCTTCACCTGGTCGAGATGCTCGTGCACCTCCTCGCAGGTCTGATGCACGTTTTCCAAGGGCGCGCCGGACAGTTCGAACTGGCCGCCCGGCTCGAGCGTGATCGACGCGCCGTTCTGCGTCAGGGCGATGACCTTGCCGGCCTCTTTCACCGGCTGCCAGCCGAAGCGGGTCAGGCGCTGGAGAATCTCGCCGATGCCGTTCGGCCCCTCGTAGGGCAGCGGCCGGTGCGTGTCGAGATCGTAGGCGAACTTCTCGTGCTCGGTGCCGACGCGCCATTGCTCGCGCGGCTTGTTGCCGGAGGCGACGTAATCGACGAGCTGACGCTTGTCGGTGATCGGCTCGGCCGAGGGTTGCGACGGTCCGGACATGGCGCGGTGCTCGATGCTTGGGGGAAGAAAAACTTGGGAGAAGAAAGACTCAAGCGCGGGATTGTCGCCAGTCGCCGACGAGCGCTTGCAGGCAAGCGAGGGCGGCGAGCGCGGCGGTGTCGGCGCGCAAGACGCGCGGCCCCAATCCCACGGGCTTAACAAACGGAAGTTTGCGCAAGGCGTCAAGCTCCACCGCCGAGAAACCGCCCTCGGGGCCGATCAAGAGCGCCAGCGGCTCGCCAGGTTTCACATCGGTAAGCGCGTCCGCCATCGGTTTCGCCGCGCCGCTTTCGTCGCACAAAATCAGCCGGCGGCCGGCCGGCCAATCCTGCAACGCGTCTGTCAATTTGGCTGGCGCGCGCAGCTCGGGAACGGTCAGGCGCTCGCTCTGCTCGGCCGCTTCGATCGCGTTGGCGCGCAACCGGTCGAGATTGACGCGCTCGGCCACCGTGCGACGCGTATAGACCGGCCAAAGCAGCGACGCGCCGAGCTCGGTCGCTTTTTCGGCGAGATAATCGGTGCGCGCCTTCTTCAAGGGCGCGAACAGCAGCCAGACGTCGGCCTCGGATCTTTGCGCGCGCAAGAGCGCCGCCGGAACGGCGGCGCAGCTCTTGCGCTTGGCGTCTTGCAGACGCGCGCGCCATTCGCCGTCGCGGCCGTTGAACAGGCAAACCTCGTCGCCGTCTTTCAGGCGCATGACATTGACGAGATAATGCGCCTGCCCCGCCTCCAGCGCGACCGCTTCGCCGGCGGCGAGCGACGCCGCGACGAACAGGCGCACGCGCGGCTGATAGCTGCCGTCGGCGGCATCATCGGCGGCGGGATTCTCGACGGATGATTTTTCTGGCATGGTGCGGCAATGACTCCGACCGGCACTATAGCATGAGCCTTTCGCCCGACAGCCAGCCCCTGACGCCGGACAGCACCGCGCCCGGCCTGCTACGCTGGCTGCCGCGCGCCTGGCGACCCTATGCGCGGCTGGCGCGGCTCGACCGGCCGATCGGCACCTGGCTGCTGCTATTTCCCTGCTGGTGGGGCTTGGCGTTGGCCGGGACCGGCGATCACGGCGCCGACGGCCTGCTGTGGCTCGGCGTCATCTTCGCCGTCGGCGCGGTGGTGATGCGCGGCGCCGGCTGCACCATCAACGACATTCTCGACCGCGACTTCGATGCCAAGGTCGCGCGCACGGCGCAGCGGCCGATTCCATCGGGCGCGGTGAGCGTGCGCGCGGCGTGGATCTTTCTCGCTGGCGAACTGCTCGTCGGCCTCGCCGTGCTGCTGGCGCTGCATCCCTTCGCCTGGGCGCTCGGCGTCGCCTCGCTCGCGCTGGTCTTCACTTATCCCTTGATGAAGCGCGTCACCTATTGGCCGCAGGCGGTGCTCGGCCTCGCCTTCAACTGGGGCGCGCTGATGGGCTACGCGGCGGCGACCGGCACGCTGGCCTGGAGCGCCGTCCTGCTCTACACCGCCGGCATCTGCTGGACGCTCGGCTACGACACGATCTACGCCCATCAGGACAAGGACGACGACGCGCTGATCGGCGTCAAATCCACCGCGCTGAAATTCGGCGCGGCGACGCGGCCTTGGCTGTTCGGCTTTTACGCCGCGACGATCCTGCTCGCCGCGCTGGCCGGCGCGCGCGAAGGGCTCGCCTGGCCGTTCTACGCGCTGCTGGCCGTGGCCGGCGCGCAATTGCTATGGCAGGCGGCGAAGGTCGATATCGACGACGCCGCCGATTGCCTGGCGAAATTCCGCAGCAACCGCTGGTTCGGCTGGCTGTTGCTGGCGGCGCTGATCGCGGGACAGGCGCTCTAGCGCGCTAGCTCACTTGGCTCGCGCGAGCGGCCCGAGCCGCGCCGTGAACAGCAGGAACGGATCGCTGGTGCGGATCAGCGCCGCGATGCGCTCGGGCGCGGCGGTGATCAACAGGTCGGGAAATTCCTTCTCGCCGCCCCGGATCTTGCCGTGCAGCGCGCCGTTGTTGATCTGCGTGTAAAGCCGCGACTCGTCCATGAAATGCAGCACCAGGCTGTCGTCGCCGCCGAAACGGTAGGCGGCGAAGCGCCAAGTGCGCTCGTCCGGCGCGCCGTCTTCGCGCAGCACGGCGACGACGCGGCGGCCGGCGATGTCGTAGAAGCGCAGGCGGGCTTGCAGCGCGCGCTGGTGCGCGCCGCGCGTGGTGCGCCAGGTCTCGTCGATGGCGGCGAGCAGGTCGAGCGGCTCGGCCGGATCGACGCGCACGGCGACGGCCAGCGTCGCGCCCGGCAGGCCGCCGTCTTCGTTCCCGCCGCGCCAGATGCCGACGAAGCGCAACTCGGGCGCGACGCGGAAATCCTCGGGCAGGCCGTTCTTGGATTCGGGCGTGCAGGCACCGAGCGCGAGCGCGCCCAGGCACAAAACGGCGATCACATGGAAAAAGCGCAGGCGCATCGTCCTCGGAACCCAACAGGTCAGAGGATTATTCAGCGCGCTGATCGGCGCGGCAAGCGCGGCTTAAGCGGCCGACTTGTCGCCGCTCTGCGGGGCCTCGTCCTTCACGATCGTGAAGCGATGGTGGCAGCTGTCGACATTGGCCCAGGATTGGGCCTGCCAGGCGCTCTTGGCCTGTTCGTAGGTCTCGAACGGGCCGAAGCGCTGCGGGCCGTTGCCGTTGGCCATGTCGCGGAAATCGGTGGTTTTATATTCACCGCCGATGACCCAATAACGCGGCATCGTCTCTCTCCGGGTGGCTGACATGATCTGCATGTAAGTCTGTTTGGCGCGGTTGCAAGTTAAAGCAAATGCCGGGCCAAGCGGACCAGCGCCGATAAATCATGCCAGACCCGCATTACCGAAACGTGAAGACCGCCGGGGACCGGCAAAAGCCGGCCAAGTGCTTGCGAAACAAGCATTCTTCGCCCAAACGGCGAGCGGCGGGGCTGGACGTCGCACCCGCGCCGTGGCATTGCTGAGCCATGCCCTTCGACTCCCTGCGCGACTTTCTCGACCATCTGGAACGGCGCGAACGCTTGGTCCGCGTGACCGCGCCGGTCGCCGCCGCGCTCGAGATCACCGAAATCCAGACCCGCCTGCTCGCCGAGCAAGGGCCGGCAGCGCTGTTCGAGCATGTCACCGACGCGGCGGGCGGGCGCTACGCGATGCCGGTGGCGGCCAACTTGTTCGGCACGGTCGAGCGCGTCGCCTGGGGCATGGGCCGCGAGCCCGAGGAGTTGCGCAAGCTCGGCGAAATGCTCGCCTGGCTCGACCATCCCGAGCCGCCGGAAAACCTGCGCGAAGCCTTCGCGCTGCTGCCGATGCTGAAAACTGCGCTGGCGCGCAAGCCCAAGACGGTGTCGTCCGCGCCGTGCCAGGAGATCGTGCTGCGGGGCGGCGAGATCGATCTCGGCAAGCTGCCGATCCAGACCTGCTGGCCGGGCGAGCCCGCGCCGCTGATCAGCTTCCCGCTGGTGACGACACGCGGGCCCGACATCGGCAATGAGCGCGGCGGCACGAACGTCGGCATCTACCGCATGCAGGTGACGGGCAAGACCACCGCGCTGATGCGCTGGCTGCACACGCGCGGCGGCGCGCTGCATTACGCCGCCTGGAAGGCGCTAAAGAGCGAGCCGATGCCGGTGGCGATCACGCTGGGCGCCGATCCCGCCGTGCTGCTCGCCGCCGTGACGCCGGTGCCCGAGGGCCTGTCCGAATACGAATTCGCCGGCTTGCTGCGCGGCAAGCGCGTCAAGCTCGTCGATTGCAAGACGGTGCCGCTGCAAGTGCCGGCCTCGGCCGAGATCGTCATCGAGGGCCATGTGTCGCTGACCGAGACCGGCGCGGAAGGGCCCTATGGCGATCACACCGGCTATTACAATTCGGTCGAGCGCTTCCCGGTGTTCACGGCGAGCGCGATCACCATGCGGCGCGATCCGATTTATCTCAGCACCTTCACCGGCCGGCCGCCGGACGAGCCTTCGGTGCTCGGACTGGCGCTCAACGACGTTTTCCTGCCGATGTTCGCGCGCCACTTCCCCGAGGTGGTGGATTTCTACCTGCCGCCGGAGGCCTGCTCCTACCGCGTCGCCGTGGTCAGCATCCGCAAGCAATATCCGGGGCACGCCAAGCGCGCGATGATGGCGGTGTGGTCTTACTTGCGCCAATTCCTCTACACCAAGATGGTGATCGTGGTGGACGAGGACATCGACGCGCGCGACTGGAAGGATGTCATGTGGGCGCTGGCGACGCGCTTCGATCCGTCGCGCGACGTCACCATCATCGACAACACGCCGATCGACTATCTCGACTTCGCCTCGCCCGAGCCGGAGCTCGGCGGCAAGATCGGCCTCGACGCCACCAACAAGATCGGCAGCGAGACGGCCCGCGAATGGGGCAAGCCGATCCGCATGACGGACGACATCATCGACGCCGTCACGAAAAAATGGCCGGGGCTCGGTCTGCCCGGATCGGGCCGCCCGATCTGGAAGAAGTGATGCGGCGATGATCGACCTGATCCTCGCCGTTTTCATCGCCACCTACATCGGCATGGCGCTCGGGCGCTGGCCCGGCCTCGCCATCGACCGCACCGGCATCGCGCTGATCGGCGCCATCGTCCTGATCGCCGCCGGCGCGCTGACGCTGGAGGGCGCGGCGCAATCGGTCGATCTGCCGACCCTGCTGCTGCTGTTCGGCCTGATGATCGTCTCGGCGCAATTCGCCGCCTCGGGATTCTATGATGGCGTCGCCGCCCGCGTGGCGCGCATGGGCGCCGACAGCCCTCACGGGCCGAAAAAGCTGCTCGCCGCTGTCATCATGGTCGCCGGCGGCTTGTCGGCGCTGCTCGCCAACGACATCGTCGTGTTCGCCATGACGCCGCTGCTTTGCATCGGCCTGCAAAAGCGCGGCCTGAACCCCACGCCCTATCTCATCGCGCTGGCTTGCGCCGCCAATGCCGGCTCGGCGGCGACGATGATCGGCAACCCGCAAAACATCCTGATCGGCCAGGTCGGCAAGCTCGATTTCGTCGCCTTCCTCGGCTACTCCGCCGTGCCGGCGCTCGTCGCCATGATGGTCAGCTACGCCGTCATCGCCTGGCAATGGCGCGGGCGATTGACCGCTGGCGTGGCGGCGAGTGCCGACGATCTCGCCGCCGTGCCGCTCGCGCGCGACAAGACGCAGTTCATCAAGGCGCTCGTCGCCACCGCCGCGCTGCTGGCGCTGTTCTTCACCGATTTGCCGCGCGAGCTTTCCGCGCTCGCCATCGCCGCGCTCTTGCTGCTCAGCCGCAAGCTGGCGAGCCGCGATCTGGTCGGCGCGGTCGATTTCAGCCTGCTGCTACTGTTCGCCGGATTGTTCGTCGTCACCGGCGCGCTCGCCGCGACGCCCTTGGCGGCGGATCTGTTCGCCGATCTCGCGCGCGCCGGCTGGCTGCCCGACCGCATCGCCACGCTCGCGCCGCTGGCCTTGGTCCTCTCCAACACCATCGGCAACGTGCCGGCGGTGATCCTGCTGCTGCAAGTCTGGCAGTCGCCGCCGGACGGCGCGCTCTACGGCCTGGCGCTGCTCTCGACGCTGGCCGGCAACCTGCTGATCGTCGGCAGCCTCGCCAACATCATCGTCGCCGAGCGCGCCGCCAGCGTCGGAATCCGGCTCGGTTTCATGGATCACGCCAAAAGCGGCGTTCCCGTCGCCTTGATCAGCATGGGCCTCGCCGCCATATGGCTATGGTGGACCGGCGCGCTCCCCTTCTGAGCCGAGCCGCCGCTTTGCCCCTACAGGCCGTTCCGGCCTAGACTACCCCCTCGCCTCTTTCCCGAATCGGAGCCCGACATGACCACCGCGCCGCTCGACGCCGACAGCCTGCTGGCCGACCTCTTGAAAAAGGCCAAGGCCGCCGGGGCGGACGCCGCCGACGCGCTCGTCGCCGAGGGCGTATCGCTGTCGCTGGCGCGGCGACTCGGCAAGTCCGAAGGCGTGGAACGCGCCGAGGGTCGCGACCTCGGCCTGCGCGTGCTTATCGGCAAGCGCCAGGCCATCGTCTCCTCGACCGATTTCGCGCCGGCCGCGCTGGACGAATTGGTGACGCGCGCCGTCGCTATGGCAAAAGCGGTGCCCGAGGACAAGTTCTGCGGCATCGCCGAGCCGGGCCAGATCTCCAAGAGCCATCCCGATCTCGACACTTGCGACACGCGCGAGCCGTCGCCGGCCGACATGGAGCGCATGACGGCCGAGGCGGAGGACGCGGCGCGCGCGGTCAAGGGCGTGACCAATTCGGAAGGCGCGGAGGCCGGCTGGTCGCTGTCGCGCGTCCATCTCGCGGCATCCAACGGCTTTTCCGGCAGCTACGGCGTGTCGCGCCATTCGCTTTCGGTCTCGGTGCTGGCCGGCGAAGGCACGGCGATGGAGACCGATTACGATTTCGCCACCGGCATCTCGGCCAGCGACCTGAAGGATCCGGCCGCGCTCGGCCGCAGCGCCGGCGAGAAGGCGGTCAAAAAGCTCAACCCGCGCAAGGCCGCCACCGCGCAAGTGCCGGTAATCTACGATCCGCGCGTCTCGAACGGCCTCGTCGGCAGCCTGGCCGGCGCGATCAACGGCGCGTCGATCGCGCGCGGCACCAGCTTCCTCAAAGGCAGCATGGGCCAGCGCGTGTTCGCGGCCGGCATCACTATCGTCGACGATCCGCTGCGCCAGCGCGGCTTCCGCTCCAAGCCGTTCGACGGCGAAGGGCTGGCGACGCAGCGCCGCGAGGTGATCGCCGACGGCGTGCTGACGACCTGGTTCCTCGATCTCGCGACCGCGCGCCAGCTTGGCCTGAGCAGCACCGGCCACGCCGCGCGCGGCACCGGCTCGCCGCCCTCGCCGGCGCCGACCAACCTCTATCTCGCCGCCGGCAAGCTGCCGCCCAAAGAACTGATCGCCGACATCAAGCAGGGCTTCTACGTCACCCAGTTGATGGGCATGGGCACCAACCTGATCACCGGCGATTATTCGCGCGGCGCCAGCGGCTTCTGGATCGAGAACGGCGAAATCGCCTATCCGGTCAGCGAGGTGACGGTGGCGGGAAATTTGCGCGAAATGTTCCTGCATCTGACGGCGGCCGACGACCTGACCTTCCGCTACGGCACCGATGCGCCGACCCTGCGGATCGAAGGCATGACGGTCGCCGGGCGTTAGGAGAGCGCCCAAGCGCGGCAATAGCCCCTGGCGGACCGGATATGATATGGTCCGGCCCGCCATGACCGCGCTTAACTCCTTGCCAAAGCTGATGAACTTCGCCGCTCCGGAGGGTCCGTGGCGCGCCTGAAGGATATTCTGCGCAAGCCGCTGGCGCAGCGCGCCGCCTGCGCGCTGATCGCCGGCTATATCCGCTTGGTGCGCGCCACAAGCCGCCTCAGCGTGGTCGGCGGCGAACATCCGCAGCGTCTGTGGGACGCCGATGCGCCCTTCATCCTCGCCTTCTGGCACGGCCGCTTGCTGATGATGCCCTATAGCTGGCCGCGCCCGCGGCCGATGCGCGTGCTGATCTCGCGCCATAGCGACGGCCGGCTGATCTCCGGCACGCTCGCGCGATTCGGCATCGACAATATCGCCGGTTCGAGTTCGCGCGGCGGCGCGGCGGCGTTGATGGCCATCGTGAAAAGCCTGACGCGCGAGCGCGTCTCGGTCGCCATCTCGCCGGACGGGCCGCGCGGGCCGCGCATGCGCGCCAGCCTCGGCGCGATCCAGGCCGCGCGCCTGTCCGGCGCGCCGATCCTGCCGTGCATGTTCGCCGCCAGCCGGCGCAAGGTGCTCGGCAGTTGGGACCGCTTCATCCTGGCGCTGCCCTTCGCGCGCGCCGTCTTCGTCTGGGGCGAGCCGCTCTATATTCCGCGCGACATCGCCGACGACCAGCTCGAAACGCTGCGCGCCGAATTGGAGGCGCGCATGAACGCGCTCGCCGACCAAGCCGATAGGCTGTGCGGCGTCGCGCCCATCGTGCCCGCCCCCATCGTCTCTGCGGAGATGCCGGCATGAACGGCCTCTATCCGCTGGCGCGCGGGCTCTATCGCGGCGCGACCTGCCTCGCCGGCCCGGCGGTGACGCTCTATCTCAAGCGCCGGTTGGCGCGCGGCAAGGAAGACCCGGCGCGCTTCGCCGAACGTTTCGGCCAGCCCGGCCAGCCGCGCCCCGCCGGCCCGCTGGTCTGGCTGCACGCCGCCAGCATCGGCGAAGCCTTCTCGGCGCTGCGCCTGATCGAGACGCTGCTCGCCGAACGGCCGGCGCTCAGCATCCTCGTCACCACCGGCACGGTCAGCTCGGCGCAATTGCTGGCGGGCCGCCTGCCGCCGCGCGCGATCCACCAATATGTGCCGGTCGACCGCATGGCCTGGGTGCGGCGCTTCCTCGACCATTGGCGACCCGACGCGGCGCTGTGGCTCGAATCGGAAATCTGGCCCAACCTGATCGGCGAGACGATGGCGCGCGGCGTGCCGATGGTGCTGATCAACGCCCGCATGTCGCCCAAAAGCTTCGCCGGCTGGCGGCGCTGGCCGAGCGTGGCGCGGGGGCTGTTCGCCGGCTTCGCCCGGTGCCTGGCGCAAAGCGAGGCCGACGCCGAGCGCCTGCGCGCCCTCGGCGCGGCGGATGTCCGCGTCGTCGGCAATCTGAAGAACGCCGCCGAGCCATTGCCGGCCGCGCCGGACGCGCTCGCGAGCTTGCGCGCCATGATCGCCGGCCGCCCGGCCTGGATCGCCGCCAGCACGCACGACGGCGAGGAAACGCTCGTCGCCGAAGCGCACCAGCGGCTCGCCGCCGCGCGGCCCGATCTGTTGACCATCCTCGCGCCGCGCCATCCGCCGCGCGGCCCCGCCATCGCCGCCGCGCTGGCGGCGCAGGGGCTCAAGACCGCGCGCCGCAGCCTGAACGAAACGGTCGCGCCCGACACCGCGATCTATCTCGCCGACACGCTGGGCGAACTCGGCCTGCTCTATCGCGCCGCGCCCGTCGCCTTCGTCGGCGGCTCGCTCGCGCCGCGCGGCGGCCAGAACATGCTGGAGCCGGCGCGGCTCGATTGCGCCATCGTCGTCGGCCCGCACACCGAGAATTTCGCCACCATCTCCGCCGACATGGATGCCGCCGGCGCCTGGCTGCGCGTGAGCGACGCCGCCTCGCTCGCCGAGGCCGTCGCGCGCCTGCTCGGCGACAGCGCGCTGCGCGAACGGCTCATCATGTCGGCGCAGCGCGTCGCCGCCACCGAGGACGAGGTGCTGCGCCGCGTCGTCGCCGAGATCGCGCCTTTCATGCCGGGCGCGGACCCGGCTGGCGAGGCCGCCCATGCGCGCGCCTGACTTCTGGCAGAGCGGCGGCGCGCTGTCGCTCGCCCTCGCGCCCTTCGGCTGCCTCACCGCGCTCGGCGGCCGCCTGCGCCGCGCCCTCGCCGCGCCGCAAGCCGCCGCCATGCCGGTGATCTGCGTCGGCAACATCACTGCCGGCGGCGCAGGCAAGACGCCGGTGGTCCTCGCGCTCGCCGCCAAGTTCGCGGCGCGCCCGGCGCTGACCGGGCGCGTGCACGCGATCTCGCGCGGCTACGGCGGCGAATTGCGCGGCCCGGCGCGCGTCGATCCCGTGGTGCATGACGCCTGGAAGGTCGGCGACGAGCCGTTGCTGCTGGCGCGCGCGCTGCCGACCTGGGTCGCGCGCGACCGCGTCGCCGGCGCGGCGGCGGCCGTGGCGGCCGGCGCGGCGCTGCTCATCCTCGACGACGGCTTGCAGAACCCGGCGCTGGAGAAAGACCTGACGTTCGTCGTGATCGACGGCGGCGCGGGGTTCGGCAACGGCCGCGTCATTCCCGCCGGCCCCTTGCGCGAGCCCGTCGCCGACGCCTTGGCGCGCAGCGACGCGGCGATCCTCGTCGGCGAGGACCGCGCGGGCGTAGCGGCCGAGGTGGCGCGGGCGCGCGCCGATCTGCCGATCCTGCGCGCGGCGCTGGTTCCCGATCCCGCCTCGGCCGCAGCGCTCGCCGGCAAGCCGCTGGTCGCGTTCGCCGGCATCGGCCGGCCGGAAAAATTCTTCGAGAGCTTGCGCGCGCTCGGCTGCGATCTGCGCGCGACACGCAGTTTCGCCGACCATCATCCCTACGATGCGCGCGACGTCGGCGCGCTCCGCCGGCTCGCCGCAGAACATGGCGCGCAGCTCGTCACCACCGCCAAGGACCTGACGCGCTGGCCCGGCGACGCCGAACGCAAGCCGCTGACGCTCGACGTCGCCATCGCCTGGGACGACGAAACGGCGCTCGATCTGCTGCTCGCCGCCAAGCTGGCGCGGCTCTTGCCGGAGGCTCAATCATGACCGGAGCCGTGAAAGCGCTCTACTGGCTGGCCTTCCATCTGTTCGCCGCGCTGCCGCTCGACGTCGCGTCAAATTTAGGCGGCTGGCTCGGCCGCACGTTTGGCCCGCGGCTCGGCGTGCGCAAGATCGCAAGGCGCAATCTCGTCGCCGCCTTTCCCGAGAAATCGCCGGCCGAGATCGACTCGATCATGACCGAGATGTGGGACAACCTCGGCCGCGTGATGGCCGAATTCCCCCATATCGGCCGCATGGATATCTACAACGATCCGCGCTTCGAGATCAGCGGCATCGAGCACGCCGACGCCATGCGCGACGACGGCAAGCCGGGCATCTTCTTTACGCCCCATCTCGGCAATTGGGAATTGTCGGCGCATGCCGTGATCCAGCGCGGGCCGTGGACGACGCCGCTGGCCATCGTCTATCGCGCCGCCAACGATCCCGCCGCCGAATGGCTGCTGCGCTACGGCCGCAAGGGCCTGAAGGCCGAAATGATCGCCAAGGGCACCTCCGGCGCGCGCCGCATCGTCGAGGTGCTGAAGGCCGGCGGCCATATCGGCATGCTGCCCGACCAGAAGATGAACGACGGCATCCCTGCGCCCTTCTTCGGCCGTCCGGCGATGACCGCGCCGGCCATCGCCCAGCTCGCGCTGAAATACGATTGCTATCTGCTGCCGGGCTATGTCGAGCGCATCGGACGCAGCGCGCGCTTCCGGCTGCGCATCCTGCCGCCGATGGCGCTGCCGAAGAGCGGCGACCGCAAGGCCGACATCGTGACGCTGACCGCCGAGATCAACTTGGCGATGGAAAGCTGGATCCGCCGCAACCCCGGCCAATGGCTCTGGGTGCACCGCCGCTGGCCGGATTAGGCGGGGCTTCAAAGAAAGCCGTCATGCTCGGGCTTGACCCGAGCATCCATGCATCCGCCGCCTGAGCGCTTGAAAAATGGACCCTCGGGACAAGCCCGAGGGTGACGGTTGGAGAAACGGCCCTACCGCCGCACCATCGGGCCGACCAGCAATTGCGGGTCGATGGCCTCGCCGGCGACGTTCGCGCCCCAATGCAGATGCGGGCCGGTGACGCGTCCCGTCGCGCCGACCTTGCCGATGGCCTCGCCGATATTCACGCGCTGGCCCTTCTTCACCATGATCTCGTCGAGATGGACATAGACGGTGCTGAGGCTGAGGCCGTGGTCGATGATGACCACGTTGCCGTTGAAGAACAGGCCCTTCTCGGCCAGCGTGACCACGCCGCGGCTGGCGGCGACGACGGTCGCGCCGCGCCCGGCGGCGATGTCGACGCCGTTGTGCGGCGCGCGCGGCTGGCCGTTGAAAATGCGCTGGCTGCCGAACACGCCGCTGATCGGCCCCTCGACCGGCCATATGAATCCCGCATCGAAATCGCTGGCGTCGGCCTTGCGCTCGCGCGCCCCGGCGATCAGCCGGCGCTCCTCGGCGATGCGCTTGAGGTCTTCCGGCGGCGGCTCGACGTATTTTTGCGCGACGCCGGTGATGCTCTGCACGTCATAGACGCGCGGCAGGACGGGAATGCTCCGCGTCTCGGTCGAGGATTGGTCGGGCGCAGTGACGACGACCTCGACGAAGGTGCTGTCGTAATCGCGGCCGAAGCCGATCAGGAACGCGCCGTTCGAGGCGACTTGCAGCTCGACGCCGTTGGCGCGCACGCGGCTGTGCGGCTTGGTCTTGCCGATCAACAAACCGCCCTGGGTCGCCGTGCCGGTCAGGCTGAAGCTCATGCCGCCATATTCGTCGACCTGGCGAATGTCCTGCGCCGACACAGGGGTCGCCAGCAGCACGAGCGCGAAAAAAAATCTCTTCATAGCAAACTGCCTTGCGTGCCGCCGCCGACCGGCGTCTTTGGCTTGGCCGGCTTCATCGGCACGGCTTTTTTGTCCTCACCGTCGATCACCGCCGCGCGCTCGCCGTCATGGAAGCGCAGCGCGACCGTGTCGCCGGCTTTTGATGCGGCGGCCGAGCCGACGAGATGGCCGTCCGGCCCGACGACCAGCGCGAAACCGCGCGCCAGCACCGACTTGTGCGAATAGCTGTCGAGCAGCTTGCCGAGCTGCGCCACATGGCGTTCGGCGTCCATCAGCGCCCGGCCGCCGGCGGCGGCAAGTCGCGCGCCGGCCGTCTCCAGCCGCTCCTCGCGCTGTTCGAGCAAGGCCTGCAGGCGTTGCGGGCGCAGCGCGGCGGCGGCGGTGGCGATGACGGCGGCGAAGCGCGACAGCATCCCGTCGCCGGCGAGGCGCAGGCGCTCCCAGCGGTCGTCGAGGCGCTGGGCGTAATCCTCGATCAGGCGCTGCGGGTCGCCCATGACGCGCGCCAGCGCGCCGAGGCGCTCGGCCCGTTCCTGCAGGCCGCGGCCGAAGCCGCGCACTAGGCGCGTGCCGTCGTCCATCACCTGCGCCAGCAAGTCGGCGCGCACAGGCACGGCCATTTCGGCGGCGGCGGTCGGCGTCGGCGCGCGGCGGTCGGAGGCGAAGTCGATCAGCGTCGTGTCGGTTTCGTGGCCGACGGCGGAGATCAGCGGAATGTCCGATTCGGCGGCGGCGCGGATCACCGCTTCCTCGTTGAAGGCCATGAGGTCTTCCAGGCTGCCGCCGCCGCGCGCGACGATCAGCAGATCGGGGCGCGGCACGGCGCCGCCGCGTTCCAGGGCGTTGAAGCCCTTGATGGCGCGCGCCACCTGTTCGGCCGCGCCGTCGCCCTGCACCAGCACCGGCCACAGCAGCACATGGCGCGGGAAACGGTCGTTCAACCGATGCAGGATGTCGCGGATCACCGCGCCGGTCGGCGAGGTGACGACGCCGATCACGTCGGGCAGGAAGGGCAGCGGGCGCTTGCGGTCCTGATCGAACAGGCCTTCGGCCTCCAGGCGCTTGCGGCGGTCCTCGATCAGTTTCAGCAGCGCGCCCTGGCCGGCCAGCTCCACCGTGTCGACGATGATCTGGTACTGCGAGCGGCCCGGATAGGTGGTGACGCGCCCGGTGGCGATCACCTCCATGCCGTCCTCGGGCTTGATCGTCAGCTTGCCGGCCGAGCCGCGAAACAGCACCGCCTCGATGGCGGCGTCCATGTCCTTCAGGCGGAAATAGCAATGGCCCGACGTGTGGCGCTTGAAGCCGGAGATTTCGCCGCGCAGGCGCACGCGGCCGAAGGCGTCCTCCACCGTGCGCTTGAGCGCGAAGGCAAGCTCGCCGACCGTGAGGATCGGCGCGTTTCCCGCGCCCTCATTCGGGGCCAGATCTGGCTCAAAACCAGTGGGGGGTGGATAACTCGCCAAGGGGAAGGACCGCGTTTCTTGAAAGCCGGCCCTATGCTATCAAGACGCCCCGCCCGCATCCAGGGCGGCCAGGAAATAAAGGGCCTGCAATGAAGGTACTCGTCGTCGGCGGCGGCGGCCGCGAACATGCGCTGTGCTGGGCGATTTCCGCCTCGGCGCTGTGCGACAAGCTCTATTGCGCGCCCGGCAACGCCGGCATCGCCGTGCTCGCCGAATGCGTTCCCGTCGCCGCCGAGGATATCGACGGCCAGGTGAAGCTGGCCCGGGACAAGGGCGTCGATTTCGTCGTCGTCGGCCCGGAAACGCCGCTGGTGCTCGGCCTGGTGGACCGGCTGGAAGCCGCCGGCATCGCCGCCTTCGGCCCGAACCAGGCCGCCGCCGCGCTCGAAGGCTCCAAGGGCTTCACCAAGGACATGTGCGCCAAATACGCCATTCCGACCGCCGCCTATGGCCGCTTCACCGATGTCGAGAGCGCGCTCGCCTTCTTGAAGACGCAGTCGCTGCCCATCGTCGTGAAGGCCGACGGGCTCGCCGCCGGCAAAGGCGTGGTGATCGCCGAGAGCATGGATCAGGCGGAAGCCGCCGTGCGCGACATGCTGTCGGGCGCGTTCGGCGCGGCGGGCGCGTCGCTCGTCATCGAGGAATTCCTCAAGGGCGAGGAAGCGAGCTTCTTCGCCCTGGTCGACGGCAAGCACGCGCTGGCGCTCGCCTCGGCGCAGGACCATAAGCGCGTCGGCGACGGCGACACGGGCCCCAACACCGGCGGCATGGGCGCCTATTCGCCGGCCCCGGTCGTGACCGAGGCGATGGCCGCGCGCGTGATGCGCGAGATCATCGAGCCGACGGTGGCGGCGATGGCCGACATGGGCCGGCCGTTCAAGGGCGTGCTGTTCGCCGGCCTGATGATCGACGAGACCGGCCCGAAGCTGCTGGAATACAACACGCGCTTCGGCGATCCGGAATGCCAGGTGCTGATGACGCGGCTTAAATCCGACCTGCTGCCGGCGCTGATGGCCTCGCGCGACGGCACGCTGGCCCATGTGGACTTGCGCTGGCGCGACGAAACGGCGTTGACCGTGGTGATGGCCGCCAAAGGCTATCCGGGGCCTTACGAGAAGGGCACGGAGATTCGCGGGCTCGACGCGGCGAACGAGATCGGCAACGTCTTTCATGCCGGCACCGCATTGAAGGACGGCAATATCGTCGCCACCGGCGGCCGCGTGCTCGCCGTCACTGCCACCGGCGCAACCGCGCTTGAGGCGCAGCAGAAAGCCTATGCGGCGGTCGATAAGATCGACTGGCCCGGCGGCTTTTGCCGCCGCGACATCGGCTGGCGGGCCGTGAAGCGGTAAGGCTCCGACGATCGGCGAGCTTTAGCCCGCGCCGGCGTCGTCCTCCGCGTCTTGCGCCTGGCCGCCCTGGGCGGCGAGGAATTTCAGGTTCTCCTCGCGCACCCGCGCCGCCGCGTCGTCGTAGAGGAACGGCAGAAAGGCGTAGCGCTTGCCGCGCGTGACCGGCGTCGCCTCGTGCAGCAGGCCGCAGGAAAAGACCACCGCGCCGCCGGTCGGCGCGCGATAGAGACGCGGGCCGAATTCGGGAAAGCGCAGGTCGCCGCCGTCGTACTCCTCGGCGTTCAGATTGATTGTCACGGCGAAGCGGCGGTGCGCCGTGCCTTTCGTCGTGTTGTCGCGATGCGGGCGGAAATGGCCGCCGTCCGCGCCGTCGTAGCAGGCGACGATATAGCGCTCCATGCGCGTGACATGAAACTGGAACGATTTGGCGATCTCCGGGATCAGCCGGCGCTGCACGCGCAGACGCAACGCCGCCAGCACGCCCTCGTCGACGATGTGATGGTCGGCGCGGCGCTTGTGGCCGTGATCGACCAGCAGCGTCGTCTTGCCGTCGACGTCGCGCATGAAGCCGGAATCGCGCGTCTCGCCCGCCTCGTAGCGCGCGATCAGCTCGCGGCACAATTCTGGCTCCAGCACGCGCGGCAGCGTCAGCACCGGCGCTTGCGATTGCGTCTCGACGTCGAGCGGCGGCAATGCGGCGATCTCGTCGAGCAAATCGCCGATCTCGCCCACGGGCGCGGCGCGGATCACGCGCAGCAGCGGATCGAGCAGCAGCCAATAGGACCGGTAGATCAATTTCGGGCCGGGCGCGGCGTCGGGCGGCGTCGCGCCGTAGAGCTTGCTGACCGCCAGATCGAAATCCCAGAAGAAGCGCACGCCGGGCAGGCTCGGGCGCAGGCGGCCTTCCGCCTCGTCCGACGGATCGACGCTGACGCCGAAAAAGGAGACTTGCCGGTCGTCGAACAGGGCGCGCCGCGCGGCGACGCGCCTCAGGGCCGCCGCCACTTCGGGCCGGCGCGCCGCGCCGAGCAAGCCGAGCAGAATGTAGCGCCCGGCGGCGGTGTGGAAGACGTAGCGCGGATTGGTGGAGCTGCGGGCGGCGAACCATGCAGCCGGATCGCCAGGGAGCGGCGCGCCGGGCGGCAGGCCCCTGGGTTCGTTGCGCGACGCGGCCGCCATCAGCCCCGCTCCTCGCGGCGCGCGCGGAAGAAATCGCGCAGCATGTCGCCGGCCGCGCGCTCGGCGATGCCGCCATAGACCTCGGGCCGGTGATGGCAGGTCGGCTGGCCGAAGAAGCGCGGCCCGTGATCGACCGCGCCGCCCTTGGGATCGGCCGCGCCGTAATAGAGCCGGCGCAGGCGGGCCATGCTGATCGCTCCGGCGCACATGGCGCATGGCTCCAGCGTCACGTAGAGATCGCACAGCATGAGCCGGGCCGAGCCGAGCTTGGCGGCCGCCTCGCGGATCGCCAGCAATTCGGCGTGGGCCGTGGGATCGTTCAATTCCTCGGTGCGGTTGCCGCAGGCGGCGAGAATCTCGCCGCTCGCCGGATCGGCGATCACCGCGCCGACCGGCACCTCCCCGCGCAGGGCGGCGGCCTCGGCCTCGGCGAGCGCGCGCAGCATGAAGGGATTTGCGTCGAGCATGGCGGCACCTTGCCGCGCCGTCGCCGGCGGGTCAACCGGACCTGGCGCGCTCAGGCCGGCCCTGATCTAAATCAAGGCGGGGACTGATCCTGCCCGGCAGGATGATGCATCCATCGGGAGGACCGCCATGCCGCATTTCCACGCCATAGTCTGGCTCGATCACGCCCAAGCCAAGGTCTTCGCCTTCAACGCCGACGATGTCGCGAGCCAGGTCCTGCATCCGCATGACCGCAAGGCGCATATTCATCACAAGGCCAACGCCATCGGCAGCGGCAAGGCGGCGACCGACCCCGATTACCTGCGTCAGATCGCCGAAGCCCTGGCCCCGGCTGGCGAGATTCTCATCGTCGGGCCGGGGAGCGCCAAATTGGAGCTGATCCGTCATCTGCATCGCCATGCGCCCGAGACGGAGAAGAAAATCGTCGGCATCGAGACCGTCGACCATCCCACCGATCGGCAGATCGTCGCCCACGCACGCAGCTATTTCCGCGCTGCCGACCGCATGCTGCCGCAGAAGAGCGGCGAGCGCGCATGATCCATTGGCCGGAAAAATTCATCTGGGGCGTATCGACCTCGGCCTATCAGATCGAGGGCGCCGCCGCCGAGGACGGTCGCGGCCCCAGCATCTGGGACATGCGCAGCCATCAACCCGGCAAGATCGACAACGGCGACACGGGCGACGTCGCCTGCGATCATTACCACCGCTATCGCGAAGACGTGGCGCTGATGCGCGGCATCGGCGTCGACGCCTATCGCTTCTCGGTGGCTTGGCCGCGCGTGCTGCCGGAGGGGCGAGGAGCCGTCAACGAAGCCGGCCTCGCCTTCTACGACCGGCTGATCGACGAACTGCTGCATGCCGGAATCGAGCCCTGGCTCTGCCTTTATCATTGGGACTTGCCGCAGGCGCTGCACGATCGCGGCGGCTGGCAAAGCCGCGACAGCGTCGGCTGGTTCGCCGATTACGCCGGCCTCGTGGCGCGACGTTACGGCGACCGCGTGAAGCGTTTCGCCACCTTCAACGAATTTTCCGTCTTCACCCTGTTCGGCTATGCGATGGATTGGGGGGCGCCCGGCCTCAAGGACAAGACGGCGCATCTGCAAGCCATCCATCATGTCAATCTGGCGCATGGCGCTGCGGTGGACGTGCTACGCGCCCAGGTGGCGAACGCCTCGATCGGCGCGATCCACAACCGGCAGGCGGTGCTGCCGGAAAGCGACACGCCGGAAAACCGCGCGGCGGCGGCGACGCTCGACGAGTTGTGGAACAACGCTTTTCCCGACCCGCAGATTCTCGGCCGCTACGGGCCACGCCTCGCAGAAGAGATGGAACCCCACTTGCGCCCCGGCGACATGGCGCGCATCTGCCGGCCGACCGATTGGTTCGGCCTCAACCATTACAACACGATCTTCGCGCGCGCCGACGCCGCCGCGCCTTGGGGATTCGCGTGGGGCGAAGCGCCTGCCGAGATGCCGCGCACCGGCATCGACTGGCCGATCGCCCCCGCCGCCTTCCGCGACGCCATCATCGACGCCTGGCAGCGCTATCATCTGCCGATATACGTGACCGAGAACGGCTTCGGCAGCCATGAAGTGCCGTGCTGCTTCGACGAGGTCGACGACCAACACCGCATCGCTTATTTCAAGAATTATCTCGCGGCTATGGCCGCGGCGATCAAAGCCGGGGCCGACGTGCGCGGCTATTTCATCTGGTCGCTGCTCGACAATTTCGAATGGGGCGCGGGCTTCGCCAACCGCTTCGGCATCATCCACGTCGATTTCAAGAGCCTGAAGCGCACGCCGAAAGCCTCGGCGCGCTGGTATCGCGAGATGATCGCCGAAACGCGAGCTAACCGGACACGCGTCCCGTCGCCAAGCCGCCCTCTTTAACGAAGGTCAAGCGCCGCCAGGCGGCGTGGTTCTCTTCGCCACGCTCGGTCATGAGAACGATGGCGGAAGCGGGAAACTCGCGCGCCAGCAAATCCAGCATGTCGCGCTCGCTGGCCGCGTCGAGCTGATCGGTCGCTTCCTGCAGGAAGATCCAACGCGGCCGATGCACGAGCAGGCGGGCGAAGCCCAGGCGCTGCTGCTCGCTCGCGCCCAGCGTCTGCTCCCAAGCCTCGACGCGGTCGAGCCGCGGGGCGAGATGCGACAGCCCGACGCGTGCCAGCGCAGCGAGCGCCGCTGCGCGGTCGCAAACGTCGCCCGCGCTCGGATAGCCGATGGCGTCGCACAGGCTGCCGACCGGCAGGTAGGGCCGCTGCGGCATGAAGAACACGCTGTCGTCGGACGGCAGCTCGATGGTGCCCCGCCCCCACGGCCAGAGTCCGGCGACCGTCTTGAATAAACGAATTGCCGCCCCAGGATGGCCCGAGATCAGCCATCGCTCGCCCGGCTTCACCACGAGATCAGGCAAGCGGACCTTCGCCGCGCCATCCGGGTCCTCAAGCACTAGGCCGCGCAGCGCCAGAACGGCTGTCGCGCCCGGCGCGACGGAGATGCCCTCGGCGGGATGTGCGCGCAATTCTTCGAGGGCGGCGTGCAGGCCGAGCACACGCTCGCCCGAAGCGCGCCATTCGGCGGCTTTCGAGAGATTGTCGATCGGCCAGGACAACGCCGACACCGCCTGCTGGAACGCCTGCGCGATCTGCATCAGCGCGCCGAGCGTGATCGCGCCGATCATGTAGCGCGGCGCGGCGATCAGCACCGGGAAAATCGGCGACAGCACGGCCCAGCTGGCCGTGAACATGGTGTAGCTGGTGAGAGCCGCGGTCTGCCGGTCCCACGCCGAAACCGCGTCGCCGAACAGGCTCCGGAGGTGGCGTCGCTCGTCGGCTTCGCCGTGCAGCAGCGCGACGGCCAGCGCGCTTTGGCGCACGCGGCCGAGACCGAAACGGAAATCGGCCTCCCGGCTTTGGCGCGCTTCCGCGGCGCGCACCATCGGCGGGCCGAGCAGCAGCGCGATGACGGTGCCGATGGCGGCATAAAGGATGGCTGCCCACAAAAGATGGCCCGGCAGCCAGAACTCGACGCCGTCCAAGCGCAGCGTCGCCTCGCCCGACAGCGTCCACAGGATGCTGGCGAAGCTGAAGAACAGCAGCAGGCAGTAGAACAGCGAATGGACGAGATCGACCGCATATTCGGTGGCGATGCGGATATCCTCGGCGATGCGTCCGTCCGGGTTGTCGTGCGCGCCACCGACGAAATCGAGGAGATACTGCCGGCCGCTGGCGAGCCAGCCCCCGAGCAGCTTCGCCGTCAGCCAGTCGCGCCAAGCCACCTGCAAGCGTCGGCGCAGGCGCAGATGGATCGAAGTGACCGCGACCTGGCTGACGACGATCACCGCGAAAACCAGGGCGAGATCGACGAAGCCAGCCATGGAGCGCGTGCCGAAAGCGTCGAACAGCTGCTCGATCCAGAGATTGAGCGCGATCTGCACGACGACCTGTCCGCCGGTCAGCAGCACCAGCGCCGCCGTCCAGCCACGCGCCGCCCATTTGCGCTCGGAATTCCAATAAGCGCCGGCCAAACGGAAGAAATCGCGGAAGAACGCGCGCCAGCCGGCCGGCGGGACATGGGTGAAGTTTTCCGGATCGTAATCCGGCACCGCCGAATCGAGGCTCACGGCGGGGCGCTCCGATCAGCGAAGCGGCGCAACATATCCTGCCAGGAGATATCCAGCGAGGCCTGCGCGCCGCCGCCGCGCAGAAACCGCATCTTCCAGGCGGAAAAGCCGGTCATGAAAAAACGCGGCTCGGCGCCCGCGCGCGTGTCGCCGTCGCCTTCCTCTTCGCCGATCGCTTGCGGATACCAGCCGCCGCCGCGCAGGATACGGACCGGAGCGCTCCAGCGGGCAGGATCGTCCAGGCGGGGGTTGAACGAGACATAGATGCCTTCCTGCACCATGTCGGCCTGGCCGTTCCGCGTGCGGTTGAGCAGCATCACATAGAGCCTGAGGGCTCGGTTGTAATGGATCGCCGGTCCCCAGAAGGCGTCGGGATCGGGATGCCGCCAGCTCCGCCGCGTCGGCCAGAGGGGCGCGGCAAAACCGGACGACGGCGCGCGCCACCCGCCAGCGCGCCACAATTCGAGGCGCGGCGCGGGCGATTCCCGCTCGGCGACGGGATAGCGCGCGACGCAAATGCCTTGGGCCGCCTCGTCGGCCACGTAGCTCGAATAGTAAATGTAGAAATAATCCGCCACGGGATCGGGCAGGACGCAGAAATCGCCATAGCCGCCGGCGAGGAAGCCGTTGGCGTATGCAAAGTCGCGCGCACTCTCCGGCGCTTCCAGAAGGGGCGCGAGAAAACGCCAAGTCCGCCCATCGTCGTCGGATGTCAAGCTGCCGATGCGCGGAATGAAGAGGCGATGCGGTTTGAAGAACACGTCCTCCGCGTGATACCAGCCGAAGAGCCGCCCGGCGGGATCGCGCCACACCGACTCGATCCATTTGCCGATCTCCGGCTGCGGATCGTCCGTCAACGTTACCCGCTCCAGCGGCACGGCGAAACGCAGTCCCGGTCCGCCCAGGCGACGGTAGGTATGGCCGATCGGCAAATAATGGGAGATGAACAGCAGCGTCCGGCCATTCTCGATCAGCACTGGACTATTGGCGTCGGAGCGTTCGAACGCCGCGCCATGCAAGATGACCGGTTCGGCCGGGACCAGTTCGACGCGGATGGCGTCGCTTGCCGGCTCTCGCGATATGTCCATGCTCATGATTCCGACATCCGTCCGCCACTCGACCGCTTCAAAAGTGAGCCATCCCTCGGCGCTTGGCAAGAGAGGGCGGCGGCGCGCGAAAGCGAGCGGTTTTCCTTTGCAGGGTCCAGGACCGGCCTTATTCTGCGCGCCATGAGCGGCAAACCCAACATCCCCGTCGTCGGCATCACGCTGGATGCCGAACGGCCCGGCGGCTATTCCAAGTTTCCCTGGTATGCCGTGCGCGAAAATTACGCGAGCGCGGTGAGCAAGGCCGGCGGCCTGCCGCTGATGCTGCCGCACGAGGCCGATCTGGCCGCCGCCTATCTCGACCGTATCGACGCGCTGGTCGTCACCGGCGGCGCGTTCGACGTCGACCCGGCTTTGTTCGGCGCGAATTCGCGCCACGCCACAGTCACGACCAAGGACAAGCGCACCGCCTTCGAGTTGGCGGTGACGCGCGGCGCGCTGGAGCGCGACATGCCGGTGCTCGGCATCTGCGGCGGCGAGCAGTTGCTCAACGTCGTGCTCGGCGGCACGCTGATCCAGCACATTCCCGACGAGATCGCGAATCCGCTGGCGCACGAGCAGCCCAACCCGCGCGACGAACCGGGGCACGACATCGCCATCGTGCCGGGCACGCAACTGCATCGGATCGTCGGCACGGACCGGCTGGCGGTGAACTCCGCCCATCATCAGGCGGTCAAGACCGTCGGGCCGGGCGTCGTCGTCAACGCCCATGCGCCCGACGGCGTGATCGAAGGCATCGAGGATCCGCGCCAGCGCTTCTGCCTCGGCGTCGAATGGCATCCCGAATTTTACCTGAGCGACGGCGACGCGGCGATCTTCCGCGCCATGATCGAGGTTTGTCGATGAGCGAAGACAAGGGCGAGCGCATCGCCAAGCGCATGGCGCGGGCCGGGGTCTGCTCGCGCCGCGAGGCCGAAGTGATGATCCTCGAAGGCCGCGTCAAGATCGACAACCAGACGATCCTGACGCCGGCGACCCTCGTCACCGACGACATGATGATCACGGTCGACGGCAAGCCGATCGACAAGCCCGAGCGCACGCGCGTCTGGCGCTACCACAAGCCGCGCGGCCTCTTGACCACCAACCGCGACCCGCAGGGCCGCGCGACGATCTACGACAATCTGCCCAAAAGCCTGCCGCGCGTCATTTCGGTCGGCCGGCTCGACTACAATTCCGAAGGGCTTCTGCTGCTGACCAACGACGGCGGCGTGGCGCGCAAGCTCGAATTGCCCGAGACCGGGTGGGCGCGGCGCTATCGCGTGCGCGCCTTCGGCACATTGTCGCCGCAGCAGATCGAGAAGCTGGCGCGCGGCATGACGGTGGAAGGCGTGCGCTACGGCGGCATCGAAGCGCAGATCGACCGCCAGCAGGGCGGCAACGTCTGGCTGACGATGGCCTTGAGCGAAGGCAAGAACCGCGAAATCCGCAAGGTGCTGGAAGCGCTCGGCCTCAAGGTCAGCCGGCTGATCCGCGTCGCCTACGGCCCGTTCCAATTGGGCAAGCTGGAGCCGGCGGAGATCGAGGAAGTGCCGGGCAAGATTCTCGCCGAGCAGCTCGGCCTCGACAAAGCCTCCGTGCATGTGCCGCGGGCCAAGGAATTGAGCGCGAAGGCATCGGGCGCGAAACAATTGGCCGACAAGCCCGCGCCGACGCCGCAGACCGACGCGCCCAAGCCTAAGCCGGCGATGCCGAAGCCCTACCGCGTCGAGCAGCCGCGCGAGCGGCCGAAGAAGCCGTTTGCGGGCAAGCCTGGAGCCGGCAAACCTGGCGGGGACAAATCCGGCGGGGGCAAGCCGGCGGCCAAGAAGCCAGGCCATGCGGATCGTCGCCGGTAAGCATCGCGGGCGCGAGCTGCAAGCGCCCGCCGGCGCAGCGACGCGGCCGACGCTCGGCCGCGCGCGGCAAAGCCTGTTCGATATTCTTCAGCACGGAGCCTTCTCGACGGATGGCGGCAGCCTCCTGCCCGGCGCGCGCGTGCTCGAAGCTTTCGCCGGCTCGGGAGCCTTCGCCTTCGAGGCGCTGTCGCGCGGCGCGGCCTTCGCCACGCTGATCGACAACGCCAAACCCGCCCAAGCGGCGATCCGCGCCAATGCGGCGGCGCTGAAGGAGACGGAGAATTGCCGGCTGATCGCCGGCGACGCGACCCGCCCGCCGCCAGCGGATCAGGCTTGCGATCTCGTGTTTCTCGATCCGCCTTACGGCAAGGATCTGATCGCGCCGGCATTGGCGGCGCTGAACGCCGCCGGCTGGATCGCGCCGGACGCGCTCGTCATCGTCGAAGCGGCGAGCGACGAAGCCTTCGCCCCGCCGAACGGATTCGATCTGCTCGATGAGCGCCGCTACGGCCCGGCGAAGTTCATCTTTCTGCGCTTCGCCTCAAAATAAACCGTCATTGCCCGGCTTGACCGGGCAATCCATTCATCCGCTTGCGCTGTGTCGAGATGGACCCTCGGGTCAAGCCCGAGGGTGACGATCTTTTGCCTAGCGCCGCCCGAACAGCTTTTCCACGTCGCTGATCTTCAGTTCGACATAGGTCGGACGGCCGTGGTTGCATTGGCCGGAATTGGGCGTCGCTTCCATCTCGCGGAGCAGCGCGTTCATCTCGCTGGCGTTCAAGCGGCGGCCGGCGCGCACGGAGGAATGGCAGGCGAGCGTGCCGCAGACATCCTCCAGCTTCTCCTTCAGGCTCAAGGCCTGATCCATCTCGGCCAGCTCGTCGGCGAGATCGCGGAGCAGCGCCTGCACGTCCACTTCGCCGAGCAACGCCGGCGTCTCGCGCACCATCAGCGCGCCTTTGCCGAACGGCTCGACCGTCAGGCCGAGCTCGGCCAGTTCGCCGGCGCGCGCGGCGAGGCGGTCGGCGGCGCGTTCGTCGAGCTCGACGATCTCGGGGATCAGCAGCATCTGGCGCGCGACGCCCTTGGCGGACAGGGCGCTTTTCATGCGCTCGTAGACGAGGCGCTCGTGCGCGGCGTGCTGATCGACGATGACGAGGCCGTCGCGCGTCTGCGCCACGATGTAGGTTTCATGCAATTGGCCGCGCGCCACGCCGAGCGGATAATCCAGCGCGTCGTCAGCAAAGCCGCCATCCTCGGCGCGCGCCATGGGCGCGGCCTGCATCGGCAGCGCCAAGCCGCCGCCCTGCCCCGCCAGCGGCGCTTGCCAGGCCGTCACCGCCTCGGCGACGCCGCGCGACCAACCGACGCCGGAGCGGCCGCCCTCGCGGCTGTAGGGCAGGCCGAGGCCCGCGCCGCCGGGACGGAACGCGCCGAGCGCGGCATCCGCCACCGTGGTCGAGGCGCGGTGGCCTTGGGCCGCCAAGCCGTGCTTGAGCGCGCCGACGATCAGCCCGCGCACCAAGCCGGCGTCGCGAAAGCGCACTTCGGTCTTGGCCGGATGGACGTTGACGTCGACCATCTCGGGCGGCGCTTCGAGGAACAAAGCGACGACCGGATGACGGTCGCGCGCCAGGAAATCCATATAGGCGCCGCGCACCGCGCCTTGCAGCAGGCGGTCGCGCACCGGCCGGCCGTTGACGAACAGATATTGATGCTGCGCCGTGCCGCGCGAATAGGTCGGCAGCGCGGCGTAGCCGGAGAGGCGCAAGCCATCGCGCGTCGCGTCGATGGCCAGGGCGTTGCCGCCGAAGTCGCGCCCCATGACGGCGGCGAGCCGCGCCAAGCGCGCTTCGAACAGCTCGCCCTGCTCGGCTTCGAGCGACAATTTGCGCTCGCCGTCGCTCGTCACCGTGAAAGAGACGCCGGGATGGGCCATGGCGAGGCGGGTGATCGTGTCGAGCGCGTGGCCCTGCTCGGTGCGCGCCGCCTTCATGAATTTCAGCCGCGCCGGCGTGGCGAAGAACAGGTCGCGCACCTCGACGCGGGTGCCGCGCGCCAGGGCCGCCGGCTCGGGCGCGCTTTTCGCGCCGGCTTCGACGGAAATCGTCCAGGCGCTGTCGGCGCCGGGCTTGCGCGAGGCGATGGCGAGGCGGCTCACCGCGCCGATGGACGGCAGCGCCTCGCCGCGAAAGCCGAGGGTGCGGATATCGACCAGATCGTCGTCGGGCAGTTTGGAGGTGGCGTGGCGCTCGACGGCGAGCGTCAATTCGTCCGCAGTCATGCCCTGGCCGTCATCGGCCACGGCGATGAAGCTGAGGCCGCCGTCGCGCAAATCCACCTCGATGCGGCGCGCGCCAGCGTCGAGGGCGTTTTCGACCAGTTCCTTGACGCAGGCGGCCGGCCGCTCGATCACCTCGCCCGCGGCGATGCGATTGACCAATCCCCCCGGAAGCAGCCGGATCGTCACGTGGCTTTGACGCCGACAAGCGCGGCCGGCGCGGTGGCCGGCGCGGCGGGACCCATGGCGGCGAGATATTTGCGCGCCAGCACCTTGCCCTCCTCGACCGCCGGCTGGTCGAACGGATCGACGCCCAACAGATCGGCGGCGACGATAGTTTCCAACATGAAATGCATCATCAGCGCGCCCATGCTGCGCTCGTCCACCGAGGCGACGCGCAAGATGCGGGTCGGGCGGCCGTTGCGCGCCAGCGTTTCGGCGGTGGCGCGCTGCTCGGCGTCCAGGAGGTCGCCCATGGTGCGGCCGACGAGATAGGAAAATTCCGGCTCGACGGCGAGCTTCGGCATCACCATGTCGCCCGCGCCCTCGGCCGGGCCAAGGATCAGCGTATAGAGCTTGTCGCGCGGGCCGGCGAGATAGAGCTGAAGCTGGCTGTGCTGATCGACGGTGCCGAGCGCGTTGACCGGCGTGGTGCCCTGCCCGTCCTTGCCGAGGCTTTCGGCCCACAGCTGGCGATACCAGAAGGCGAAAGGCGCGAGCCGGTCGATGTAGGGCATCAGCACCGACTGGTTCATGCCGTGGCGCGACGCGACCACGGCGAGCGCCGCGCCGACCGCCGGCGCGGAATCGCCCGGCGTCTTAGCCGACAGAGCGGCGTCGAGGACCGATTGCGCGCCGTCGCGCACTTTCTTGGCGTCGAGGCCGGCGATCATCGCCGGCAAGAGGCCGACGTTGGTCAGCGCCGAATAGCGGCCGCCGACGCCCGGGTCGTGCTCGAACACCTGGATGCCGAAGCGGCCGGCGGCACGGCGCAGCGGGTTGGCCTTGCCATTAACGGCAGGCTCGGTGATGGCGACGAAATGCTTGGCCAGCGCGTCTTTGCCGAGCCGCTCGACATAGGAATCGGCCAGGGTGAAGAACTGCATGGCGGTTTCCGCCGTCGAGCCCGATTTGGACACCACGATGACGCCGGTCCGCGCCGGATCGAGCGCGGCATGGAGCCGGCCGAAGGTCGCCGGGTCGATATTGTCCATGAAATGCAGACGCGGGCCGCCGGACTTGCGCGGCAAGCTGGCGGGCCAGTGGCTCAAGGCGCACAAGGTCTGGCCGCCCAGGCTGGAGCCGCCGGTGCCGAGCACCAGAACGTCGTCGAAGCTCTCGCGAAAGCGCGCCGCGACGTCTTTCAGCGCCGATAGATCGCCGCGCGCCGAGGGCACGGCCAAGAGCGGCAAGCTGCCCGGCGCGCGCGGATCGCGCGCCTGGTCGCGCAGGCGGCCGAGGGCGCGCGCCGTCTTCGCGACGGTCGCGTCGAGGTCCGCCTCGGGGATGCCGCCTTCGCCGATGCGGCCGACGAGGCAATTGGCGATGTCTTGCTCGAAATGCATGAGGGAACCCTAGCAGAGAGGCGAGAAAGCGGCCAGCCGCCCGGGAACCGTCTCCCGCGGGCAAGGCCAGCTTGGCGGCCCACTATGGCGGTTCCATGGCGGGCGGGAACGTAACGTCTTCATGACGCTGAGCGTTCCCGTTCCCGCCGGGGCGGGGCCGTCTCGCTCATTTTTGCCGCTTGCCGGGACTCCCGGGTCAGTCTTCGAGCGCGGGCGCCTGGGCGGTCGCCGTCACCCCGCGCGGCTCGCCGACCACGACGAAGGTCAGCTTGGCCGGATCGAGCAGCCGCGCCGCCACCCGCTTCACGTCGGCCACGGTGACGGCCTCGATGAAACCGTTGCGCTTGTCGAGATAGTCGATGCCGAGATTTTCGAGCTGGACGCCGACCAGCAGACTGGCCATGCGCCCGGTCGAATCGATGTTGGTCAGGAACGAGCCGGTCAAGAAGGTCTTGGCGTCGGCCAATTCGCGCTCGGTCAGGCCGTCGTCGCGCAGCCGCGCCCATTCCTTGCGGATGATGTCGATGCTCTCGCCGACGCGCTCGTTCTGCGTCGCGACGCCGCCGGTGTAAAGCGCCGAGAAGTCGTAGGGCGCGAGGCCGGTGTTGACGCCGTAAGCGAGGCCGCGCTTGTCGCGGATCTCCTGCATCAGCCGCGAGGCGAAGCCGCCGCCGCCGAACGCATGGTTCATCACGTGAGCGATGTAATAGTCCGGATCCTGGCGCGACAGGCCGGCTTGGCCGAAGGTGACGACACTCTGCGGAATCTTCTTCTCGACGACATAGACTTGGCCGGCGAGCGCCGGCGTCACGACGGGCACCTGCACCGGCCCGGCCGAGGCCGGCAGATCGCCGAACACCGCGTCCAGGCGCGGGCGGAGTTCCGCCGCGGTGATGTCGCCGACCACGGCGACCACCAGACGGTCGCGCGCGAAGCGCTGCTTCGCGAACGCCTGCAAATCCTCGCGCGCGATGCGGTCGATGCTGGCGCGCGTGCCCTCCGAGGGGCGGCCGTAAGGATGGTCGCCGAACGCGGCGCGCGCCAGCAAGCGCCCGGCGATGCGGCGCGGGTTCTCCGCCGCGCCCGACAACCAAGCGCGCGTCTGGTCCTTGATCTTGTCGACCGCCGCCGCGTCGAAACGCGGCTGGTTCAGCGCCAGGCGCAGAAGATCGAACGCCGCCGCCTCGTTGCGCTTCAAGGTGCGCAGGCTGCCGCCGAAACTGTCGATCGAGGAATCGAAGCCGAGCGAGATGGAAAGATCTTCGAGCCGGCGCTGGAACGTCTGCGAATCGAGGTCGCCGGCGCCCTCGTCGAGCAGGCCGGCAACGAGATTGGCCAAGCCCTCCTTGCCCTCGGGGTCGAGCGCCGAGCCGCCGTGAAAGGCGAACTGCGCGGCGACGACCGGCACGGTGGTGTCCCGCACCAGCCAGGCTTCGACGCCCTTGGCGCTGACGACCCGCTCGATGGCGACGGCTCCCGCCGGGGCGGCGAAGCCGACAGCGAAGGCCATGAGAGCCGGCGCGGCGAGGACGAGGAGACGTAACAGAACGCGCATGGCTCAGCCTCGCGGACGGGGGGCCGGCAACAGCGCGCCGGTGACCGAATTGACGATATTGAATACGTTGCGCGCCGCGGCGTTCACTTGATCGAGCGTCACCGCGTCGATGCGCTCCGGCCAGGCTTCGACGTCGGCGACGGTCTTGCCGGTGGCGAGCGCCGTGCCGATGGCCATCGCGCCGCTGCGCAGCGAATCGCGGGCGTATTCCGCGCCCGAGACGAGCTGGTTTTTGGCGCGCGCCACCTCATCGGCGGTCACGCCGTCTTTCAGCAGCCGGGCGATCTCCAGGTCGATCGCCTCCTCCAGCTTGCTCAGCGGCACGTCGGCGCGCGGCTGGCCGCCGATCGAGAAGCTGCCGTAATCGAGCGCGCTCGGCTGATAGGAGACCCAGATGGAGACGGCGATCTTGTCGTCCTCGACCAGCTTCTTGCGCAGCCGGCTGGTCGCCCCGCCGGACAGGATCGTCTCCAGCACCTGCAGCGCGTAGGCGTGCTGCGTGTCGCCGTCGTTGTAGCTCGGCGCGAGATATTCGCGCGTCAGGCGCGGCTCGCGGACGCGCTCGCTCTCCAGCACCAGGCGGCGCGGCGCGACGTGCAGCGGCTCGCGCAGGCGGACGCGCGGCGCGATCTCCTTGCGCGGAATCGGCCCGTAATATTTCGCCGCCAGCTCGCGCACGCGATCGACGGTGACGTCGCCCGACACGATGAGCACGGCGTTGTTCGGCGCGTAATGGCGGCGGTAGAAATCGAGCGCGTCGGCCTGGGTCAGCGTCGCCATCTCGTGCTGCCAGCCGATGATCGGAATGCGGTAGGGATGGTTGAGGAACAGCGAGGCGTTGATCTGCTCGTTGAGCAGCGCGGCCGGGCTGTTGTCGATACGCGAACGGCGCTCCTCGATGATGACGTCGCGCTCCGGCGCGACCACCGCCTCGGTGATCGAGAGATTGGCCATCCGGTCGGACTCGAGCTTCATCACCAATTCCAGCCGGTCGGCCGCCACCGTCTGGTGATAGGCGGTGTAGTCCCAACTGGTGAAGGCGTTGTCGCGGCCGCCGTTGCGCGCGACGATGCGCGAGAATTCGCCCGGCATGATCTCGCCGGTGCCGCGGAACATCAGATGTTCGAGAAAATGGGCGATGCCCGACTTGCCCGGCGGATCGTCGGCCGCGCCGACCTTGTACCAGACCATCTGCGTGACCACCGGCAACCGGTGGTTCTCGATCACCACGACCTGCAAGCCGTTGGGCAAGGTGAAGGTGGTGGGATTGAAGACCGCGGCGCGCGCGACGGCCGCGGCGGCGACAAGGAAAACGGCGGCGAACAGGGCCGCGCGCAAGGCAGAACTCCGGGGAACCATCGCACCTCCTGAGCGCCGCCCAGCGGCGGCGCGTCCATCATGCCGGATAGATTACGGCCCGCGCGCGCGACGCGCGCGGCCGAACGGCATCACGAACGCGCGAGGCGGGCGCGATTTAGAAAATGCCGCTGAAGATGCCTTCCTTCAGGCTGTCGCCGCGCCGGCGGATGGTCGGCGTCTCGCCCGTGGTCGGCGAGCGGCCAAGCGCGGCGTTTTCGCGCAGGCGGCGCGCTTCGGCGTCGGGATCGACCAGCACGCCAGGCTGGCTCGGGCTGCGCCAGAACATCAGATCGTCGACGAAGCTGGTCCCCGCTTCGGCGAGCACCGCGCTTTCGCGGTTCACCGTGGCGCGGATGTTGGGATCGGAATCGGCCGCGCCGGCCAGTTTCAAGAACGCCGCCTCGCCCGCGTCGCGGCCCGCGAGGCGCGGATTCTGCTCCTCGCGCACCGGGCCGCCATCGCGATCGACGACGATCTGGCGCGCGACCTGGCGGATATCGGTTTCTTGCGGCCGCGGCGCGCCGGGCTGCGGCGCGGTCAGGCCATAATCCGGCGGTACGCTGAGCGGGGCGCGGGACACGATGCGGAACTCGTCCGGCGGGTTCTTGTCGGCGCCGAGCATGCCGCTGAGGCTGGAGCAGCCAGCCAGAGCGAAGAGCGCGAAGGCGGGGGCGGCGATACGCCGGGAAGCGCGGAGAATTTGAATCATCGGTCCGTTTCTCGTCGGCAAATCGGGCAAAAATATGGACGCGGTTACGCGAAGGAAAATAGGAACGCGGTCACGCGAGGGACTGTTTGTGCCCGACCAGGGCGTCGAGCACCAATAATAGCACGCCGACGACGATGCCCGCATCGGCCAGATTGAAGGCCGGCCAATGCCAGCCAAAGGCATGAAAATCCAAGAAATCCGCGACCGCGCCCCAGCGCAGCCGGTCGATCACGTTGCCGATCGCGCCGCCGATCACGAGGCCGAGCGCCACCAGCACCCACAGATGCGCGGCGCGCGCCAGCCAGCCGATCAGGATGACGACGATCACCAGGGCGAGGCCGGCGAACAGCCAGCGGCCCCATTCGACGTTGTTGCCGAGGCCGAAGGTGACGCCCTCGTTCCACACCATCACCAGGTTGAAGAACGGCGTCACCTCGATGCGGCGCGGCGGGTTCATGACCGTGCCGACGATCCACCATTTGCTGATCTGGTCGAGCACCAGCAGCAGGACGGCGATGCCGAGGCCGACGGGGAAGCGGCGGGGATGCGGCGGCAGGCCCTGAGCGTCGGTCTGGGGAGCGTCGGTCATGATCAGGCTGCCGTAAGGCTGTCGAGGGCGTCGGCGCAGCGGCCGCAGGTATCGTCGTGCTTGGGATGCTTGCCCACCTCCTCGAGCACGCGCCAGCAGCGCTGGCACTTGGCCCCTTCCGCCAGCGCAACCACCACGGCCACGCCCGGCACGTCGGGCAGGCGGAAGGCGTCCGCGCTTCCCTCGCCGTCCAGCAGGCTGATGTCCGAAGTGATGGCGATCTCGGCGAGATCGAGATCGGCGAGCGCGGCGCGATAGCTGGCGTCGGCATAGACTTTGGGCGCGGCTTGCAGGCTCGCGCCGATCGTCTTGTTGGCGCGGGCCAGTTCGAGCGCGCCGGTGACGACGCGGCGCAATTTGCGGATCGTTTCCCACTTGGCGGCGAGCGCCTCGTCGGTCCAGTTCGCCGGGATCGCCGGGAAATCGCGCAAATGCACGCTGTCGTCCTCGCTCGGGAAGCGGGCGAGCCAGGCTTCCTCGGCGGTGAAGCACAGCACCGGCGCGAGCCAGGCGGTCAGGCAGTTGAACAGCGTGTCCATCACCGTGCGCGCGGCGCGGCGGCGGATGCTGGAGGGCGCGTCGCAATAGAGCGCGTCTTTGCGCACGTCGAAGTAGAAGGCCGACAGGTCCACGGCGCAGAAGCTGTGCAGCGCCGCGAAAAAATTGTGGAATTCGAAGCCGTCGCAGGCGGCGCGTAACTGCTTGTCCATCTGCGCCAATTGATGCAGCACGAGGCGTTCGAGCTCGGGCATCTGCTCGACCGGCAGCTTCTCGGCGTCGGTGAAGCCGTCCAGCGCGCCCAACAGATAGCGCAGCGTGTTGCGCAGCCGGCGATAGGTGTCGGCCTGATATTTCAGGATCTCGGGGCCGATGCGCAGGTCGTCGGAATAGTCGGAGGCGATGACCCAGAGGCGCAGGATGTCGGCGCCGAACTCCTCCATCACCTTCTGCGGGGCGACGACGTTGCCGAGCGACTTCGACATCTTGCGGCCCTGCTCGTCGAGGACGAAGCCGTGGGTCAGCACCGAGTCATAGGGCGCCCGGCCGCGCGTGCCGCAGGATTCGAGCAGCGACGACTGGAACCAGCCGCGATGCTGGTCGGAGCCTTCGAGATAGAGCGCGGCGGGCGCGCCGAGTTCGGGGCGCGCTTCCAGAACGAAGCTGTGCGTGCTGCCCGAATCGAACCAGACATCGAGGATGTCCTTCACCTGCTCGAAATTCGCCGGATCGTGCTCGGCCCCCAAGAAGCGCGCCGGATCGGCGCTGAACCAGACGTCGGAGCCTTCGGCCTCGACCGCCTCGACGATGCGCTGCATCACCTTGGGGTCGCGCAGCGGCTGGCCCGTGCGCTTGTCGACGAACACGGTGATCGGCGCGCCCCAGGCGCGCTGGCGCGAGACGCACCAATCGGGCCGGCCTTCGACCATCGCGCCGATGCGGTTGCGCCCGGCGGCAGGCACGAAGCGCGTGTCGTCGATGGCTTTGAGCGCCTGCTGGCGCAGCGTCTGGTTCTGACCTTCCGCCGGGTTGTCCATGGCGATGAACCATTGCGGCGTGGTGCGGAAGATCAGCGGCGCTTTCGAGCGCCAAGAGTGCGGATAGGAGTGGACCAGCTTGCCGTGCGCCAAGAGCGCGCCGGCCTCCGTCAGCTTCTCCAGCACCGGCTTGTCGGCCTTGAAGACATGCAGGCCGGCGAACAGCGGCACGCGTGGATAATAGGTGCCGTCCTCGGCCACCGTCTCGGGCACTTCGAGTTTGAACTTCTGGCCGACGACGAAGTCCTCCGCGCCATGGCCCGGCGCGGTATGGACGAAACCGGTGCCGGCTTCGGTCGTCACATGGTCGCCCGGCAGCAGCGGCACGTCGAAATCATAACCCTGCCCGCGCCACGGATGGGCGCAGACGGAGCCTTCGAGCTTGTCGCCGACGATGGTGGCGACGACCTTGTGGCCGGCGATCTTGGCTGAGGCGATCAAGCTGTCGAGCAATTCGCGCACGACGAGGATCTTTTCGCCGACTTTCGCCAAGCTGCCGTCAGCAAGCTCCGTCACTTCGACGACGAGATAATCGAAGCTCGGGCCATAGGCGATGGCGCGGTTGCCGGGCAGCGTCCAGGGCGTCGTCGTCCAGATGACGATCGACGCGCCCTGCAATTCGGCGAGCGACGTTTTCACCACCGGGAAGCGCACCCACACCGTCGTCGAGGTATGGTCGTGATATTCGACCTCGGCTTCGGCCAGCGCGGTCTTTTCCACCACCGACCACATCACCGGCTTCACGCCTTTATAAAGCAGGCCGTTGAGCAGGAACTTGCCGAGCTCGCGCACGATGGCGGCTTCGGCGGCGTTGGTCATGGTGGTGTAAGGGTTGGCCCAATCGCCGGCGACGCCGAGGCGCTTGAACTCCTCGCGCTGGATGTCGATCCATTCGGCGGCGAAGCGGCGGCATTCGTCGCGGAAATCGATGATCGGCACCGCGTCCTTGTCTTTGCCCTTGGCGCGATACTGCTCCTCGATCTTCCATTCGATCGGCAGGCCGTGGCAATCCCAGCCCGGCACGTAGGGGCTGTCGTAGCCGAGCATCGAGCGCGTGCGGTTGACCACATCCTTCAGGATCTTGTTGAGCGCGTGGCCGATGTGGATGTTGCCGTTGGCGTAGGGCGGGCCGTCGTGCAGCACGAACTTGGGCCGACCCTTGGCGCGGGCGCGCTGGCGCTCGTAGAGGCCGATCTTGGCCCAGCGGGCCAGCAGCTCGGGCTCGCGCTGGGCGAGCCCCGCCTTCATGGGAAAGCCGGTCTTCGGCAGGAAAACGGTGGATTTGTAATCGGCGGCCATCGGAAACGCGAATTTCGCTTTGATTTCAAAGGCCCTAGGCGATGCGCCGGGCCAGGGCGGGCACTGTTCTCCATCGGCGGCGGCGCGTCAACCGCCGAAAAACTTCAGCCTAGCTTGAAATCCGGCGCGGCGAAGCGGGCGGGATCGGCGAGCACGGCGCGCGCCTCGGCGGCGTCCTTGTTCATCTGCGCCACCAGGGCCTCGACGCCGTCGAATTTCAGCTCTTCGCGCAAATATTCGATCAGGGCGACGCGCAGGTGCTTGCCGTAGAGATCGCCGGAAAAGTCGAACAGATGGGCCTCGAAGCGCAGGTCCTTGCCGGCGAAGGTCGGCCGCCAGCCGAGCGAGGCGACGCCGTCGCGCCACACCGTCTGCGCACCCTCGTCGATGCCGGCCTTGATGGCGTAGATGCCCGGCTTGGGCCGCTGATAGTCGCCGAGCGGCAGGTTGGCGGTGGGAAAGCCGAGCGTGCGCCCGACCGCGTCGCCATGCTCGACGCGGCCTTCCAGCTCCCAATAGCGCCCGAGCAATTTGGCGGCGGCGGCCGGCTGGCCCTCGATCAGCAATTGGCGGATGCGGCGGGAGGCGATCACCGTGCCGTCCGGCTCGCGCTGGGTGAAGACGCGGGTGATGCGGAAATCGAAGCGCCGCGCCATCTCGCGCAACAGTTGCACGTCGCCGGCGCGCTTATGGCCGAAGGCGAAATCCTCGCCGACGACGACATGGCTGACGCCGAGCCCGCTGACCAGCAGATCGATGACGAAGCTTTCCGCCGTGATCTCGGCGAAGGCGCGGTGGAATTGCAGGACGTAGAGATTGTCGACGCCGAGCAGATCCATCTGGTGCGCCTTGGTGCGCAGCGAGCTGAGGCGGAAGGGCGGCGCGTCGGGCTGGAAAATGCGCTTGGGATGCGGCTCGAAGGTGAGCACGCCGAGCGGCTTGCCGGTGGCGCGGGCGATATCCTTGGCGGCGTTGATGACGATGCGGTGGCCGCGATGCACGCCGTCGAAATTGCCGATGGCGACGACCGCGCCGGTGGCGTCGGGCGGCAAACCGTCATGGTGGCGAAACAGGCGCATCGGCGAACTCGGGCGGATTGTCTCTAGCGGATCGGTGCCGTCCTTCGGCACGCGCCGCCCTTATAGCCCGGAATGGCCTGATTGTATTGGGGATTGCGGCGAGACGGGCTTCGGTTCGGCCGCCCGCGCGGCTCAGGCGCGATCGGCTTTCGACGGCACCATCATCATCGCGCTGCCTTCGAGCACGACCTTGTCGCCGACGTAGCATTTGGTGGCGAGGACGGCGCGCTTCTTTTCCGGGATCACTTCGGTGACGGACACTTCGGTCCGCACCACGTCGCCGATCCGCACCGGCGCCTTGAAGCGCAGTTCCTGGCTCATGTAGATGCAGCCGTAGCCCGGCAGCTTGGTGCCGAGCGCGGTCGAGACGAAGGCGGCGCTCAGCATGCCGTGGGCGATGCGGCCCTTGAACATGGTCTTGGCCGCGAACGCCTCGTCGAGATGGACGGGATTGTTGTCGCCCGACAGGTCGGCGAAGGCGGCGATCTCGGCCTCGCCGACGGTGCGGACGTAGTCGGCGGTCATGCCGACGCTGAGATCCTCGATCGCGTAGCCCTGAAAGCTCTCGGCCAGCTTGGTCGCCATAGTGTCGCTCCTCGCCTGGGCCGCAGCTATGGTGCGGCGCAAAAATCTATGTTGCAGCGCAATATAACGGGGCGCCCCCGCCGCAGCAAGGGCGCCCCGAGGCCGAGGAAATAAGTCAGCAATTACAGGTGGTTATTCCATCATGACGGAATAGCCGCCATCGACGAACAGCATGTCGCCGACGATGAAGTCGGAATCGTCCGACACCAGGAACAGCACCGCCTTGGCCAGGTCGATCGGCTCGCCGTTGCGCCCGCGCAAGTTGGTGACGGGCCGCGTCGGATCGAACGTGTCCTTGCCGACCGGCGAGCCGATCTTGTTGGGGATGACGCCGTTGACGCGGATGCCGTGCGGCGCGAGCTGCATCGCCATCGAGCGCGTGAGGTTAGCGACGCCGCCCTTGGCCGCCGTATAGGCGAGCGCGCGCGGCCGGCCGCGAAAGCCCGAGGTCGAGCCGACGTTGACGATCTTGCCGCCTTTCGGCGCGGCTGCGCCTTTGTCCTGGGCGACGATCTGCTCGGCGACATATTTGGCGACCAGGAACGGCCCGGTGAGCGTGACGGCCAGGGTCTTGTCCCATTCGGCCTTGGTCAGCTCGAAGATCGTCTTGTTGTCGGAATAGGCGGCGTTGTTGACCAGGATGTCGATGCGGCCCCATTTGGCGACGACGCCCTCGACCAGCGCCTTGACCGCCGCCTCGTCCGCAACGTCGGCGACGAAGCCGCCCGCGTGGCCGCCCGCCGCCTTGATGTCGGCGGCGACCTTGTCGGCCCGCGCCTTGTCCATATCGACGACGGCGATCCGCGCGCCCTCGGACGCCAGCAGCTTCGCCGTCTCCTCGCCGATGTTGCGTCCGGCGCCGGTGATGACGGCGACTTGGTCCTTGAGCTTCACGGTGAGCCTCCTGACGATTGGTTTTATGTTGGGCGGCATTGAACCAGCCGCGCCTCCCTGGTGCAACCGAGCGACGCGGGCGACTTAGCGCTTTTTTAACGGGGATGCGTTTAATGAAACGGTGGGGCAGAATGCATGCGCCCCTGACGATCACGGAGAGTCCGCCATGGCTTTCGGCGCCGCCAAAATTCCCAAAATCCGCGAGCACGCGGAGCTGACCATGAGCGACGGCAGCCATCTCGTCGGCCATGTCTTCATCGACGCGACCTCGCGCATCCAAGACCTGCTCAACGCCGCGCCGCGTTTCTTCCCGTTCATCGACGACAAGAACCAGATCCATCTGATCAACAAGGACTGGGTCATGTCGCTGCGGCCTTACGACAAATAGGCCCTTCTCCGTTCGATTGACGGGACCAGCCGCCTAGCCCAGAGTTCTCCGCGAAGCCGCATCAAGCGACGAAGGGGAGAGCCATGTCCGATCTCACGCTGAGCCTCGCGCTCGAACGCTACGACCGCCATTTCCCGTTCTTCGACGGCACGGTGAAGCCGCCGCCCGGCCTCGCGCTCAAAGTGCTGCAAGTCGGCCAGACCGCCGACCTGCGCGACGGCAACAACCGCCACGAACGCATGATCCACGACGGCGCGTTCGACGTCTGCGAATTCTCCATGTCGACCTATCTGATGGCGAAGAACCGCGGCGTGCCGCTGACCGCCGTGCCGGTGTTCCCGCGCCGCCTGTTCTCGGCGAGCCAGATGTTCGTGCATCGCGACTCGAACCTATGGGAGCCCAAAGACCTGATCGGCAAGACGGTCGCCGTCAGCTCGTTCCAGACGACCCTGTCGCTGCTCGCCAAGGGCGATCTAAAATTCGAATACGGCGTGCCGTGGGAGGAGATCCGCTGGCTCACCTCGACCGGCGAGAAGGTGAAATTCCAGCCCAAGCCCGGCGTGCGGATCGACGCCCTGCCCGCCGGCGCCGATCTCGGCGAGCTGCTGGCGAAAGGCGAGATCGACGCCTTCTTCCTGCCGCATCCGCCGTATTCGGTGATGTCCGGCCGCGTGCCGGCGCGCCGGCTGTTCAAGGACACGCGCGCCGAGGAGCTGCGCTATTTCCGCAAGACCGGCTATTTCCCCATCATGCATGTTCTCGCCTTCAAGGAGGAGCTGAACGCGCGCCATCCCTGGCTGGCTCAGGCGCTGATGGAATGCTACGCGCAAGCCAAGGAGATTTCGGCGTCCTACTACGAGGATCCGAACTTCTCACGCCTGCTGTGGGGCCGCCACGATTTCGAAGACGAGCGCGCCCTGCTCGCCGCCGATCCCTGGCCCATCGGCTTCAAGGCCAATCGGGCGAATTTGGCGCGCTTCATCGAATATTCGCACGACCAGGGGCTTATCGGCGAAATCTACCCGCCCGAACGGCTGTTCGCCGAGCAGACGCTGACGAGCTAGAGCG
Source organism: Alphaproteobacteria bacterium (assembly GCA_046297835.1). Lineage (GTDB taxonomy): Bacteria > Pseudomonadota > Alphaproteobacteria > SMXQ01 > SMXQ01 > CAMAVH01. The sequence goes on along the minus strand of JBKBHI010000006.1, from coordinate 104,085 downwards.
GCCCCGGTCCGCGCTCAGCTCCGCGGGCCGGCCACCGTTTTTGTGTCCAGCGTCTTATGGGCGATATAGCCGCCGTCGATCAAGAGATCGGCGGCGGTCATGAAGGAGGATTCGTCCGAGGCGAGGAACAACGCGCCGTAAGCGATCTCCTCGACCTTGCCTGGCCGCTTCAAGAGATACATCGGCCCGCGCGCCCTGCGCGCCGCCTCCAGATCGCCGTTATAGCGCCACAGCGCGCGCGGCGTGTCGATCGCGCCGGGCGACAGCGAATTGACGCGGATGTTGTCCTCGGCATGGTCGATGGCGAGCGCCTTGGAGAACATGATGAGCCCGGCCTTGCTGGTGCAATAGGGCGAGCGCTTGGGCACCGCGAGCTGGCCGAGTTGCGAGGCGATGTTGACGATGCTGCCGCCGCCGGCCTTGCGCATCTCCGGGATGGCGTTCTTGCACATCAGGAACGGGCCGGACAGGTTGACCGCGAAGGCCTTGTTCCAATCCTCGAACGACAGATCGACCACCGTGCCGTCGGGGATCACCGCCGCCGCCACATTCACCAGGATGCGGACGTTGCCGTAAGCGTCCGCCGCCAGCTTGACGGCGCGGGCGCAATCGTCCGGCTGGGAGACGTCGGTCGCGCAGGCCGTCGCCTGGCCGCCCGCCTTGACGATGTCCGCCGCCGTCTCTTCCGCCTTTTTCGGATCGACGTCGCACACCACGAGGTTCGCGCCCTCCATGGCGTAGAGCCGCGCGATCGCTCCGCCGATCGCGCCGCCGCCGCCGGTGACGATGGCGGTCCGGCCTTTGAGCTTTCCGGTCGGCACGTGTTGGTCCAACGGCTGCGGCTCGATCATCGACGTCTCCTTTAGAAGAGTGTGACCGCAGCATAAGCCGCGAGCCGCGCCTTGTGCGAGGGCGCGTTCCTGGTTAGCGTTGCGACAACCTAGGAGACACGGCCATGAAGCTGGCATTCTACCCGACGAAATACGCCCGCTTGATCGAGCGCATCGAGCAGAGCTTTCCCGAGATCGACGTCGTGCGCATCGACGAGCCGGAGGAGATCGCCGCCAAGCTTCCCGGCGTCGAGATTCTCGTCACCTCGAACCGCAGCTATACGCCGGAAGCCGGCCGCGCCATCTGCACGCACGGCACCGCGCTGCGCTGGGTGCAGTTCACCACATCGGGCATCGACACGGGCCTGCGCAACGGCATTCCCGCCGGAATCCCCGTGACCAACGGCGGCGGCATGCACGCCCACAGCGTCGCCGCCCACGCCATGACCCTGATGCTCGCCGTCATGCGCCGCCTCAACGATTGCACGGCGGCGCGGCCGCAGCGCCGCTGGATCCGCGACGAGGTCCACAGCTCGCTCGCCACCACGCGCGGCAAGACCATGGCGCTGATCGGCCTCGGCGCGATCGGCCAGGACATCGCGCGCAAAGCCAAGGCGTTCGACATGAAGGTGATCGCCGTGAGCCAGCAGCCGCGCGCCGCCAACGTCGACGAAATCCGGCCGCGCGAGCGGCTGCACGAAACCTTGGGCGAGGCCGACGTCGCGGTGGTCGCGACATCCTACGACCCGACGACGCACCATCTGATCGACGCTGCGGCCTTGGCGGCGATGAAGCCGGGCAGCATGCTCGTCAACGTCGCGCGCGGCTCGCTGGTCGACGAGCCGGCGCTGATCGCCGCCCTGCAAAACGGCACGCTCGCCGCCGCCGGCATCGACGTCGCCGAAACCGAGCCGCTGCCGGCCGACAGCCCGCTCTGGGACATGGCCAACGTGGTGCTCACGCCGCATACCGGCGGCGCGGGCGCCGACAACAACGACGCCCTATTCGACGTCGTCAGCCGCAACATCAAGCTGTATCTCGCCGGCCAACCGTTCGACCGGGTGGTCCACGGCCCGAACCCGAACGCCTGAGGGCGAGCGGCGGCCTACTCCACGAAGGCTTCGAGCAATTCCACCGGGTCGCCGAACTGGCTCGCCATGGCGACCACGCTCGGCGCGCGCAACGCCATCAGGAAGCCGTTGTCGATCATCGTCGTGTTGCCGAGCTTCACGGTGGAATCCAGCGTCACCAGGTCCATGTGCTTGGGCGGCTCCTCCCAATTGGGCATGACGCGGCGGATGTAATTGCTCGGATTGGCGTAGTTGATGCCCCAGTGCAGCGCGCCGGCGGCGTTCGAGCCGGCGGGATAGACGGCGTAGCGCGGCGCTTTCGGATTGTGGCCGCAGCCGAGCTCGGTGACTTTGCCGCCGACGATCATGTCGCGCAGGATGTCCGCCTCACGCGACTTGCCGTGGACCTTCACCACCTCGGTGTCTTTCCACTCGATGCCGATCTTCTCCTCGAACGGCTTCGGAAAGCCGATGGCCCATTGCGGATAGAGGATGCCCTCCATCTTCGCCGCCGCGCCCGGCACCCGCTTGAACGTCTCGCGGTCGTAGATGTTCGGCCCGTGCGACGGCAGATAATGCACGTAGCAGCCCGGCTCGTCGGCCATGGTCATGCCGCGCCAGCGGTTGCCGGCGAGCAGGTTGTCGGTCATCTCGGCGGTGAAATGGATCGTGACGTCGGAGCCGCGGGCGTCGCTGAAATGCATGTCGAAGTCGGTCTTGCGCGGATAGAGCGCGGCGTTGGCGCGCGTGATCTCGCCGACCAGCTCGACGGGGAAACGCGCCTGCGGCGTGTGCAGCACGTCGAAGTTGCGGAAATAGGTGATTTTGACCCAGCGCTGGCCCTTCTCCTTGCGCAGCTTCATGAACAGCGGCGCGTTGACCGAGGCGTACCAGCTGCCGACCACGAAAGTCGCGTCCTCGACCAGGGCGCGCGCCTCGTCCGGGCAGTCGGTGAGCTGCGTCGTCGGCGCCATGAATTCGCGAGGCTTCACGCCGCGCGCCAGCGCGATGCCGGAAATGGCGTCGACCACGCGGCGGTCGAGCAGCGGGTCGGTGAGGAACAGCACCTTGTCGTCCGGCCGGATGGCGAAGACCTTCATCATGTTGTCGATCGCCTGGAAATAATTGCGCAGTTCGGTCTGCGGCAACGTCTTTTCCGGCGGCATGGCGTTGGCGGTCTTGCCGGCGAGAATGTCGGCGATGGTCGGACCATGGTGGGTCATGAGAGGCTCCCTGTGCCTGCGCGCCGTTTCGACGCAATGCTTGCCGCCATTGTCCGTAGGCGACGCGGCGATGTCCAGCAGGCCCATGAAAAACCTACGGAAACCTATGCGCACGGGTGAATGCGCCAAATCGGCAGCCGTTAGGATTTGACAGGGCGGCCCCTACCGGGCCTAGAGTTTCGCCAAGCGCAACAATGCGCATGTGCGGCGTCAGGGATGGAACCCCGGCCCGCCCCACAGGGAAGCCTTGCCAATGCCAAACCTCGCCACGCCCAATCTCCGCCTGCGCGCGCTCGCCATCGGCTTCGCCGCGGCCGCTATAGCCGGCCCGGCCGTCGCCGATCCGGTCGCCGATTTCTACAAGGGCAAGAACATCGAGCTCATCATCGGATTCACCCAGGGCGGCGGCTACGACGTCTATGCCCGCACGGTGATGCGCCACATGACCAGCCACATTCCGGGCCAGCCCGCCGTGGTGCCCAAGCAGATGACGGGCGCCGGCAGCCGCAAGGCGGCAGCTTACGTCTACAACGTCGCGCCCAAGGACGGCACGGTGATCGGCGCGACCGACCAATCCATGCCGGTGCAGCAAGCGCTCGGCGAGTCGTTGCAGTTCGACAGCACGAAATTCAACTGGATCGGCAATCCCAATGCCGACATCAACACCCTCGCCTTCTGGCATACCGCGAACGTCAAAAGCGTGGACGATCTGAAAAAGAAAGAAACGGTGGTGGGCGCGACGGGCCCCAACACCTCGGCGCAATACCCGCAGGTGATGAACAACCTGCTCGGCACTAAGATGAAGATCATCACCGGCTATCCCGGCGGCGCCGACATCAATCTCGCCATGGAGCGCGGCGAAGTGCAGGGCCGCGGTTCGAACGCCTGGGCCTCGTGGAAATCGACCAAGGCCGACTGGCTGAAGGACGGCAAGGTCGACATCATCGTGCAGATCGGCCTGAAGAAAGCCGACGATCTGCCCAACGTGCCGCTGCTAATGGATCTGGCGACCAACGACAAGGACCGCGCCGCCCTGAAGTTGCTCTCCTCGGGCACCGCCATCGGCCGGCCGCTCTACACCACGCCGGACACGCCGAAAGACCGCGTCGCCGCGCTACGCAAAGCCTTCAACGCGACGATGAAGGACAAGGCTTTCCTCGCCGAAGCGGAAAAAATGAACCTAGACCTCAATCCGGTCGGCGGCGCGGAGTTGCAGGACATCGTCGCCGACGTGGTGGCGACGCCGCCGGCTGTCGCCAAGCATCTCGTCGCCGCGCTCGACGGCCACATCATGCGCGACTTGGTTCAAGAGAAGAGCCCGGCCAAACCGGCGCCCTAGGCCGTTCTCGCGCGACGCTTTTCGGGGCCGGCCATGCGCCGGCCCTTTTTTTGAGCTTCTCTCCTCTCAAAAAGCGCAGGAACGGCGCGGCGGCGAGGCCGTTGATTCCATAGACCCGTTGCTAGCGCCCGCGTTCATCGCGGCGTCGGGCGAGGAACCCAGGATCGACGGCCCTGCGAGGCCGCGGCCTCGGGTTCCTCTTTTCATCCGCAAGGCAGGAGAGAGCCATGCCCTTCAAATTGCCCGCGCTGCCCTATGCCGAAGACGCGCTCCAGCCGCACGTCTCGGCCCGCACGTTCCAGTTCCACCACGGCAAGCACCACAAGACCTACGTCGAAACGCTGAACAAGCTGATCGACGGCACGAAATACGCCGATATGGCGCTGGAGGAGATCATCCGCGCCACGGCCGACGCCGACAAAGGCGACGAAAAAAAGATTTTCAACAACGCCGCGCAGGTGTGGAACCACGCTTTCTTCTGGCATTGCATGTCGCCGCATGGCGGCGGCGAGCCGGACGGCGATTTGCTCGCGCGCATCAAAAAGGATTTCGGCGGCCTCGACGAGTTCCGCGCCAAATTCAAAGAAGCCGCCACCGGCCAGTTCGGCAGCGGCTGGGCCTGGCTGATCAAGGAGAACGGCAAGCTCGCGGTGATCGCGACGCCCAACGCCGTGACGCCGATCGCCAAGAAAGGCCAGACGCCGCTGCTGACCTGCGACGTTTGGGAGCATGCCTACTATCTCGACTATCAGAACGAGCGCCCCAAATTCGTCGAGACGTTCCTGCGCCAGCTCGTCCATTGGCACATGGCCGAACGCGCGCTGGAGAACCCGGACATCCTCAACTTCAAGACGATGGAGAGCAGCATGACTCAGAAGATCGAAGGTGAAGGCAGCTATCGCGCGACCCGCGACTACAACAAGGGCGTCGCCAAGTCCGTGGCGACGGGCAAGAGCGAGGAAAAGGCCAAAGAGGCCAAGAAAGCGCTCGACGGCAAGGAAGGCGACGAACTCAAGCGCGCTGAAGAGGCGGGCAAGAGCCGCGCGCGCGGCGAAGACCCGGCCTTCCGCAAGATCGGCAACGCCTAAGCTCGTGCGACCCGATCTCTAGAGACCTGATCCTGCAAGACTGGCCGCCGCCGCGATGATCCTCCGGTCGGCGACGGCTTGACGGCCTTCGAGCCCCTGGCGAGCCTTATGGCGAGCCCATGGCTCGGGGGCCGTTTTGCATTGACGCTCTTGCGCCGTCGCCCGCGCTCGCGGATAGTCGCGCCGCGATAAAAAACAGGGCGGCGAACATGACCATTTTCCTCAACGACGACCATATCCGCCAACTGCACGACAGCGGGGCGGTCGGCATGGCCGATTACGTCGACGCGGTCGAAGCCGCCTACCGCGATCAGGGCGTCGGCGATTTCCAGATATTGCCGCGCCAGAATTTCTGGATGGAGCGGCCGGGCGAAAAGCGCCCCGGCTCGCTCAAGCTCGGCGGCGGCTTGCTCAAGAGCGTCGGGGTCATGGGATGCTCGATGTATTCGACCGGCTACGGCCGCGGCATGAACCTGTGGGTCACGGTCTATTCCGCCGTCACCGGCGACGTGGAGGCCATCCTCCACTCGAGCCAGATCGGCCCGATGAAGACCGGCGCGACCTCCGCCGTCGCCGCCAAGCATATGGCGCGCGCCGACGCCGCCGTCGCCGGGCTGATCGGCGCCGGCGATCAGGCGCGCACGCAGCTGATGGGCCTGATGGCCGTGCGGCCCTTGCGTGAGGTGCGCGTCTACAGCCGCACCGCCGATAGCCGCGAAGCGTTCGCCGCCTGGGCGCGCGCCACGTTCCCGCAGCTTCATGTGGTCGCCGCCGCCAGCGGCGAGGCCGCGTTGAAAGACGCCGACATCGCCGTCACCGTCACCAATTCAAAGACGCCGGTGATCGAGGCCGGCTGGATCGCGGCGGGCGCGCATTGCAACTTCATCGGCGCGCATTATCCCGAACAGCGCGAGGTCGACGAAGCCACGCTCAAGCGCGGCCGCATCGTCGTCGACGACGTCGAACAGGCGTTTCACGAGAAAGGCGAATTGATCATCCCGCTGAAGGCCGGAACGATCGGCCGCGACATCGTGCTCGGCGATATCGGCTCGGTGATCGCCGGCAAGCTCGCGCCGCGCCGCGCCGCCGAGGACGTGACCATTTTCCTGTCCGGCGGCACCGCGCTCGAATATATGGGCGCCTGCGCGATGCTCGCGCGCAAGGCCAAGGCGGCGGGCCTCGGCCAGACCCTCGACGGCGGAAACTGAACCGGCGTTTCACCGCGAGAATCTCCGATCTCGCAACGAAATCAATTCGCCAGCTGACATACCGGAATCGCAATGCTGCGCTGCAAAATCGGCGCGGGCGGCGCGCCGCGCATTGAGGAATAGTTCTTGCAAAAGGGAGTCGAAGCGTTGTTTTAGCCAGGAGGTCGGTCCATGCCGCCGCTGCTTCGTCGACTCGCGTTCGCCGCTCTTTTCGCCGCCGCGCTCGCGCCCGCCGTTTCGTTCGACGCGCCGCGGGCCCAAGCGGCCCCCCTGCCCGTCGATCTCGAGCTGGTCCTCGCCGTCGACGTCTCCGGCAGCGTCGACGCCATCGAAGCGCGCCTGCAGCGCGAGGGCTACATCAGCGCCATGACCAGCGACACGGTGATGAAGGCGATCAAATCCGGCCCGATGCGCCGCATCGCGGTGACTTACATCGAATGGGCCGGCGAGCAATATCAGCAAACCGTCATGCCCTGGACGCTGATCGAAAGCCTCGAGGACGCCCAAGCGTTCATGGGCAAGGTCGCCGATTCGCCTTACGTGGCGATCCGCTGGACCTCGATCAGCGCCGCCATCGACTATTCGGTGAGAATGTTCGCCGAAAGCCCGTTCGAGGGCACGCGCCGCGTCCTCGACATCTCGGGCGACGGCAAGAACAACCACGGCCGCGAATTGGCCGCCGCGCGCGCCGACGCGATGAAAGCCGGCATCGTCATCAACGGCCTGCCCATCCTCAGCAGCCGCGCCGGAGCGATGGATTCCATGCCGCGCGGCTGGCCGTCCGATCCCGACCTCGACAAATACTACCAGACCGAGGTGATCGGCGGCCCGGGCGCCTTCATGGTGCCGGCCGAAAGCTTCGACACTTTCGCCGACGCGGTGAAATCCAAACTGATGCGCGAGATCGCCGGCATTCCGCCGCACATCCAGATCGAGGGCGACACGCAATTCGCCTATGGGCCACTCGACGCCAGGACGCAGGACGCTTCGGCCGTCATCCTCGATTGAGGCAGTCGCCGCTCAAACGGGCATCGCCCGACGCAAAAGGGGCGCTCCAGCAGGAGCGCCCCTTTTTTTGTTCGTCCCAAGCGCGGCCGCTATTCGACGGCCGACGCTGCAGCCGTCATTCCACGAACGCTTCGAGCAGTTCGACCGGATCGCCATACTTCGCCGCCAGCTCGACGACCTTCGGGTCGCGCAGCGAGGTGAGGAAGCCGTTGTCGATCAGCGTGGTGTTGCCGGCCTTCACGGTGGCGTCGAAAATCACGCAATCTTGGTGGATGTGCGGCTCCTCCCAATAAGGCACGACGCGCTGCATATATTCGCTCGGCCGGTTGCTGTCCGTGCCGAAATGCAGGCAGCCCGCCGAATTGGAGCCGGCGGGATAGACGGCGTAGCGCGGCGCTTTCGGATTGAAGCCGCAACCGAGCTCGTGCAACAGCGCTTCGCGGCCGACCAGCATGTCGCGCAAAATCTCCGCGTCCATCGAGCGGCCGTGCACCTTTTCGACGATGCCGTCCTTGTATTCGATGCCGATCTTCTCCTCGAACGGCTTGCGGAAGCCCACCGCCCATTGCGGGAAGACGACGCCGCCCATCTGCGGCCGGGCGTGCGGATCGCGCTTGAAGGCGCTATGGGCGTAGATATTCGGGCCGTGCGCGGGCAGGTAATGGACGTAGCAGCCGTCGACGTCGCCGGTGTTCTCGCCGCGCCAGCGATTGTGCTCCAGCAGGTTCTTGACCATCTCCGGCGTGAACTTGATCACCAGATCGGTGCCGCGCGCGTCGGCGAAGGTCATGTCGAACTCGCTGTCGCGCGGATATTGCCGCGCCGTGGCGCGGATGATCTCGCCGACCAGCTCGACCGGGAAGCGTGCCTGCGGCGTGTTCAAGACGTCGAGGTTGCGGAAATAGGTGATCTTGATCCAGCGCTGGCCCTTTTCCTTGCGCAGCTTGTTGAACAGCGGATAACCGGTCGAGGCGAACCAGGTGGAAACGACGAAATCGGCCTGCTCGATCAGCGGCACGGCTTCGGGCGGCGGCGCGGTGATCTGGCTGGTGTGGTGCATGAACTCGCGCGGCTTGCAGCCGCGCCCGAGCGCGATGCCGGAAATGGCGTCGACCACGCGGCGGTCGAGCAACGGGTCGGTCAGGAACACGACATTGTCGCCCGGGCGGATGGCGAAGACCTTCATCATGTTGTCGATCGCCTGGAAGTAGTTGCGCAGTTCGGTCTGCGGCAGAATCTTCTCCGGCGGCATGGCGTTGGCGGTCTTGCCGGCCAAAATGTCGTCGATGGTCGGGCCGTGATGGGCCATGGCTCTCTCCCTTGATCCCTGGAAAATTCGCGCCCCGGAGGGCGGCGGACGCGCCTCTGCGGGCGCTGACGCCATCTTAAGCCTTCTGCGGCCGACGGCATCATTTTCATGCGAAACGGCCGTAGGTCATAAAACCTGCGGCCGTTTCGTTTTCTTGACGGTGGGCGGCGCTATTTCATCGCCGTCATTTCATAGTCGGCATGATGAATTCAGCGCCGGCGCGAATGCCGGTCGGCCAGCGCGACGTCACGGCCTTCAGGCGCGTGTAGAAGCGCACGCCTTCCATGCCGTGCATGTGATGGTCGCCGAACAGCGAGCGCTTCCAGCCGCCGAAGCTGTAGAAGGCCATCGGCACCGGGATCGGCACGTTGACGCCGACCATCCCGACCTGCACGCGGTTGACGTAGGCGCGCGCCGCGTCGCCGTCGCGCGTGAAGATCGCCGTGCCGTTGCCGAACTCGTGCTCGTTCACCAATTTGAGCGCTTCGTCGAAGCCTTTGGCGCGCACGACGCAGAGCACGGGGCCGAAAATCTCCTCCTTGTAGATGCGCATGTCTGCCGTGACCTTGTCGAACAGCGACGCGCCGAGGAAGAACCCGCCCTCGTAGCCCTGCAATTTCAGATTACGGCCGTCCACCACCAGCTCGGCGCCTTCCTGCACGCCAAGATCGACGTAGGACTTCACCTTGTCGCGATGCTGGCCGGTGACGAGCGGGCCCATCTCGGCCTCGGGATCGTTGCCCGGGCCGACTTTGAGCGCGCGCACGCGCGGCGCGAGCTTGGCGATCAGCGGATCGGCCGCGCCGCCGACCGCGACGGCGACCGAGACCGCCATGCAGCGCTCGCCGGCCGAGCCGTAAGCCGCGCCCATCAGCGCGTCGGCCGCCTGGTCGAGGTCGGCGTCGGGCATGACGACCATATGGTTCTTCGCGCCGCCGAGCGCCTGCACGCGCTTTCCGGCCGCCGTGCCTGTGCGATAGATATGCTCGGCGATCGGCGTCGAGCCGACGAAGCTGACCGCGCCGATGCCGGGATGGGCGAGGATGGCATCGACCGCGTCCTTGCCGCCGTTGACCACATTGAGCACGCCCGGCGGGCCGCCGGCCTCCAGGAACAGCTCGGCGAGACGCATCGGGCAGCTCGGCACTTTTTCCGACGGCTTGAGGATGAAGGTGTTGCCGCAGGTGATCGCCACCGGGAACATCCACATCGGCACCATGGCCGGGAAATTGAACGGCGTGATGCCGGCGCAGACCCCGATCGGCTGGCGCAGCGAATAGCCGTCGACGTCGGTGCCGACGTTCTCGCTGAATTCGCCTTTCAAGAGATGCGGGATGCCGGTGGCGAACTCCACCACCTCCAGGCCGCGCTGCAAGGAGCCGAGCGCGTCCGAATGCACCTTGCCGTGTTCGGCGGTGATCAGCTTGGCCAGCTCGTCGGCGTGCCGCTCGATCAGCTCCTTGAACTTGAACATGACGCGTGCGCGGCGCAGCGGCGTGGTCGCCGCCCAGGCCGGGAAGGCGGCCTGCGCCGCCGCGACGGCGGCCTCGACCTCTTTGGCCCCGCCCATGGCGACGCGCGAAGAGGCTTTGCCGCTCGCCGGATTGAAAACCTCGGCGAACCCGACGCCGCCTGCAACGGCCTTGCCGTTGATGAAATGCTGAATGTCCGCCATGACCGACGCGCCGCGCTCCGCTGGTTTTTTATGGAGATTTGATCGGCGCGAATTTTAGGCGGAGGCAGGCCAAAGGTCCAGCAAGCCGCCCTGCGAAACGCGCGCGCGCCGTTCAATCGACGATTGACGAAATGCGCCGCACGCGCGGCGAAACCTCAATCGGCCGCGGATTCGACGTCGAGCGGCGCGATCAGCTTGACGCCGGCGATGCGGACGCCTTGGCCGGTGCGGCTCGTGCGCTGCTCGGGCGAGACCGGGCGTCCCTGCGGGTCGTTGAGCCACAGCCGCAGCAGATGGCGCTTGCGCGCCGGCTCCGGCCAATCCTCGTAGCCGCGCCGCGTGTGCAGCATCACCCAATTGTTGAGGAATTGGATGTCGCCGCACTGAAAGCCGATATCGACGGCGCATTCCTCGACGGTCTGGCGATAGAGCGCGACCGCCTCTTTCTGGGCCGTGGTGAACGGCGGCACGCCGGGCAGCTTCTGCGCCTTGTCGATCACCGCGCCGACGCCGACGGCGCTGAAATAGCCATCGTGGAAGGAGAAGATCGGCTGTTTGAAATAGGGCAATTGGCCGGGGCCGATCTCGCCGCTGCGCGAGCGGTAGAAATCCTCGGTCAGCGCCTTCACCAGATCGGGGCGCTGCGCCAGCATGCGGTTGTAGACCGTGACCGAGCTGGCGACGCGGCTCTCGCCGCCCGCCTTGCAGGTCTGCAGGCACAACAGGCCGACGTAATCGCAGCCGTCGGAATGGAAACGCATTTCGGCGTTGGTCATATAGCCGCGCGTCTTGGCGTCGGCGTAATCGCCGCCGAGATCCTTCACATGGCCGAGAATATGGCCGTTCTTGTTCTGCGACATGGCCTGGCCGAGATAGCTGCCGAGACCGAGATAGGCGATGGCCGTCTCCTCGCGGTCGAAGGAATCGAGCGGAAAGCCGCGCATCATGACGATGCCGCGCCCGTCGAGCAGCTCGCGGCGCACTTCGCCCAGAATTTTGCCGAACGCGGCGAGCGGGAAGCTCGCGCGCGCCACATCGACGATCGGCTTGCCGGAGCGCTTGAAGGCGGCAACGGCGGCACGCAACTCGTCGGCATCGGACTCGCCGATGTCATAGCTCCAGGTCGAGACGTTCTGCAGTTCGTTGGCGAGCCAGCCCGCGGGATCGACGATCGGGTCCATGGCGCGCGCCGGCGCGCGGCGCGCTTCGGGATAGCTGCGGAAATTCTCCTGCGCGGCTTGCGTCGAAATGTTCATCAGCGCCTCCCTTTTCTCCCAGCTTCAACCGATGGGACGCGTCATGCAAGAGGCGTGCTAGAGCGACGACATGATGCTCAGCGATAGCTTTCATTACATGAAACGCGGATACGTTCGCGGCCCTGCGAAGCGATGATCGACTTGACGAACAAGCAAACGGCCGGCCCGGGGAACCCGGACCGGCCGTTTTGGCAAAGATCAATGCGGCTATTTCGCCTTGCCGATGTCCTTCTCGCCGGCCGCGCCGGTGCGGAAGCCTTCGACGCGGTCAATCACCGCCTTCGGCGTGTCGTAGAGCCTCACTAGGAGATCGGTGATTTCCTGGCCGCTGATCGTCTCGATCTCAAGGTCCTGCTTCTTCGCATCGGCGAGCAGCGCCGGATCCTTGGCCGCGGCCTCAAACGCCGCGCGCAAAGCGGCGGCGCGGTCGGCCGGGATGCCCGGAGGCGCGGCGAACGGACGGCCCATCTCCTGCGTCGCGAAGATCAATTCCAGCGCCTGCTTGTCCTCCGGCTTGTCGACGAGGTCCATCATCACCGGCACGTTGGGCAGTTCCGGATGCGGCTTGAAGGAGAACTGCGCGATCAGGTTGATCTTGCCGTCCTTGTACCAGTCCGGCCGCGTCGTCTTCATGCTCGCCCAGCCGAAGCCGCAACGTCCCTCGACCTCGCCGCGCTCGATGGCGAGCATGATGTCGGAACCGCTGTAGCCGCGGATGATCTGGAATTTGGTACCAAGCATAGCGTTCATCATGCGCGGCATCACCGAATCCGACGCTGCGGCGGCGCTGGCCCCGACCGGGATCGAGATCGTCTTGGCGTCGGCAACGCTTTTCACTTTCGAATCTTGCCAAGTGAAACAGACGCTGGTCTGCTTGGCCATGCTGCCGATCCAGGTGAACTTGCGGCCGTCGAATTGCGTGCCGCGCGGCGCGACGACGGGCTCGAGGCCCATGCGCTCGTGGAAGATGCCGAAAGCGAGGCCGTCTTTCGGGCCGACGTTGTAAAGCCAGTTGGCCAGCGTCAGGCCGGTGCCGCCTTCCATGATGCGTAGCACCGTCGTCGGGTTGCCCGGGATATGCTTGCTGATGTGCATTTCGAGCAAGCGGGCGTAGGCCGAATAGGCCCCGGCGGCCGAATGGCCGCTGTAAAGCGAGAGCGTCTTGCCCTTGTAGAACTCGGCGACCGATTGCGCCTGTGCGCCCTGAGAGGCGACGCTCCCCGCGATGGCGAGGCAGGCGGCGGACGCGATAATGGCGGTAGCGAAATGGGATGTCATGGTCATCTCCCTGTTGCAGAGGATGCGCACTAAGAGGCGCATTGATTTGACAGCTCGCGCGGCCACGGCGATCATTCGCCGCGAAGGCGGCCGGCGCGGGCTGTCTTGCGGCGCATGTTAACCGCTCGCGACGGCCGCGCCCATAGAGAATGATATATCGATGCCGCCAGCAGGGGAGACGACATGACGGCGACCGCCGGCGCGAAAGCGCGCATCATCGACATTCACGGTCATTTGAACGTGCCCGGCGCGCGCGGATTGCTCGCGCCGCCTGGCGCGGGCGGCAACGCGCCGAAGAAAGGCCACGCGACGCCCGGCGGCATCAGCGACCCGGCACGCACGCCGATCCTGCACGATATGCCGGCGCGCCTGGCCGACATGGATGCGACTGGCGTCGACATGATGGCGCTGTCGCCGACGCCGCAGCCCGGCTACTACAAGGCCGATCGCGCGCTGGCGCAAAGCGTATCCGCCTTGCAGAACGATTATGTCGCGCGCGTCGCCGCCGACAATCACGGCCGATTCGCCGGCCTCGGCATCGTGCAGTTGCAGCATGTCGAGGATTCGGTAAAGGAGCTGGAGCGCGCCGTCAATCAGCTCGGCCTCAAGGGCGCGTTCGTCGCGGCGCACATCGCCGAATACGAATTGGGCGATCCGCGCTTCGATCCGTTCTGGGCCGCGGCGGAAAGCCTGGGCGCGCTGATTTTCCTGCATCCCATGGGATTCACCGAGCCGAACCGCCTCGAGCCCTATTTCATGACCAATGTGGTCGGCCAGCCGCTCGAAACGACGCTCGCCCTGGCGCAGATGATTTTCGGCGGCGTGTTCGAGCGCTTCCCGCGCCTCAAAGTGCTGGCGGTCCATGGCGGCGGCTTCCTGCCCTTCTACCTCGGCCGCTTCGAGCAAGCCTTCCGCGAGCGCAAGGAATGCCGCGCGCACATCCAGCGCCCGCCCAAGGATTATGTGAAGCAGATCTATTTCGACACGGTGGTGTTCGAGCCCGAAGCCATCGCCTATCTCGTCGCTCTCGTCGGCGCCGACCACGTGCTGATGGGCTCCGACCGGCCGTTCGACATGGGCGATAACGATCCGGTCGGGCTGGTGCGGCGGGTGCCGGGCCTGAGCGACGCGGACCAGGCTAAGATCCTCGGCGGCAACGCGCAGACGCTCCTCGGCTTGTAAGCGATGACGTTTCGGTGAGGGCGTACGCGCGGCGCTTTGCCGCGCCGCCTGAGCGGCCTATCCTGGCCCGGCCGTCGCATGATGACCGCATGGGAGGCTCAGATGATCCGTTACCGTCTGCCGGCGCTCGCCGGCATCCTGTCGCTTGCCGGCGTCTTATCGCTCGCCGGCGCGGCCGTCGCGCATCACGGCTGGAGCAGCTACGAAACCGCCAAGGTCTTCACCATCACCGGCCCGGTGCTGGAGCTGCGCTACCAGAATCCGCACGGCGAGTTGTGGCTCGACCATGGCGGCAAGCGCTGGACGATCACGCTCGCCCCGACCACGCGCATGAGCGCGCGCGGCCTCAGCGCCGCCGACCTCGCGCCGGGCAAGATCGTCACCGTCGAAGGCTATCCGAGCAAAGTCGAGGACGCCGAGATGCGCGCCGAACGCATCACCGTCGCCGGCAAGACCGTCGAGCTGCGCTGATGCACCATCCGGTGGGGCCGGCTTGGGCGGAGGCCATCGAGGATTCCGCCCTCGGCGAGTTGATGCGCGACAGCCTGCTCGCCTACCCCGCCGCCAACCTGCTGCATATCCTCGGCCTCGCGCTGCTGGTCGGCCCCATCGTCGCGCTCGATCTGCGCCTGCTCGGCTTCGCGCGCATGCTGCCCCTGCCCGCCGCCTCGCGCCTGCTGACGCCCATCGCCGTCGCCGGGCTGCTGTTGCTGATCGCCAGCGGGCCGCCGCTGTTCGCCGCCGACGCCGGCCCATTGGCCATACATCCGCTGATGCAAGCCAAGATGGCGCTCGCCGCGCTCGCCGTCGCCAACGCGGTGCTGTTCCGCGTCCTGTGGCAGCGCCGACTGGCCCATTGGGACGCCGCGCCGCCCGGCTTCGGCCGCGCCCAAGCCGCCGCCTCGATCCTGCTGTGGCTCTCCGTCGCCGCTTGCGGCAGATTGATCGCCTATATGTGACTGGCCGCCTGCGCCTGTGCTAACAATCGGCCATGCGCACAATCCTCGTCATCGGCATCGGCGCCGGCGATCCCGAGCACATGACCGTGCAGGCGATCAAGGCGCTCAATCGCGCCGACGTCATCTTCCTGCCCGACAAGGGCGACGATAAAGACGGCTTGCAGAAGCTGCGCCGCGACATCTGCGCGCGCTTCCTCGAAAAGCCCGGCGTGCGCTTCGCCGAGACGCGCTTGCCCGAACGCGACATCGCCGCGACGCCCGACTACAAAGCCAACATCGATACCTGGCGTGCAGGCGTTGCCGCCGGCTACGAGCGCTTCATCGCCGAGGATGTGGCGGACGGCGAATGCGGCGCGTTCTTGGTGTGGGGCGATCCGGCGATCTACGACGGCACGCTGCGCATTCTGGCCGAGATCGCCGCTGAGGGCGCGGTCGCCTTCGATTACGAGGCGATCCCCGGCATCAGCAGCGTCGCCGCGCTCGCCGCGCGCCATCGCGTGCCGCTCAACGGCGTCGGAGAGGCGATCCAGATCACCACCGGACGCCGATTAGAGGCCGGCTGGCCGGCGGATGCGGAAAATCTCGTCGTCATGCTCGACGGCCGCCAAGCCTATGCCCGTCTGGCGGACGAAGATGTCGAGATTTTCTGGGGCGCCTATGTCGGCACGCCCGACGAGATTCTCATCTCCGGCAGACTCGCCGATGTGAAGGGCCGCATCGCCGAGGCCCAAGCCGCGGCGCGGGCCAAGCACGGCTGGATCATGGACAGCTACATCCTGCGGCGGCGCAAGCCGCGCGGTTGAAAGAATCGCCGCACGACCCGATATCTACGCCTCTCAGCACAGGGATCGTTCCATGGCCAAACTCGACGCGGCGCAAGCCGGCACGTTTAAGATCGCCGGCGAGACGCCGGTCCATCGCCTCGGCTTCGGCGCGATGCGCGTCACCGGCCCCGGCGTCTGGGGCCTGCCTGCCGACAAGCCGACCGCGATCCGCACGCTGAAGCGCCTGCCCGAGCTCGGCGTGAATTTCATCGACACCGCCGATTCCTACGGCCCCGACGTTTCCGAGGAACTGCTCGCGGAGGCGCTGCACCCATATGACGGCTTGCTCATCGCCACCAAAGGCGGGCTGACGCGCCCAGGGCCCGACCGCTGGGTGCCGAACGGCCGGCCGGACTATCTCGTCGCGCAAGCCAAAAAGAGCCTGAAGAAGCTGCGCGTCGAACGAATCGACTTGTGGCAGCTTCACCGCATCGACCCGCGCGTGCCCGCGGGCGAGCAGTTCGGCGCGATCCGGCAAATGCTGGACGAAGGCCTCATCCGCTACGCCGGCCTGAGCGAAGTCGGCGTCGCCGAGATCGAGGCGGCGTCCTCGGTCTTTCCGGTCGCCACCGTGCAGAACCGCTACAATCTCGCCGACCGCGGGCACGAGGCCGTGCTGGCCTATTGCGAAGCGAACGGCATCGGCTTCATCCCCTGGTACCCGCTGGCCGCCGGCGATCTCGCCAAATCCGGCGGGCCGCTCGATGCGATCGCCCAAGCGCACGGCGCGACGGCGAGCCAGATCGCCCTCGCCTGGACGCTGAAACGCAGCCCGGTCATGCTGCCGATTCCCGGCACCTCCAAGATCGCGCATCTGGAGGAAAACGTCGCGGCCGCCGGCATCGCGCTGAACGAAGACGAATTCGCCGCGCTGGAGCGCGCCGGCAAAGCCTTCAGATAGGAGCCGATGATGGACAAGAGTTTTCCGGTGACGCGCAGCGAGGCCGAATGGCGCGCCAAGCTCACACCCGAGCAATATCGCATCATGCGTGAGCACGGCACCGAGCGGCCCGGCTCCTGCGCGCTGCTGGACGAGAAGCGCGCCGGCAGTTTTTCCTGCGCCGGCTGCGACACGCCCCTGTTCCGCTCCGCCACTAAGTTCGAAAGCGGCACCGGCTGGCCGAGCTTCGACCAGCCCCTGCCCGGCGCGGTGGAGACCACGATGGACACCAGCCACGGCATGACGCGCATGGAGGTCCATTGCGCCACTTGCGGCAGCCATCTCGGCCATGTCTTTCCCGACGGCCCGCCGCCGACGAATCTCCGCTTCTGCATCAACGGCGTGGCGCTCGACTTCAAACCCGAATGACGGCTGGCAAAGCCGCCCGCCGCCGGGCATAAGGGGGCGGTGAAGCCCGCCGCCCCCAAGCCCCGCAAAAAAGCCGCGCCGAAAAAGGCCGCAGCGACGACCGCCGCCCAAAAACCGGCGAAGCGACCGGCGAAGCGCAAGGCCGCTCCTGCCGCGCCGCAAGTCGCGGTGATCGGCGCCGGCCCGGCCGGCCTGATGGCCGCCGAAATCATGGCTGGCGCGGGTCTCGCCGTCACAATGTTCGAGCGGATGCCGAGCGTCGGGCGCAAATTCCTCATGGCGGGACGCGGCGGCCTCAACCTCACCCATTCCGAACCGCTGGAAACGTTCCGCAGCCGTTATGGCGCGGCCGAAAGCTGGATGACGCCGCTGCTCGACGCCTTCAGCCCGAGCGACCTCGTCGCCTGGGCGGAAGGGCTCGGCGAGGAGACTTTCGTCGGCTCGAGCGGCCGCGTCTTTCCCAAGGTCATGAAAGCAAGCCCGCTGCTGCGCGGCTGGCTGGCGCGGCTGGGTGAAATGGGCGTCAAGATCGAGACGCGCGCCGATTGGACCGGTTGGGATCTCGCCGGCGGCCTCGCCTTCGCGGGACGCCCCTCGTTCGACGCCGCCGCCACCGTGCTCGCGCTCGGCGGCGCGTCCTGGCCGCGCCTCGGCTCCGACGGCGGCTGGACCGCCCTGCTGCCCGATATCGACATCGCGCCGCTGCGCGCCGCCAATTGCGGCTTCGCCGTCGCCTGGTCCGACGTCTTTCGCGCCAAACACGCCGGCGCGCCGCTCAAGCGCGTCGCCTTGACGGTCGGCAACAAGCGCGTGCGCGGCGAAGCGGTCGTCTCCGCCGCCGGCATCGAAGGCGGCGCGGTCTACGCGCTGTCGGCCGCGGCGCGCGAGACGATCGCGCGCGACGGCGTCGCCACGCTTTATGTCGATCTCCTGCCGGACGTGAAGCCCGACGCGCTCGCGGCCAAACTGAACCAAGGCCGCGGCGGCGACAGTTTGAGCAACGTCTTGCGCAAACGCGCCGGCCTCGCGCCGGTCGGCGTCGGCCTGGTGCAGGAAGCGCGCCATGCCGGCGATGCCCGGCCATTGGCCGAGATCGTCAAAGGCGTGGCGCTGACGCTGACCGCGCCGTTCGGCATCGCCCGCGCCATCTCCACCGCTGGCGGCATCGCGCTCGGCGAACTGAACGAGCGCCTGATGCTCAAGAAACGTCCCGGCGTCTTCGCCTGCGGCGAGATGCTCGACTGGGAAGCGCCGACCGGCGGCTATCTGCTGCAAGGCTGCATGGCCACCGGCGCGGCCGCCGGACGGGGCGTCGTCGGCTGGCTCGACCGGACGGCATAAGCCTCAGATAATTCGGCCGGCTGTCACGCGGATTTCATCGAATGGTCTTTAACTGAGGCCGTCGATCATTCCGCGAGCGTGCCATGGACCAGTTGATTATCGCCAACGCCAAGATCGTGCTGCGCGACCGCGTCGTCGCCGGCAGCCTTCTCGCGCGGGACGGCCATATCGTGGAGATCGCCGAGGGGCCGAGCGCCGCGCCTGGCGCGATCGATCTCGGCGGCGACTATCTGCTGCCCGGCCTGGTCGAGCTGCACACCGACAATCTCGAAAAGCATCTGTCGCCCCGCCCCGGCGTGCGCTGGCCGGTCGCGGGCGCGCTGCGCGCGCACGACGCGATGGTGATCGCCGCCGGCATCACCACCGTGTTCGACGCGCTCTCGATCGGCGACATCGTGCCCGACAGCCCGCGCATCCGCGATCTGGCGGCCATGGTCGAGGCGCTGCGCGCGGCGGCGGCCGACGACAGCCTGCGCGCCGAGCACCGGCTGCATCTGCGCTGCGAGCTGACCTACGAGAACGTGGTGTCGCGCTTCGAGGATTTGGCCGGCGATCCGCTGGTCGGTCTCGCCTCCGTGATGGACCATTCGCCGGGCCAGCGCCAGTTCGCCAATCTCGACAAATATCGGCTCTATTATCAGGGCAAATACAACATGGACGACGCGGCCATGGACGCGTTCATGGAGCGCCAGATCGCCGCGCGCGAGCGCTTCTCCGCGCCGCACCGCGCCCGTCTCGTGGCGCTGTGCCGCGAGCGCGCCATCGCGCTCGCCAGCCACGACGACGAAACGCCCGAACATGTCGCCCAGGCGGTCGAAGAAGGCATCCGCATCGCCGAATTTCCCACCACGCTGGACGCGGCGCGCGCCGCCCGCGCGGCCGGCATGGGCATCCTGATGGGTGGTCCCAACGTGGTGCTCAACGGCTCGCAATCGGGCAACATCTCCGCGCGCCAGCTCGCCAGCGAAGGCCTGCTCGACATTCTCTCGTCGGACTATGTGCCGGCGAGCATGCTGGAAGCCGCGTTCGCTTTGCCGCAAGCCGACCTCGGCATCGAGTTGCCGCAAGCCGTGGCGATGGTGAGCGCCAATCCGGCCCGCCTCGTCGGCCTCGACGACCGCGGCGAGATCGCCGCCGGCAAGCGCGCCGATCTGCTGCATGTCGCGGCCGGCGGCCCGCATCCCGTCGCGCGCGCCGTCTGGCGCGGCGGCGAGCGCGCCTTCTGAGGAAAGAGCCATGACGAGCGAAGCCGACGCCATCGCCGAACTGCTGCGCGACCGCGGCCGCGCGCGCTACGGCGCCGAGGCGGTCAGCCAGCTGCAGCACGCGCTGCAATGCGCCTTCCTCGCGGAACGCGAGGATGCGCCGACGCCGCTGATCGCCGCAGCCCTGCTCCACGATCTCGGTCATCTCGTCGCCGACGACGAGGAGGCGGCGCCGCAAGGCATCGACATGCGCCACGAGGACGTCGCCGCGCGTTATCTGGCGCGGCGGTTTCCCCCCGCCGTGGTCGAGCCGGTGCGCCTCCATGTCGCGGCCAAGCGCTATCTCTGCGCCGTCGAACCCGGCTATTTCGAGACTCTATCATTTGCCTCAGTGCGCAGCCTGCTGCTGCAAGGCGGCGCGTTCGACGAGGCCGGCGCGCGCGCTTACATCGTCCAGCCGCACGCCGCCGAGGCGGTGCGCCTGCGCCGCTGGGACGATCTGGCGAAAGACCCGGCCATGGCGACGCCGCCGCTCAACCATTATCTGCCGCTGATCGCCGACCTGCTGCAAACCGCGCCCGCGACCCACTGAGCTATCTCCTCCGACGGAGGATATCCCGCCGGATTCGTCTAGATCAGGTCGGCAGATTGTCACACCGCCGTCACCGGTCTGTTACGCCCTGCCGCTAGCTTCGCCCCCATCGAAGGCAACGCCGATGGGGGCATCGACATGACGGAAGCGGTTCGCGTCTCACGCCTGCGCAAAACCTTTCGCGGCGGCAAGGTCGCGCTCGATGGCGTCTCGCTCAGCGTCTTGCCCGGCGAAATGATCGCCCTGATCGGCGCGTCCGGCTCCGGCAAATCGACCCTGCTGCGCCATATCGCCGGCCTCGCCGTCGCCGACAAGGCAGATGGAACCGGCGAGATCGCCGTGCTCGGCCGTTCCGTCCAGAAAGGCGGCCGGCTGGCGCGCGACATCCGCGCGCTGCGCGGCCGCATCGGCTTCGTCTTCCAGCAGTTTAACCTGGTCGAGCGCCTGACCGTCGAGACCAACGTGCTCGCCGGCATGCTGATCCGCGTGCCGCTATGGCGCAGCCTGCTGCGCTGGTTCACCGCCGCCGAGAAGCGCGTCGCGCAAGAGGCGCTGGCCCGCGTCGGCATCCGCGAATGCTGCCCGCAACGCGCCGGCACACTCTCGGGCGGCCAGCAGCAGCGCGCCGCCATCGCCCGCGCCCTGGTGCAGAAGGCCGAAGTCATCCTCGCCGACGAGCCGATCGCCTCGCTCGATCCCGAATCCTCGCGCCGCGTCATGGAGACGCTGGCGCGCATCAACCGCGAGGACGGCATCACCGTCCTCGTCTCGCTGCACCAGGTCGGCTACGCCACGCGCTATTGTCCGCGCGTCGTCGCGCTGAAGGACGGCCGGATCGTGTTCGACGGCCCGAGCGCCGCCATCACGCCGACGCTGCTCAGCGAGATCTACGGCTCCGAAATCGACGCCATCGGCGATGAGGAATTCTCGGCCGGTTCCGCGCGGCCGGCCCCCCAAGCCGTTCCCGCCTTCGCCGGCCTGTCTCTCGCCGAAGCGCGCGCCTGACGCGTCCAGCAAAATCACGCCTTCGCTTATCGCCCGTCAACCCCACGCAAGGAGCTTCCATGATCCGCACCACGCTCACGGCGCTCGGCCTCTGCGCCGCTGTCACGCTCGCCGCACCCACGGCCGCGACCGCCCAGCAGATGACCGAGATCAACTTCGGCATCATCTCGACCGAATCGTCGCAAAATTTGAAAAGCGTTTGGCAGCCGTTCCTCGCCGACATGGAGAAGAAGACCGGCATGAAGGTGAACGCCTTCTTCGCGCCTGACTATGCCGGCATCATCCAGGCCCAGCGCTTCAAAAAGGTCGATGTCGCCTGGTACGGCAACAAGGCGGCGATCGAAGCCGTTGATCGCGCCGACGGCGAAGTGTTCGTCCAGAGCGTCGCCGCCAACGGCGATCCGGGCTACTGGTCGCTCATCCTCACGCACAAGGACCATCCGCTGGCCCAGATGGAGCCGGCGAAATCGATGGGCGGCGGCGCGAATTTCAACCCGAACACCTATAAGGGCTGCGAGCCCTGCATGGCTATGTTCTACAAGAACATCGGCAGTTACACGTTCGGCAACGGCGATCCGAACTCGACTTCGGGTTTCCTGGTGCCGGGCTATTACGTCTTCGGTCAGAAAAACCTCGATCCGAAGCAGGTCTTCAAGCGCATGGTGACCGCCAACCACGAAACCAACGCGCTGGCCGTCGCCAACAAGCAGGTCGACGCCGCGACCAACAACACCGAATCGGTCGAGCGCATCAAGCAGAACTTTCCCGCTAAATACGAAGAACTGCGCGCCATCTGGATCTCGCCGCTGATCGCGTCCGACCCGATCGTCTGGCGCAAGGATCTGCCGGCCGACGCCAAGGCCAAGATCAAGAACTTCTTCCTGACTTACGGCACCACCGGCAACGAAAGCGAGAAAAAAACTCTCGCCGCCCTGCAATGGGCGCCGTTCAAGGAATCGAGCAACAAGCAGCTCATTCCGTTCCGCGAGCTCGACCTTGCGGCGCAGAAGACCAAGCTCGACGCTTCGAACATGTCCGAGGCCGAGAAAGCCAAGGCGCGCGCTGAAATCGATGCCAAGCTTGCCGCGCTCAGCAAAGAAGCGATGACCAACTAGGCCGCTCGACTGCCTGACGAACGGGCGGCGCTTCGAGAAATCGGACGCCGCCCGCTTCACATCAACGCCACCGCGCGACGGAGAAGACGATGACCGACAAAGCTCACGGCCTGCGGGCCGCGCCGACGCCGCCGACAGGCGCGTTGCGCAACTCCTTCCTCAAGACCTTGAGCTATGGCGCGGTCGGCGCGTTCCTGATCTGGAGCTGGCAGGGCGCCGAGATGAACCCGCTGGCGCTGGTCCGCGAATCGGGCAACATCGCCGAACTGGCCGGAGACTTCTTTCCGCCCGATTTCACCGAATGGCGTTTCTATCTCCGCGAAATGATCGTGACGCTGCAGCTCGCCATCTGGGGCACGCTGCTCGCCATCATCCTCGCCGTGCCCTTCGGCCTGCTCTGTTCGGCCAATATCGCGCCTTGGTGGGTTTACCAGCCGATGCGCCGACTTATGGACGCCTTTCGCGCCATCAACGAGATGGTCTTCGCCATGCTGTTCGTCGTCGCCGTCGGCCTCGGACCCTTCGCCGGCGTGCTGGCGCTATTCGTCCATACCACCGGCATTCTCGCCAAACTGTTCTCCGAGGCGGTCGAATCGATCGACCCGCGCCCGGTCGAGGGCATCCGCGCCACCGGCGCGCGCGCCATCGAGGAGATCGTCTTCGGCGTCATCCCCCAGGTCATGCCGCTGTGGATCTCCTATTCGCTCTACCGCTTCGAATCGAACGTGCGCTCGGCCACCGTCGTCGGCATGGTCGGCGCCGGCGGCATCGGCGTGGTCATGTGGGAAGGCATCCGCGGCTTTTATTTCGCCCAGACTTGCGCCGTCCTGATCATGATCGTCGTCACCGTCAGCCTGGTCGACGTAATCTCGGCGCAAATCCGCAAGCGCTTCATATGAATATGATCCACAAGCCCGACGTCGCCTTCCGCCCGATGCAGGAAGCTGACCTCGCGGCCGTGCGCGAGTTGCACGCCCGGTCCTTCGCCGCGCTCGCCGCCGATTGCCATACGCCCGCCGAGATCGCCGGACATCTGGCGCTGATCGCCGCGCCGGCCTATGCCGAGGAGCTGGCGGCTTCCCGCCTCGCCCTGGCCGTAGAGGAGGAGCGCATCGTCGCCACCGCCGGCTGGATCGAGGTTCCCGACCAGGCCCGCACGGCACGCATCCGCAAAGTCTTCGTCGATCCCGCCATGGCGCGGCGCGGCCTCGGCAGCCGCATGGTGCGCCGCGCCGAGGACGACGCGCGCCGCGCCGGCCATCGCCGGCTTATCGTGCGCGCCAACCTCAATGCCGTGCCGCTTTACGCCGCGCTCGGCTACCTCGCCCGCGAAGAGGCTCGCATGACCGTCCCGGGCGGGATCAGCCTGCCCGTGGTGATGATGGAAAAGCCGTTCGACTGACGGCGCTGACGCGGGATTGTCACGCGTCTGTCTTAGGATCGCGCCGTTTCACGAACGAATGGCGACGATTGGCAGCTATGGTCCGCGGCACCCTTTTTCTCGTGGTCGGCCCGAGCGGCGTCGGCAAAGACAGCCTGCTCGACGGCGCGCGCGCCGCGCTGGCCGACGGCGATTACGTCTTCGCGCGGCGCGTCATCACGCGGCCGGCCGATGCCGGCGGCGAAACCCATTATGAAGCGAGCGCGGCCGACTTCGCCGCCATGCGCGAGGCCGGCGCCTTCGCCCTGTCGTGGCGCGCCAACGGCCTCGATTACGCGATCCCGGCCGAGATCGAAACGCACCTGGCGCACGGCCGCCATGTCGTCGCCAACGTCTCGCGCACCGTCATCGACGAAGCCCGCGCGCGCTATCGGCCGCTCCGGGTGATCTGCGTCGCCGCGCCGGCGGAAATCGTCGCCCGGCGTCTCGCCGCGCGCGGCCGCGAGAGCGCCGCGGACATCGCCGCGCGTCTGGCGCGCGGCGGCGCGCTCGCTGTGCCCGAAGGGCCGGATGTCGCGGTCGTGGTCAACGACGCCAGCCTCGAGACGGGCATCACGCGGATGCTGACGGCGCTGCGCGCGACGGCCATCGCTTAACCCAGCCTCGCTTAACCCAGGCAAAAGCGCCGGACCAGCCGGAACGGTTGGGTCCGATCCGGCTGCGCGAACAGGCAGACGGCGTCGATCCGCATCGGCCACGCCAGCAGCGGTCCGGCCATGGCCGTCAATTCCGTCCGCAAGGCGTCGCCCTCCGCCTCCGGCAGCGGATCGGTCAGCGTCATGTGATAGCGGTAATCGGCGAACACGTAGGGATAGCCCCAGCGGTCGAGATTCTCCGACTGGCGCGGAGTGAGGCCGGCGCGGCGTTTTTCCACCTGCTCGGGCCTCTCGGGCCGGCGGAACGGCTCGAAGGCAGCGACGCACTCGTCGGCCAGCGCGTTGATGGCGGGCGTCTCGGCTGCCGGCGTCAGCGCCAGAAAGCCGCCGATGCGCGCCAGCGCCAGCGGCAGATCGAAAGCGCGGCGCGACGCCGCGAATGCGGCGAGCGCCGTCTCCAACGCCTCGGCGCTCTTGCCCTCAGCGAGCTCGAAGGGCGCTTTGAACGTGCCGTGAAAGCCGTAATGGCGCGCGCGGCGGGTCAAAGCGTCCCAGCGCGCCGGCGTCAGGCCGGACACGGCCGGCGGCGTCGCCGCGCGGCCCGTTTCCGCGTCATAGCCGAGCCAGGCCGCGCCGAAAGCGGCGAGCGCGCTACCGGCCGGCGGCGCGGCGTAAAGGGCGTAACGGGCGCTCATCAGCGGACTTTAAGCGGCGGCGCGGAAGGGGTCCATGTCGAGCAAGCGCGTCGCCACCGCGTCGCGCACTTCGAGATCATGGAAAATGCCGACGACGGCCGCGCCGCGCGCCCAGGCCGACTGGATCAGTTCGATGACCGTCTGGCGGTTGGCGGCGTCGAGCGAAGCCGTCGGCTCGTCGAGCAGCAGCGCCGGAAAGGGATGGACGAAGACGCGCGCCAGATTGACGCGCTGCTGCTCGCCCCCCGAGAAGGTGCTGGGCGCGAGATGCCATAGGCGCTCGGGAATCCGCAGCCGGGTCAGCATGGCCTGGGCCGGCGGGATGGGATCGCCCGTGAAGCCCGCATGGCGCAGCGTGTCGGCGACGATCTCCAGCGTCGGGACGCGCGGGATGACGCGCAGGAACTGGCTGACATAGCCGATGGTCTTGCGCCGCAGGCGCAGGATGTCGCGCGGATCGGCGCGCGCCAGATCGATTTCCGCCTCGCCCTGACGCAGCAGGATGCGGCCGGTCTCCGCGCCGTAATTGCCGTAAATCAGCCGCAGCACCGTGCTCTTGCCGATGCCCGAAGGGCCCGACAGCGCCAGACACTCGCCGGCCGAAACCGAGAAGCTGAGGCCCTTCAGCACGGGCAATTGCGCGCCGTTCTGGTTGTGCATGGTGAAGGTCTTGGACAGGCCTTCGACGCGGAGCGCGAGATTGGTCATGGCGGCAATACCGAGGAGACGAGAAGCTGGGTATAGGGATGCTGCGGATCGTCGAGCACGCGATCGGTCAGGCCGCTCTCGACCACCTCGCCGTCCTTCATGACGAGCAAACGATGCGCGAGCAGGCGGACCACGGCGAGATCGTGGGTGACGACGACGGCGGCGAGGCCGAGATCGCGCACCAAGCCGCGCAAGAGATCGAGCAGGCGCGCCTGGACCGAGACGTCGAGGCCGCCCGTCGGCTCGTCCATGAAGACGAGGCGCGGCTTGGTGACGAGCACGCGGGCGATCTGCAGGCGCTGCTGCATGCCGCCGGAGAAGGCGCTCGGACGGTCGTCGAGCCGGTCGGCGGCGATTTCGACACGGCCGAGCCAGTCGGTCGCTTCGGCGCGGATATTGCCGTAGTGGCGCGCGCCCACCGCCATCAGCCGCTCGCCGACGTTCGCGCCGGCGCTCACCGCCATGCGCAAGCCGTCGCGCGCGTTCTGATGGACGAAGCCCCATTCGGTGCGCAGCAGCAGGCGGCGGCGCGCCTCGGAGGCGCGATAGACGTCGAGCGGGCCGTCGTGGCGCGTCTGGTAGACCACCTCGCCGCCGCTCGGCTCGAGCTTGCCCGACAGGCAATTGAGCAGCGTCGATTTGCCCGAGCCCGATTCGCCGACGATGCCGAGCACCTCGCCGGGCCACAGATCGAAGCCGACGCCGCGGCAGCCGAGGCGCGTCCCGTAATAGCGCGAGACGTCGCGGACTTTCAGCAACGGCTCGTCGTTGTCTTGGGCGATGACGCTCATTCGGCGGCACTCCGGCTCATGGCGTCGCCGGCTTCGCGGCGTTCGCGGCAGTAATCGGTGTCGGAGCAGACGTAAAGCCGGCCGCCGGCGTCGTCGGTGACGATCTCGTCGAGGAAGCTTTCGCCTGAGCCGCACAGGCCGCAGACATGGGGCTGGCGGTCGATGGCGAACGGATGGTCCTCGAAATCGAGGCTTTTCACTGGCGTGTAGGGCGGCACGGCGTAAATGCGCTTTTCGCGCCCGGCGCCGAACAATTGCAAAGCCGGCATGCGGTCCATCTTGGGATTGTCGAACTTCGGGATCGGCGACGGCGCCATGACGTAGCGGCCGTTCACCAGCACCGGATAGTCGTAAGAGGTGGTGATGCGGCCGTGGCGCGCGATGTCCTCGTAGAGCTTGACATGCATCACGCCGTATTCGGAGAGCGCGTGCATCTTCTGCGTCTCGGTCTCGCGCGGCTCGAGATAGCGCAGCGGCTCCGGCATCGGCACCTGATAGACGAGGATCTGGTCGCCGCGCAGCGGGGTCTCGGGAATGCGGTGGCGCGTCTGGATCACGCTCGCCTCGGTCGTGCGCTCGGTCATGGCAACGCCGGCCGTGCGGTTGAAGAAACGGCGGATCGAGACGGCGTTGGTCGTATCGTCGGCTCCCTGGTCGATGACCTTCAGCGTGTCGTCGGCGCCGACGATGGCGGCGGTGATCTGCATGCCGCCGGTGCCCCAGCCGTAGGCGAGCGGCATCTCGCGGCTGCCGAAAGCGACCTGATAGCCGGGGATCGCCACGGCCTTGAGGATCGTACGGCGGATCATCCGCTTCGTCTGCTCGTCGAGATAGGCGAAATTGTAGCCGGCGACGCCCATCGGCGAGCCTCCGTCATGCGGCGTCATCGGCGGCCTCCTCGGCTTGGGCGCGGACCGCCGCCTTGGCGCGCATATCGCGCACCGCCAGCAGTTCGGACTGAAAATCGATGTAATGCGGCAGCTTCAGATGCTGCACGAAACCCGACGCCTCGACGCTGTCGGAATGGGCCAGAACGAACTCCTGGTCCTGCGCCGGGGCGACGATGTCCTCGCCGAGCTCGGTCGCGCGCAGCGCCCGGTCGACCAGCGCCATGGCCATGGCCTTGCGCTCGCAATAGCCGAAGGTCAGGCCGTAGCCGCGCGTGAATTGCGGTGGCACCGTCGCCGACCCTTTGAACTGGGTGATCATCTGGCACTCGGTGAGCGTGATGTCGCCGATCTCGATAGCGAAGCCGAGCTCCTCCGGCTCGATGGTCACGGCCGCCTCGCCCATGCGGATCTCGCCGGCGAAGGGATGGTTGCGCCCGTAGCCGCGCTGCGTCGAATAGGCCATGGCGAGGAGGAAACCCTCGTCGCCGCGCGCGAGATTCTGCAATCGCGCGTCGCGCGCGGCGGGAAAGCGCAGCGGCTCGCGCGTCAGGTCGTGCGGCGTCGCGCCCGTATCCGCGCCGTCGCCTTCGATCAGCCCTTCCTGACCGAGAATGTCGGTGACGCGCGGCAGCGCTTCGGCTTGCGCCCCCTCGCCTTCCGGCGCAGCGGCCGGGGCCGCGCTCTCGTCCATCAGCGCGAAATCGAGCAGACGGTGGCTGTAGTCGAAGCTCGGCCCGAGAATCTGGCCGCC
Organism: Alphaproteobacteria bacterium; assembly: GCA_046297835.1. Taxonomy (GTDB): domain Bacteria; phylum Pseudomonadota; class Alphaproteobacteria; order SMXQ01; family SMXQ01; genus CAMAVH01. Next base: position 75,397 of record JBKBHI010000006.1, on the reverse strand, counting down.
GGGCACGTCCTTGAAGGTCGCAGAGATGCGCCGGCGCACGGTCATCGCCGCCGTGTCAAGCGGCAGGGTGACGCCGAAGCGCGGCAGCGTGGTGCGATAGGCGCGTAGCAGGAACACCGCTTCGAACAGGTCGCCGCGCGCCTGCTTGATGGCGAGCGCAGCGAGATCGGGATCGTAGAGCGAGCCTTCGCACATGACGCGATCGACCGCGAGACGCATCTGCTGCTTGATCTGGGCCACCGACAATTCGGGCACGGCGGCATCCCCGCGCCGCTCGCGCGCGAGCTGGTCGAGCGAAGCGTCGATCGCGGCTTCGCCGCCTTTGACCGCGACATACATGGCTAGTCCTCCACTCGCGCAGTGCGCGGCAAAGCGGCGAGTTCCGCGCCGGCCGACAGGATCATGTCGAGACCGCGCGGGAACAGCGCGCACGCCGCGGCGCGCTCGACCCAAAAGCTTTCGCAAAGCCCGTCGATGGCGAGCAGCGCCGAACCGTCGATGCCCGGGCCGGACAAGCGCTTGCCGCGCCCCGCGTCGAGGCCGCCGACCTCCAGCAGCAGCGTCGTCGAGCGCTCCGGCATTTCGTCGCTGCCAAGGGCGAAGGAGTCGAGCGGCGGCAGAAAGCGCGCGTCCGTCACCAGCGCGAAGGCCGCCTCGCCGGGCGTCGCGGCGAAGGGACAACCGGCGTGGAAGGCGAGCCAGGCCCGCGTCTCGGCGACATCCTCGCCGGCGAGCCACAACGGCGTCTCGAAATCGAGCAGCGCCAGACAGACGGCGGCGCTCGCCGTATGCAGCGCGGCGGGATGTTCGGGCGGGGCCGGCGGCGTCGCGATGCGGCCGGGCCGCGCCATGGCGTCGAGCAGCGCGCGGAAGGCGCGCTGGCTGTCGTGCACCGAATCGTCGAAGCCGGCTTTCAACGCCGTCTGGCTCATTTCGCGTCCTCGCCGCGCTGCAGCGCGAAAAAGTTGACCTTGGTGCGCGCCGCGTCGGCCACCGTCGCCGCCTTGCGGCGCGCTTGCGCCGCGGCCAGCGGCGCGATCACCGCGGCGAGCAGCGCCTCGCGCCGCGCCGCGTCCTGCAGCAACCCGTCGAACAGCGCCGCCAATTCCGCTTTGCGCGGATCGCGGCCGGCGACGTAGCCGAAGCCCGTTTGTCCGTCCGCGAATTGCGCGGCGCAGCGCGTCACCGCGATTTCGCCGAGATTGAACGGCCCGCCCGCGCCGCCGAGGCGGCCGCGCGCCATCACCAAGCCGGTCTCCGGCTTGCGCAGCAGCCGATAGCTCGGCTTGTCAGCCAGGGCCGCCCAAGCCGCTTCCAGCTCCGCCGTCTCGGCGCGCGCCAGCACGGCCATCCAGCTTTGCCGGGTGGCGATTTCGGGCTCTGGCGAACGGGCGGCGGCGGTCATGAGGCGGTCCATATTCATCTAGACATCTAAACGTCTAGGGCATAGTTTAACCCCAGTCGCGCCGCCAAGTAAACGGCAGCTATGTGAAATCTACATGACGGGACTAGACAACCCATGACCCTTGCGCGCATGAGCGGCGTCGCTTTATGGCGGCAGATCGAGCAGGAGATTGAAGCCGATATCCGCGCCAAGCAATTCGGCCCGGGCGACCGCCTGCCGACCGAAGCGGATCTCGCGCAGCGCTTCGCCGTCAACCGCCACACCGTGCGCCGCGCCATGCTCGGCCTGCAGGAGCGCGGGCTGATCCGCGTCGAGCAAGGCCGCGGCTCCTTCGTGCAAGAGAACGTCGTCGATTACCGGCTCGGCCGGCGCACGCGCTTCAGCGAGAACATCCTGACGCTGCGCCGCGACCCCTCGGGCGAGCTGGTGCGCGTCGCCCGGCTGCCCGCCGACAAGACCATGGCGCATATGCTGAACTTGCGCGCGGGCGAGCCGGTGCTGCTGCTCGAAACGCTCAAATCGGCGGACGGCCGGCCGATCAATCTCGGCAGCCACCATTTCCCGTTCCGCCGCTTCAACGGCCTGGCCGAAGCCTTCAAGGCCGAAGGCTCGATCACGGCGGCGCTGCGCAAGTTCGGCGTGCACGATTACACGCGCAAGGTGACGCGCGTGACGGCGCGCATGCCGGAGGAAGAGGAAGCGCGCCTGCTCGCCCAACCGCGCAACCGGCCGGTGCTCATCACCGAAAGCGTCAATGTCGACGAGTCGGGCACGCCCATCGAATACGGCCTGGCGCGCTTCGCCGCCGACCGCGTGCAATTCGTCTTCGAGAGCTAAGCGGCGCTCACCACATCGAAGCGCGGGCGCGCTCCGGCCAGGCTTTGTCGTAAGCCTCGCCGCCGACGCGTTCGCCGCTCAGCGCGGCGAGGATCGCGCCCGGCGTCGGCAGACGCGCCGGATCGACATGCTTCGACGGATTCCACAATTCGGCGCGGATGACGGCGCGCGCGCATTGGAAATAGACGCTGTCGATCTCGATCACGATCACCGAACGCGGCTCCTTGCCCTCGACCGCGAAGCTGGCCAGCAGATCGGCATCGTCGGTCAGATGCGCGCGGCCGTTCACGCGCATGGTCGTGCCGCTCCCGGGGATCAGGAACAAGAGGCCGACGCGCGGATCGCGCACGATGTTCCGCAAGGAATCGATGCGGTTGTTGCCGCGCCGGTCGGGCAGCAGCAGCGTGCGATCGTCATGAATGCGGACCACAGATCCTGCGTCGCCGCGCGGCGAGCAATCGAGCCCCTCCGGTCCGGCGGTCGCCAGCGCGACGAAAGGCGAGGCTTCGATCAGCGCCCGATAATGCGGCGTGAGATAGGCGATCTCCTTGGTCGTCGAGGTTTCCAGCGGCACGCCGTAGAGCGCCTCCAGCCGTTCGATGGTGGCGATGCGCGGCATGGCGGGACCTTTCCGTTCTAGAGGATGCGCCGCCGCAACAGGTCGCTGACGCGCTCGACAAAGATGACCAGGGCGAAGATCGCCAGGATGATCGTCGCCGCCTCATCATAATTGAACAGATCCATCGCCACTTTCAACTCGATGCCGATGCCGCCGGCGCCGACCAGGCCGAGGATGACCGAGGAGCGCGTGGCCTTTTCCAGGCTGAACAGCGAGGTGTTGATGAAGGACGGCAGCGCCGCCGGGATCACCGCGCACATGACCAGAGACAGCTTGCTAGCGCCGATGGCCGAAAGCGCTTCTTGCGGGCCGCGGTCGGCCTCCTCCATCGCCTCGGCGAAGAAGCGGCCGCAGAAGCCGATCTTGTCGACGATGATGGCGAGCGTGCCGGCGAACGGGCCGAGACCGACGGAGACGACGAACAGCAGCGCCCACACCAGATCGGGCACCGTGCGGAAGAAGGAAATCAGCCCGCGCGCCGCGTGATAGAAGGCCGGATGCGGCGTCAGGTGGCGCGTCGCCAGCACGGCGATCGGCACGCTGATCAACACGCCGACGACGGTGCCGACGAACGCCATCTGGAAGGTTTCGAGCAAAGCGCGGCCGACCGCGTCGAGGCGCGCGGTGGACGGCGGCATCATCTCGCCGATCAGCCGGCCCATCTGCGGGAAACCGCCGAAGAAATCGCCGAGCGACACGCCGGTGCCGTGCAGCGACCAAACGAAGAATAGCGCCACGGCGATGTAAGCCGCGAAAGACGCGAGGCTCGGTCGCTCGAAGCGCGGCGGCAGGCCGCGCTCGGGAGAGGATCCAGGGGTCGGTTGCGCGAGATCAGTCATAGAGCGCCCTCAAAGTGGCGACGTTAAGATCGGCCGAGGTCGCGTCGAGCACGATGGCGCCGCGGCGCAAGGCGATGACGCGGTCGGCGTAGGCGATGGCGTGCGACAAATCGTGCGAGGTGAACAGCAGCGTCAGGCCTTCGCTGCGGATCAGTTCGACGAACAGCCGCATGACCTCCTCGCCGGCGCTCGGATCCAGGCTGGCGACCGGCTCGTCGGCGACCATCAGGCGCGGGCGCTGCATCAGCGCGCGGGCGATGGCGACGCGCTGCGACTGGCCGCCGGACAGCTTGTCGGCCCGGCGCCCCGCGATATGGCCGAGATTGACCCGCTCGAGGCAGGCCAGCGCTTCGTCGCGCAACGATTTGGGCGCGCAGCTCTGGAACCATGGACGGGCGAGCGCGCTGCGCGGCAGCGCGCCGTGCAGCACGTTGGTCAGGGCGGAAAGGCGCGGCACCAGATTGTGCTTCTGGAAGACGAAGCCGATTTCGGCGCGCAGGCGGCGCAGCTCGCGCGCGTTCAGGTCCATCATCTGGCGGCCAAGCAGGCGGACGTCTCCGGAATCGGGTTCGATCAGCCTCAAACAGCAGCGCAGCAGCGTCGATTTCCCCGCGCCGTTCGCGCCGATCAGCGCGACAGACTGGCCGGCGGGCACGGTGAAATCGACGCCGTCGAGCACGCTTGTCGTCTTGTCGAACGTCTTGCGCAATCCGCGCACGATCAGGTCCGGCGGCCGCGAGAGAGCGGCCTCGCCCTGCGGCGCGGCGCCATCGGCTTGACGCACCGCGTCACGGAGCATATCGAGGCCGGCAGGTTCCCGTCGCATGGCGTTAGTCCCGGTCGTGGCGGATGGCGCAGTCATCGGCTCAGTTGCCGACGAAATCGGCGTATTGCGGCTGGCCGATCGTCGCGTACATCTTGCGGATGTAGTTGTAGTCCTTGTCGGCGATGGTCGGGATGAAGGCCATGCCCTGGAACTTCTGGTTCTCGTCCGGGCCGCGCAGCACGGCGTCGATCAGGACTTGCGAGTTCTCGCTGAAGACCTTCTTCATCTTGGCCACCGTGTCGTCGGACACGTGCGGGCCGGCGAGCAGAACGTCGTTCGGCAGGTCGCGGCCGCGCGCGATCACCTTGAACACCACGTCGGGGAAGCGTTTGGCGAGGCCCGGCAGGTCGGTGCGGTTGATGCCGATGGCGGCGACGTCGCCGCGCTTCATGGCTTCGACCGCGACGTTGCGGTTGATGTGCATGATCTGCACGTCCTTCGGCGTCACGCCGAGGTCGGCGAGCACCTGGATCGGCGACAGGTGGCGCGAGGTCGAGCCGACGTCGCCGAGCGCGACCTTCTTGCCTTTCAGATCTTCGACGCCATCGACGCCGGAGCCGACGATGGTCACGACCGAGCCGTAATATTCCGGTCGGCTGAAGCCGACGACCAGCTTGGCGTCGGTGCGCTTCTTGAACACGACATACTCGGCCGGGCCGGTCAGGACGAGATCGACCTTCTTGGCGTTGAGCGCTTCGACGGCCGCGGTGCGGCTCGGCACCGGGAAGAGCTGGACTTTCATCCCGGCCTTCTCAGACAGCACGTTCTGGAACGCGCCGAATTCGCGTTGCAGGTTCTCGAGGCCGACGATGTCGGTGACGGCGAGACGCAACTCTTGAGCTTGAACGGACGAGGCGGCGGCGAGAGCGCCAAGGCCGAAAGCGGCGGCGGTCAGGCGGCGGATCATGGTCATGGGTGCATCCCCTATGGTGCGGATTGGTGAGGCCATCAATGCCCTCGCCACATGACAGATCATCGGACCGGGCCATGACAGCGCCGTGACCACGGGGCGATTCCGGTGGAAAATTTTTTCTCCTAAGCCATTGGAAAGACTTTGTGATTATACGTATCGCCGAGTTGTCTAGAACGGTCCCGGCGGTGTCATAAAGCGGCGCTACACCAGCCGCTCCCTAACGAGGAACGGACGGCGAAGATGCATGGAATGGCGCGCTATGCGGTGGTCGGCGGCAAGGTATTGCTGCCCACCGGTTTCGAGACGGACGCGGTCGTCATCGTCGAGGATGGCGAGATCGTCGAGATCGCCAGCGAGGCCGGCGCGGCGCGCGCGGTGGACGCGCGCGGGCTTTATGTGATGCCCGGCATCATCGACCTGCACGGCGACGCCTTCGAGCGCCAGATCATGCCGCGCCCCGGCGTGCATTTCGATCTGCAGCTCGCGCTCGCCGACACCGACCGCCAGCTCGTGTCCAACGGCATCACCACCGCCTTTCACGGCGTGACCTACTCCTGGGAGCCGGGCCTGCGCAGCCGCGACACGATCCTGCGGATGATCGCGGCGCTCGACGCGGCGCGGCCGCATCTCGCCTGCGACACCAAGCTGCATTTGCGCCAGGAGACCTACAATCTCGATGGCGAAGCCGAGGCCCTCGCCTGGCTCGCCGAAGGCAAGATCGCCCTGCTCGCCTTCAACGACCATACGCCGGACATGCTGAAGAAGCAGGCCGACCCGCAGGAGATGATGACCTATCTGCAGCGCACGCGGCTCTCGTCCGACGAGCTGCGCGCCTTGCTCGCCAAAGTGGCGGCGCGCAAAGAGGAGGTGCCGGCCTCGATCCAGCGCCTCGCCGCCGCCGCGGTGGCCGCCGGCGTGCCGCAATGTTCGCACGACGACCCCTCGCCCGAGACCCGGCGCTGGTATCAGGACATCGCCTGCGAGATTTCCGAATTCCCGAAAACGCGCGAGACCGCCCAGCTCGCCCGCGATCTCGGCAACCATATCGTCTTCGGCGCGCCCAACGTGGTGCGCGGCGGCAGCCATCAGAAGAACTCGGTCGCCGCCGCCGACATGATCGCCGCCGGCCTCTGCACGGTGCTGACCTCCGACTATTATTATCCGTCGATGCTGCCGGCCGCCTTCCGGCTGGAGCGCGACGGGGTGTGCGACCTCGCCGCCGCCTGGGCGCTGATCTCGGCCAATCCGGCGGACGCGGCGCGCCTGACGGATCGCGGCCGGATCGCCGCCGGCTTGCGCGCCGACCTGCTGCTGGTCGAAGCGGCGGAGAACCGTCCGCCGCGCGCCGTCGCCAGCCTGGTCGCCGGCAAGCTCGCCCACGCCGGCAAAGGCGCGCCGTCCCCTCTGATATAGGCCGCTCGGCCGGACGAACCGGCGGCTGCGGCCGCCACGGCAAGCCGGGTGAGGCCAACGGCGGCGATTTCGGTTATGGTGCCGCGCCATGGCACCCCGCTGTCCCCGTCCCATCGTCTCCCCGTGAATTTCGCCGCCCGCCTGCAAGCCGTGCTCGACCTGATGGACGAGATCGGCAGCGTCCAGCGCCCGGCCGACGCCGTCGCGTCGGCCTGGTTTCGCGCGCGCCGCCAGATCGGCGACGCCGATCGCGGCAACATTTCCGAATTGCTCTATGCGCTGCTGCGCCATCACGCGCGGCTCGGCTGGTGGCTGGCCAAGCACGAATGCCGCGACACGCCGCGCGCCCGGCTGCTCGCCTGGCTCGCGCTCGGCGAAAGCAAAACGCCGGATCAGCTGCGCACCCTGTTCAACGGCGGCAAATCCGCCCCCGCCGCGCTGACGGGCGAAGAACGCGCGCTCGCGACCAAACTGCAAGGCGGCACCATCGACCATCCGGCCATGCCGGACGAGGTGCGCGGCGAATGCCCCGACTGGGCGCTGGAGCCCTTGCGGCGGCGGTTCGGCGACTCCTTCCCGCGCGAGATGGCGGCGCAACTGACGCCGCCGCCGCTCGATCTGCGCGTCAATCCGCTGAAAGCCAAGCGCGAAGACATGCTGCGCGCGCTGCAAGCGCTCGGCGTCGAAGCCAGGCCCGCCCGCATGGCGCCTTACGGCATCCGCGTGCCGCAGCGCCTGTCGCTCGCCCGCCTGCCGATGCTGAAGACCGGCGAGGTCGAGATTCAGGACGAAGGCTCGCAGCTCGTCGCCATGCTGGTGGACGCGCAGCCGGGCGAACGCGTTGTCGATTTCTGCGCCGGGGCCGGCGGCAAGACGCTGGCCATCGCCGCGCAGATGGCGAACAAGGGCCGCGTCATCGCCTGCGACGTGCTGGCCAACCGCCTAAAGCGCAGCGCCGAGCGCTTCCGCAAAGCCGGATTGCACAATATCGAGACGCGGCCGCTCAGCAGCGAGCGCGATCCCTGGGTGAAACGCCACAAGGGCGGCTTCGACCGCGTGCTGGTCGACGCGCCGTGCAGCGGCACCGGCACCTGGCGGCGCAATCCCGACGCGCGCTGGCAAGTGCTCGGCGACGGGTTGGAGAGCTTGCTGCCGCTGCAGGCGAGCATCCTCGCCAGCGCCGCGCGGCTGGTGAAACCCGACGGCTGGCTCGTCTATGCCACCTGCTCGCTCTTGCCCGAGGAGAACGAGGCGCAAGCCGCCGCCTTCCTCGCCGCCCATCCGGAGTTTCATGCCGTGCCGCTGCGCGACATCGCGCCGCAGATCGGCGATTCGGCGCATCCCGATTATCTGTCGCTGACGCCGGCGCGCCACGACACCGACGGCTTTTTCGCCGCCGTCATGCGGCGCGATCCGCTTTAATAGGATCAGGCTCTAGCGCGGCTTCTTCGGGAAGCGCACGCCCTTGGTGGTGAAGCGCTGCGCCGGCCCCATCCGGCGCGGGGCCGCCGGCCCATCGTTTCCCAACGGCACGAGCTGGTCGGAGCGCGGGCCGATCAGGTCGGCGCGGCCCATCTTGCGCAACGCTTCGCGCAGGATCGGCCAATTTTCCGGATCGTGATAGCGCAGGAACGCTTTGTGCAGCCGGCGCTGGCGCTGGCCGCGCACCACCTCGACCGGCTCGCTCGCGCCGCGCCGCACTGCGCGCAACGGATTGACGCCGGTGTGATACATCGCCGAAGCGGTCGCCATCGGCGACGGCAGGAAGGTCTGGACCTGATCGGCCCGGTAGCGGTTCTTCTTGAGCCAGATCGCGAGGTTCATCATGTCCTCGTCGGTCGTGCCCGGATGGGCGGCAATGAAATAGGGGATGAGGTAATATTTCTTGCCGGCCTTCTTCGTCGCCGCGTCGAACATCTCCTTGAAGCGGTCGTAAGCGCCGATGCCGGGCTTCATCATCTTGTCGAGCGGGCCGCGCTCGGTGTGTTCCGGCGCGATCTTGAGATAGCCGCCGACGTGATGCGTCACCAGCTCCTCGACATATTCCGGGCTTTTCACCGCCAGGTCGTAGCGCACGCCGGACGCGACCATCACCTTCTTCACGCCGCGCACCTCGCGCACCTTGCGATAGAGCCGGATCAGGTCGTCGTGCGAGGTGTTGAGGTTCGGGCAGATGTCGGGGAAGACGCAGGACGGCCGGCGGCAGGCCGCCTCGATCTTCGGATCCTTGCAGGCCATGCGGTACATGTTGGCGGTCGGCCCGCCGATGTCGGAGATCACGCCGCTGAAGCCCGGCGTCTTGTCGCGGATCAGCTCGATCTCGCGCAGGATCGAAGCCTCCGAGCGGTTCTGGATGATGCGACCTTCGTGCTCGGTGATCGAGCAGAAGGAGCAGCCGCCGAAACAGCCGCGCATGATCGTCACGGAAAACTTGATCATGTCCCAGGCGGGAATTTTCGCGTCGCCGTAGGAGGGGTGCGGCGCGCGGGCGTAAGGCAGGTCGTAGACCGCGTCCATCTCCGCCGAAGTCAGCGGGATCGGCGGCGGATTGAGCCACAAGTCGCGATCGCCGTGGCGCTGCACCAGCGGCCGCGCGTTGCCCGGATTGCTCTCGCGGTGCAGCACGCGCGAGGCGCGGGCATAGGCTTCCTTGTCCTCAATCACCTGCTCGTAAGCCGGCAGGCGGATCACGACGTCGCCGGGCCGGCGCGCCGCGCCTTCGTCGGCCGAATCGAGATCGTCAGCCGGCAGTTCCGCATAGCCTTCGGGCACGCGGCGGAACAACGCGACCCCGCGCACCGAATCGATCTCGCGCGGCGCTTCGCCGGCCGCCAGGCGGTGCGCCACCTCGACGACGGCCCGTTCGGCGTTGCCGTAGATCAAGAGATCGGCCTTGGCGTCGGCCAGGATCGAGCGACGCACTTTCTCCGACCAATGATCGTAATGGGCGATGCGGCGCAGCGACGCCTCGATGCCGCCGAGCACGATCGGCACGTCCTTGAACGCTTCGCGGCAGCGCTGGGCGTAGATGATGGTGCAGCGGTCGGGCCGCTTGCCGCCTTCGCCGCCGGCGGTATAGGCGTCGTCGTGGCGCAGCCGGCGGTCCGCCGTGTAGCGGTTGACCATCGAATCCATGTTGCCGCCGGTGACGCCGAAGAACAGCTTGGGCTTGCCCAGCGCCTTGAACGGCTCGGCCGAATGCCAGTCGGGCTGCGAGATGATGCCGACGCGGAAACCCTGCGCTTCGAGCAGCCGGCCGATGATCGCCATGCCGAAGCTCGGATGATCGACATAGGCGTCGCCCGTCACCAGCACGATGTCGCAGGCGTCCCAGCCGAGCGCGTCCATTTCGGCGCGGCTCATCGGCAGGAACGGCGCGGCCTTGGCGCGCGCCGAAGGCTGGCGCGACATCAACATCGGTGGGTGTTCGGCGAGGGCTGGGCTGGCCATGGCGTCTAAATGGGGTGGTGAGAGGGCATTGTAACCCTTGCCGGCTGAGGCCGGATCATCCTCCCGGCAGAAACGACGCGCGCGCGGCCGATATCGCGTGGTGCCCCCAGCCGGAATCGAACCAGCACGCCCTCACGGGCAACAGATTTTGAGTCTGCCGCGTCTACCAGTTCCGCCATAGGGGCCGCGCGAAAGGGCCGTGGTAGGGCGGCCCTGCGGAAGCGGCGGATCATAGCCAGGGATGCGGAGCGGTCAAGCGGCGCGCAACCTATTGCGAAACTTAACCTTTCCCGCCCCGCGCTGGAGGATTGACGCCCGCCTACCCCCTTCGGATAATCCCCGGCCCGACTTTATAAAATCGGCCGCCCGAAGAACGTTCAAGAAAAGTGCCGTCCGTGGAGAGCTTCGCATCCCCCTTCGCGTCCCGACGCGGCAAGGTCCTCGCCTTCGCCGCGGCCTGCCTGCTGGCCGCGTTCGCGCCTGCCGCCGCGCAAGAGATCGGGCCGGCGACGACGCCCGCGCCGCTCGAAATGATGAGCTTCCCCGGCGCCGTCAACTTGCCGGTCTGGGTGGCGCAGGACAAAGGTTTCTTTGCCGAGCAGGGCGTCGCCGTGAAGCTGGTGCGCGCCTCCAGCGTGCCGGCGCAGATCGCCGACGTGATGGCGGGCAAATATCCGCTGTTCATCACGGCGATGGACAACATCGTCGCCTATCAGGAAGGCCAAGGCGCGATCGAGCTGCCGCCGCCGGCCGACATGTTCGCCTTCATGGGCGCGCACCGCGGCCTCAACAGCCTGGTGGTCGATCCCGACTTGAAGACCTATCAGGACCTGCGCGGCAAGACGATGGGCGTCGACAGCCTCAACTCCGGCTACGCCTTCGTGCTTTACCGCCTGCTCGAGCGCAACGACCTCGAGCGCGGCGTCGATTACCAAGTGGTGGCGCTCGGCGGCGCCGGCGAGCGTTTTTCGGCGCTGAAGCAGGGCCGCATCGATGGCACGCTGCTCGCCGCGCCCAACGACAACGAGGCCGTCGATCTCGGCTTCACCATCCTCGCCGAACCGTCCGACCTCGCCGGCGGCTATCAAGGCAGCGTTTACGCCACGCGGCGCGACTGGGCCAACCGGCACCCGCGCGAGATGATGGCGGTGACGCGCGCGCTGATCGCGGCGCACGACTACATCCGCGCCGACAAGGCCGGATCGATGGCCGTGCTGCGCGGCCACATCAAAGGCCTCAGCGAGGAGCGCGCCGCCATCACCTACAAAAGCCTCGTCAACAAAGGCGGCCTCAACAAGCGGGGCGAGATCAGCGTCGAAGGCGTCAAGACCGTGCTGCGCCTGCGCAGCCAGATGGGCCAGCCAAAGAAGACGCTGACCGACCCCTACCGCTACATCGACACCAGCTACTTCCGCCAAGCCGTCAGCCCCTAGCGCCGCCAACTCGCGCGCCGCGCTTTATTTCGCGCGCGGGGGAGCGAATCGCGCTCACGGGTCGTTTCTTCGTCACGCTGCCTATTTTTCGTGCGACTAGCGGGCAAAAATGGGGTTTCGCTTGCCGGATCGGTCCCTCTCGCCGACACTTGCGTCATGGCGTCGGCGCTTTCGGACCTGCCAACCAACAGGAAAGCCTTGAGAGACGCGACCGGCGCTCACGGAGCTTCCCGATTCATCGTTTCCCCTAGCTCGTGCCCACCCGCGCCATGAAAGCCGTCAAGATCAAGACCGCGCCCAAAGCCAAAGCCGCCGCCCAGCCCGCCGCGCCCAAAACGCCGGCCAGCCCGCGCAAATCCGTCATCGCCTTCGACGAAATGACCGCGTTCGCCGGCGACGGGCCGGTGACGCCCGAGAAGGTGCGCGAGGTTTATCAAGTCTTCGCCGAGTGGCAGGCGACGGTGCCGGCCAAGGAGTTCGAGCGCAAGCGCAAGGAAGCCGAGCTGCTGTTCCGCCGCCTCGGCATCACCTTCCTGGTCTACGGCAAGGAGACCTCGACCGAGCGGCTGATACCGTTCGACGTCATCCCGCGCATCTTCAGCGCCGAGGAATGGCGGCATATCCACGACGGCTGCACCCAGCGCGTGCGCGCCATCAACGCCTTCCTCAACGACATCTATCACGGCCAGGACATCCTGCGCGCCGGGCGCATTCCCGCCGAGGACATTCTGACCAATTCGCAATACCGCCCCGAGATGCAGGGGCTCGACGTGCAGAACGGCACCTACGTGCATATCGCCGGCCTCGATCTGGTGCGCACCGGCGAGCGCGATTTCTACGTGCTGGAAGACAATCTGCGCACGCCGTCGGGCGTCTCCTACATGCTGGAAAACCGCAACGTCATGATGCGGCTGTTCCCCGACCTGTTCTCGGCGCACCGCGTCGCGCCGGTCGACCATTACCCGACGCATCTGCTGCAGAGTTTGCGCGCCGTCGCGCCGGACGGGAAACCGAACCCGACCGTCGTGCTGCTGTCGCCCGGCGCCTACAACAGCGCCTATTTCGAGCATGTCTTCCTCGCCGACCAGATGGGCATCGACGTGGTCGAAGGCCAAGATCTGTTCGTCAAGAACGGCAGCGTCTATATGCGCACCACCAAAGGCCCGCAGCAGGTCGACGTGATCTACCGCCGCGTCGACGACGATTATCTCGACCCGCTGGCCTTCCATCGCGATTCGATGCTCGGCGTACCGGGCCTGCTCGCCGCCTATCGCGCCGGCACCGTCACGCTCGCCAACGCCATCGGCACCGGCGTCGCCGACGACAAATCCATGTATGTCCACGTGCCGGAGATGGTGCGCTTCTATCTCGGCGAGGAGCCGATCCTGCAGAACGTGCCGACCTACGTGCTGCGCGAAGACGACGACCGCGCCTACGCGCTCGACAACCTCGACAAGCTAGTGGTGAAAGAAGTCCACGGTTCGGGCGGCTACGGCATGCTCGTCGGCCCCGCCGCCACGGCCAAGGAGCGCCAAGACTTCGCCAAGCGCATCCTCGCCAATCCGGCCAATTACATCGCCCAGCCGACGCTGTCGCTCTCGACCTGCCCGACCTTCGTCGCCAAGGGCATCGCGCCGCGCCATGTCGATTTCCGCCCCTTCGTCATCAGCGGCAAGACGCAGACGCTGGTGCCCGGCGGGCTGACGCGCGTCGCGCTCATCAAGGGCTCGCTGGTGGTGAACTCGTCGCAGGGCGGCGGCACCAAAGACACCTGGATTCTGGAGGCGTAAGGATGCTGGGACGCAGCGCCAACCACCTCTATTGGATGTCGCGCTATATCGAGCGCGCCGAGAACACCGCGCGCATCCTCGAGATCAGCCAGCGCATGGCGCTCCTGCCGCACGTCGCCAAGAAAGGCGCGAGCGAATGGCAGGCGGTGCTCGAGATCGCCGGCGATTCGGAAGATTACGCCCAGCGCTACGGCGAAGTGACCGCCGCCAAGGTGACCGCCTACCTCACGCTCGACCGCGAAAATTCGTCGAGCATCTGGTCCACGATTCGCGCCGCGCGCGAAAACGCCCATGCCGAACGCGTCTGCATCACCTCGGAAATGTGGGAGAGCCTGAACGCCACCTGGCTCGAGGTGAAGGATTTGACGCCCGACATGCTCGGCAAGAACGGCCAGCGCGACTTTTTCGACTGGATCAAGGAGCGCTCGCACCTGTTCCGCGGCATCACCTTCGGCACCATGCTGCGCGACGAGGCCTACCACTTCGGCCGCCTCGGCACGTTCGTCGAGCGCGCCGACAACGTCGCCCGCATCCTCGACGTCAAATATCACGTGCTGCTGCCGTCGATCGACGACGTCGGCGGCGCGATCGACAATTTCCAATGGGGCGCGCTCTTGCGCTCGGTCTCGGGATTCCGCGCCTATCACCGCGTCTATCACGACACGATCGAGCCGAGCCGCGTCACCGAGCTCTTGATCCTCAACGATTCGATGCCGCGCTCGCTGCATAGCTGCCTCGACAACACCGTCGGGCTTCTCGCCATGCTGAGCGAGGGCCGCCCCAACGAGGCGGCGCGGCTCGCCGGCGAGCTGCACGCCTCGCTGCATTACGGCAAGATCAGCGACATCTTCAAGACCGGGCTGCACGAATTCCTGACGATCTTCCTGCGGCGCAACAACGCGCTGTCGGCGGAGATTCAGAACAGCTTCCACTTGGCGGCTTGAGGAGCGAGGAACGTCATGAAGCTCGCGATCCGACACACCACGCTCTACCGCTACGACGCGCCGGTGAACTACACGATCCAGTATCTGCGCCTGACGCCGCGCTCCTCGGCGTCGCAGCGCGTGCTGCGCTGGCGGCTGGAGACGCCCGGCGACGTCATCGAGATGTCCGACGCCTTCGGCAACATGCTGAGCGTGCTGGTGGTCGACGAGCCGCACCAGGAGATCGCCATCCGGGTCAGCGGCGAGGTCGAGACGACCGACACCGCCGGCGTCATCGGCAACGAGAACGAGACCCTGCCGCCCGGCGTGTTCTTGCGCCGCTCGCATTTGACGCACGGCGGCGACGCGGTGGAGGATCTCGTCGCGCCGCTGCGGAAATTGGTCGCCAAGGACCGGCTGGAAGGGCTGCACGGCCTGCTCGGCGCGGTGAGCGGCGCGGTCGCCTACCGCCAAGGCGAGACCGACGCGGCCACCACCGCCGCCGACGCGCTGGCGCAGGGGTCCGGCGTCTGCCAGGACCAGGCGCATGTCTTCGTCGCCGCGGCGCGCGCCCTCGGCGTTCCGGCGCGCTACGTCTCGGGCTACCTGCATGTCGGGCGCGGCGCCGGCGAGAACGCGTCGCACGCCTGGGCCGAAGCCTGGGTCGAGGCGCTCGGCTGGGTCGGCTTCGACATCACCAACGGCATCTCGCCGACCGACCAGCATCTGCGCCTCGCCGTCGGCCTCGATTATCTCTCCTGCGCGCCGGTGCGCGGCGTGCGCCGCGGCGGCGGTTCCGAGGCGCTCGACGTCTCGGTCCAGGTCAACCAGGGCAGCCTCGCCGTCATGCCCATGACCCTGCTGTCGCCCGACAGCGGCCAAGCGCAGCAATAGGCCGCGCCATCCCGCCCCATTCCCCCGGGAGCCATTCCCCCTGGAGCCTGCGTCGCCGCTCCGATATGCTCCGCGCCAAGCGCCCATCAGCAAAGCCCGATCCCGCCTCCATGACTTACGCCGTCGGTTTTCTTCTCGAGTCCGGTCTCCTGTTCGCCGCCGACACCCGCACCAACGCCGGCGTCGACCATGTCTCGACCTTCCGCAAGATCACCGTCTTCGAAAAACCCGGCAACCGGGTGATGACGCTGCTGTCGGCCGGCAATCTCGCCATCACCCAGGCGGTGATCGAGAATCTCAACGAGGCCATCGCCGCCAAGCGCAAAGAGAGCCTGCTCAACGTCAAGACCATGTTCGCCGCCGCGCGCCTCGTCGGCGCCGCCGTGCGCAAGGTGCATGACGTGGACGCCGCCGCGCTGCGCCAGCAGGACACCGAGTTCAACGTCTCCTTCATCTTCGGCGGCCAGATCAAGGGCGAGCGCCACCGCCTGTTCCAGATCTATTCGGCGGGCAATTTCATCGAGGCGACGGCGGACAGCCCCTATTTCCAGATCGGCGAGAACAAATACGGCAAGCCGATCATCGACCGCGTCATCACCCACAAGTCGAGCCTGATGGACGCGGCGAAATGCACGCTGCTGTCGTTCGATTCGACGATGCGCAGCAACGTCTCGGTCGGCCTGCCGATCAATCTCGCGACTTACCGCAAGAACAGCTACAAGCGCGGCTTCGAGGTCGAGGTCGATTCGGCCAACGACTATTACCGCAGCGTCGGCGGCTATTGGAGCGACGCCCTGCGCTACGCCTTCCAGGAAATGCCCAATCCCGACTGGAAAATCTAGGCGCGGCCGCGCGGTTTGGCCCGCCCCCTTGCGATAGGGCGCGCCGCCGTGCTGCAATGGTCCTCCGCGCCATCTGAGGACATCTCATGCTGCTGACGCCCGGCGTTCCCCTGCAGCCGCGCGGCGACGGCTTCGCCCGCCTCGCCTTTCTCGCCCTGCTCGCGGCCAGCGTGCTGATCCTCGCCGCCGCTCTCGCCTTCCAATTCATCGGCGGCCTGCATCCCTGCGCGCTCTGCCTGTGGCAGCGCTATCCCTACATCGCCGTCATCGGCCTCGCCGGCGTCGGCGCAGGGCTGGCGCGCGTCGGCGTCAAGCGCCGCCACCTCGCCATCCTCATGGGCCTCTGCGCGCTCGCGCTCCTGATCGACGCCGGCATCGCCGCGTTCCATGTCGGCGTCGAGCAGAAATGGTGGGAGGGGCTGACTGCCTGTTCCGGCACGGTGAGCGGAGCGGCCAGCGTGGCGGAACTGCGCGAACGTCTGCTCGCCGCCCCGGTCGTGCGCTGCGACGAGATCGCCTGGTCGCTGTTCGGCATCTCGATGGCGGGCTATAATTTCCTGATGGCCTTAGGCCTCGGCCTCGCCGCCCTGCGCTGGACCGTCACCTTCGCGAAAAGCCCGACGCCTTAGGCGGACCATGACCGAACCGACGAATCCCGTCCCCGACCGCCCCCGCCGCCTGCCCGGCGATCCCGACCGCGCGGCGATGATCGAACGCATGATCCGCGTCGATCACGCCGGCGAGCATGGCGCGGTGCGCATCTACGACGGCCAGATGGCCGTGCTCAAGCGCGGCCCCGCCGCGCGCGCGATCCGCCATATGGCGGCGCAGGAGAAGCGCCATCTCGAGCATTTCGACAAGTTGCTCGCCGAGCGCCGCGTGCGCCCGACGGTCCTGTCCCCGCTATGGGACGCCGCCGGCTTCGCGCTCGGCGCGGCCTCGGCGCTGATGGGGCCGAAAGCCGCCATGGCCTGCACCGTGGCGGTCGAGGAAGTGATCGAGGAGCATTACCGTCACCAGGCCGAAGCGCTCGGCGACGACGACCCGGCGCTGAAAGCGACCATCGAGGAATTTCGCGCCGACGAGATGGGCCACGGCGAAACGGCGCTCGATTACGGCGCGAAGGACGCGCCGCTCTACGACGCGCTTTCGACGGTGGTGAAGGGCGGCGCGCGCCTCGCCATCTGGCTCTCGACGCGCTTCTAATCTCGCGCCGATCACACCGGCTTAAGGATCAGCACGGTTCCCTCGTTGCCGATCACTTCGACGAACGCGCCGTTTTCCAGCGGCGCGCCGTCGGCCGATTTCGCCGTCCACCAGCTATCGTCGATCTGCACCTGGCCGCGCCCGTCGGGCAAGGCGCGGGTCAGATGCAGCCGGCGGCCGAGATGGCTTTGGCCGCGGTTGTTGAGCCGGTCGTCGCCGCTCGCCGCTTGGCGGCGCGGCGCGAGGCGGGCCCAGACCACGCCGGTGACGATGGACAGCAAAGCGAAAACCAGCACCTGCAAGCGCCAATCGAACGGCCCGATCACGGCGACGATGGCGCCGACCACGGCGGCCGAGATCGCCGGCCATAGCAGATAGGTCGTCGGCGTCATCACCTCGATCGCGATCAGCAGTGCGGCGAGCGCCCACCAATGCCAGAACGAGATATCCCACATCCACTCGATCAGCGCGTCCATGGCCCCTGTCCTTGCGGTTGCCCGCCTTGCGCTTTGTCGCCGCCGCCGGGACCAAAGGCCGATCTGGCCAATTCGGTGATGCCGCCGAGGCTCCCGAGCACGGCGCTGGCCTCCACCGGCATCATCAGCACCTTCTGGTTCGGCGCGCTGGCAAGCTTCTCCAGCGCGACGATATAGCGCTGGGCGACGAAATAATTGACCGCCTGGATGTCGCCGGCGGCGATGGCCTGCGACACCGACAGGGTCGCTTTACCCTCAGCCTCGGCTTCGCGCTCGCGCGCTTCGGCGTCGCGGAAGGCGGCCTCGCGGCGGCCTTCGGCTTCGAGAATGGCGGCCTGCTTCTGGCCCTCGGCGCGCAGAATCGCCGATTGCTTCTGACCCTCGGCGGTGAGAATTTCAGCGCGCTTCAAGCGCTCGGCCTTCATCTGCTGGCCCATGGCGTCGGTCAGATCGGCGGGCGGGGCCAACTCCTTGATCTCGATGCGGGTGACCTTGATGCCCCATGGGCTCGTCGCCGAATCGATGACGCGCAGCAGCCGCTCGTTGATGTCGTCGCGCTTGGACAGCACGTCGTCGAGCGACATCGAGCCGATCACCGAGCGCGTGTTGGTCATCGCCAGTTGGGTCACGGACTGGCGCAGGTCATCGACCTCGTAGGCCGCGGCGGCGGCATCGACCACCTGGAAGAACACCACGGCGTCGGTCGTCACCGAAGCGTTGTCGTAGGTGATGACGTCCTGCGACGGAATGTCGATCACCGTCTCGCGCATCGACAGTTTCGCGCCGATACGGTCGACGAAGGGGATGATGAGATTGAGGCCTGGCGACAGGGTGCGGGTGTATTTGCCGAACCGCTCGATCGTCCATTCCTCGGCCTGCGGCACCGTTTTGACGCCGGCGTAGATGACGACGAAGGCGACGAAAGCGACGCTGATGACGAAGATCAGGAACGGGCTGGGCGCGAACGCTTCCATGAACGGGGCCTCCTGGCTGGGCGGGCGACGACCGAGGCGCTCGACGCGCTTCTTGGCGCAAGTGTAGCCGGTTCCCTGACGCGGCAGAGAACTTTTCCGCGCAGCGGCCGGAAGCTAAGCCTGCTCCAGCTCGCTGTCCCAATAGAGGAAGTCGCGCCAGCTTTCGTGCAGATAGTTGGGCGGATAGGCGCGGCCGTTTTCCTGCAGCTGGATCGTCGTCGGCTGCACCGGGCGGACGCGCGGGAACATATGCGCCTCGACCGGCATCACGCCGCCCTTCTTGAGATTGCACGGCTCGCACGCCGCCACCACGTTCGACCAGCTGGTGCGGCCGCCGAGCGATTTGGGGATCACATGGTCGAAGGTCAGCCCTTCGGCCGGGCTGCGCACGCCGCAATATTGGCAGGAGAAGCGGTCGCGCAGGAACACGTTGAACCGTGTGAAGGCCGGGCGGCGCGCCGCCGGGATGTAATCCTTCAGCGACACGACCGACGGCAGGCGCATGGCGCGCGTCGGCGAATGCACCTCGCGGTCGTATTCGGAGACGATGTTGACGCGCCCGAGAAACACCGCCTTCACGGCTTCCTGCCAGGGCCATAGCGACAACGGAAAATAGGAAAGCGGCCGAAAATCGGCGTTCAGGACCAGCGCGGGGCAGCTATCTGGCGAGGCAAGCAACGCTCACTCCCTGGGGATAAAACCCTCTCCACAGAGCATATCAAACAACAGGCCGATGACCGTTTCAAGACCGGTGCGCGCTTTTTCGCAAGCCCTGGTAGGGGTCGCGCTTTCGAACCCCTAGAAGGGGTGTCCGAGCAATAAACTTTCAGGTGGCGGGCCGAAGACGCGGCGCAGGAAATCGATGCCGAACGCCAGGCCCTCGGCGTCGATGCTATGGCCGAGCCCGGGCCGCGCATGGCCCTCGACCGGCACGTCGAGCGCCTCGAGCGTGTTCAACGACAATTTGTGCAGGTTGAAATCCACCACCGGATCGTCGTCGCCGTGGATCAGCATGACCGGCGGGCGCACCCGGAGCTCCGCGCCAAGGCTCTCCGCGCCGACCAGCGCGCCGGAATAGCCGAGGATGCCGGCGCACGGCGCGACGCGGCGCAGGCCGACATGGAGCGCCGTCATCGTGCCCTGCGAAAAGCCGATCAGCGCGAGCTGCGCGTCCGCCAGCTTGCGCGCGCCGAGCTCCAGATCGAGGAAGCGGTCGAGAATCGGCGCGGCGGCGCAAGCGCCCTCGTACATGCGCGCCGGCGCGCGGTCGTTCAGGCTGAACCATTGCCGGCCGAACGGCGCTAGCTCGCAAGCGTAGGGCGCGTGCGGCGAGACGAAGGCCGCGTCGGGCAGCGCCTGCGCGAAATGCGGCGCGAGGCCGATCAGGTCGTTGCCGTCGGCGCCGTAGCCGTGCAGCAGCACGACGAGCTGCTTGGCAGGGCCGCCGGAAGCCGGCTCGAGCGACGGGCCTTCGAGTTTCGGATAGCTGGTCATTTATCGCGGCCCCTTCTGCGCGCCGAATTCGATCATGTCCCCGGCCGAGACCCCGCCGACCCAGCGGCGCAGGCCCGCCACCAGCGCGAGATAGCTCGGCTCGTCCGGCCCGATCAAGCCTTCGCGGATGAGGAAATCGATGATCACGAGATTGCAGTTGAACTTGAAATCGAAGCCGTCGCGCACCGTCTGCAACACGCGCTCGATCGGCCATAGTTCGAAGCCGGCGCTTTCGCCGTCGTTCGGTCGCGGCGTGAAATCCGCCGGCAGTTCCAGATCGTAAACGAACAGGATGTCGGGGCGCAGGCCGCCGTCGCGCTCGCAGCAATAGGTGATCGCGCTGGCGGGACGGGCGCGCATGGCGATCTCCGGCGGAATGCTCGCCTCCTCGCCGGCTTCCTTGATCAGCGTGTCGTGGACGCCGTGGCCGTGGGCGATGCCGCCGGCGCATAGATTGTCGAGCTCGTTGGGATAGGTCGCCTTGGTGGCGCTGCGGCGCGACACCCACATGCTGAGGCGCTCGCCCCCATTTGCGTCCTTGGCGCGCACGATGCCGTTGAGGTGCACGCCGAGCGAGGTGACGCCGAACTTGGGCGCGGCGGCGCGCTCGACGCGCAGCAGCGGCTCCGCCCCGAAGCGCGGCGCGACGGCATAGAACTCGTCGCGCCAGGCTGTCACCGTGCCGTCGGCGCGCAGGGCGTCGGTCACCTCGCGCATCGCCGCCGAGCGCGCGTCGAAATCGCTTAAGCCCGGATTCATCGTCACCGCCGCGCCGCCGATAGCGAAGACGCGCGGAAAGGCGGCGAGCCGACCGGCGAAGTCGCGTCCGACCCAGCCGACGCGCTGGCCCGCGACAACGAACGGCAGATAGCGCGCCGGATCGTGCTCGTTGCAGACGCGGATATGATCGAGGAACGCCATGAGGCCCTTGCTTGTTTCCTTCTCGCTTACCCGGCGGCTCGCCTTGACGCAAGCGCTCTGCGGGGCCAGAGTCCCGGCCCGACGAAAAATCCGCCGCCGCGCCGACGCGACGCCTCCCCCTTCTCCGCCGTTTAGACGCATGACCGCGAACATCCGTGAAACCGCCGCGACCGAATCCGCCCTCGCCCTGCCGGCGGCGCGCCTGCTGCCGCTATGCCGGGACGCGCTCGGCGCGGCGCGCGCCTATGGCGAGGCGGCGCGCGGATCGGTCGCCGCTTTGGTCGTCGCCGATGGACCGACAGGGGGCGGCAAAGTCGACGCCGCGCGGCTCGACCGGCATCAATTCGCCGCGCACGCGCTGGCCTGGACCGCCACCTATGTCGAAGCCCTGGCGCAGATGCTCGCCTGGGGCGAACGGCTCGACGCCGACGGAAAATTCGGCGAGCTGGAGCGCCTCATCCTCCAGGCGGCCTACGGCGAATATCTCGCCCAGCTCGCCGGCGGCATCCCGCTCGCCCAAGGCGAGATCGCGCGCCACGGCGACATGGGCCTGCCGCACGAATCGTTGCGCGCCCTGTTCGTTCCCGCCGTCAGCGAGCTGATCGCCGCCGGCAACACCGCCGCCGCGCGCCAGCGCCTCGCCGAACTGGTGGGCGAAGGCCGCTTCGGCGAGCCCGGCCTCGGCGACGAGACGCTGGACGCGGTGCAGAGCGAATTTCGCCGCTTCACCGAGGACGCCATCGCGCCGCACGCGCACGGCTGGCACCTGGCGAACGAGCTGATCCCGATCGACGTGATCGACAAGCTCGCCGAGCTTGGCGTCTTCGGCCTCACGGTGCCGGAAGAATACGGCGGCCTGGCGATGAACCGCATCGCGCTCTGCGTCGTCACCGAGGAATTGAGCCGCGGCTATATCGGCGTCGGCTCGCTCGGCACGCGCTCGGAGATCGCCGGCGAGCTCATCCGCCTCGGCGGCACCGAGGCGCAGAAACAGAAATATCTGCCGAAGATCGCCAGCGGCGAGATTCTGCCGACCGCCGTCTTCACCGAACCCAACACCGGCTCGGACCTCGGGAGCTTACGCACCCGCGCCGTGCGCGCGACGCGGGACGGCCAGGACGTCTATCTGATCACCGGCAACAAGACCTGGATCACCCACGCCGCGCGCTCGGACATGATGACGCTCCTGGCGCGCACCGATCCGAACGAAGCGGGCTGGAGAGGGCTCTCGATGTTCCTCGCCGAGAAGCCGCGCGGCACGGACGAAAATCCGTTCCCGGCCGCAGGCATGACCGGCGGCGAGATCGAAGTGCTCGGCTATCGCGGCATGAAAGAATACGAGCTCGGCTTTGACGAATTCGTCGTGCCGGCGGAGAATCTGCTCGGCGGCGTCGAAGGCCAGGGCTTCAAGCAATTGATGCAGACCTTCGAGACGGCGCGCATCCAGACGGCGGCGCGCGCCGTCGGCGTGGCGCAGAACGCCATGGAGCTCGCGCTCTCTTACGCCCAGACGCGCCGCCAGTTCGGCAGGAGCATCGCCGAGTTTTCCCGCGTCGGCGGCAAGATCGCCTGGATGGCGGTCGAGACCATGATCGCGCGCCAGCTCGCCTATTTCGCCGCGCGCGAGAAGGATTTGGGCCGCCGCTGCGACCGCGAGGCCGGCATGGCGAAACTGCTCGGCGCGCGGGTCGCCTGGTCGAACGCCGACAACGCCCTGCAGATTCACGGCGGCAACGGCTACGCCCTCGAATATCAGATCAGCCGCGTGCTGTGCGACGCGCGCATCCTCAACATTTTCGAGGGCGCGGCGGAGATTCAGGCGCAGGTGATCGCGCGCGGCATTCTCGACGGAAGGAACTAGCGATGACCGCAGGCATGAACACGGCCTTCACCGTGATGATCGGCCTCGCCGCCGTGGCGACGCTGGCCGTCGTCTTCATCGGCGTCGTCAACATGTCGCGCAAGAGCCACGATCCGCGCGGCTCGAACAAGCTGATGCGCTGGCGCGTCATCCTGCAAGCGGTGGCGATCCTGCTGATCGTGCTGTTCATGCTGCTGGCGCAGCGCTGAGCGCGCCATGGTCAAGCTGACGAAAATCTACACGCGCGGCGGCGATGCGGGCGAGACCTCGCTCGGCGACGGCGCGCGCGTGCCCAAGCACGATGTGCGGATCGAGGCCATGGGCGCGGTGGACGAGGCCAACGCCGCCATCGGCCTCGCGCGCCTGCATTGCTCTGGCGCGGCCGACGCGATGCTCGCGCGCGTGCAGAACGACCTGTTCGATCTTGGCGCCGATCTGTGCGTGCCGGAAGGCGGCGAAAGGAAGAACGGCGCGCTCCGCATCGTCCAATCGCAGATCGACCGGCTGGAGCGCGAGATCGACGCGATGAACGCCAAGATGAAGCCGCTCGAATCCTTCGTCCTGCCCGGCGGCAGCCCCGCCAGCGCCCATCTGCATCTGGCCCGCACCCTGGCGCGCCGCGCCGAACGCCTCATGACGGCGCTCGCCGCCCGCGAGCCGCTCAATCCGCTGGCCGTCGCCTACATCAACCGCTTGTCGGACCATCTATTCGTTCTCGCCCGCGCCGCCAACGACGACGGCGTGACCGACGTGCTCTGGACGCCGGGCGCGAACCGTTAAATCCCGCCCCGGCGCTTTCGCGGTGCGACATTGCGCCACCTAGTCCGCTGAATTTCCCCATACAATTGAATTTATGGGTGAATTTGCCGAGATTGACCGCCAATCGGCCCCTCAGTAAGGTGCCCTCTTGTTGCACCGCAACATCAATCGAAACAATCAGCGGATCAAGCACATGGCCATCGAGAAAGTCGGCGTCATCGGCGCGGGGCAAATGGGCGGCGGCATCGCCCATGTCATGGCGCTGACCGGGCTCGACGTGATCCTCGTCGACGTCAACGCGCAGCAACTCGAAAAGGCGCTCGCCACCATCCGCAAGAACATGGAGCGCCAAGTCGCCAAGGGCGCTTTGCAGGCCGCCGACGTCGATCCCGCCATCGCCCGCATCAAGACGGCCGGCGACATGGCCGCGCTCGGCGACCGCGATCTGGTCATCGAAGCGGCGACCGAGAACGAGAAGGTCAAGACCGCGATCTTCAAGGATCTGGTGCCGCACCTGAAGGCCGACGCGCTCGTCGCCTCCAACACCTCGTCGATCTCGATCACGCGCCTCGCCGCCGCCACCGACCGGCCCGACAAGTTCATCGGCATGCATTTCATGAACCCGGTGCCGGTCATGAAGCTGGTCGAGGTCATTCCCGGCATCGCCACGGCAAAGACCACGCTGGAGGCCGTGCGCGCGCTAGCCGAACGCGTCGGCAAGTCGCCGGTCAGCTCCGAAGATTACCCAGCCTTCATCGTCAACCGCATCCTGTTGCCGATGATCAACGAAGCGGTCTACGCGCTCTACGAAGGCGTCGGCACGGTATCGGCCATCGACACGGCGATGAAGCTCGGCGCGGCGCATCCGATGGGCCCGCTCGAATTGGCCGACTTCATCGGCCTCGACACCTGCCTCAGCATCATGCAGGTGCTCTACGAGGGCCTGGCCGACAGCAAGTACCGGCCCTGCCCGCTCTTGGTGAAATACGTCGAGGCCGGCTGGCTCGGCCGCAAGTCGGGCAAGGGCTTCTACGATTATTCCGGCGAAAAGCCGGTTCCCACCCGCTAAACTTCCCGCGCGGCGCGTCAAGACGCCGCGAAGGGAGCGTCATACATGGCCATTCAAACCGGCGCGGCTCTGCCGCCGCTGTCCCTGCCGCTGGTCGGCGGCGGAACCTTCACGCTCAACGCGCCGCCGCCGGTGAGCTACACGTTGCTCGTGTTCTATCGCGGGCTGCATTGCCGGCGCTGCCCGGCGCATCTCGCCTCATTTCAGGCGGCCCTCGGCGATTTCGTCGCGCTCGGCGCGACGGTCGTCGCCGTCAGCTCCGACGACGCGGCGCGCGCCGCCGAATCGGCGAAAGCCTGGGGCATCGACCGCCTGCCCATCGCTTACGGCTTTCCCGTCGCCGACGCCGCCGCTTGGGGGCTTTACGTTTCCGAAGCGGCCAAGCCGGGCGATCCGGCGCGCTTCACCGAGCCGGCGTTTTTCTGCGTCGATCACAAGGGCCGGCTCGACAGCGCCGCCATCAACACCGGCCCGCGCCTGCGCGTCAGCGCCGCCGAAGCGCTCGCTCATGTGCAGGACCGCCTGAAAGGCGGCGAATAAAAACGCTCCGCCTGAAAGGCGGCGACTAGCTACTTCTGGACCAACGCCGCGCGGATCAAGGCTTTGGCCGCATCGCTGTCCCATTCGGCGGGGCCGGACAGGCGGCCGAGCTCGCGGCCGTTGCGGTCGATCAGCACCGTCACCGGCAGTTCGCGCACGCCGAAGGCGCGGGCCGCCTCGCCGCGCGCATCGAAGCGCATGGCCAGCTCGCGCAAGTCCAGCTTTTTGTAAAACGGCTCGACCAACGCGATCCCGGCGCGATCCTGCGACAAAGCCAACACGACCAGGCCGTCGCCCCGCAATTGGCCCTGCAAACGGTCGAGCGCGGCCATCTCCGCGACGCATGGCGCGCACCAGGTCGCCCAGAAATTGACGAGCGCGACTTGGCCTTTGAGGCCCGAAAGCTGGAGCCGGCGGCCGTTTTCGTCGAGAAAGGCCGCGTCGGGCGCTGGCTGGGGCGGCTCAAGCCGGCTAAAGTCCTGAAATTCGCCGCGAAACGGCGGCAGGGCGACAGTCTCCGGGGTTGATCCGCGCTCCGATTTGCCCGATACCACCAGCGCGCCGACGCCGAGGGCGGCGACGACGACAACCGCCGCCGCGACCGTCGCGAGCATCAGCCTGTTTTGCCGCCAACCGCCAGATTTCGCCGTCATGAAACGCCCATCCAAAAAACCCGCCGCCAAGAAGCCCGTAACCGGGAAGAACGCCAACACGATGTGGGGCGGCCGTTTCGAGACCGGCCCCGACGCGCTGATGGCGCGCATCAACGCCTCCATCGACTTCGACAAGCGGCTATACGCCCAAGACATCCGCGCCTCGATCGCCCATGCCGAGATGCTCGGCAAGCAGCGCATCGTCGCGCGCAAGGATGTCGCCGCCATCGTCGGCGGCTTGCGGAAGATACTGCAACAAATCGAGCGCGGCGCGTTCGAATTCAAGACGGAACTGGAAGACATCCACCTCAACGTCGAGAAGCGCCTGACCGACATGATCGGCGCGGCCGGCGGCCGGCTGCACACCGGGCGCTCGCGCAACGACCAGGTGGCGACCGACTTCCGCCTGTGGGTGCGCGATTGCATCGACGCCACCGACCGCGCGCTGCAAGCGCTGCAAGCGGCGCTGATCGGCCAGGCCGAGGCCCATGCCGCCACCGTGATGCCGGGCTTCACCCATCTGCAGAGCGCCCAGCCGGTGACGTTCGGCCACCACATGCTCGCCTATGTCGAGATGATCGGGCGCGACCGCGGCCGCTTCATGGACGCGCGCGCGCGCGTCAACGAATCGCCGCTCGGCGCGGCGGCGCTCGCCGGCACCTCGTTCCCGATCGACCGCGCGGCGACGGCCAAGGCGCTCGGCTTCGCCCGGCCGCTGGCCAATTCGATGGACGCCGTCTCGGCGCGCGACTTCGCGCTCGAGTTCCTCGCCGCGAGCGCGATCTGCGCCACGCACCTGTCGCGCCTGGCCGAGGAATTGGTGATCTGGTCGTCGCCGCAATTCGCCTTCGTGAAACTGTCGGACGGCTTCACCACCGGCTCGTCGATCATGCCGCAGAAGCGCAACCCGGACGCCGCCGAGCTGATCCGCGCCAAGACCGGCCGCATCGCCGGCGCGCTCGTGGGCCTGCTCACGGTGATGAAGGGCCTGCCGCTCGCCTACAGCAAGGACATGCAGGAGGACAAGGAGCCGCTGTTCGACGCCGCCGATTCCCTGTCGCTGTCGATCCACGCCATGACCGGCATGATGCGCGATCTCAAGGTCAATACGGCGCGGCTGCGCGCCGCCGCCAGCGCCGGCTTCTCGACCGCCACCGATCTCGCCGACTGGCTGGTGCGCGAGGCTGGCTTGCCGTTCCGCGAAGCCCATCATGTCACCGGCAGCCTGGTGAAGCTCGCCGAGACCAAAGGCTGCGAGCTGGCCGATCTCACGCTCGCCGAGATGCAAGCCGCCGACAAACGCATCACCAAGAGCGTCTATGGCGTGCTCTCCGTCGACAAATCGGTGGCGAGCCGCACCAGCTTGGGCGGCACCGCGCCGAGCCGCGTGCGCGCCGCCGCCAAAGCCGCGCGCAAGCAATTCCTGAAGGGCTGACCATGCCGAAGCTTCTCCGCTCCGTGACGCTCCTCCTGCTCGTCGCCGCGCTCGCCGGCCCGCTCGCCGCCTGCGGCAAGAAAGGCCCGCCGAGCGCGCCGGACGAGGACAGCACCTATCCCCGCACCTATCCGACGCGCTGAACGGCCGGACGCGATGAGCTTTTTCGCTTACCAGAACGGCGCGCTCGCCTGCGAAGGCGTGCCGCTCGCCAAGATCGCCGAGGCCGTCGGCACGCCGGTCTATGTCTATTCCAGCGCCGCCCTCGAAGCGCAATATCGCGCCTTCAACGAAGCCTTCGCCGGGCAGAACGCGCGCGTCTGTTTCGCCGTGAAGGCCAATTCCAACCAGGCGGTGATCCGCACCTTCGCCGCGCTTGGCGCCGGCGCGGACGTTCTCTCGGAAGGCGAGCTGCGCCGCGCGCTCGCCGCCGGCGTGCCGCCTGAAAAGGTCGTGTTCTCCGGCGTCGGCAAGTCGCGCGGCGAGATGGCCTTCGCGCTCAACGCCGGCATCGGCCAGTTCAATGTCGAATCGCTGCCCGAGCTGCGCCAGCTCAGCGAAGTGGCGAGCAGTCTCGGCAAGACCGCCCATATCGCCGTGCGCGTGAACCCCGACGTGGACGCCAAGACCCACGCCAAGATCACCACCGGCAAGAAAGAGAACAAATTCGGCATCGACTACGATGTCGCGCCCGCCGTTTATGCCGAAGCGGCCAAGCTGCCGGGCATCAAGGCGCTCGGCATCGCCGTGCATATCGGCTCGCAGCTTTTGGATCTGACGCCCTTCCGCGATGCCTTCGCGCTGATCGCGGACCTGGCGCAGCGCCTGCGCGCCCAAGGCCACGACATCCGCCGGCTCGATCTCGGCGGCGGCCTCGGCATTTCCTATCAGGGCGAGACGCCGCCCCCGCCCGCCGCCTATGCGGCGGTCGTGAAGGAGACCGTCGGCGCGCTCGGCTGCGAACTGACTTTCGAGCCGGGCCGCCTGCTGGTCGGCAACGCCGGCGTGCTGATCTCGCGCGTGCTCTACGTGAAGGACGGCTCCGATCGCCGCTTCGTCATCGTCGATGCCGCCATGAACGATCTCATGCGCCCGGCGCTCTACGATGCCTGGCACGACATCCGGCCGCTGAAAGAGCCGGCGCAGGACGCGAAAGTCGCCCCAGTCGATGTCGTCGGCCCGGTGTGCGAGACCACCGACATTTTCGCCAAGGACCGCGCGCTGCCGCCGCTCGGGGCCGACGATCTCGTCGCCTTCGGCTCGGCCGGCGCTTACGGCGCGGTCATGGCGTCCGACTACAACAGCCGCCCGCTGGTGCCCGAAGTGCTGGTGAAGGGCGGCGCGTTCGCCGTCATCCGCCCGCGCCAGAGCTACGAGGACATGATCGGGCGCGACCAGCCGGCCCCCTGGCAGGGAAAATAGCCAAGCCCGCCAGCCGCTTGCCCACCGCATGGGCAAGGCCAGGCCGCTAACGCAGCGGTGATCAGCCACGCTTGAATCGCCAGTGCGGTTCCGGTCAAAGCATGGCATCGTTCCCAGGATGACCGTTTCGCCCGATCCTTCGCGCGCCGCCGGCGCGCCCGATCTGCCGCCCGGCTTAGACGGGCGGCTGTGGCTCGCGCGCGGCGCTTTGTTCTGGGAGAAGCTGTGGCCCGATCTTTGGCCCGCGCTCGGCATCGCCGGCCTGTTCCTCGTCGTCGCCCTGTTCGACCTGCTGCCCGGCCTGCCGCTGTGGGCCCATATCGCCGCCCTCGTCCTGTTCGCCGCCGCCCTGCTCGCCGCCCTCTGGCGGGCCCTCCGCCGCCTGCGCTGGCCCGGCTTCGGCCTGGCGCGCCGCCGCATCGAGACCGAAAGCGGCCTGACCCATCGCCCGCTCGCCGCGCTGCGCGACAAGCTCGCCGCCGGCGCCGAAGACCCTGCCGCCGCCGCTCTCTGGGCGCTGCACCAGCAGCGCGCCCGCGCCAGCATCGAGCGGCTGCGCGTCGGCCTGCCCGCGCCCGGCCTCGCCAAGCGCGATCCCTACGCCCTGCGCGCCGGCCTGGTGCTGGTGCTCGCCGTCGGCATCGTCGTCGCCTGGAGCGACGGCCGCAACCGCCTTGCCCGCGCCCTGCTGCCGGGGAGCGCCGCGGCGGCCGCGCAACTGGCGCTCGACGTCTGGATCACGCCGCCGGCCTATACCGGCCTCGCGCCGATCCATCTGACCCGCGCCGCCACCCCGGCTCAAACCGCCGCCGCGCCCGTCGCCCCCGATCAGAACGGGCCGATCGCCGTGCCGGTCGGCGCGACCGTGCTGGCCCAGCTGCAAGGCGGGCGCAAGCCGCCGAGCCTCGCGCTCGGCGACTGGCGGCAGGAGTTCGCGGCGGTGGACAGCGCCTCCTTCCGCCTGAGCGCGGCGCTCGGCGAACCGAGCGACGGCGCGCAGCGCCTCAGCGTGACGCAGAACGGCCGCGAGGTCGCGGGCTGGAGCGTGACCGTGCTGCCCGATCTCGATCCCGAAATCGCCATGCCGGCGCTGCCGGGCCGCACCGAGCGCGGCGCGCTGCGTCTCGCCTACGAAGGGTCCGACGATTACGGCATCGTCGGCCTGCAGGCCGTGATCCGGCGCGCCGCCACCAACGACGGGATCGCCGCGCCGCCGCTGACCCTCGATCTGGCGCTCGGCCGCGGCGTGGCCCAGACCGTGGACGGCCGCAAAACGATGAACGTGAAGGGCAGCGCCTTTCACGACCTGACGCCGCATCCCTGGGCCGGCCTGCCGGTGACGCTGCAGCTCGTCGCCAAGGACGCGCTCGGCCAGGTCGGCGTCACCGAGCCGATCCCCTTCGTGCTGCCCGAACGCGAGTTTCAGCATCCGGTGGCGCGCGCCATCGTCGAGCTGCGCAAATTGCTGGCGCTGTCGCCGCGCAACCGCAACGCCGTGCGCAACGGCCTGACCGACATCGCCGAAGCGCCGCAAGCCTTCGGCCACGACACCGTGGTCTTCCTGGCGCTGCGCGCCGCCTCGGCGCGGCTGCGCCACAACGGCGACGAGGCGACCATCGCCTCGACGCAATCGCTGCTGTGGGACACGGCGCTGCGCATCGAGGACGGCCGCCTGTCGCTCGTCGAACGCGAATTGCGCGACATTCAGCGCGCCTTGCAGGACGCCTTGCAGCGCAACGCGCCGCAGAGCGAGATCGACCGCCTGATCGACCAGCTGCAGCAGGCGCTCAACCGCATGATCGAGCAGATGATGCGCAACGCGCAGAACATGCCGCCGCAGCAGATGCCGTTCGACCCCAACGCGCGCTATGTTTCCAGCGACGAATTGCAGCGCATGATCGAGGCGGCGCGCGAAGCGGCGCGCAGCGGCGACATGGACGCGGCGCGCGAGATGCTGTCGCAGCTGCAGCAGATGCTGGAGAATCTGCAATCGGGCCAGTTCGCCCAGTCGCAGCAGCAGATGCAGCAGCAACAGCAGGCGAACGAGATGATGCGCCAGATGCAGGAGCTGATGCGCCGCCAGCGCGAATTGATGGAGCAGACCTACCGCGACGCGCAGAGCCAGCGCGGCCAAAACCAGCAGGGGCAGCAAGGGCGAAACCAGCAGGGCCAGAATCAGCAAGGGCAGCAAGGACAGAACGGCCAGCAGAGCCAGGCCGAGCAGGAGGCGCTGCGCCGCATGCTCGGCGAGATGATGCGCCAGCTCGGCGAGATGGGCGGCCAGATTCCCGAAGGCTTCGGCAACGCCGAACGCTCGATGAACGACGCCGGCCAGGCGCTCGGCAGCGGCCAGCCCGGCCAGGCGCTCGGGCCCCAGGCCAACGCGCTGGAGCAGTTGCAACAGGGCGCCGGCGAGATGATGCAGCAATTGCAGCAGATGATGGGCCAGGGCCAAGGGCCGGGCCAGGGCCAGCCCGGCTCGCAGATGGGCCAGGGCCAGCCCGGCCGTCCCGGCGGCCCGTCGATGCCGCGCCCGGGCGATCCGCGCAATTTCGACCCGCTCGGACGCCAGCCGCCGTCGAGCGGCGTCGCCGGCGAAGACACGCTCGGCCATGAACTGCCCAAGGCCGGCGACCTGATGCGCTCGCGCGAAATTCTCGAAGAGCTTCGCCGCCGCGCCGGCGAAGCCGAACGCCCGCGCCTGGAGCTGGACTATATCGACCGGCTGCTGCGGCGGTTCTGACGGCGCGAACGGCCGCGCAAGCGGTTACGCTGCCGCATCCCCAACCGTCACCCTCGGACTTGATCCGAGGGTCCATATGTCCAACGCCGAAAAACGGAGACATGGATGCTCGGGTCAAGCCCGAGCATGACGATTTGAGAAGCGGTGAAGCTCGCCGAAGCCCGCGCCTAATATTTGCCGGCGAGAGCGCCTTCGGCGGCGTCGCAGATTTCCTTGAGGCTGAACGGCTTGGGCACGACCTTGTGGATCAGCGAATCCAGGTTGTGCGCGCGCTGGCGCTCGGCGCTGTAGCCCGACATCATCAGGATGCGGAGTTCGGGCTTTTCCTTCGCCATCTTGAGCGCGAGGGCGATGCCGTCGAGCCCGGGCATGACGATGTCGGTGATCAGGAGATCGAAGGTCTCGGTCTGCAGCACGGTCAGCGCCTGCAAGCCGTCCTCGACGGTGGTGACTTCGTGTCCGCGATGGTCGAGCGCGCGTTTGACGAATTCTCGGACCGCTCGGTCGTCTTCCGCCACCAAAATGCGCGCCATGCGACCCCCGTCACTTGTCCGCGGTGAATGTGATCGTCAGCCCCGTCGCGTTCGCCGGCGGATCGCGCAGGCTGGTGACGAAGGACGCGCTCTCGCCCGGCAGCAGGCGCGCCTGCGCCGCCTTGAAGGTCCAGCTCCGCACTTCCCTGTCGCCGTCCTTGATGATGGCGCGCATGGTCGGCACGTCGCGCGCCGCCGAGGAAATGTTGGCCACTTCGCCCTCGATGGCGAGCACCGCCACGCCGTCTTCGCTGCGGCTGGCCGAAGCGACATTGCGCAATTCCAGGCCGTTGCCGAGCTCCTCGCCGGCGAAACCGGCCAGCTCGTAGAGCTTGGCGGCCGGCGGCCAGGCGGCGACGATCTCGTGGCGACCCAGCACCACGCCGGCGGCGAGGCCGGCGACGATGAGGATGAGGACCATCCAGGCGATGACGCCGCCGCGCCGCTTGGGCTGCGACTGCAGGGCCGGCAAGTTGGTTCCCGGCGGACGCGCCGCGCCCGGAATGGCGCGGAAATCGCTTTCGAGCGGCGGCAATTCGACCTGGCGCGGCAGATCCTCCGGCGGCGTCTGCGTCCATTGATGGCCGCATTTGGCGCAACGCACGACGCGGCCGTCCGGCCCGAGGAGAGCCGGGTCGATCAAATAGCGTGTGCCGCAAGCTGTGCAG
This sequence comes from Alphaproteobacteria bacterium, assembly GCA_046297835.1. Lineage (GTDB taxonomy): Bacteria > Pseudomonadota > Alphaproteobacteria > SMXQ01 > SMXQ01 > CAMAVH01. The sequence continues at coordinate 42,459 of JBKBHI010000006.1, read as the reverse complement.
GAAAGGATCATCGCCCCTGAGGGAAAAAAAGCGGGGAACGCGGGAAAAGCGCGTTTTTATAGGCTTTCATCCACAAGCTGGCAAGCAGCGCCGACGAGCGGACGAAGGCCCGGATCGGCGCAATCTTGCCGCACGCGGCGGCGATACGCCAGCGCTCTCCGCCGCGCGCGATCCGATCACGCCAAATGGACGCTCGCTCTGGACGATGACCGCCCCGCCGTGCGATTCTTAATCGACGTTCGGCGGCGTCCCTGCTCGGTTTGACAAGGAGCGCCGCATTAACCACCTCTCGCGCGCAGAACGGCCCCGCCCTTGGTTCGCTTTCAGAATGTCGGCATACGCTACGGCGTCGGGCCGGAAGTCCTGCACGACGTGAACTTCGCCCTCGCCCCCGGCTCCTTCCACTTCCTGGTCGGGCCGTCGGGCGCGGGGAAATCGTCGCTGCTGCGCCTGATGTATCTGGCGCACAGGCCGTCGCGCGGCCTGATCACCCTGTTCGACCGCGACATCGCCACCACGCCGCGCCGCGAGCTGCCCGAGCTGCGCCGCAAGATCGGCGTCGTGTTCCAGGATTTCCGCCTGCTCGACCATTTGAGCGTGCTCGACAACGTCTCGCTGCCGCTGCGCGTCGCCGGCATGGCAGAAAAGCAGATCAAGGACTATGCCGAGGAGCTTTTGAGCTGGGTCGGCCTCGCCGATCATATGCAGGCCCGCCCCGCCATCCTGTCGGGCGGCCAGAAGCAGCGCGTCGCCATCGCCCGCGCCGTGATCAGCCGGCCGAAACTGCTGCTCGCCGACGAGCCGACCGGCAACGTCGACGATAAGATCGCGCTGCGCCTGCTCTACTTGTTCGAAGAGCTCAACAAGCTCGGCACCACCATCGTGATCGCCACCCACAACGAGGCGCTGATCTCGCGCTTCGGCCACCCGCAGCTTCATCTCGAAAACGGCGAGCTGTCTGTGCGCGCCGCGACCAAGCGGGGGGCGTGAGCATGTTCGGCCTGTTCGAGCCGCGCCGCAGCGACCTGCCGCTCCGCACCGACGCCTCGCGCCGCTTCCTGCCCTGGCTGGTGGCGCTCAACGTCTATCTCGCCGCGCTCGCCCTCGCCGGGCTGATGGCGCTGGGCGACGCCGTTTCCGCCTGGGACAAAGGCCTGACCGGCTCGATGACGGTGCAGATTCCCGCGCCCGTGTCGAAGGACGGCGAGCGCATCGGCGACAACGCGCCGCGCGTCGCGCGCGCGCTGGAGGTGCTGCGCGCCCAGCCCGGCGTCGCCGAGGCCAAGGCCTTGTCGCAGCGCGAGATGGCGACCCTGATGGAGCCTTGGCTCGGCAGCGCCGGCGGGCTGGTCGCCGAACTGCCCCTGCCGGCGCTGATCGACGTGCGCATCCGCGACGGCGCGGGGCTCAACGCCGAAGGCTTGCAGAGCGTGCTCGCCGCCGCCGTGCCCGGCGCGACGGTGGACGACCACAAGAAATGGCTCGACCGGCTGATCCTGCTGGTCCGTTCGGTCGAGCTGGTCGCCGCCGCCGTGGTGCTGCTGGTCGCCGGCGCGGCGATCGCCACCGTGATCTTCATCACGCGCACCGGCCTCTCGCTGCATCATGAGGTGATCTCGCTGCTGCACGTGATCGGCGCGCAGGATTCCTACATCGCCAAGCAGTTCCAGGAGCAGGCGCTCGGCCTCGGCCTCAAGGGCGGCGTCATCGGTTTCGTCTTGGCCGCGCTGACCATCGGCGCGTTCACCTGGATCGGCGGCCAGTTCGGCTCGCAATTCCTGCCGCCGCTGCGGCTCGGCCTGTGGCAATGGGGGGTGCTGGCGGCCCTGCCGCTCGTCGTGGCGCTGGTCGGCATGGCCACCGCGCGCGTCACCGTCATGCGCACGCTGGCGCGGCTGCCATGAGCGAAGCTCCGATACGGCGCGGCCGCGTCCAATGGGCGCTGATCGGCCTGGTCGCGGCCGCCGCGCTGTGGCTCGGCGGGCTGGTCTGGTACGCCAACGACATTCCGCGCGCCGTCGACGATCCCACGACGCGGACCGACGCGGTGGTGGTGCTGACCGGCGGCTCGGGCCGCGTCGATGTCGGACTGGCGCTGCTCGCCGAGCGGCGCGCGCAGAAGCTGCTCGTCACAGGGGTGGGGCGCGACGTCGATCTCGACCAATTGCTGAAAGTGTCGATGCGCCAGGACGCCCGCTTCCTGAAAGACCGCATCGCGCTCGGCCACGAAGCCGGCGACACGACCGGCAACGCGCGCGAAGCGGCGGACTGGATGGCGCGCGAAGGCTTTTCCTCGCTGCGGCTGGTGACGGCGAGCTATCACATGCGCCGCAGCCTATTGGAGTTTCGCCGCGCCCTGCCGGACGCGCGCATCGTCGCCCATCCGGTGTTCCCGTCGGGCTTCCGGCTCGCCGAATGGTGGCGCTGGCCCGGCACCCTGTCGCTGCTGACCAGCGAATACAGCAAGTTCCTGATCGCCGCCGCGGCCGGCGCGCTCGGCATCGAGCTGCCGGAAACGCCGCAAGCGGCCCCAAAATCGTGACGGCGAAACCATGACGGCGGTCCGGGCGCTGCTGTTCAACCTCGCCTTCTACGGCGCGACCATTCTGCTCGGCATCCTCTATCTGCCGGCGCTGCTGATTCCGGGCAAGGCCGGCGCGCGGACGATGATGGCGCTCGGCCGCGCCTGGTCGGCGCTGATCCTATGGCTGCTGAAGATCCTCGTCGGCCTCGACTTCGAGGTGCGCGGGCGCGCGCATCTGCCGGCCGGACCCTGCCTGATCGCCGCCAAGCACCAGTCGGCGTGGGACACGCTGATGCTGCCGGTGCTGCTCGGCGATCCGGTCGTCATCCTCAAGCGCGAGCTGTTCTGGATTCCGTTTTACGGCTGGTACGCGCGCCGCGCAGGCATGGTCGCCATCGACCGCAAGGGCGGCGCCAAGGCGCTGCGCGCCATGCTGCGCGCCGCCAAGGAAAGAACCGTGGAGGACGGCCGCAGCCTCGTCATCTTCCCGCAAGGCACGCGCACCGCGCCGGGAGTTTCCGCCCCCTATCAGCCCGGCGTCGCCGCGCTTTACGGCGAACTGGACCTGCCCTGCGTACCGCTGGCGCTCAATTCGGGCCTGTTCTGGGGCCGGCGCGCCTTCACCAAACGGGCCGGCCGCATCGTCGTCGAATTCCTGCCCGCCTTGCCGCCCGGCCTGCCCAAGCGCGAGTTTCTCGCGCAGTTAGAAGCTGCCATCGAACGGGCGACCGCCTGCCTGGAACAACAGGCTGATTTAAAACGATAATAAATTATACGTATTAAACACGTTAATTATTGAATAAAACATTTTATTCTCGTTGATTTAACCCTGTGCGGTCCTTATGTTCCGGTCGTTGCCGTTCATCGCGCCGTTTAGGGTTATCCCGTGACCATCGACATTCAGAGCCTCTACAAGCGTTTCGGCACGCAGCCGGTCCTGCGCGGCGTCGATCTCGCGATCGGCGACGGCGAGCTGATGGCGCTGCTCGGCGCGTCCGGCTCGGGCAAGACGACCCTGCTGCGCATTCTCGCCGGCCTGGAATTTCCCGACGGCGGCGACGTCGTGGTCGACGGCGAAAGCTGGACCGCCAAACCGACCCAGGCGCGCCAGGTCGGCTTCGTCTTCCAGCATTACGCCCTGTTCGGCCATCTCACCGTCGCCGAGAACATCGCCTTCGGCCTGCGCGTGCGCGACAAGAAGCATCGCCCCGACGAGGCGGCGATCCAGGCCAAGATCGCGGAGCTGCTCGAGCTGATCCAGCTCGGCGGCCTCGGCCAGCGCTATCCGTCGCAGCTGTCCGGCGGCCAGCGCCAGCGCGTCGCGCTGGCCCGCGCGCTCGCCATCGAGCCCGCCGTGCTGCTGCTCGACGAGCCGTTCGGCGCGCTCGACGCCGGCGTGCGCAAGGATTTGCGCCAATGGCTGCGCGAGCTGCACAAGCGGCTCGGCATGACCACCGTGTTCGTCACCCACGACCAGGAAGAGGCGCTGGAATTGGCCGACCGCGTCGTCATCCTTAACGAGGGCCGCATCGAGCAGATCGGCACGCCGGAGGAAGTCTACGACCATCCGGCGACGCCTTACGTGCTGCGCTTCCTCGGCGGCGCCAACGAGCTGCCCGGCCGCCTGCGCGCCGGCCGCATCGAGGTCGACGGCATCGACACCAGCGCCATCGAGCGCATCGCGACCGCCGACGGCGCGGCCAGCCTGTTCGTGCGGCCGCACGATCTCGACGTGACGCCCGACGAGAGCGGCGCGGCCCAGCTGCGCGAAGTGTTCGTCACCGGCGCGCAGGCCCATGTCGCCCTCACGCTCGCCGGCAAGCCGCTGACGGCGGAGATCCGCCGCGACGTCGCCCGCGCGCGCGGCCTGAAGGCCGGCCAGCGCGTCCGCCTCAAGGCCGTGCACGGCCGCCTGTTCCCCGCGCCACCCGGCGCGGCGGCCGCCGACGCCGCAAGCGCCGACACGCGCGCCTGTATCGCGCGGCCGTGAGCCGCTCCGCGCCCAGGCGCACCCGCATCGCATTCCCAAGGCCATCTCCGAACGAAAGACCATGATCATGAAGACGCTTACCGCTCTCGCGCTCGCCGGCTCGTTGTTCGCCAGCGCCCCAGCCTTCGCGCAAGTGAACGCGCCGGCCGACTACAAGGGCCCCAAGGAGATCCTCAACGTCTCCTACGACATCGCCCGCGAGCTTTACGTCAAGATCAACGAAGCCTTCGTCGCCGACTGGCAGAAGAAGACCGGCCAGAAGATCGAGGTGAAGCAGTCGCACGCCGGCACCTCGACCCAGGCGCGCGCCATCATGGAAGGCCTGCCGGCCGACCTCGTCACCTTCAACCAGGTGCTCGACGTCCAGGTGCTCGCCGACAAGGGCAAGCTGATCCCGCAGGACTGGGCCAAGCGCCTGCCGAACGCCAGCTCGCCCTACTATTCGCTGCCGGCCTTCCTGGTGCGGCCGGGCAATCCGAAGAACATCAAGGACTGGAACGACCTGGTCCGCGCCGACGTGAAATCGGTGTTCCCCAACCCCAAGACCTCGGGCAACGCGCGCTACACCTATCTCGCCGCCTACGCCTACGCCCTGTCGCAGAACGGCAACGACCACGCCAAGGCGCAGGAGTTCGTGAAGAAATTCCTCGCCAACGTGCCGGTGTTCGACACCGGCGGGCGCGGCTCGACCACCACCTTCGTCGAGCGCGGCATCGGCGACGTGCTGATCACCTTCGAGGCCGAGGTGAACGCGGTGAAGAAGGAATATGGCGACAAGGGCTATCAGATCGTCATCCCGTCGCAGAGCATCCTGGCGGAATTCCCGGTCGCGCTGATCGACCGCAACGCCGACCGCAAGGGCACGCGCCCGCTCGCCCAGGCCTATCTCGACTATCTCTACAGCGAGGAAGGCCAGGAGATCGTCGCCGGCTTCGCCAACCGCGTGCATCACCCGAAAGTGGTCGAACGCCACAAGGCGTCCTATCCGCCGGTCAAGCTCGTCACCATCGACGAGGTGTTCGGCGGCTGGGAGAAGGCCAACAAGGACCATTTCGCCGAGGGCGGCATCCTCGACAAAGTCTTCGTGAAGCGCTGAGGCTTCCGTGACTCTCGCCGCCACCATCGATCAAGCGCAACCGCCGCGCCGGGCGAAAAACCCGGCGCGGCGGCGCGTGCTGCCCGGCTTCGGGCTGACGATGGGCGCGACGCTGTTCTATCTCGCCTTGATCGTGCTGCTGCCGGTCGCGGCATTGATCCTCAAGACCGCCGACGGCGGCATCGTCCGCTTCTGGGAGGTCGTCTCCAGCCCGCGCGCCGTCGCCGCCTTCCAGGTGACGATCGGCGCGGCGATCCTCGCCACGATCTTCAACGCCGCCTACGGCCTGCTGATGGCCTGGGTGCTGACGCGCTACCGCTTTCCCGGCCGGCGCTATCTCGACGCGCTGATCGACCTGCCCTTCGCCCTGCCGACCGCCGTCGCCGGCATCGCCCTCACCGCGCTCTACGCCGGCAACGGCTGGTTCGGCGCGCTGTTGGAGCCGGCCGGCGTCAAGGTCGTCTACACGATCGTCGGCGTCGCCGTCGCCATGGCCTTCACCAGCGTGCCCTTCGTCGTGCGCACGGTGCAGCCGGTGATCGAGGAGCTGAAGCCGGAGGCCGAGGAGGCGGCGCGCACCCTCGGCGCGACCGACTGGCAGGTGTTCGCCCGCGTGATCTATCCGGCGATCTTCCCGGCCCACCTCGCCGGCAGCGCCATGGCCTTCGCGCGCTCGATGGGCGAGTTCGGCGCGGTGATCTTCATCGCCGGCAACCTGCCGTTCCGGACCGAGATCGCGCCGCTGCTGATCTTCATCCGGCTGGAGGAATACGATTACCCGGCCGCCAGCGCGATCGCCGTGGTGCTGCTCGCCGTCGCCTTCCTGCTGCTGCTGACCACCAACGCCATCCAGGCGTGGCGGCTCAAGCGCGTGGTCAAGGACTGAGCCATGGCCCATGCGCCCGACCATCCGCTGCAAGCCCCGCCGAGCCGCGCGCCGCGCTGGCTGATCGCCGCCGGCGTCGGCCTCACTCTGCTGTTCATCGTCGCGCCGCTGCTGATGATCTTCGATCAGGCGCTGGCCAAGGGCTTCGCCGTCTTCCGCGCCAACCTGCTGCACGCCGAGACGCTGCACGCGGTCTGGCTCACGGTGCTGACCGCGCTCGTCGTCGTGCCGCTCAACATCCTGTTCGGCGTCGCCGCCGCCTGGGCCGTCACCAAGTTCGAGTTTCCCGGCAAGAAGCTGCTGCTGACCGCCATCGACATCCCCTTCTCCGTCTCGCCCATCGTCGCCGGCGTCTGCTACCTGCTGCTCTACGGCTCGAACGGCCTGTTCGGCCCCTGGCTGCAAGCGGCCGACGTGCAGGTCATGTTCAGCGTGCCGGCGATCATGCTGGTGACGCTGTTCGTCACCAGTCCGTTCGTCGCGCGCGAATTGATTCCGCTGATGCAGGTGCAGGGGCGCGACCAGGAAGAAGTGGCGGCAACGCTTGGCGCGAGCGGCTGGCAGATTTTCCGCCGCGTCACGCTGCCTAATATCAAATGGGCGCTGCTCTACGGCGCGGTGCTGTGCAACGCGCGCGCCATGGGCGAGTTCGGCGCGGTGTCGGTCGTGTCGGGCAACATCCGCGGCGAGACCAACACGCTGCCGCTGCAAGTGCAGCTGCTCTATCACGACTACAACGCGACCGGCGCGTTCGCCGCCGCGACGATCCTGACGCTGCTCGCCTTCGTGACGCTCGGCCTCAAGGCTTGGCTGGAGCGCCGCACGGCCCGCAGCGGCGCGGGCCACTGAGCCGCCGCGCGCGAATCGCGACGACATTGCCTCGCGCCGCGAATCGCGACGACATCACTTCGCGCCGCGAATCGCGACGACATTGATGCCCGATCGCGCATGATCGCAGCCCTCTTCGCACTGGCAACATAACCCATCCGCATGAATCGGCGGCGAATCGCGCACGAGTCCGTGCGCGCGGCCATCGGCGTTTGACATCGCCGCCCGCGCTGTTTGTGATGACCCACCGGTTCGGCCCGCATCCCAGCGGAGCGCGAACGTCATAAGGGAGGTCAAAATGGGACAGCGTAAAATCGTCGCTTGCGCGGCGCGCGTTAAATTCGCCGCGTTCGCGGCCCTGGGCGTGATGGCCGCAGGGGCGCTCTTGACCATGGAGGCCGGCGCGCAGAGCGTCGCGGAGTTCTACAAAGGCAAGCAAGGCAACATGTATGTCGGCAATCCGCCGGGCGGCGGCTACGACAGCTACGTGCGCCTCGCGTCGCGCCATCTCGGCCGGATGATTCCGGGCAACCCGACCTTCATCGTGAACCATATGCCGGGCGCCGGCGGGCTGCGCGTGACGGGGCACATGTACAACGTCGCGCCGAAGGACGGCACGGCGATCGCGCTGACCCAGCGCGCCATTCTCACCGCGCCGCTGCTCGACCCGAACGACAAGGAGATGACGTTCGACGCGCAGAAGCTCAACTGGGTCGGCAGCCTCAACGTCGATATCGGCTACATCGTCGTCTGGCACACCGCGCCGCACAAATCGCTCGACGACCTGTTCAAGCACGAGCTGATCGTCGGCTCCTCCAACCCCAATTCCGAGACGATCCCCTATCTGCTCAACAACGTCTTCAACACCAAGCTGAGGATCGTGTCGGGCTATCAGGCGGGCACGGAAATCCTGCTCGCCATGGAGCGCGGCGAAGTGCAGTCGCGCATCCTCGGCTCGATCTCGGGCCTCGAGACCTTCATGGAGAACTGGATCAAAGAGGAGAAGATCCGCTTCCTCGCCGCCGTCTCGCCGCGCCGTAGCCCGGCGATGCCGAACCTGCCGAGCCTGATGGAGCTGGGCAAGACCGACCAGCACAAGCAGATGCTCAACCTCGTGCTCTCCAGCCAGCTGTGGGGCCGGCCGTTCATGCTGCCGCCCGGCGTGCCTGCCGACCGCGTCAAAGCGGTGCGCGAGGCGTTCTACAAAATGACCGAGGATTCGCAGTTCCTGGCCGACGCCAAGAAGATGGACCTGCCGATCGACCTGCTGAAAGGCGAGGAGATGCACGAAATCCTCGACCAGCTCTATGCCACGCCGAAGGATGTGGTGGCCGCGACGCGCAAGGCGGTGACGCCGACCAAGTGATCGGCCTTAGGCACGACCGAAAGGGCCGCCCCGCCGGGCGGCCCTTTTGCATTTGGACATCAGCCGCCTGTGGATAAACCTGTGGGCTAATACCATATATCCGCTGCGCTCATTGGCGGTGGATAGCCGGGATAAGAAATTTTCCAGGCGATTTTTTATAATTATCTCAATCGTTTAATCATGCTCAAGCGGATGTGGAACACATGGAGAACATTGTCTTCCCGGCGCGCCGGCCGTAAGATCGGCCTCGGTTTCCCGTTCATCGCGTTCAGCCGCCCCGGTCCTCCGTCGGGCGGCGTTTTTATCGTCGGAGACAGCGGTCCATGGCGTCAGTCGCAGCGATTTCCCAGCAGATCTGGGACATGAAATACCGCCTGAAGGACGACCAGGGCGTCCCTGTGGATAAATCCATCGAGGGCACCTGGCGGCGCATCGCCGACGCGCTGGCCGAGGCCGAACGGCCCGACAGCCGCCAAGCCTGGGCCGACAAGTTCTACGGCGCGCTGGAGGATTTCGCCTTCCTGCCGGCCGGCCGCATCATCGCCGGCGCCGGCACCGGCCGCTCGGTGACGCTGTTCAACTGCTTCGTCATGGGCACGATCCCCGACGCCATGGGCGGCATCTTCGCGCACCTGCGCGAGGCGGCGCTGACCATGCAGCAGGGCGGCGGCATCGGCTACGACTTCTCGACGCTGCGACCCAAAGGCGCGCCGGTGAAGGGCGTCGGCGCCGACGCCTCGGGCCCGCTCTCCTTCATGGACGTGTGGGACGCCATGTGCCGCACCATCATGAGCGCCGGCTCGCGCCGCGGCGCGATGATGGCGACCATGCGCTGCGATCATCCCGACATCGAGGCTTTCATCGAAGCCAAGCGCGAGCCGGGCCGGCTGCGCATGTTCAACCTCTCCGTCCTCGTCACCGACGCCTTCATGGAAGCGGTGAAGGCCAACCTGCCGTGGGACCTGACGTTCAACGGCACGGTCTATCGCACCGTCGAGGCGCGCGGCCTGTGGGACAAGATCATGCACGCCACCTACTCCTACGCGGAGCCGGGCGTGATCTTCATCGACCGCATCAACCGCCGCAACAACCTGCATTATTGCGAGAGCATCAGCGCCACCAACCCGTGCGGCGAGCAGCCGCTGCCGCCCTATGGCGCGTGCCTGCTCGGCTCGATCAATCTCGCGCGCCTGGTGCGCGAGCCCTTCGAGGAGACGGCGCGGCTCGACATGGACCGCCTGCGCGCGCTGGTGCCGCTCGCCGTCCGCATGATGGACAATGTCGTCGACGTCTCGAAATTCCCGCTGGAAGAGCAGACGCGCGAGGCCCAGGCCAAGCGCCGCATCGGCCTCGGCGTCACCGGCCTGGCCGACGCGCTGATCATGTGCCGGGCGCGCTACGGCTCGGCCGAGGCGCTGCGCCTGACCGGCGAATGGATGGCCGCCATCGAGCGCGAGGCCTATCTGGCGTCCACCGAACTCGCCAAGGAAAAGGGCGCGTTCCCGCTGTTCGACAAGGACGCCTATCTCTCCGGCGACACGATCCTCGGCCTCGACGCCGACGTGCGCGACGCCATCGCGAAGCACGGCATCCGCAACGCGCTCCTCACCTCCATCGCGCCGACCGGCACCATCTCGCTGCTCGCCGACAACGTCTCGTCGGGCCTGGAGCCGGTGTTCAGCTTCACCTACACGCGCCGCATCCTGCTACCAGACGGCACGCGCCAGGAGGAAGAGGTGAGCGATTACGCCTTCCGCCTGTTCAAGCGCCTGAAGGGCGACAATACGCCGCTGCCCGACTATTTCGTCGATGCTCAGGTGCTCAAGCCGGCCGACCATGTGGCGATGCAGGCCATCGTGCAGAAGCATGTCGACAGCTCGATCTCCAAGACGATCAACGTGCCGGTCGACATCGACTTCGAGGAGTTCAAGGACGTCTACCTGAAAGCCTACGAGACGGGCTGTAAGGGCTGCACGACCTACCGGCCGAACGACATCACCGGCTCGGTGCTCGAAGTGAAGCCGCAGAAGGACAAGGAAGAGGGCCAGCAGGAGCTGCCGCTCGACAAGCCCAAGGCGCGCTTCGCCGATCCGTTCGAGGCCGGCGGCGTCGTCTACATGACCCAGCCGCTCGACCGGCCGGGCGAGCTGGAAGGCCGCACTTACAAGCTGCGCTGGCCCGAGAGCGAGCACGCCATGTACATCACGATCAACGACATCGTGCAGGACGGCCGCGTGCGCCCCTTCGAGATTTTCGTCAATTCGAAGAACATGGAGCATTTCGCCTGGACCGTCGGCCTGACGCGCATGATCTCGGCGGTGTTCCGCCGCGGCGGCGACGTGTCGTTCGTGGTCGAGGAATTGAAGGCGGTGTTCGATCCGCGCGGCGGACAATGGATGGACGGCCGCTACGTGCCGTCGCTGCTCGCCGCCATCGGCGACGTGATCGAGAAGCACATGATCGAGATCGGCTTCCTGCCCAACCCGCAGGAAAAGCGCGAGGGAATGCTGAGCCGCCAGGTGGTGAACCGCGGCGACCATCCGGCGCATGACCATGATCACGCGCATCGCGAGCATGGCGCGAAAGCCGCGCCCGACGCGCGCTTTCGCCAATGCCCGAAATGCGGCCAAGCCAGCCTGATCAAGCAGGAAGGCTGCGACAGCTGCCTCAGCTGCGCCTATTCCAAGTGCGGGTGATTCATTCCACCAACCGTCACCCTCGGGCTTGACCCGAGGGTCCATGGTTCAAGCGCTCAAGCGCTTGCCCTGGATTGCCCGGTCAAGCCGGGCAATGACGATGAGGGAAACCCGATCGCCGCTGAAAAGAGCTCTGGGGTCAAACCCAACCTTAAAGAAGCCTATTCGTCTTCGTCATGCCCGCACTTGTTGCGGGCATCCACGCCTTGCCGTGCCGATATGAGAAAAGTCGTGGATGGCCGGAACAAGTCCGGCCATGACGGCTAAAAGACGGCGCAAGATGATGGACTGCCCCTTTACCCGCAGGCGTCCACTTCCGCTTTCAGCTTCTGCAAATAGGGATCGCGGATGCCGAGCGCCGTGAGATGCGCCAGCGTGTTTTCCAGATAGTCGCGATTGGTGCCGCTCGCGCCGCACGCGCCTTGGATCATGCGCGCCTTTGCCGGCATCTCCAGCTTGCCGACATATTGCAGATGGCTGCGGTCCGTCACGTAGGTCCAGGCGTTCGCCACGCGCCGGTGCGTCGGCTCGCCGATCTCGATGCTCACGCGGCGGCGGAAATAGACGCCCGTGACAAGCTCGCGCTCATCCACGGTTCTGAGCACGGCGTCCATATCGGCTTCAGCCACATGGAAAGCGACGCCGCGGCACGAGCCGCCGCGATCCAGCCCGAGCACCAAGCCCGGATTGTCCGGCGTGCCGCGATAGCGGTGAGATTGGACGCAGAAGGCGCGATGCCAGCCGCGCAGGTAGGCCGGCTCCGATTCGATATGCGGAAAGCCCGGGTTCCACATCAGCGAGCCGTAAGCGAAAATCCAAATATCCGACGACATGGCGCAGGGCACACCAGATGAAGTGGCGCGGCCGAGAATGCCCGCCGGTCTTGCCGCCCCGGATCGGGCGCCGCTGGCGACGCTGCCTTCGACGCTGCCTTCGACGCTGCCTTCGACTCCGGCCGGCTTTCGGTTAGTATAGCCTCCGTCGCGCCGGCCCGCATCCGTCGCAGATATCCGTCGCCCTCCTCCGTCGCAAAGTCTTCGCTCCGCGTTCATGACCGACATCGCCCGCCGCCTGCTGATCACGACGTTGCTGGTCTTCCTGCTGGCGGGCCTCGGCCTGTCCGGCTTCTGGATGTTCGGCGCCGAGAGGCTGCGCGACAACGTGACGCAATGGGCCGCCACCTGGCGTGCCGCGGGCAACGCCGTCGCCTACAAGCCCTTCGTCGTCAGCGGCTTCCCGCTCTACTTCCGCGCCCGGCTCGACGAGTTCGCCATCGCTGGCGGCGGCCCGTCGTCGCCGTGGCGCTGGCAAGCCCCGACGTTGCGCCTGCGCGCCTCGCCCTTCGCGCCGACGCGCGCGCGCGCCGATTTCTCCGGCGAGCACAAGGTGGTCGCCGAGTTGTTCGGCGTGCCGGTCGCTTTCGCCGCCGCCACCAATGACGGCCTCGCCCGCGTGCAACGGCGCGGCGAGCAATATTTCGCCGGCTTGGAAATGCGCGGCTCGTCGTTGACCATCGACGGCGTCAGCGGAACCTTCACGCTGAAGAGCGCGCTGATCAACGCCTTCCACAATCGCCGTCCCGCCAGCGCCAACGTGCCGAGCGCCGGCCTGACCGTGGCGCTCGACGATCTGATCTTGCCGTCCGGCTTGCTGCCCGGACCGCTCGGCGCGCTCGTCGATGCGCTCAACCTCGAAGCCGAAGTGATGGGCGCGATCGGCCCCCAAATCAACACGGCGAGCGTCGCCGCCTGGCGCGACGCCGGCGGCACCGTCGAGGTCGAGACCTTCACGCTGCGCTGGGGTCCGCTGCGCTTGCGCGCCGAAGGCACCGTGGCGCTCGACGGCCAGTTGCAACCGCTCGCCGCCTTCACCGCCACCATGACCGGCTATGGCGAAACCATCGATCTGCTCGTGACGCAAGGCGCGCTCGACGCCGACGACGCCGTCGCCGCCAAGACTCTGCTGTCGCTGCTCGCCAAGACGCCGCTGACCGGCGGCGCGCCCGAAATCGCCGTGCCTTTGACGATCCAGAATCAGCGCCTCTCGGTCGGGCCGGTGCCGCTGTTCACGCTGCGGCCGATCGTCTGGCCGGCGACATGACCGCGCGCGACGGCCGGGGAACTCCATGACGACGCCCAACAGCGACGAGGACTCCCGCGAGCGCCCAGCCGCGCCGCCGCACGCGCCCGTCGACGCCGTGCGCGACCATCCCAAGCGCGAGTCGCACATCAAGACCTCGGAAGTGCTGCGGCGGCTGCGCGACGACGTGGCCGACGAGGCCAGCATCACCGTCGGCTGGCTCGTCTCGCGACTCGGCACGCGCGCCTTCGGCGCGATCATCCTGTTGATGGCGCTGCCCAACATCACGCCGCAGATCCCCGGCATGTCGACCATCTTCGGCCTGCTCATCATGCTGCCGGCGGTGCAGATCATGATCGGCCTGAGCCAGATGTGGCTGCCCAGCTTCCTCGCCAACCGCACCATGCCCGGCCCCACCGTGGTCAAGATTCTCGCCTTCGCCATCCCCTGGGTCGAGCGCATGGAAAAGCTGATCAAGCCGCGCTTCGAATTCCTGATGAGCCCGCCGGCCGAGAACATCGTCGGCGCGGCCGTGCTGTGGCTCGGCTTCATCTTGTTCCTGCCCATCCCAGGCGCGAACTTCCTGCCGGCGGTGGCCTGCGCCTTCATGGCGCTCGGCATGCTGGAGCGCGACGGCCTGTTCATCATGGCCGGCCTCGGCATCGCGGTCGCCTCGATGGTGGTGCTGGCGATGATCGTCGGCGGCCTGTGGCACATCATCGACCAGCATTGGCACACGCTGATCGAGATGGTCACCCGCTGGTAGGCGCGATAGTTCGTCACCCTCGGACTTGATCCGAGGGTCCATTTATCCAGCGCTCAGGAATTTGCGGCATGGATGCCGCTCGGCCGAAGGCCGACCTATGGTCGGACTCAAGCCCGAGCATGACGATGAGAGACGGCTTAAGCCTGGCCGGCTTTGACGATGCTGCGGCGGATCTCGCGGGTCTTGGCGAACTTCTTCTGCAGCTTGTCGCCCTGATCCCAGCGGATCGCGCGCTGCATGGCCGACAGATCCTCGTTCAAACGGCCGAGCATTTCCAGCACGGCCTCCTTGTTGTTGAGGAAGATGTCGCGCCACATCACCGGGTCCGACGCGGCGATGCGGGTGAAATCGCGAAAGCCGCTGGCGGCGTATTTGATCACTTCGCCGCGCAGATGCTTCTCCAGCTCGGTCGCCGTGCCGACGATGGTGAAGGCGATCAGGTGCGGCAGATGCGAGGTGATCGCCAGCACGCGGTCGTGATGCGCCGCGTCCATCACGTCGACGTTCGAGCCGATGGCTTCCCAGAAGGCGCGCAGCTTCGCCGTCGCTTTCGGATCGCCCTTCGCCAGCGGCGTCAGGATCACCCAGCGGTTCGCGAACAGTTCGGCGAAGCCCGAGGCCGGCCCGGAATTTTCCGTGCCGGCGAGCGGATGGCCGGGCACGAAATGCGCGTGCTTGGGCAGGAACGGCGCCATGTCCTTGATCACCGTCTGCTTGACCGAGCCGACGTCGGACACGATGACGCCGGGCGCCAGACGCGGGCCGATGGCCTGGGCCACCGCCTTGCAGGCGCCGACCGGCACGCAGACGATGACGAGATCGGCGTCCTTCACCGCTTTGGCCGGATCGGCGACGGCGGCGTCGATGAAGCCGAGCCGCTTGGCCGTATTGCGCGTCGCGGCGGTGCGCGCCGTGCCGACGATCTCGCCGACGAGGCCATGCTTCTTCGCCGCCCAGGCGATCGACGAGCCGATATGGCCGAGGCCGATCAGCGCCAGCTTCTTGAACAGCGGCGCGGCTTTCGCCTTCTTCGCGGCGCGCTTTTTCGCGGCCGGCTTTTTCTTGGCGAGCGTCTTGGCCATCACGCGCCCTTCTTGAAGTCGGCGAGCGCGGCGACGACCGCCTTCATCTCGTCTTCCAGGCCGATGGTGACGCGCAAGGCGTCGGGCAGGCCGTATTTCGGCACCTGGCGCACGATGATGCCACGCGCGGTGAGGAACGCGTCGGCGGCCTCGGCTTTCGCCTGGCTGCCGAACCGCACCAGCACGAAATTGGCCACGCTCGGCGCGACGTCGTAGCCGAGCTTGCTCAATTCCTCGCTCAGCCAGACGCGCCAGCGCTCGTTATGGTCGCGCGCGCGGCTCACATATTCGACGTCCTCGACCGCGGCGATGCCGGCGGCTTGCGTCGCCGAGCCGACGTTGAACGGCATGCGGATGCGGTTGAGATGGTCGATCATGCGCGCCGGACCGTAGGCCCAGCCGAGCCGCAACCCGCCCATGGCGTAAATCTTCGAGAAGGTGCGCGTCATGACGACGTTGTCGCCATTGCCGACCGAGGCGTCGACCAACTCGACTCCGGCCTCGTAATCGTTGGCGGTGACGAATTCGGCATAGGCGGCGTCGATCACCAGCACGATATTGTCGGCCAATCCGGCGCGCAGGCGCTTCATCTCCGCCGCCGGCAGATAGCTGCCGGTCGGATTGTTCGGATTGGAGATGTAGACCAGCTTGGTGCGCGGCGTGACCTTGGCCAGCAGCTTGTCGACGTCGGCCGTGAGGTTGGTCTCGCCGGCCGTGACCGGCACCGCGCCGACCGAATGGGCGGCGATCGGATAGATCAGGAAGCCGTGCTCGCTATAGAGCACCTCGTCGCCCGGCCCGGCATAAGCGCGCGCCAAGAGGCCGAGAATCTCGTCGGAGCCCGCGCCGCAGATGATGCGCTCGGGATCGAGCCCGTGGCGCGCGCCAATGGCCTCGCGCAGCAGGGCCGCGCCGCCGTCGGGATAGCGATGCATCGCCGCGGCAGCCTTGTTGTAGGCGTCCACCGCCTTCGGGCTCGGCCCGAGCGCGCTCTCGTTCGACGACAGCTTGATGGGATTGGCGTTGCCGGCGATCTTCGACTTGCCGCCGACATAGGCTTCGATGGCGTCGATGCCGGGTCGCAGCACCGGGCCGCGCGTCACGAGCCGGGTTTTATCGCTCATCGCGCGGTTCCGCTCTTGCGCGACGCGCCTTCCTCGTCCGACAAAGCGGCGGCGTATGCGCCGAGCGTGGCGAGGCGCAGCAGCGCCGGGCCGAGCGCAGCGGTCAGCTGCGCCAAGCGGCCGTCGTCGCTCGCGACGAAGCCGTCGACCTCGGCGAGATAGCGCGTGAAGCCCTGGCGCGCCTCGTCGACGATCACCAGCGGCGGCAGGCCGGCGGCGGAGAGCGCGGACGTGAGACGCGCGCGGCTCAGTTGCTCGCCGGTTTCGAGCGCCAGCCAAGTGCGGTCCTCGCCGGTCGCTTCCGGGGCGACGCAGGCGATGGCGACGGCGGCGAAGCTGCCGCGGTCGGCCGCCGGCTCGTAGAACGGCAGGCGCGCGAAGACGCGCGGCTCGTCCGGCCCGGCGCCGAACAGCATCGGCCACCAGGGCGCGCGCTCGCCCTGCTCCGGGAAAGGCAGCACGCCGACTGTGGCGCGGCCTTCGGACACTTCGCGCATGACCTGCGACGCGCCCTGGCAGGCGATCATCGGCGTGGTCGCGCCGTAATAGTCGCGCGCCAGATCCCACAGGCCGGGCGGCGTGTCCTCGCCGCCGGTGAGCACCGCGACCGAAAACGGCCCTTGCAGGCGCAGCAGCGACGACATGATCTCGCGCCACAGCCGCACCAGGGACTGGACCGGGAACGGCCCCTCGTGCCGGCGCACCAGGCGGCGCAGCACCAGGGCCTCGCGGCCGGGGCGCAGATAGACGGCGGGCGGCTTGGCGGACTCGGCTGCGGCGGCCGGCGCGGCCAGCTTGGCCTGGCCGATCTGTTCGGCCAGCGCGGCGCGCCGCATCAGGAGATCGTGGATCGCGTCGTCGATCCCGTCGATCTCCTCGCGCAGGCCGTCGAGGGTCGTTTTGGCGTCGCTCATGGGGGATTAAAACCGCCGAAAAAGGGGCATAATTCATAGTCCTAGCGGGTTGCAAAATCAAAGAAAACATTGACAGCGTTGGCCTCGGACCCTAGCTATCACAACCGATGAAACCGCCTGGCCGGCCAGGCTCTCGGCAGGCCCTTGGGGCCCGAAACGCCGGGTCAGCGAGCATGAACATCCCGCACAGCCAGACCGACAGCCAGAGCGCGCCCGAAGCCCCCCAGACGGGCCATCGGGTCACGCTTGGCGCGCCCGCGCCGATGAAGCTCGACAGCGGTCTCGATCTCGGCCCCTTCACGCTCGCTTACCAGACCTACGGCGCGCTCAACGCCGACAAGTCGAACGCGATCTTGGTGTGCCATGCGCTGACCGGCGACCAGTTCGCCGCCGGCCGCCATCCGGTGACCGGCAAGCGCGGCTGGTGGGACAACGCCATCGGCCCGGGCAAGCCGCTCGACACCGACCGCTATTTCATCATCTGCTCGAACATCCTCGGCGGCTGCATGGGCACCGTCGGGCCGAAGGAGATCGACCCGGCCACCGGCAAGCCCTACAGCCTCGGCTTCCCGGTCATCACCATCGGCGACATGGTGAAAGCGCAAAAACTGCTGATCGACCATCTCGGCATCGACCAGCTGTTCTGCGTCATCGGCGGCTCGATGGGTGGCATGCAGGTGCTCGACTGGGTCGCGCGCTATCCCGACCGCATGTTCGCCGCGGTGCCGATCGCCACGGCGGCGCGCTGCTCGGCGCAGAACATCGCCTTCCACGAGGTCGGCCGTCAGGCGATCATGGCCGATCCGGAATGGCGCGGCGGCGATTATCTCGGCCAGAACACGCGGCCCGAGCGCGGCCTGGCCGTCGCCCGCATGAGCGCGCACATCACCTATCTGTCGGAAGCCGCCTTGCACCGCAAATTCGGCCGCTCGCTGCAGGACCGCCAGGCCGTCACCTACGGGTTCGACGCCGATTTCCAGGTCGAGAGCTATTTGCGCCACCAGGGCATCACCTTCGTCGACCGGTTCGACGCGAACTCCTATCTCTACATCACGCGCGCCATCGACTATTTCGACATGGCGAGCGAGCACGGCTCCATCGCCGAGGCCTTCAAGGGCACCAAGGTGCGCTTCTGCGTGCTGTCGTTCTCGAGCGACTGGATGTTCCCGACCACCGAAAGCCGCGCTTTGGTCCATGGCCTCAACGCCGCCGCCGCCAACGTCAGCTTCGTCGAGATCCAGACCGACCAGGGCCACGATTCGTTCCTGCTCGACATCCCCGACTATCACCGCACGCTGACCGGCTTCCTCGATGGGGCGGCGGCGCGCCGGGGTTTGACGCGGAAATGACCGGCAACAGCGCCTTAATCTCGAACGGCCGCATCCGCGCCGATCTCCAGCTCGTCGCCGATCTGGTGCCGGCCGGCGCGCGCGTGCTCGATGTCGGCTGCGGCGAAGGCGCGCTGCTGCGCCATCTGTCCGACACCAAGAACGTCGACGCGCGCGGCATCGAGCTGCGCCAGGAGGGCGTCAACGCCTGCGTGCAGCAGGGCCTGTCGGTCGTGCAGGGCAACGCCGAGACCGATCTGAAGGATTATCCGTCCGACGCCTTCGACTACGTGATTCTGAGCCAGACCTTGCAGGCGATGCGCGATCCGCGCGGCACGCTCGGCGAATTGCTCCGCATCGGCAAGCACGCGATCATCTCGTTCGACAATTTCGGCCATTGGGCCATGCGCCTCGGCCTGATGTTCGAGGGCCGGATGCCGGTCGCCGACGCTGCGCGCCACACCTGGTACGACACCGGCACCATCCGCCCCTGCACGATCCGCGACTTCCTGACGCTGTGCGGCGATCTCGGCATCGAGCCCGAGCGCTGCTTCACCGTGCACAGCGGCGGGCGCACGCGCGAGGTCGCGCCGGACAGCTGGCGCGCCCGCCTCACCGCCCGTCAGGCCGTCTTTCTGTTGAAGTGACGCTTTCTGCTGAAATAGCGCCTCGGCGCTGACCGCCGTCCGGCATCGGCGCGAGCACGCGCGATTTGCGCCGCGCGCGCGCCGGCTCGGCGAGGCCGCTCGGCGCGTAGATCTGCTTCACCGCCTCGATCATCACCACGCCGGCGAAGCTGGGAAACCAGCGCTGGCCGAGCTTCTCCCAGGCCGGCGCCGACGCCACCATCATGCGCGACTGGCTCGGCGGCACGAACAGCGCGCCTGTGGTGACGACCGGCGCGAACAGCGAATCGCGCAACAGGCGCGAAAGCTGGCCGGCGCTGTAGGACGAGCCCTGGCCGAACGGCGTGCGGTCGAGCTGCGCCCACAGGCTGCGCCGGTTCGGCACGACGACCACCATGCGCCCGCCGGCCGCCAACACGCGCCAGGCTTCGCGCAGCATCGGCCGCAGCCGCTCGGTCTGCTCGACGGCATGGATCAGCAGCAGCCGGTCGATGGAGAGATCGGCCAGCGGCAGTTCCGTCTCGTCGGCGAGCAAAACCTGGTTGGGCCCGGCGATCGGCCAGCGCATGACGCCCTGGGCCGGCGGCATGGCGGCGAGGACGCGCTCGGCCTCGTCCATGAACGGGCGCAAATAGGGCACGGCATAGCCGACGCCGAGCAGGCGCTGGCCGTGGACGTCGGGCCAGATGTCGCGCAGGCGGCGGCGCAGCGTCCGGCTCGCCGCCTGGCCGAGGCTGGTGGCGTAGAAATCGCGCAGGTCGACGACGTCGGTCCACATGGCGGAAGAGTAGCATAGCCGACGCGGCGTGGTATCTTTGCGCCATGCTCGACATCCATCGCATTCCGGCGCTGACCGACAATTATCTCTGGCTCGTCCGCGAGCCGGCGAGCGGCGCGGTCGCCGTCGTCGATCCCGCCGATCCCGCGCCCATCGAGGCCAAGCTCGCCGAGCTCGGCTGGCGGCTGACGCATATCCTCAACACCCACCACCACAAGGACCATGTCGGCGGCAATCTGGCGCTGAAGGAAAAGTGGCGCTGCAAGATCGTCGGCCCGCGCGCCGATGCCGAGCGCATCCCCGGCATCGACATCCAGGTCGGCGACGGCGAAACCTATGCCTTCGGCGGCGAGAGCGCCCAAGTCTTCGACGTGCCGGGCCACACGCGCGGCCATATCGCCTATTGGTTCGCCGCGTCGGACGCTCTGTTCTGCGGCGACACCCTGTTCGCGCTCGGCTGCGGCCGCCTGTTCGAGGGCACGCCGGCGCAGATGTGGCATTCGCTGTCCAAGTTCAAGCCGCTGCCGGGCTCCGCGCGCGTCTATTGCGCCCATGAATATACCCAGGCCAACGCGCGCTTCGCCTTAACGGTGGACGGCGGCAACCCGGCGCTCGTCGCGCGCGCCCGCGCCATCGACGCGGCGCGGAGCCGGGGCGAGGCCACCGTGCCCTCGACGCTCGCCGAGGAGCGCGCCACCAATCCATTCCTGCGCGCCGACGATCCGGGGCTGGCCCGCGCCCTCGGCCTGCCGCCGGGCGATCCCGTCGCCGTCTTCGCCGAGACGCGCGGCCGCAAAGATCATTTCAAATAGAAACGCTCGCAAGGGAGATCCGCCGTGAAGCTCTATTATTCGCCGTCCTCGCCCTATGTCCGCATGGTCCATGCCGTCGCCATCCTCAAGGGGCTCGACGACAAGGTCGAGAAAATGCCGGCGCGCGATCCGGGCATGGACCTCGATAAGCGCAATCCGCTCAACAAAGTGCCGACGCTGCTCACCGACGAGGGCGAGACGCTGATCGAATCGAAATTGATCTGCCAGTATCTCGATGAGATCGGCCAGGGTCCGGCGCTCTACGGCCACGATTCGACGATGCGCCGGCGCGTGCTGCAGCAAGAGGCGCTCGGCCACGGCGTGCTGGATGCCGCCGTGCTCTGCCGCATGGAGGAGCGCATGCGCAAGCCGGAGATGCGCTCGGCCGAATGGCTGGAACGCCAGACCAAGAAGCTCGACGCCGGCTTCGCCGCCATCGAGGAGATCGTCGGCCGTCTCGGCCCGAGCGTCGGCATCCCGCACATCACCTATGTCTGCGCTCTGTTCTTCATCGAGCAGCACAAGATTTTCCCGGGCTGGCGCGAGAAATTCCCCAAGCTCGCCGCCTGGTACGACAAGACGCGCCAGGACAAGACGCTCGCCGCCACCGAGCCGAAGCCGGCCTGAACCCATGAGCGAGGCCGACCGGATCGTCAGGACGCTCGGCCTCGCGCCCCATCCCGAAGGCGGGCATTTCCGCGAGACATGGCGGGACGCGTCAGCCGATGGCGGACGCGGCCATGGCACGGCGATCTATTATCTGCTGAAGGCCGGCGAGGAATCGCGCTGGCACCGCGTCGATGCCGCCGAAATCTGGCATCACTACGCCGGCGCGCCGCTCGCGCTCTCCATCGCCGCGCCGGAGGCGAAGGCCGAGACGCACCGGCTCGGCCCCACCGTGCTGGCCGGCGAACGGCCGCAAATCCTCGTGCCGCCGCATCATTGGCAAAGCGCGAAAAGCCTCGGCGACTGGACGCTGGTCGGCTGCACCGTCTCGCCCGCCTTCGACTTCGCCGGCTTCGAGATGGCGGCTAAAGGCTGGGAGCCGGCCTGAACCAAGCGCTGGCAGCCGCACTGAACTGACGGCTGCGCGCGCCTAGTACATATGCTGGCCGCCATTCACCGACAGGGTCGAGCCGGTGATGAAGCCGGCGTCGTCGGCGACGAGGAACAGCACGGCGCGGGCGATCTCGTCGGCGCGGCCCAGGCGGCCGACCGGGATGCGCGCGACGATCTTCTCCAGCACGTTGGGCGGCACGGCGCGCACCATGTCGGTGTCGATATAGCCCGGCGCGATGGCGTTCACCGTCACGTTCTTCGCCGCGCCTTCCTGGGCCAGCGCCTTGGTGAAGCCGTGGATGCCGGATTTCGCGGCGGCGTAATTGACCTGGCCGTACTGGCCGGCCTGGCCGTTGATCGAGCCGATATTGACGATGCGGCCGAAGCTGCGCTCGCGCATGCCGTCGATGACGACGCGCGACATGTTGAAGCAGGAGCCGAGGTTAGTGTCGATCACCGCCTGCCAATTCTCCGGCGTCATCTTCACCATCGTGGCGTCGCGCGTGATGCCGGCGTTGTTGACCAGCACATCGACCGGGCCGAGATCGGCGACGATCTTGGCGACGCCGGCCTGGCATTCGGGAAACTTGGCGACGTCCCATTTATAGCTGCGGATGCCGGTTTCTTTCGTGAAGGCCGCCGCCGCCTCGTCGTTGCCGGCATAGACCGCCGCCACCTGATAGCCCGCGTTCTTCAAGGCCAGCGAAATCGCGCCGCCGATGCCCCGCGTGCCGCCCGTCACCACTGCCGTCCGCGCCATGTCCGATACTCCCGTGAAACGTCCCTGTTGAACCGAGGCCCTGCGGGCCTTTCTATAATTCGTTTAACGCCCGTTTGCTTTGCTCGCTCAGCGCTCGACCACCATGCTCGCTCTCAACGCTCGACGCAAATCGCGATGCCCATGCCGCCGCCGATGCATAGCGTGGCGAGGCCCTTCTTGGCGTCGCGCTTCTGCATCTCGTGCAGCAGCGTCACCAGCACGCGGGTGCCCGACGCGCCGATCGGATGGCCGAGCGCGATGGCGCCGCCGTTGACGTTGACCTTGGCGGGATCCCAACCGAGTTCCTTGTTCACCGCGCAGGCCTGCGCCGCGAAGGCCTCATTGGCTTCGATCAGGTCGAGATCGCCGATTTTCCAGCCGGCCTTTTCCAGCGCGCGCTTCGTCGCCGGGATCGGGCCCGAGCCCATCACCGCCGGATCGACGCCGGCCTGGGCCCAGGCGCGTATGACCGCCAGCGGCTTGATGCCGCGCTTGGCGGCGTCCGCGTCGCTCATCAGCACCACGGCGGCGGCGCCGTCGTTCAGCCCCGACGCGTTGCCCGCCGTCACCGTGCCGTCCTTGGCGAAGGCCGGGCGCAATTTCGCCAGAGTCTCGATGGTCGTGCCGTGGCGCGGATATTCGTCGGCCTCGACAATCTCCTCGCCTTTGCGCGTCACCAGGGTGATCGGCAGAATCTCGTCTTTAAAGCGGCCGGCCTTCTGCGCCGCCTCGGCCTTCTGCTGGCTGGCGGCGGCGAAGGCGTCTTGATCGGCGCGGCCGATCTGCCATTTCGCCGCGACATTCTCCGCCGTCGTGCCCATGTGATAGCCGTTGAAGGCGTCCCACAGGCCGTCCTTGATCATCGTGTCGACGAACGACAGGTCGCCCATCTTCTGGCCGTTGCGCAAGTGGGCGCAATGGGTCGACAGGCTCATGCTCTCCTGGCCGCCGGCGACGACGATGGACGAGTCGCCGCTGCGGATCGCCTGGAAACCGAGCGCGACGGCCTTCACGCCGGAACCACAGACATGGTTGATGCCGTAAGCCGGAACGCCGTCGGGCAGGCCCGCTTTGATGCTCGCCTGGCGCGCCGGATTCTGGCCCTGGCCGGCCGTCAGCACCTGGCCCATGACGACTTCCGACACTTCATCCGGCGCGGTCTTGGCGCGGCTGAGCGCCTCGGCGATGACTTTCGCGCCCAACTCGTGCGCGGCGAACCCGGAGAGCTTGCCGTTGAATGCGCCGATGGGCGTGCGCACGGCGCCGGCGATGACGATGTCGGCCATGAAAATCCTCCTGGGTGCGGCGAGACAAAGCGATACGAAGCGTCCAGTTTAGAAGAGCGCGCGATGGACACAAGACAATCAGGTTTCAGATGCGGCTTCATGACGCGCACGTGACAATCGCATGGGCATGGCTCCCACGCTGCCTAAGCGATGAGCATGCTGCGGCGCGAGAATCAGGAGCGGCGCTTTTTCGCGCGCTTGGCCCTGGCGGATTTTTTCGCCGGGACGCGCTTGACTTTGGCCGATAGCTTTTTCTTGATGGGTTTTTTCGTCAGGGGTTTTTTCGCGGGCGGCGTCTTCGCCAGCGATTTTTTCGCAGCGCGCGGCTTCGCCAACGTCTTTTTCGCGCGCGGCTTCGCCGGCCTCTTTTTCGCGCGCGGCTTCGCCGGCCTCTTTTTCGCGCGCGGCTTCGCCGGCCTCTTTTTCGCGCGCGGCTTCGCCGCGACGAATCCATCGAGCCAGTCGGCCAGCGGCCGCCAGCTCTGCGCCTCGGCCTGGCGGCCGACGATCATCGCCACATGGCCGCTCGCCACCTGCATCGCCGTCGCCCCCGGCATGGCCTCGGCGAGCGCCGCCGAACAGGCCGGCGGCACGATCTTGTCGTGCTGCGGCATCAGCAGCAGCGCCGGCTTGCGCCAGCGTTCCGGCGTCACCGTCTCGCCGGCGACGCGCCAGGCCCCGCGCGCCGGCGCGTTCTGACCATACCAGCCGACCAGGCATTCGGCCGCCACCTTGGCCGCGAGCGGCACGCCGTCGTTGACCCAATCTTCCAGCGCGACGAACAGTTCGCCCCCCGCTTTCGCGTCAGGGCCTCCGGCCTGCCGGCTTTGGGCGAAGGCGCGGTATTTGCGCCCGACCAGAAAGGGATCGAGGCTGGCGAACATCGCCTGCAACAGATCGACCGGGAACTCGTCGAGCGCGGCGAAGGCCGCGCTCAGCGCGGCGGCGCTGGCGGCGTCGAGCGGCGTCTTGATCGGGCCGTCGATCTGGAAATCCCACGGCGTCGCCAGCAGCGCGAGGCCGGCGACGTGCGGCTCGCGCAATTGCGCCAGGGCCAGCGCCAGATTGCCGCCCATGCAATAGCCCACAACCGGAATCGGGACCGGCACGGGGCCTCCAGCGGCTTCGGTCGCGGCGTCGAGCGCGCGCGACAAGCGGCCGGCGATGTAATCGCTGAGATCGAACCTGCGTTCCGCCGCGCCGGGCGCGCCCCAATCGACCAGCAGCGGACGATGGCCGCGCCGCGCTAGATAGCGCAGCAGGCTGGTCTTGGCGGTGAGATCGAGCACATGGCCGCGATTGACCAGCGACGGCACCACCAGCACGGGCCTGCCGCCGCGCGGGGCGTAATCGAGCAGCCGCGTCGTGCCCTCTTGCCAGAGCGTCGGCGGCTCTTTCAGCGTGCGGCGATAGGGATGATCGCGATAGGCGGCGACGCCGGCGGCGAATTCGAGGAAGCGCCGCTCGCCTTCGCGGTCGATTGCCGCGGCGAAATCTTCCGGCGGTTCAGCGCCGAGAGCGTTTCGCAGTTCCGCCGCTGCGGCGGCGAGCGGCGCCGGCCAGGGAAAGCGGTCGGCGGCGATCAGCGGCAGGGCGGCGCGCAGGCTCGCCCAGGCGCTCCCCGCGCTCGCCAGATGCAGCGCCAGCGGGCGCGGACCGCGGCGCAGCGGCTGCGGACTGCGAGGTTTGGCTGTCGGACGGCTGACCATGGGATGCGACGGGGGCTGGAACTGCGGACAAGGCCGCCAGACTATGGCCGGCGGCGGCGAGGAGCCAGAGCTTCACGGCGTCGAGCGCCTGGGCCGGGATGACGCCGGGCGGCAAAGCGGGAAGGTCGGGCGCGGCTTGGCGGGCGATCTGGCGCTCCCAAAGATCGAACAAAGCCTTCGCGAACGCGTCGAATCCGCCGACTTCGCCGTCTTTTCCGCCGCGCTTGCCCCGCTTTTCGCCGCTCATGGCCCAATGTTACCAGCGGTTATGCCCCCTCGCCAGGGCGATGCCGCGCCGCAGCGAAGGCTTGCGCGATGCAGCATTTTCGCGCCATGGTGGACCTATCGACCGGGGAAAAGCGTCCGCCAGAGCCGCCCGCCGGTCCCGGCTTCCCGCCAGCGCCTCGAGGACGATCCCATGACCGACACCCCCGGCACGGACAAACCCGTCATCACCATCAAGAAATACGCCAACCGCCGCCTCTACAACACGGCGACGTCGAGCTACGTGACGCTCGAGCATCTCGCGCAAATGGTGAAGGAAGGCGTCGATTTCGTCGTGCTCGACGCCAAGACCAACGAGGACCTCACCCGCCAGGTGCTGACCCAGATCATCATCGAGGAGGAGGCCAAGGGCGAGAACCTGCTGCCGATCAACTTCCTGCGCCAGATGATCGGCCTTTACGGCCACGGCATGCAGGGGCTGGTGCCGCGCTATCTCGACCTCAGCATGGAATCCTTCTCGCGCAACCAGCAGCAGATCCGCAGCTATATGGAAGACACCTTCACCGGCCTGTTTCCGTTCGGCGACAAGATCAACGAGATGGGCAAGCGCAACATGGCGATGTTCGAGGACGCCATGAAGATGTTCGCGCCCTTCCCTGGCGCGCCGCGTCCCGGCGCGGAGCCGGCGGCCGACGGCGAATCGCCGGAGATCCGCGATCTCAAGGCCAAGCTCGACGCGCTGCAGGGCCAGCTCGACCAGCTGCTGCGCGCCGCCAAGAAATAACCGGGTTCAGGCGCTCGCGCGCGGCGCGTCGTCGAGATCGAAGGCGGGCGTCTCGTCCGGCTCGCGCGTGGCGTGCAGCCGCGCCGCCGGGAAGCGCACCGTCACCGTGGTGCCGACGCCCGGCGCGCTGACGATCTCCAGCCGCCCGCCGTGAAGCTCGATGAGGTGCTTGCTGAGCGGCAAGCCGAGACCGGTGCCTTCGTATTTGCGGCTCAGGCGGCTATCGACCTGGCGGAACGGCTCGAGCGCTAAAAGAATCTCGTCGGCGCTCATGCCGATGCCGCTGTCCTTCACCGTGAACAGCAGGTCTCCCGTGCCCGCGTCCAGCGCCGCCGACAGCGAGACGCGCCCGCCCGCCTCGGTGAACTTGAAAGCGTTGGCGAGGATATTGATCAGGATCTGCCGCACGCGCCGCTTGTCGCCGTAGAGATACGGCAGGTCGGCGGCGACGGCGACGGCGAAGGACGCGCGGACCTTGCCGTCGTGCGCGCCGACCAGGCGCAGGCTGTCGGCGACGACGTCGGCCGGCCGGATGTAATCCTCGAGCAACGTCATCTTGCCGCTCTCGGCTTTCGACAGGTCGAGGATGTCGTTGATCAGGCTCAACAGATGCTTGCCGCTATCCTCGATATGCTTGGCGTAATCCAATATGCGCGGGCTGGCGTCGTCGCCGAACGCGCCCGAGCGCATGACCTCGGAAAAGCCGATGATGGCGTTGAGCGGCGTGCGCAGCTCGTGGCTCATGGCGGCGAGGAAGGCCGATTTCGAGCGGTTGGCCTTGTCCGCCAGGTCCTTGGCGGCGCGCAATTCGTCGAGCGTGCGCTGGCGCTCGCTCATGTCGCGCAGATTGGCGACGATGCCGCCGATGCTGGGGTCGCGCGCCAGGTTGCAGCAGGTGATCTCGAAGGCGCGCCAGTCGCCGTCGGCGTGGCGCAGCTGGATGTCGGAGGTCAGGTTGACGCCGTCCTCCTGCTGCACGCGGGCGAGGAAGGCGTAGAACTCGCCGAGCGCCGCCGGCGACATGAACTCGTCGAGCCGCCGGCCGCTCAGCCAGCTCGGCGCGAAGCCGAGGATGCGCTTGGCCGATTCGCTGCAATAGGCGAACTCGCCGCGCGCGTCGATGATGGCGATGACGTCGGAACTGTTGCGGATCAGCGAGCGGTAGCGCCGCGCGTTCTGCTCCAGCCGGCGCGCCGCCATCGCGCTGGTGCGCGACAGCCGGCGGTCGGCGATGGCCGAGAACAAGCCGAGCAGCAGCAGGAAAAACGTGGTGCCGCCGATCAGCGCGCCCATCATCGGCGGCGACAGCTCATGGCCGATGGCGAACAGCGGCGTGCGCAACGCGAGATGGTATTCGGCGGCGGCCATGCCGACGAAATGCATCCCCGACACGGCGACCGCCATCACGGCCGCGCTCAGCAGCTTCTGCCAATAGGCCTGGACGTTGAAGGCGAGCCACAGCGCCGCCGTGGCGGCGACGATGGCGATGGCGACCGACAGGGCGAACAGCGCCGGATCGTAGTCGATCGTCGCGTCCATCCGCATCGCCATCATGCCGACGTAATGCATGGCGGCGACGCCGAGGCCCATCAGCACGCCGCCGAGCGCGAGGCGCGCGCGGCTGCGCCGGCCGGCGCCGGCGATGGCGAGGCCCGCGCCGGTGACGACGATGGCGACGAGCAGCGAGCCGACCGTCAGGCTCATATCGTAGCGCACCGGCAAGCCGAGATCGAAGGACAGCATGGCGATGAAATGCATCGCCCAGATGCCGCCGCCCATGGCGCAGGCAGCCAAGGCCAACCACCACAGCCGGGCGCGGCCACGCGCCTCGCGCAGGCGGCCGGCGATGTCGAGGGCGACGAACGAAGCGAAGACCGCCACCGCCACCGACAGGACGACGAGGGCCATGTCGTGGCCGCCGGTCAGGTGGTTGTGCAGATGAGGAATGGCCGATTCTCCGCAAGGGGCCGGACGCGCCGCAGCGCGCCCGTTCGGCGGACTTTAGCCGGCCGCCGCTTAAGCCTTGCTTAAAATCCCGGTGATCGGCCGTTTGTCGCGACCGATCAAGGGCTTGCGGCGGCTCAGGGAACCGCGCGCAAAGCCTCGGCGAGAATGCCGAAGAGTTCGCCGATTTGCGCCTCAGCGATGATCAGCGGCGGCGATAGCGCGATGATGTCGCCGGTGACGCGGATCAGCAGGCCCCGCTTCTGGCATTCGAGGAAGACCTCGTAGGCGCGCGCCCCCGGCGCGCCGGCGCGCGGCGCCAGCTCGATGCCGGCGACCAGGCCGATGTTGCGGATGTCGATGACGCCCGGCAATCCTTTGAGGCCGTGCGCGGCTTCCTCCCACGTCCCCGAGAGATCGGCGGCGCGCTGGAACAGGTTCTCGCGCTCGTAGATGTCGAGCGTGGCGAGCGCCGCAGCGCAGGCGAGGGGATGGCCAGAATAGGTATAGCCGTGGAACAGCTCGATGACGTTCTCCGGCCCGTTCATGAAAGCGTCGTAGACGCCCTTGCGCACCATCACGCCGCCCATCGGCACCGCGCCGTTGGTGACGCCCTTGGCGATCGTCATCAGATCGGGGATGACGCCGAAATAATCGGCGGCGAAGGGCGCGCCGAGGCGGCCGAAGCCGGTGATGACCTCGTCAAAAATCAACAGGATGCCGTGCTTGTCGCAAATGCTGCGCAGCTTTTCGAGATAGCCCTGCGGCGGCACCAGCACGCCGGTCGAGCCGGCCATCGGCTCGACGATGACGGCGGCGATGGTCGAGGCGTCGTGCAGCGTCACCAGGCTTTCGAGATTGTCGGCGAGATGCGCGCCCCACGCCGGCTGGCCGCGCGAAAAGGCGTTGTGTTCGAGATTATGCGTGTGCGGCAGATGATCGACGCCGGTCAGCATGTTGCCGAACTGCTTGCGGTTGCCGACGATGCCGCCGACCGAGATGCCGCCGAAATTGACGCCGTGATAGCCGCGCTCGCGGCCGATGAAGCGCGTGCGCGAGCCTTCGCCGCGCAGCTTGTGGTAGGCCAGCGCGATTTTCAGCGCCGTCTCGACCGATTCGGAGCCCGAGTTGGTGAAGAACACATGGTCGAGGTCGCCCGGCGCCATGCCGGCGAGCCGGCTCGCCAGCTCGAACGCTTTCGGGTGGCTCATCTGAAACGCGGTGGCGTAATCCATCTCGCGCGCCTGTTCGGCGATCGCGTCGGCGATCTCGTCGCGGCAATGGCCGGCATTGACGCACCACAGGCCGGCGCTGCCGTCGAGCAGCTTGCGGCCGTCGGTCAGCTCGTAATGCATGTCCTTGGCCTTGGCGATCAGCCGCGGCGCCGCTTTGAACTGGCGGTTGGGCGTGAACGGCACCCAATAGGCCTCAAGATCGTTGCGCGCCGGCGCGCTCTGGCTCGACTGGCGCTTGGCTTGGGCCGGCATCGTCTGCGTCCGGGCTGTTTTGTGGGACGAGGTCGCGTTTTTCGTGGTCGCGGGCTGGCGCGTTTTGCCGCCGGTCATGGCTCGGCTCCCCATTTGAACTCGAAGGTGTTTGTTATCGTTCAACATTACACTGCCGGTGGACCGGGCGCAGTCGGCGAGTGCGAAACGAACGCTGCGCCGCGCAAAACGCCGCCGGCGAACACATTGATCAGGCAATGGAATCCGCCGCTGCTTGGTTAATTTCTGCCCCGGCTACATCTTTTAACATATTGTAAATACTACGTTTTTTCCGTTGATTTTCCTTTTGGCCAAGGCTAGAAGTCGAAAAAGCGGATAAAATTTTAGCTAAACCCGCAGGACCTCCAGACGTGCAGATCGGCGCTTCGAACATGATCCCTTATGGGATGGCGGGCTCGGCGATGTCGCCGGCCGCCGCGCGCGCGCTCGATCTCAAAGGTCCGGTCGCGCCCATCACGCCCATCGCGCGTGACGACCGCCGCGCCGACAGCGGCCGCGCCGACGCCTGGATCGACGCCTCGTGGAGCGAGGCCCCCGCCCGTCCGGCGCAGATCGATCCGTTCGACACGGACCTTGCCGGCGCGGCCTTCGCCGCTCATCGCTACGCCCAAGACGGCATGCCTGCGGCCGCCCCAGCGGCGCTCCAGCACCGCGGCGTCGAAGCCTACCGCCTCGCGCAAGGCGCGCCGGACCAGTATCGGCGCGGCGATCTCGGGATCGACCTGACGGTCTGAGGCGCGCCGGCGCGCCTTGCAAAAACCCTTCTAAGACAGTAATTTAGTCGGAACTAGATTTCCGGCGCCGACGCCTTTCTACCGCGTCGCCAAAGCCAATTTGACAGGCTGCGATGGACGCCGACGCGCCCTCTCCCGTTCCGCTGAAAATTCTCCATGTCATCACCGGCCTCAGCACCGGCGGGGCGGAGATGATGCTCGTCAAATTGCTGGCGAACCTGCCCGCCGACGAGACCCGCCATGTCGTCGTCTCGCTCACCGGCGGCGGCCCGCTGGCCGACCGCATCGCCGCCCTCGGCGTGCCCGTCGTCCAGCTCGGCATGAACCGGCCGGGCTTCGCCAGACTGCCTGCCCTCGCCGCCGGTTTCCTGCGGCTGCGCCGGCTGATCCGCGCGGAACGACCCGACCTCGTGCAAGCCTGGATGTATCACGCCAACCTGGTCGCCGGCCTCGCCGCGCTCGGCTTTCGCGCGCCCCCGGTGATCTGGGGCATCCGCCAGAGCGATCTCGATCCCAAGATCAGCAAGCCCGCCACGATCCGCGTCGCCAAACTGGGCGGGCTGCTGTCGCGCGCCTTGAGCGACACGATCCTCTGTTGCTCGGAGGTCGCGCGCGTCGCGCACGAGCGCATCGGCTACGATCCGGCGCGCATGGTGGTCATTCCCAACGGCTTCGATCTGGGCGAATTCAAGCCCGACGCGGCGGCGCGCGCGGCGTTGCGGCGCGAGCTGAACCTGCCCGACGCCGCGCCGCTCGTCGGCCTGATCGCGCGATTCGATTCGCAGAAAGACCATCGCGGATTCCTCGCCGCCGCCGCCCAGGCGCGCCGCGCCGTCCCCGATGCGCATTTCCTGCTGTGCGGCGGCGGCGTCGATGCCGCCAATCGCCAGCTCGCCGGCTGGATCGACGATTTCGACCTCGGGACGCGCTGCCGCCTGCTCGGCGCGCGCGCCGACATGCCGGCCGTGACCGCCGCCCTCGATATCGCCGTGTCGTCCTCCGCCTTCGGCGAGGGCTTTCCCAACGTGCTCGGCGAGGCCATGGCCTGCGGCGTGCCCTGCGTCGCCACCGACGTCGGCGATTCGCGCATGATCGTCGGCCAGGCCGGCCGCGTCGTCGGGCCGCGCGATCCCGCCGCGCTCGCCGACGCCATCGTCGATCTGCTGCGCCTGCCGGCCGACGCGCGCGCCGCGCTCGGCGCCGAAGCGCGCGCGCGCGTCGCCGAACGTTTCGAGATCGGCGTGATCGCCCGGCGCTATCTCGCGCTCTATCGCGACACGCTGGCGGCCAAAGCCGCCGCCGCGACGGCGAGGGCCTGAGCCATGTGCGGCATCGCCGGCTTGCTCGACGGCTCCAAGACCCTCGGCGGCGGCGCGCTGGAGGATTTCGCCGCGCGCATGGCCGGCACGCTGCATCATCGCGGGCCGGACGACGGCGGCGTCTGGAGCGCGGCGGCCGACAGCATCGGCCTCGGATTCCGCCGCCTCGCCATCATCGACCTGACGCCCGCCGGCCATCAGCCGATGAGCGCCGAAGACGGAAAATCCGCCATCGTCTTCAACGGCGAGATCTACAACGCCGAGGAGATCCGGCGCGAGCTCGACAGCCTCGGCGCGACGCCAGCAGGCGGCTGGCGCGGCCATTCCGACACCGAAGTGCTGCTGCAAGCTTGCCTCCGCTTCGGCGTCGACAAGACTCTCGAACGCCTCGTCGGCATGTTCGCTTTCGCCTTCTGGCACGCCGGCGGCAAGCGCCTGACCCTGGCGCGCGACCGGCTCGGCATCAAGCCGCTCTATTGGGCGCGGGCCGGCGGCCAATTCCTGTTCGCCTCCGAACTGAAAGCCCTGCGCGCCCATCCCGGCTTCAGCGCCGAGATCGACAAGACCGCGCTCGCCGGCTATCTGCGCCAAGCCTACGTGCCCGGCCCGCGCAGCATCTATCGCGACGCGCGGAAATTGCCGCCGGGCCATACGCTGACCATCGACGCCGCCACGCTCGCGGCGGGCGGCGAGCCGGCCATCTCGGCCTATTGGGATTTGCGCGCGATCGCGGCCGACGGCCAGCGCGCCGCCGCCGGACGGCAGATCGATGATGTCGCCGCCATCGAGGAACTCGACAAGCTGCTGCGCGACGCGGTGCAGCTGCGCATGATCGCCGACGTGCCGCTCGGCGCGTTTCTCTCCGGCGGCATCGATTCTTCGACCGTCGTCGCTTTGATGCAGGCCCAGTCGGACCGGCCGGTCAAAACCTTCACCATCGGCTTTCATGAGGAAGGCTACAACGAGGCGGCGCATGCCAAGCAGGTGGCGGCGCATCTCGGCACCGAACATACCGAGCTTTATGTCGATCCGCGCCAGGCGCTCGACGTCATCCCGCGGCTGCCGGACATGTTCGACGAGCCGTTCGCCGATGCGTCGCAGATCCCGACGTATCTCGTGTCCGAAATGACGCGCCGGCACGTCACCGTGGCGCTATCGGGCGACGGCGGCGACGAATTGTTCGCCGGCTATTCGCGCTACGGCTGGGCCGGCGGCCTCAAGCGCTGGACCGACGGCGTGCCGCTGCCGCTACGTCGGCTCGCGGCCTCCGCCGTCGCCAGCGTCTCGACCGGCGGCTGGGACTCGCTTGCCGGGCTGCTTCCCGAAAAGCGCCGGCCGCGCATGGCCGGCCACAAGGCGCACAAGCTCGCCGGCCTCATGACGCAACCCGACGCCGACGCGGTCTATCGCCGCCTCGTCGGCTATTGGCACGCGCCGGAAGAATTGCTCGCTGAGCCGGGCGCGCCCTACGGCGCGCTGTGGGACGAGACGCTGGCCGCCGACATTCCCGACTTCACCGCGCGGATGCAGTATCTCGACAGCGTCACCTACCTGCCCGACGACATCCTGACCAAAGTCGATCGAGCCAGCATGGCCGTGAGCCTTGAAGCGCGCGTGCCGTTGCTCGACCATCGCGTCGTCGCCCATGCCTGGAACCTGCCCGCCGGCCTCAAGCTGCGCCAGGGCAAGGCCAAATGGCTGTTGCGCCAGGTGCTCTATCGCTATGTGCCGGCCGCGCTCGTCGAACGGCCGAAGATGGGCTTCGGCGTGCCGATCGACAGCTGGCTGCGCGGCCCCTTGCGCGAGTGGGCGGAAAGCCTGCTCGACGAGAAACGCCTGAAGCGCGAAGGCATCCTCGAGCCCGCGCCGATCCGGCGCAAATGGCAGGAGCACCTGTCCGGCAAGCGCGATTGGCAATACGACCTCTGGGTCGTTCTGATGTTCCAGGCCTGGCACGAACGGTGGCGCGCATGAGCGCCGCCCCGCAGGAGAATCCTGGCGCGCGCGGCTGGCGCGCCGCCTTGCCCTGGTGGTCGAAGATCGCCGCCAAGATGGTCCTCAGCCGCCTGCCGGTGCGCAAGCAATGGTGGCAGAAGCTCGGCTTGTTCTCGCCGGGCTTCATGCTCGATCCCGATTACGCTATCGCCGTGTTCCGCGACCATTACGCGCGCGTGGGATCGCCGCCGCCCGGCTTCTCCTATCTCGAGCTCGGTCCTGGCGACTCGCTCGCCAGCGCCGCCATCGCCTGGGCCCACGGCGCGGACGAAGGCTGGCTGGTCGATGCCGGCTCCTACGCGGCGCGCGACATCCGGCTCTATCGCGCGCTGTTCGAGAAGCTCTCGGCGATGCGGCTGCCGCGCGACGCCGCCGAGCTGATGGAGTGCCGTTCGGTCCGCGAGATGTTGAGCCGCACCCATTGCGCCTATCGCGAGGACGGCCTCGCCGGCCTGCGAGCGGTGCGCGGACAAAGCCTCGACATGATTTTCTCGCAGGCCGTGCTGGAGCACGTGCCGCGCGCCGAGTTCGACGCGACGCTGCGCGAGATGAAGCGCGCGCTGA
The DNA here is from genome assembly GCA_046297835.1 of Alphaproteobacteria bacterium. Taxonomy (GTDB): domain Bacteria; phylum Pseudomonadota; class Alphaproteobacteria; order SMXQ01; family SMXQ01; genus CAMAVH01. The sequence continues at coordinate 7,680 of JBKBHI010000006.1, read as the reverse complement.
AGCCGAACGGCGTCGGTTCCCATGTCGTCGATTTCAAGGACCATCTCGGCGCGTCGCTGCACAATCTGCGGTTCGGCGAGGCGCTGTGGGAGCGGCCCTGGTTCGCCAAACGCAGCGGCTTCTACACCAATCGGCTGCGTTATTCCGAAGTCGTCGCCGCCTTCAGCGCCGCCGGCTTCGCGGTCGAGACCGCCGCGCGCCGCGAATGGCCCGCGCTGCCCTTGGCGCGCGCGCGGCTCGCCGCGCCCTTCCGCGACCTGTCGGACGAAGATCTGCGGATTTTCGGCGCGACCTTCGTGGTCCGCCCCTGATGGGCATTCGCTCATGAGCGCCGCCACCGCCTCGGCGAAGCCGAAGCTGGTCTTCTTCGTCACCGAAGACTGGTATTTCTGCTCGCATCGACTGCCGCTGGCGCGCGCCGCGCGCGACGCCGGCTACGATGTCCATGTTGCCTGCCGCGTCGCGGCGCACGGCGAAGCGATCCGCGCCGAAGGGTTCGGCCTCACGCCGCTCAAGCATTTCAACCGCAGCATCGGCAATCCGCTACGCGAGTTGGCGAGCTTTTTCGAAATCCTCGCCATCTACCGGCGCGAGAAGCCGGACATGATCCATCAGATCGCCATCAAGCCGGTGTTGCTCGGCTCGCTCGCCGCGCGATTCGCCCGCCTTGGAAGACCCGGCGCGCCGCGCATGGTCAACATGATCGCCGGCCTCGGCTCGATCTTCACCTCCGCCAGCCTGAAAGCGCGCTTGCTGCGTCCGCCGGTCAAGCTGGCGATCCGCCTGCTGCTCGATCGGCCGAACGCCCGCGTGATCGTGCAGAATCCGGAGGATGGCCGGTTGCTGACCGACGGCCGGCTGGTCGATCCGGCGCGCCTCGCGCTGATCAAGGGCTCCGGCGTCGATCTCGCGCATTACGCGCCGGCCGCCGAGCCGCCGGCCGACGCCGCGCGGCCGCCGGTCGCGGCCCAGGTCTCGCGCATGATTTGGGACAAGGGCGCCGGTGTTCTCGTCGAGGCGGCGCGCATCCTGCGCGGGCGCGGCGTTCCGCTGCGCGTGATCCTGGCCGGCACGCCAGATCCCGAAAACATGGCGACGATCCCCGAATCGCAGCTGCGCGCGTGGCACGAGGAAGGCATTGTCGAGTGGGTCGGCTTTTGCGACGATGTCGCCAAGCTGTGGCGCGACAGCCATATCGCCGTGCTGCCCTCCTGGTATGGCGAGGGCGTGCCGAAAAGCCTGCTGGAGGCCGCCGCGGCCGGCCGGCCGATGATCGCGGTCGACGGGCCGGGCCTGCGCGAAGTGGTCGTCGACGACGAGACCGGCCTTCTGGTGCCGCCGCGCGACGCGACGGCGCTGGCCGACGCGCTGCAACGTCTGGCGGGCGACGGCGAAGCTCGCCGGCGCATGGGCGCGGCGGCGCGCCGACGGGCAGAAGAGATTTTCGGCGACGCCACAGTGGTCGCCGCCACCATGGCGCTCTATCGCCGCCTGCTGACGCCAGAGGAAGACCCCATGGGAGACGACGGCCGCAGATGAAACGCGCGACGCGCAAGACCAGCCCGAAGAAGCGCGCGGCCAAGCGGCGTCCGCCCGCGTCGGCGGCTGGCGCGCGCGTCATCCGGCCGGCGCGCGAAGAGGACATCCCGGCGCTGCTGATGATCGAGCATCAGTCCTTCCCGACCGATCGCCTGTCGCAGCGCAGCTTTCGCTACATGCTGTCCAAGGGCAAGGCCACCACGCTGGTCGAGGCCGACCGCGACAGCGGCGAAGTGCGCGGCTACGCCATGGTGTCCTACAACCGCAACACGTCGCTGGCGCGGCTCTATTCCATCGCGGTCGCGCCGCGCTGGCGCGCCAAGGGCGTCGGCCGCGCCTTGCTGCGCGCCGCCGAGGACGCCGCGCGCGAGCGGTCGGCCGCCTACATGCGGCTCGAAGTCAGGGCCGAGGACAAGGACACCCAGGCGTTCTACCGCAGCATGGGCTACAAGCCCTTCGCCACCCACAGCCAATATTACGACGACGACGCCGACGCCGTGCGGATGGACAAGATCATCGCGCCGGGCCTCGCGCCCAACGTCACCCGCGTGCCCTATTACCGCCAGCGCCTCGACTTCACCTGCGGCCCGGCAGCGGTGATGATGGCGATGCACGCGCTCGACCGCAAACGGCCGATGACGGCGATCGAAGAGCTGCGCATCTGGCGCGAAGCCACCACCATCTTCATGACCCAGGGCCACGGCGGCACCAGCGCGCAAGGCTTGGCGCTCGCCGCCTGGAAGCGCGGCTTCGACGTCGAGATCTACACCAACGAGCGCGGCGTGCCCTTCGTCGAGACCGTGCGCAGCGAGATGAAGCGCGACGTGATCCGCGCCGTCCACCAGGATTTCCTCGATCAGCTGGACGGCACGAAAGTCAGGCGGGTTCCGCGCGCCTTGACCCTCGCCGATATGCGCGCCAAATTCGACGCCGGCGGCATTCCGATCGTGCTCGTCTCGTCCTACCAGTTCGACCGGCGCAAGGAGCTGCACTGGGTGGTTGTGACCGGCTTCGACGATACGTATGTTTACGTGCACGATCCTTACGTCGACGTCGATGAAGCCAAGACACAGACCGACCGCATGCACATTCCGGTGCCGCAACGCACGTTCGACCGCATGGCCCGCTACGGCGCGCAGCACAAGAAAGCGGCGCTGATCGTCAAGCCGCGCCGCGGCAAGTGAGCGCGTCATGAGCCAGCACATCATCGTCGTCGACCGCGAAGAAGACTTCAAATGGCCCGCGCCCAACCGGCACGTGCTGACGGCCAAGGATTTCGTCGCCAAGGATTTCGCCAAGGACAACGGCAAGAAACCGCCGGCGTCGGCGCGCGTCATCAATCTGTGCCGCGACTATAGCTATCTGTCGCTCGGTTATTATTCATCCTTGCTCGCCGAGGCGCGCGGCCAGAAGGTCATCCCGTCGGTCGAAGTGCTGCTCGACCTCAATTGGAAGCGGCTCTATCAGAACGACCTGCCGGAGCTGAACGACCTGCTGCGCAAAACCTTCTCGGACGGCGACGCCGATCCGGTCGGCTTCACCATCCATCTGTTCTTCGGCGCATCGGACGACATCCGTCTGCGCGAGCTGGCGCGGCGCATCTTCGACCTGTTCCGCGCGCCGCTGCTGGCGGTGGATTTGCGCAACGGCAAGGAAGGCTGGGAGATCATCGCCATCCGGCCGATCTCGATCAAAGACCTGCCGGCCGGCCAGGAGGACGCCTTCGCCGCGGCGCTCGACCGTTACACGCGCAGCGCCTGGCGCGCCGCTAAGCCGGACGTGCCGGCGGTCTATTCCATCGCCATCCTGCACAATCCGCAGGAGCGCCTGCCGCCGTCGAACGAGCGCGCGCTGCGCAAATTCATCCGCATCGGCGAGCAGATGGGCGTCGAGATGGAATTGATCACGCGCAAGGATTTCAGCCGCCTGCCGGAATACGACGCGCTGTTCATCCGCGAGACGACCGACCTCGACGACCACACCTACCGCTTCGCGCGCAAGGCCGAGGACGAGGGCATGCCGGTGATCGACAGCCCGCAGGCCATCCTCAAATGCACCAACAAGATCTATCTCGCCGAGCTGCTCAACGCCAACGGCGTGCCGACGCCACGCACCCTCACGCTCGACCGCCGTCAGCTCGACCGCGTCGAGGCCGAATTCGGCTACCCGGTGGTCATCAAGATTCCCGACGGCTCGTTCTCGCGCGGCGTGCACAAGGTGCAGAGCCGCGAGGAGCTCGACGAGCTGGCCGGCAAGCTGTTCGAGGAATCCGACCTGATCCTCGCCCAGGAGTTCATGCAGACGGAATACGACTGGCGCGTCGGCGTGCTCAACCACAAGCCGATCTTCGTCTGCCAGTATTTCATGGCCAAGGGCCATTGGCAGGTGCTGAAGTATCACAATGGCGGCCAGACCGATTACAGCGAGGGCGACGATCGCTCCTTCGCGGTCGAGGACGCGCCGCGCGAGATCATCGACATCGCCACCAAGGCGGCCAGCCTGATCGGCGACGGGCTGCACGGCGTCGACATCAAGCAGACGCCGGACGGCGTCTACGTCATCGAGATCAACGACAATCCGAACATCGACGCCGGCGTCGAGGACGCGGTGCTGAAGGACGAGCTCTACCGCCTGATCGTCCGCGACTTCATCCGCCGCATCGAGAAGCGCAACGCCACGCTGCCCGCCGCCGCGCGGCCCGCCGCCGCCGAACCGTCCGCCGCCTCATCGCCCTAACCGCATCCTTCGAGGTTCGCCATGAAACTCGTGCCCATGAAATTCGCGCCGCTGCTCCTCGCCCTCGCCGGCCTCGCCGCGCTCGCCCAGCCGGCCGCCGCCCAGCAGAAAGTCTCGTTCGGCACCGACTGGCGCGCCCAGGCCGAGCACGGCGGCTTCTATCAAGCCGTCGCCCGCGGCTTCTACGCCACGCGCGGCCTCGATGTGGCGCTGCGCCAGGGCGGGCCGCAGATCAACCACGCGCAATTGCTCGCCGCCGGGCGCGTCGATTTCAGCCTGTCGTCCAACAGCTTCATCGCGCTGAACTACACGCGCGAACGCATCCCCATGGTCGCTGTCGCGGCGCTGTTCCAGAAGGATCCGGCGGTGCTGATCGCCCATGCCGGCCAGGGCAACGACACGCTCGAGACGCTGCGCGGCAAGCCGATCTACATCGGCAGCGACACGCGGGTCGGCTCGTGGAACTTCCTGCGCGCCCGCTTCGGCTACGACAATTCGCAGATCCGGCCCTACACGTTCAACATCGCGCCGTTCCTCACCAACCCGCAGGCGATCCAGCAGGGCTATCTCGGCAGCGAGCCGTTCCTCATGGAGAGCCAGGGCGTCAAGCCGGCGGTGATGCTGCTGGCCGACGCCGGCTACGCCAGCTACGGCGCGCTGATCTCGACCTCGCACAAGCTCGCCAACGAGAACCCGGCGCTGGTGCAGGCGTTCGTCGATGCTAGCATCGAAGGCTGGTACGATTATCTCTACGGCGATCCCGCCCCCGGCGACGCGCTGATCAAGCGCGACAACCCGGAGATGACCGACGCCCTGCTCGCCTACGGCCGCGCCAAGATGATCGAATACGGCATCGTCGATTCGGGCGAGGCCGCCGAGCTCGGCATCGGCGCGATGAGCCACGCGCGCTGGAAAGAGTTCTTCGACATGATGGTCGCCGAAGGGCTCTATCCGAAGGAGATGGACGTCACCGAGGCCTACGCGCTGCGGTTCGTCAACAAGCGCGTCGGCATCGAGCGCAAGAAATAGCCGCGCCATGACGGCCGCCGCCGGCCTGCTCCGCCTTCACGGCCTGTCGCTGCGCTACGAGACCGGCGTGACGGCGCTGGGCGGCGTCGATCTTCACGTCGGCGACGGCGATTTCGTCAGCCTGCTCGGCCCCTCGGGCTGCGGCAAATCGACGCTGCTGCGCCTGATCGCCGGATTGCAGACGCCGACCGGCGGCGCCGTCGTCTGGCCCAGCGACAAACCCGCGCCGGGCGACATCGGCTTCGTCTTCCAGGAGCCGACGCTGATGCCGTGGGCCAGCGTGCGCGACAACGTCCGCCTGCCGCTCCGCTTGACCGGCCGCTCCGCCGACGCCGACGCCGCGCTCGATCTCGTCGGCCTCGGCGAGTTCGCAGGCGCGTTCCCGCGCGAACTGTCGGGCGGCATGAAGATGCGCGCGGCCTTGGCCCGCGCCCTGGTCACGAACCCGAAGCTGCTGCTGCTCGACGAGCCGTTCGCCGCGCTCGACGAGATCGCGCGCTTCAAGCTCAACGACGACCTGCTGCGGATCTGGCGCGAGCGCCGCTGCACGGTGATGTTCGTCACCCATAGCGTGTTCGAGGCGGCCTTCCTGTCGCAGCGCGTCCTCGTCATGTCGCCGCGCCCCGGCCGCGTCGTCGCCGACGAGCCGATCGACCTGCCGGCGCTGCGCGTTCCCGATTTGCGCACCGATCCGGCCTATGGCGCGATCTGCCGCCGGCTCTCGGACCGTTTGGCGCAGGCGATGGGAGACGCGGCATGATGCGCCTGCTGAGCCGCCTCGCGCCCTTCGCCCTCGGCGCGCTCGCCCTCGCCTTGTGGGAAGGGCTGACCCGGCTCTACGCCGTGCCGGTCTATGTCCTGCCCGGCCCGCTGCTGATCGCCGAGACGCTGTGGCGCGACGGCGCGAGCCTGCTCGGCGCGCTCTGGATCACGCTCAAGATCACCGGCCTGGCGCTCGCCGCCGCCGCGCTCGGCGGCGTCCTGCTCGCCGTCGTCATGGCGCAATCGCGCCTGATCGAGCGCAGCCTGCTGCCCTACGCGGTGATCGCCCAGGTGACGCCGGTGGTCGCCATCGCGCCGCTGATCATCATCTGGGCCGACGACACGACGCTGGCGCTCGTGCTGTGCGCCTGGATCGTCGCCTTCTTCCCCATCGTCGCGGCGACCACGACCGGGCTCAACGCCGCCGACAAGAACCTGCGCGATCTGTTCCGGCTCTATGGCGCGAGCCGCTGGCAGAGCCTGCGCCTGCTGCGCGCGCCCGCCGCCCTGCCCTATTTTCTCACCGGCCTGCGCGTGTCGGGCGGCCTGTCGCTGGTCGGCGCGGTGGTGGCGGAGTTCGTCGCCGGCACCGGCGGCGCGGAGACCGGCCTCGCCTTCCGCATTCTCGAATCGGGCTACCGGCTGCAGATTCCGCGTCTGTTCGCGGCCTTGACGCTGCTGGCGCTGGCCGGCGTGCTGATCTACGCCGCGCTCGATCTCTTGTCGCGCCTCTTGCTGCGGCGCTGGCACGACAGCGCGCTCAAGGAGCCGGGGTAGCCTCGTCCGAGCGCGGATCGAGCGTGATCACGGCGGGCGAGCTTTCCGACACCGGCGCGAAGCTGCCGCGCTCCTCGGGCGGGGCCGGCGCGCGTTGGCGGATGCGGTGGAGCACGAAGGCCAGCATCAGCGCGTGGATCCCCGCCGTATAGACGAACAGGCCCGACGGGCCGAGCCCGCTCATCGCCAGCGACGCGAAGATCGGCCCGATGGCCGAGCCGATGCCGTTGGCGAGCAACAGCCCGCTCGACGCCTCGACGAACTCGTCCTTCGCCATCATGTCGTTGGCGTGGGCGACGCACAGCGCGTAGAGCGGAAAGGCCGCCGCGCCGAACAGCATGGCGAGCGGGAAAATCGCGCGCGGCCACAGCCCGCCGGCGATGGCGAGCGCCAGTCCGGCGATCACCGACAGGCCGCAGGCGAGCGCGATCACCTGGCGGCGGTCGCGGCGGTCCGAAAGGCGGCCGAACGGCCATTGCGCCAGCGCGCCGCCGAGCACGGTGAGGCCCATGAAGGTCGCCAGGCTCGTCAGGTCGAAGCCGCGCCCGGTGGCGTAGAGCGGCCCGAGCGACCAGAAGGCGCCGTTGGCCAGCCCGACCACGCCGCAACCGAACACGCCGACCGGCGACAGGCCGTAAAGATGCCGCGGCCGCAGCCGCACCGTCGAAGGCGGCGTCGGGGCCGGCGCGCGCGTCAAGGCCACCGGCACGGCGGCGGGTAGTGGGTCAGTTTGAAAGTGCCGCCCTATTGGGCCTAGAGCCGAGTCATGCCATATTGGGAGCATGGCAGAGAAACGAATCAAACGCCCCCGCGACCCCGTGCAGCTAGCGAAGCTGA
>JBKBHI010000005.1:117463-337365 GCA_046297835.1 Alphaproteobacteria bacterium | reverse complement strand
GCGACGCGCGCGCCCGGCGGCGGCGCGAGTTCGGCGGTCGCCACGGCGCTGCGCGGCGCGCCTTTCTGGCCGTTGACGGCGACCAAGCCGGTGTCGTCCTTGCCGGTGAGCTGCGCGGCGAGAATCCGGCTTTCCTCGGCGAGAATCTGCACGCGCACCTTGGCGGTGCCCTGCTTCTCGACGCCGAGCAGCTGCGCGGCGCGGCGCGACAGGTCGATGATGCGGCCGCGCGCGAACGGGCCGCGGTCGTTGATGCGCAGCGTGACCGAGCGGCCGTTTTCGAGATTGGTGACTTGCACGAGGCTCGGCATCGGCAGCGTGCGGTGCGCCGCCGTCATGGCGTTCATGTCGTAAGGCTCGCCGTTGGCCGTGACCTTGCCGTGGAAATCCTGCCCGTACCACGAGGCGATGCCGGTCTCGTCGTATTCGTAATCGACCGCTGGGTAATACCAGACGCCGGCGATCTGGTAGGGCGTGCCGACCTTGTAGACGCCGCCGGCCGTGGGGCCCGGGGCGACGTCGCGCCCGCGCACCTGCTTGGCCGTATTCATCAGGAATTCGGTTTCGGTGCAGGCGGCAAGCAACCCCGCCGCCAGGACGAGCGCTAGGCTCCGTTGCGCTAGTGCCGCATACCTCATCTTGTGGCCCGACCCCTTGAAAACACCGCTTTTCGCAATCTATAGGCCTCGCCGCGCTGCGGCAAGGCCGGAGAACGCAAAAAGAACGGCGTTAAGGCGCGGCGATGCGGTCGGCCAGCGTGCCGACCGCCGTGGCGAAGGAGATCGAGCAGTTCCACTTCAGCGTCGTGCGGAAGTTCTCGTAGACCAGCATGGCCGGCCCGCCCTCGCCTTCCGGCAGCGCCAGCGACGCCTGCACGTCGCGGCCCGGCAGATCGCCGCCGTCGGCCCGGCGGATGCCGAGCTTTTGCCACTCCGACAGCGGTTTGCGTTGGGATAAAAACCGGTTCGCGCGGCAGCCCGGCGGCGGTTCGGCGGGCATCAAGGCCTTGGCTTGGGCAGCGAAATTCGCCGGCAGCTTGACCTCCCGCCCCCAAGTCTCGTCCTCCCGCCACCCCGATTGCTTGAGGTAGTTCGCGGTCGAGGCGAAGACGTCGGCGGTGGTGGTCCAGATGTCGCGCTTGCCGTCGCCGTTGTAGTCCTGGGCGTAGCTGAGGAAGCTCGACGGCATGAACTGGTTCTGGCCCATCGCGCCGGCCCACGAGCCGCGCATCGACGCGGCGCTGATGTGGCCGGCATCGATGATCTTCAGGGCGTTCAGCAATTCGCCGCGGAAATAGGCGCTGCGCCGGCCGTCATAGGCCAGCGTGGCGAGCGCCTGCACCACCGAAAAGCCGCCGGTGTTCTGGCCGAAATTGGTCTCGATGCCCCATAGCGCGACGATGAAGCGCGGCTGCACGCCGTATTTGCGCCCGACCTCGTCGAGCAGCGCCTTGTGCTCGGCATATTTGGCGCGCGCTTGATTGACGCGGGCGTTGGAGATGGCGCGCTCGAGATATTGGCGCAGCGTCAGGGTGAATTCGGGCTGGCGGCGGTCCAGTTCGATGATGCGCGGCAGCGGCGTTATGCCGGACAGCGCCGCCCTGACGGTCGGCTGCGAGATGCCCTGCTTGAGCGCGTCGGCGCGCAACGCCGCGAGCCAGGCGGAAAACTCGGCCGGCGGGGCCGCCGCCGGTTGTTCGGTCGCCGGCGCGGCCTGCGCCGTTTGAGCGGCGACGGGCATGGCGGCTGGCGGCGATCCCGCCTGCTCAGCCGATGCGCCCGAACAGCCGGCCAGGGGCAATAGGACGAGGCCGGCAATGAGGCGCCAGCGGCGCGGTGCGATGTGGGATGCCTGAGAAACGCGGCGAATGAGATCGGTTGGCATATCGAGCGCTGACCCTGCGTTAAGAGCGTGAGCTATCTCATTGTCACATATGCGAGTCTCGCCGCGCAATGATGGTATTTTTGTGAAAAAATACCTAATTCAAAAGAATAGGGTCTCCTATGTATTTCGACCCTTTTATTTATGTCTTTGGTCATATATAAAGATGGCGATGCTATCAAGACGATGGGATTTCGCCATGCAGGCGCGCAATTCGTATCACCAGCGTAGTTCCGACAGTTTCCAGCTTTCCCCGCGCGAGATTTGGACCAGCGCGCTGAGCATGATCGACAGCCATGGCGACGATGCCGTCGGCATGGCCTCGAACCAGGCCGAGGCGCTGATCGACAATGGCGACATCGCCGGCGCCGAGCTGTGGGCGCGCATCCTCACCGCGATCGAGGAATTGCAGCGCGCCGTGCCGCATCGCGACGAATCCATCCACTAGCGCTTTCCGCCATCGTTTGCCGCTGGGGGCCGCGAGGCCGCGCTCCGACGGGGCGCGGCCTCCCGACTGCGCGCCGCTTTGCGGGTTAGATGTCGCGGGCGACGTCGCTGAGCCTAGACGTCGCGGGCGACGTCGCTGAGATTGCCGCCCTGCCCGCCGCCGAGCAGGTGGAATTCGCGCGAGCGGAAATCGCGGCGATAGAGCACGAACAGCACCCAGCTCACGGCGACGACGAACAGCAGCGGGTGGACGAACCAGCCGAGCCCGGCCAAAGCGAAGAAATAGCTGCGCAGCCCCCGGTTGAAATGCAGCCCCATCAGGTTGGTGACGCGGCCGAGCCGGGTGACGTAGCTGTCGGTCACGGCCTCGTCGCACTCGCCGCGCGGCGGCGCCGAGCCGATCATGATCGCGCAATAGTTCGACAGCCGGTAGGCCCAGGCGAACTTGAAGAAGGCGTAGACGAAAATCACCACCATCATGAGGATCTTCGCCTCCCACGCTTGGCGCGTGGTGGCGATGGCGATGGGCAGGTCGGCGAGCGCGTTGATCGCCGCGTCCGACGCGCCGAGCAAGGCGAACAGGCCGCCGATGACGAGGATGGTCGTCGAGGCGAAGAACCCGATGCCGGTGACAAGGTTGCCGAGCGTTTGGGTATCGACCAGCCGGTTCTCGCGCTTGAGCATTTCGCCGATCCAGCGGCGGCGATAGCCGTTCATCGCCGCGGTCACGCTGTGACGGCGCTTCGGACTGTAATCGGCGTAAAGCGTGTAGCCGGCCCAGGCGATGGCGAACCAAGCGAAGGCGACGTAATCGAGATCGCTGAAACCCGGCATGTCCCCTCACCCTGATTCCGCCGCGCGCGGCGGCGGCCCTATACGAACGCGCCCTTATACTAACGAGGGAGACGCGCGCCGCAACCTCGCGATTGATGGGCGATTGTTGCGCGATTGCCCAACGATAGCGGCATTTTGCGCCGCCATCTCATGCCGCGGATTAGCCGAAAATTAAGGTCTGCCCGACAGAGAATGCGAGTGATTCGGGGCCGACACGGCTGCCTTTGCGGCTGTCAATAAGGGGAGAAGACGATGCGTATCGCGTCGATGGGCGTTTTTCGGGTCTACAACAATTTGCGGATTCGCACTCGGCTGTTCCTGCTCGTCGGCCTGGCCATCGTCGGCCTCGGCGGCATTTGCGGCGCCTATCTCGTCGGCGACGCGGTCGTGAGCCAGGCCGAGCGTCGCCTGGCCGAATACAACCACATCGCCGATCTCGGCAGCGGCATCCAGAAATCGGCGCAGCAGATGCGCCGTTACGAAAAGGATTTCCTGCTGCAGAAGCAGCCGCGCTTCGTCGCGCTCTACTTCAAGACCGAAACCGATGTCGGCAAGCTGCTGGCTGAACTGGCCGCCGACGATCAGGCCGGCCCGGTGCGCGAGAACATCGCGCAGCTTGTCGACGGCATCGGCAAGCACAAGACCCAATTTGAGACTCTGGTGCGCGAATACGAGGCGATGGGCTATTCGCCGGACGACGGGCTGCAGGGCTTGCTGGTCCTCTCCGGCCAGGTGATCGAGGCGCGCGCGAGCGAGGCCGGCAATCCGGCGATCGAAGCGAAGCTGCGCCATGCCCAAGTCGCCGAGAAGGATTACATGCTGCGCGGCGGCCCCGCCCCTTACGCCGAATTCAAGGCGCGCGCCGAGGAGTTCAAGGCCCTGGTGAGCAAGTCCTCCCTCGATTCGGCGACGCGCGAGACCCTGCAAGGCGCGCTCGACAGCTATGTCGGCAGCATGGACAGCTACGTGGAAATCGCGGAGAAGGTCAGCGGCATCGTCAAGTCGATGGGCGACATCTTCACCGCTATCGAGCCGAATTTCGACAAGATCGACGCCTTCACGGTCGCGGGCGCCAAAGAGGCGCGCGACACGGCGGAGGCGGCGCGCGACTCCATCCGCATGGTCATCGTCGCCGCCAGCGCGGTGATCATCCTCGTGTTCAGCCTCGCCGGTTTCACCATGGCGCGCGCCATCGTGAAACCCATCGTGTCCCTGACCGATTGCATGGCGCGCTTGGCGCGCAAGGACTGGGCGGCGGAGATTCCAGCGCTCGACCGCAAGGACGAAGTCGGCCAGATGGCCCGCGCCGTCGACGTGTTCAAGCAGAGCGGCGTCGAGAACGAACGCCTGATCGCCGCCCAGCAGGCCGAGGAGACGATGAAAGCCGCGCGCCAGCGCAGCATCGACAACCACATCGCGGAGTTCGACCGCGTGATCGGCGACGTGCTGCAAACGGTGTCCTCGGCGTCGGAGGAACTGCAGGCGACGGCGCAGTCGATGACGGCGACCGCCGAAGAGACCCAGCGCCAGGCGACCGCCGTGGCCGCCGCCTCCGAACAGGCGACGACCAACGTGCAGACGGTCGCCGCCGCCTCCGAGGAACTGGCCTCGTCGATCAGCGAGATTGGCCGTCAGGTGACGGAATCGGTGACGATCGCGACCGAAGCGGTGAGCGAGGCCGAGCGCACCAACCGGCAGATCCAGGGGCTCGCCGAAGCGGCGCAGAAGATCGGTGACGTGGTCAAGCTCATCAACGACATCGCCGGCCAGACCAACCTCCTCGCGCTCAACGCGACGATCGAGGCGGCGCGCGCCGGCGACGCCGGCAAGGGCTTCGCCGTGGTCGCCTCGGAGGTGAAGTCGCTGGCGACGCAGACGGCCAAGGCGACGGAGGAGATTTCCGCCAAGATCGCCGAGATGCAGGCGGCGACGGAAAGCTCGGTGACGGCGATCGGCGCGATCGGCGGCACCATCGTGCGGATCAACGAGATCGCGACGACGATCGCCTCGGCGGTGGAGCAGCAGGGCGCGGCGACGGCGGAGATCGCCAACAACGCCCAGCAGGTCTCGCACGGCACGCGCGAGGTCTCGTCCAACATCGTCAACGTCACGCAAGCGGCTAGCGAGACCGGCAGCGCGTCGGCGCAGGTCCTGTCCTCCGCCACGGCGCTGGCCAAGCAGTCGGAGACGTTGCGCAGCCAGGTCGACGGGTTCCTGACGAACATCCGCGCCGCGTAAGATTCGCCCAAGCGCCGTCGCGGCCGGTCATGACGGCTTTTTTTGCATTCTTCTATTCAACCTATAGTTGTGAATCTCCATGTCCGCCAAGAACGCCTTCGCCGCCGCCCATGCCGCCGCCGATGACGTCTCTCGCGCCGATCCGGAGGAGATCGTCGAGCTTTCCGAACGCGTCGGCAGCCTGACGAAGCGCAAGATCGGAGACATCCAGCAAGTCACCGACCAGTCGAAAATCCTCGCGCTCAACGCCTTGATTGAGGCGGCCCGCGCCGGCGAAGCCGGCAAAGGCTTTGCCGTGGTCGCCGGCGAGATGAAAAACATCGCCACCCAGATCAACGGCGTCGCGCAGCAGCTCGAAAGCGAGTTGGTCGCCGAGGCGGCGCGGCTGGAGACGCTCGGCCGCCTGATCATCGGCCAATTGCGCGGCGACCGGCTGATCGATCTGGCGCTCAACGCCATCGAGATCGTCGATCGCAATCTCTACGAGCGCACGTGCGACGTGCGCTGGTGGGCGACCGACAAGGCGGTGGTCGATTGCGCCGCCGCCCCCACCGCCGAAAGCTGCGCCTATGCCGCCGAGCGGCTCGCGGTGATTCTCGGCGCTTATACCGTCTATCTCGACATCTGGCTGTGCGACCCGCAAGGACGGGTGCTCGCGCACGGCAAGCCGGCGCGCTTTCCGGCGGCGCGCGGCGCGGCCGTTGCCCACGAGCCCTGGTTCGCCGCCGCGCTCGCCACCGCCAGCGGCGACGAGTATGTCGTCGGCGAGGTCGCCCCCGTCCTGCTGCTCGGCGGAGCCGTCAGCGCCGTTTACGCGACGGCCATCCGCGCGGGCGGCCGCGCCGACGGTAAGCCCGTCGGCGTCATCGCCGTGCATTTCGATTGGACGCCGCAGGCGCAAGCCGTGGTCGATGGCGTGCGGCTGGCTCCCGACGAGCGTGGCCGCACACGCGTGATGCTGCTCGACGCCGGCCACAAGGTGCTGGCCGCGTCGGACAAGAAGGGCGTGCTGGAAGAAACGATTCCGCTGCGCGTGTCGGGGTCGTGCGGCAGCTACGACGACGAGCGCGGCAACACCGTCAGCTACGCGCTGACGCCGGGCTACGAGACTTACCGCGGGCTCGGCTGGTACGGCTGTATCGTGCAGACGCCGCGCCGCTAAGCTCTCTGCCGCCGTCCCTTAGGGGCGCTTCAAGCGCGCCAAGGCGTTCTCAAGGTCTTTGACCTGGAAGGGCTTGCGCACGACCGCGACGCGCTCGGCGGCGTATTTCTCGGTCAGCGATAATTCGGGATCCGAGCCGCTGGCGATGATGACCCGGATGTCTGGATCGTGCCTCAGGGCATGCGACGCCAGCGCCTCGCCGCTCATGCCCGGCAGCTTCAAGTCGGTGATGAGCAAGTCGATCTTCGGTTCTTGTCCGAGGCGTTCGAGCGCGCTTTCGGCGTCGCCCGCCTCCTCGGCGAGATGCTCGAGATCCACCAGGATATCGACGGTGCCGAAGCGGATGAAGGGCTCGTCGTCGACGACCAGCACGCGCAGCGATCGCTCGGCTTGCGCCGCCTGCGGCGCGGCGGCGGACATGGTCGCGGGCGTGGCCGCTGCGGAAGACGGCGGCGCGGCGGCATGGCGCGCGCGCGGCCCCGCAGTTTCGAGCACGCTGCGGATTTTGCGCGCCAGCTCGTCCTTCGTGTAGGGCTTGCTGAGCAACGACACCCCTTCGTCGAGCCGACCGTCGTGCACGATCGAGTTGGACGTATAGCCCGACGTGAACAGGACTTGTAGCCGCGGATGGATTTCCTTCGCGGCGCGCGCCATGTCGCGCGTCGTCATGCTGCCGGGCATGACGACATCGGTGAACAGCAGCTCGATGGTCGCGCCGGAGCGCAGCACGGCGAGCGCGGAATCGGGATTGTCGGCCTGCAGGATATTGTAGCCCATCTCGGCCAACATGTCGCAAGCGGCGGCGCGCACGGTCTCGTCATCCTCCACCACCAGGATCGTCTCGCTGCCGCCGGAGATCGGCGTGAGCGTGACCGAGTCGGCGAACTCGTCGGGCTGGCGCGTGCGCGGCAGGTAGATTTTGAAGGTCGTGCCGTGACCTTGCTCGGTGTAGAGCTTGATGTGGCCGCCCGACTGCTTGACGAAGCCGTAGACCTGCGACAAGCCGAGGCCGGTGCCGCGTTGCGCGCTTTTGGTGGTGAAGAACGGTTCGAAGGCGCGTTCGGCGACTTCGGGCGACATGCCGGTGCCGGTATCGCTCACCGCCAACATGACGTATTGGCCCGCCGTGACCTCGACATGCTTGGAGGCGTAAGTCTCGTCGAGATAGGCGTTCGCCAGCTCGATTGTCAGCTTGCCGCCGCTCGGCATCGCGTCGCGCGCGTTGATCGCCAGGTTGACGATGACGTTCTCGACCTGGGTAGGATCGACCAGCGTGTTCCACAGGCCGCCGGCGACCACCGTCTCGATCTCGATCTCCTCGCCGATGGTGTGGCGCAGCAGCTCGGTGGTGTCGCCGATGATTCGGCTGAGATTGATGGCGTGCGGCTCGAGCGGCTGACGCCGCGCGAAGGCGAGAAGCTGGCGCGTCAGCTTGGCGCCCCGCTCGACCGCCATGCTGGCGTGGCTGTAGCGTTGGTTCGCTTTGGGCGACGGCAAGATGTCGCGTTGCAGCAGCGTCAGGTTGCTGCTGATGACTTGCAGAAGGTTGTTGAAATCGTGGGCGATGCCGCCGGTCAGATGGCCGATGGAATCCATCTTCTGCGATTGGCGCAGGATCGCGTTGGCCTGATGATGCGCGGTGAGATCCTCGCAGACGACCAGGAAGCCGCCGTCCGGCATGGGATTGCGGTAGAGCTCGAGATGGCGGCCGCCATGGGTGGTGCGCTGCTTGGCGTTGGCATCGACGTTGACCGCGACTTTAGACAGCAGCTCCGCTTTGCGATCCGTGTCGTATTTGGTGAATTCCTCGAACATCGCCCGCTGCCCGCCGAGAGACTCCGGGTAGTCGAGCAGGCCGAAGAAATTCTTGTTGTAGGTGACGATGCGGCCGTTGCAATCAAACGAGGCGATGCCTTCGCTGCAGGTGTCGAGCGTGCGCTGCAGCGTCGCGGCCTGGGCGCGCAGCAGCGCCTGAGTCTGGTTCAGCTGCAGGTTGCTGCGCGTCAGCATGAGCAGCGTCGTCAGGATGCCGGTCGTGGCGAAGACGAAGATGGCGATGGTCCAAAGCTGAGTGCGCTCGGCAGCGCGCTCGGCAGCGGCCTTGCGCTCGTCGAGGAGCCGCGTTTCGGTGGCGACGAGATCGAAAATGGCGCCGCGCGATTGCATGATGACGTCCCGCATCTCGCTCTCGTTGAGATGGCTGACGCCGGCGTCTAGCCCCTGCTCCGTCGTCCGCCGCACGCCCTCGGCCATTTCGGCCAGCCGGCGCTCGGCGAGGTCGCGCACCACCCGCATCTGTCCGCGCTGCTCGGGATTGTCGGCGATCAGGCGCTCGAGCGCCGCGAGTCCGGCGCGTACCTCGTCGCTGTTGCGCTGGTAGCTGTCGAGGTAGATGTCCTGCGGGCTCATCATGTAGCCGCGCCGGCTCGTCTCGGCTTCCACCAGATCGGTGAGCAGCTGGTTGGCGGTTTCGATCACCTCGTAGGTGTGCGCGATCCAGCCGTTCAGGGCTTTGCTGTTCTCGAGCGCCTTGTTGGTGAAGAACACCGAGCCGGCAAGCGCCGCGAGCATGAGGGCGACGGCGGCGATGGAGAAGCGGGCGGACTTGAGCACGGATATCCCCGGGTTGGCGCGGGCGCGCGAATCAATCGAGAGCGCGGAAGAGTCTATCCAGCTCTTTGAAGCCGAACGGCTTGAAAAGATATTCGGTGCGTCCGTCGCGAACCGTTTCGCCGAGACTCTTATCGCTGGCCCCTGTCGTGTAGACGACGGTCAGGCCCGGACGCAAGAGGCGCGCTTCGGCCGCCAGCTCGCGCCCGTTCATCAAGGGCATCTTCAAGTCGGTGAGCAGCAGGTCGATCTGATGTCCCTCGCGCAGCCACTGCAGGGCGGCCGGCGCGTCGGGGGCCTCGATCACCTCATGCCCCATGTCGTCGAGCATGTCGCACGTCGACATGCGCAGCGCCGGGTCGTCCTCGACATAGAGGATGCGGCGCTTCTTGAGGGGTTCTCCCGTCACGGCGCGCCTCGGCGGCACGGCGCAGGCAAGTCGGGCGAGAAAATTCGGTGGGACATCGGCATAGCGCGGAATGGCAAGAGCCCGAGACGCGCCGCAGCGCGCGGGCGGCCTTTGATAGGGGGAAAATTCAAAGGGAGGATAGAAGTAAAAGCGAACAGCGCGCAACGGTTCCCTAAGATTGAAGTCCTTAAACGAGAGTTTGGTCTTATTCCAAGACTTATCGAAGCCTGCGGCATCCCGCATTAATCATGAGTTCCCTAACATTTACAAATACCGTGCGGCCTTGCGTTGCAACCGGTCGGGAAAGGCGCTTGGCGCGGCCGCCTCGTTTATAAGTCTGTGGGGTCGAACCCGCCACAAGCGCCGGCAAGGGAGGCATGGCGGTGCTGTCAGTCTAACGGCACCTTGGCTCTGCCATAAGCTGGTGGGATGCGAACGATCTCTTGTAAAAACACCGCTTTCCGCCGGAAGTTATCCGCTAGGCGGTTTGCCTCTATTTCAAATTCAGCCTGAGTTTACGGGATGTGGAGGATATCCTCGCCGGGCGCGGGATTGACGTCTCCCTTCAACTTCCAGCGTCACCTGATTTCGCGATCAACCCTGCGCACCTTTCGCGCTACCGCCATGAAAGGCTGGATTATCGCGTCCGCAGCAGTTGCATGAAATTTCAGGTCAGGAATCTCGTGCGACCGCGCCAGTGCTGACAATGCCATTCCATCCCGCCTCGCTTAACTAGGTAAGGCGGAGGAGATGGCCAACACGTCGCGGTCTGATATCCGCAATAACTCTTCAGCCACGCTGCCAAGCAACGTTTTTTTAATGCCCGTAAGGCCGTGAGTCCCCACGACGATAAGATCGGCAGATATCTCCCGGGCAACCGAACAAATGGTATGCGCGACCGTGGAAGCCTTGTGTTTCAAGATTGGTCGTGCCGACTCCATATCGAACTTTTTTAAAAAAATGGACAATTCGCTTGCAGCGCGCTCTTCCTCGTCAGCGAGATAGTCTTTGATCTGATCTTCGGCAGAGGCTGTCCGCAACATAAACCCCAATGCCGGGGCGTCGAATATATGAATCACGGATAGATCGACAGCGTCCGCAAAACGATGTTCCTGAACAGCGCGCACCGCCTCCCCAGAGGAGTCGGAGAGATCTACGGCCAAAAGGACATGCCGATATGGTCCCGCGGGAACGCCGTTGGCCATCAGGATGGGCCTATCGCTTGCGCGAATGGTCCTTTCGGCAGTCGTGCCTATAAAGACGTCCTTAAGGATTTGCCGACGGTGGGGGCCGATGATTGTGAGGTCGGCATTCTCCTCTCGCGCTGCTTGGATAATTCCTAAGAACGGATCGCCAAAAGCAATCCGTGTCTCACAGGCCAATCCATCGACATCGCGCAATGAGTGAACGTACGCGTCGAGCAATTCTTGGGCTGCTTGCTGTTTTGCCACGATCGCGCGCTTCGGCTGGTCGTCATCGACGACATGGGCGATGGTAAGAGGGGCGTCGAACTGCCTAGCCAACAGTGTAGCTCGACGGATAGCCCTATCCGAGCGCTCGGAAAAATCCGTCGCTACGAGGATTTTTTTCATTTGCTATCCTTCCAGTATGCCGATCGCCCCATTGGGGAGATATCTCTTATTTGAATGATGGATTTTCGACTATCGGTTAATTGTAATGCAAGGGCGTTCAGATCCGATTCCATGATGAGGGCAGCCTCGGCTGGCGCAAATATCTCTTATCGGCTGAGGTTGGCGACAGGCTTTTCCTCGTTCGATCTTAAATCGTGTTCATCTGTCGATAAAGTAAGTGCCTGCGACGCTTGACGATTGCGGCCAATGCAAAGCTTCGGAAATAACTCGCCAGATATGTATATCCGCCGATGCCCAGCCGGCAACATCACCGGCGACTGATTGAGGAATATCTATTTGATCGACCTGGTAATGCAGTCCCCGTTCGGAGAAATTGCCGCCCTCTTGGTCATGGCTGCCGCCATCGGACTTGTCGGCATCATCTTGCGGCAGCCCTTAATCGTCAGTTTTATCGTCGTCGGTCTAATCGCTGGCCCCTCAGCTTTGGACATCGTGCGCTCCGGCGAACAGATTGGTCTGCTTTCCGAACTCGGCATCGCGTTGCTACTGTTTCTGGTCGGCATCAAGCTCGACATCAAGCTCATCCGCTCGCTGGGCGCCGTCTCGCTGATGACCGGTCTCGGCCAAGTCGCCTTCACTTCGATCTTCGGATTTTTTATCGGCTTAGCGCTCGGGCTTGACGCATTAACCAGCCTGTATGTCGCAGTAGCGCTGACCTTCTCCAGCACGATCATCATCGTGAAGCTGCTATCGGATAAGCGGGAGATCGACTCACTGCATGGGCAGATCGCTCTTGGTTTTCTGATCGTGCAAGATATTGTCGTCGTCCTTGCCATGATCGTGCTCTCGGCCGTCGGCATCGGCGCGGGCGAAGACCGAGGTTTCAGCAACATCCTCGTCGTCTTGGCCTCCGGAATCGGGCTGGTGGGCTTGGTCGTGTTGTTCGTGCGCTATGCGGCAAATCCGCTGACAGAGCGGTTGGCCCGAGCGCCTGAGCTGCTCATCATCTTTGCCATCGCGCAGGCTGCAATGTTCGCCGCCATCGGGGATTTCGTTGGTTTGGGCAAAGAAGTCGGAGGCCTTCTCGCGGGCATATCGCTCGCGTCTACACCCTATCGGGAAACCATCGCCGCACGGCTGGCGCCGCTGCGCGATTTCCTGCTGTTGTTCTTCTTCATCTCCTTGGGCTCGACCCTGGATCTGTCTTTGCTCGGCTCGAACGTGACCGGCGCGGTGGTTTTCTCGATCTTCGTGCTGATCGGAAATCCGCTGATTGTACTCGCCATCATGGGCGCCATGGGCTACCGCAAGCGGACGGGGTTTCTGGCCGGGCTGACTGTTGCCCAGATCAGCGAGTTTTCGCTCATCTTTATCGCCATGGGCCTGTCTTTGGGGCATGTCACTCAGGACGCGCTCGGGCTAGTCACCATGGTCGGGCTGGTGACCATTGCCGCCTCTACCTACATGATCACCTATTCCCATCAGCTTTACCGCTTGTGCGAGCCGATGCTCGGCGTCTTCGAACGGAAGGCTGCGCCACGAGAAGCTGATGAGTCTGCCCGTCCAGGCGCCCAGGCGTACGAGGTCCTGATCTTCGGACTCGGTCGATTCGGCACCGCGATCGGCCTGCGCCTCAAGAACAAAGGCTGCCGCGTACTCGGCGTTGACTTCAATCCACTGGCCGTCCGGCGCTGGCGTCGCCTCGGGCTTGACGCCGAATTCGGCGACGTCTCAGATCCGGAGTTTATGGCGGCTCTGCCTCTCGCAGGCGCAAAGTGGATCGGCTCTACGGTGCCGGTTCATCCGACCGGAGTCAGCCATGACGATAGCCGCATGACGCTCTTTCAGATCGCTCGTGCGGCTGGATATGACGGCCGGATCGCAGTGACTTCCCACAGCGAGTCCGACAGCGCAGAAATGCTGGCGTCGGGGGCGGATATCGTGCTGCAGCCGTTTCAGGACGCTGCCGACCGGGCGGTGGACCTGCTCACCGGAGGGGCTCAACTAGAGCGCACGGTGATTCCTGAAATCGAAAGCGAGGGTAAGGATTCCGCATGAGGCGACTCCTCCCCTTCGAAAATCTCTTCAAATGAGAGCAAGCCCGCGGATCAAAACGAGCGTGATTGTTCCGGGAACCACAACTCGCAATAACCATATCCAGAGCAGACGCATCCGTTTTGTCGCCAGGCCGGATGCTTGCATGGCATCATCCGTCGACCAGATCCAGCCTGCGAACAGAGCGATCGCAATTCCGCTCATCGGCAAGAGGATGTTCGAGGAAAAATAGTCGATTATCTCAAGCAATGGCATGAAAGAGAACTCTCGAAGAATGCCGTAACCGAGCGCTGAAGGGACTCCCATAAGAAAGACGGCTAGGGCGACGGCCATCGCCGATAAGGATCGTCGCCATTTCAGTTTCGCGGCCAGGATGGAGACCGGCACCTCAAGCAGCGCGACGACGGAGGTCAAAGCCGCGACCTGAAGCAGAAGAAAGAACCCGAGGCCAATCCAGTCGCCCGCGGGCATCGCTGCAAAGACCTCAGGCAGCACGACAAATGCGAGTGTCGGGCCGTGGGCGGGATCGAGGCCGTAGCTAAAGACGGCGGAAAAAATCATGACCCCGGCGACCAAGGCAATAAGGGTGTCGCCAGCGGCGATCACCAGTGCGGCGCGCGGCAGCTTCTCGCTACTGGAAAGATAGCTGCCATAGGTCACGAGAATAGCCATGGCGAGACCGATGGAAAAGAACGCCTGGCCGACGGCTGCGAGGTATGTCCTCGGCTCCAGGAGAGCGCTCCAATCCGGAGAGAACAAGAAGCTGAGAGCGCGCGATGCGCCTGGGAGCGAAAGCCCGTACCCGGCCAACAGGACGACGATGACGGCGAACAGGGGCATCAGAATCTTGTTCGCGAGCTCGATGCCGCGTGCGATTCCGGCGGCAACGATCGAGGCCGCCACGGCGATCACGATGCCGTACCAGAATATTGCATTTCGGGGATCGGCGATGACCGCCTCGAAGCGGGCGGCGAAGCCTGCCCCGTGAGAATCATGAGGTGTCCCGACCGCGTATTCCCAGAAATACCGCGCTACCCATCCGGCGATGACGGGATAATAGGCGAGAATTGCGACGCTTGCTGTAACGCCCAACCACCCTGTCCATCTCCAGGGTTTTCTGTCAGAGATATGTTGAAACGCAGCGACTGCGTTCATACGCGTTCTCTGACCGATTGCGAGCTCCGCGATCAGCAACGGCAATCCGAGGCCTACAACGGCTATGAGATAGACGACGATGAACGCGCCGCCGCCATTCTCCCCAACGACATAAGAGAACCGCCAGATGTTGCCCAGTCCGACGGCGGAGCCGAGAGCCGCCAGGACGAATCCGCGGCTTGACGTCCACTGACTGACGCGATCAATGTTTCCCGCCGTCATATCCTGAAAGTCCTCGTCGCGCGCCGGCGCCGTTCTTTGGCTTTTTCCAACGCCGCCGCGACCTGCATGCTAGCCGCGACGCTGATGGCGCTTTTGATCTCGACCAGTTGATTTAACTGATTATCAGCACGTTAAATTTGACAGTAACGGCTGTGTTGACATTGATTCAGGTCAAGTAGAACGCGATCTTTGTCCGGCAGGCCGCGAGCTTTGTCGACGTTCTGCGGGAGGCCTCGCGTGGGAAGTGGCCGTCGGACGATCCAATGTCGCCTAAGCGTCATCCCCGGCTCATTCAGTCAGTCTTATTGATACGTATGAATGCCAGCCGTAGGAATTCCTCGAGCTTTTTGGCGGACCTGCCAAGTCAGGAACTCGGTGAAAAATTTTCTGAGTAATCGCTAATTGCGACGGTTTCGTCGATGGATTCGCTTCGTCGATGCATTCAATGAGAGAGAAAGACCGGCAATGGGGGACGCGCGATGATCGTCTTCGTCGCGCCGCCGAGAATGAAGTCGCGGAGGCGAGAGTGTCCGTACGCGCCCATGACAAGCATGTCGAGGCCATGGGCGGCTGAATATTCTTCGAGAGTTTGCCCGATTGTCCGGCCGGCGGCGTTTTCCTCCTCTAGGACAGCCTTGACGCCATGAAAGGCAAGGTGCTTCGCTAACTCATCGCTTGAGTGTTTCGTGGCGATCGTTTTCTCCTCGGTGATCGTCACTACCCGTACAGTTTTAGCGAGTTGGAGAATCGGGAGAGCGTCAGCCACGGCCCTTGCGGCCGATCGACTGAAATCCCAGGCGATGCCGACGGCGTCGAGAGACAAGGGGGTGCCGCCTTTGGACATCTCTGGAAAGATGATCGTCGGTCTTCCCGAGCCGAAGATCACACACTCGGCGACATATTGCTGGAGATCGGCCTGCTCGCCGATCGGGATCATCGTGATGTCGTGCATTTTGGCGTGTTCGGTCGCGATGTCCGCAAGCTGCGAGGTCGGGCAAGACTCTATGATCTGTTCGTGCGGAATGTCGTGCTTCGTGGCCATGCTTTCGAACGCTCTGATAAGAGCCTCTGCATTTGCCATGTTTTTTTGCCGCTCGGCCGCAATCATTCCTGAGACATCAAGCAGCTTGTTCGCAAGCACGTTGCCGACGTTCGGGACCTGGATTTTGAAAGTGAGCGCCGTGATGTGCGCGTTCAGCGCGCCGGCGAGGCCGATCGCTTGCTCGATTGTCGCAGCCGGGGTTGCTTCGGGATAGCTGCTCAATGAGAGCAAGACGTCCTTGAAAGCCATTCTCTAAATCTCCTCAATTGCTCCGCTGCGTGAGATAGGCCGCGTTTATGCGGCTGTTCTTGCTTCGGCTGCTTTTTTTCATCTTGGCAGGAATAGGCGCCTGAACATTGATCTGCCTCAGAGCATCGATCCCAATCTCGCGCATATGAGCAATATGGGCTTGTCCGATCATCTAAAAAAACAGATTATTATACCTATTTTAATCGAAAAAAACTGCGAATTGGAAGCTTTAGCGTGCTGAATTACAAGCAACTGCACTACTTCTGGAAGGTTGCGAAGGCCGGCAGTATTGCTCGGGCTGCCGATCAATTGCGTCTCGCGCCGCAGACGATCAGCGCTCAGATCGGCACACTGGAGGAAGCGCTTGGAACGGAATTGTTCCGCCGCGCTGGGAGACGGCTTGAACTGACTCCAGCGGGGCATTTGGCCCTTTCGTACGCCGACGATATCTTTCAGATTGGGAGGGAGCTTGAAGAAATTGTGCGCAATCGCTCTTGCAGCAGCGACATGCTGTTGCGGGTGGGGGTGGCCGATGTGGTTCCTAAATCGATCGCCTATCGTCTGTTGGCCCCGGCCCTAGGTAGCGCCGAGCATGTGCGATTGGTCTGCCGCGAGGACAAACTCGAACGGCTGTTTGCGGAACTTGCCATTCACAAGGTGGACCTGGTGATCGCCGACCGGCCGCTACCCTCTGAAGTGGGAGTCAAAGGCTATAGCCACACTCTCGGGCGCGCACCTGTCGCCTTCTACGCCGTACCCAAGCTGGCGGCGCGCTACCGGGAGGGCTTTCCGCAATCCCTGGACCGCGCGCCCATGCTAATCCCAAGCGATGGCGCGGCAATGAGGGGGGCTCTTACGCGGTGGTTTGGTGACCATCAGATCGAGCCACGCATTGTCGGCGAGTTTGACGATACCGCGCTGATGAAAGCCTTCGGAAAGGCGGGCGCCGGCGTTTTTCCTGCACCTTCAATAATGGCCGACGAGATCCGAGAGCATTACGCAAGTGAGATTATTGGCGGTGCGGACAGCGTCGCAGCGAGATATTACGCCATCTCGGTTGAGCGCAAACTCACCCATCCTGCCGTCGTAGCGATCAGCGAGGCAGCGAAGGCCGAGCTCTTGGCCGGTGAGAGAGCGGCAGCCTCCTCGTAAAGCGGCGCGAAATCTATCGGTTGGATCTTTGACATTTGGGGCGATGACGAGCGCGAGCGAATATTTCCCCCCAAGATCAAAACGGAAATTAGTCGCACGACCTATCCGAGAAAGCCTAAAGTCGATGGGGAATTGAAAGGACTTATGGCATCGCGCATGGATCAGATTAATTCGAAAATTCACCATGCGATCCCTGTCGCGGAAAGCCTCGCTGTTCTTGAGGCCAAGGCAGAGGGGCTTAGTCAGGACGAGTCGGACAAGCGGCTCGAGAGGCATGGCCCCAATCGTCTTCCCGAACCGCCAAGGCGCAATGTTGTCGTCCGTTTTCTGTCTCACTTCCACAATGTGCTAATTTACGTGCTTCTTGGAGCGGCCGTGACCACTGCCGCGCTTGGCCACTTGGTCGATACCGGCGTGATTCTCGCCGTTGTGATCGCCAACGCGATCATCGGCTTCATCCAGGAAGGACGTGCGGAACAGGCAATGGACGCTATTCGCCAGATGCTCGCTCCGCACACCTCCGTGCTCCGAGACGGCAAACGCTGCAGTATCGACAGCGCCGCAGTGGTGCCAGGCGACATCGTGCTCCTCGAGGCGGGCGAAAAAGTTCCTGCCGATTTGCGCCTCATCCAAGCGAGCGGACTTCGCATTGAAGAGGCGATCCTCACGGGCGAATCCGTCCCGGCGGAAAAAGTAACGATGCCGGTCGCTGTCGACGCTTCTCTCGGCGACCGCTCCTGCATGGCCTTCAGCGGCACGCTGGTCGCTGGCGGCGCTGGACGCGGCGTGGTTGTGGCGACCGGTCCAGCGACTGAAATTGGTCGAATCAGCGGAATGCTCTCCAAGGTAGAAATGCTGACCACGCCGCTGGTCCGGCAAATGGACGAGTTCGCCCGCTGGCTGACAATACTGATCTTGTTGGTCGCGGCCCTCCTCCTGGTCTACGGCTATTTCGTCGGGCAGCTTCCCTTTTCCGAACTCTTCATGGCCGTCGTCGGCCTTTCGGTCGCGGCGATACCCGAGGGGCTTCCGGCGGTCCTCACGATCACGCTCGCGGTCGGGGTTCAAGCGATGGCGCGCCGAAACGCCATCGTCCGGCGCCTGCCCGCGATCGAGACGTTGGGTTCGGTCTCGGTGATCTGTTCCGACAAGACCGGCACGCTGACCCGTAATGAGATGATGGCGGCCTCGCTCGCGACGGCGGATAGCATTTATTCTGTCACGGGACATGGCTATGCCCCTGAAGGCGCAATTCGCCTGGCCGATAGCGAGATTGATCCGACTGGGCACGAGTTACTGGCGCAGATCGCCCGTGCGGCAGCTCTATGCAACGATGCCGCTCTGCATGCGCATAAGAATGGCTGGCAGGTTGAGGGCGACCCCATGGAAGGTGCTCTGAAGGCGCTGGCCGGCAAGATTATGCTGGGCGGGGCGGAACCTTTCGCCCAATGGACAAGGATCGACAGCATTCCCTTCGACGCCAGCCATCGCTATATGGCGACGCTAAACCACGACAACGAGGGGAATGCCTGGATCCATCTGAAGGGCGCGCCTGAGCGCATCCTCGCCATGTGCGCAAGCCAGCGAACGGCAGACAACGAGACACAAGCCCTGGATGCCGATTATTGGCACCGACAGATCGACGCTATTGCAGGACAAGGTCAACGTGTGCTGGCCTTTGCCACGCGGCCCGTCGCGCAGGATCATGTCGTCCTGAATACGGCGGATATCGAAGGGCATATGGTTTTTGCGGGGCTCGTCGGTCTGATCGACCCGCCACGCTCCGAGGCTATTGCCGCTGTCGTGGAGTGCCATGGCGCGGGCATTCGCGTGAAGATGATTACGGGCGACCATGCGGGCACAGCCGCCGCGATCGGTCGCCAGATCGGCCTTCAGAACTCTGATCGGGTGCTGACGGGGGCGGATCTCGAGAAGATGGACGACGCCGAGCTGGGCGCAATCGTCGTTGACATCGATATCTTCGCCCGAACCAGCCCGGAGCACAAATTACGCTTGGTCACGGCGCTTCAGTCTCACGGGCTCACTGTCGCGATGACCGGCGACGGGGTAAACGATGCGCCGGCGCTGAAGCGGGCCGATGCGGGCATCGCCATGGGTCAGAAGGGCAGCGAGGCGGCGAAGGAAGCCTCGGAATTGGTGCTGGCCGACGACAATTTCGCCTCCATCGCTGCGGCCGTGCGCGAGGGCCGCACGGTCTACGACAACCTCAAAAAAGTGATCAGCTGGACGCTGCCCACCAATGCAGCCGAATCATTGACCATTATGGTCGCACTGCTTCTCGGAATGTCCTTGCCGATCACTGCCGTGCAAATCCTCTGGGTCAATTTGATCACCGGGATCACATTGGGCATTGCCCTGGCATTCGAGCCTACGGAAGAGGATACGATGAAGCGCCCGCCCCGTCCGCGGCACGAGCCGCTGTTGAACGGCGCGCTCGTCTGGCACGTCATCCTTGTCTCAATCTTATTTCTCGCGGCGGTATTCGGCATCTACAGCTACGCGATTCATAAAGGTTATATGCTGGAGCTGGCGCGCAGCATGACTCTCAACATGCTGGTCGTGCTGGAAATCTTCTATCTATTTTTTATCCGAAATATCTATAGCACCTCGCTGACATGGCGGGCCGTCCGCGGCACACCCATCGTATGGGCGACCGTCATCGCGGTGAGCGCAGCACAGTTCGCCGTCACTTATCTGACGCCGCTACAACAGGTGTTCGGAACAATGCCAGTTCCATTCTTCGATGGCCTGATCATCATCGCCGTCGGCATCATGTTCTTTGCGATTGTTGAAGTGGAAAAGCAGCTGCGGCTGGCATACCGACGAATGAATTAGGCGTCAGAGTCACAAATGAGCGCCATTTCTTGAACGACAGGAAGCTCTGACATGCGGCTCATTCTCGCGCTTCCGGGAAACGAGACATTTGCTCGCCGATTAGCCGAGGTTAGCGGATGGGAGTTGGGCGCTCGAGACCCGGCGTTTCCCCGATGGCGAGACCTATGTCAGTATCCTCTCGGATGTCGCCGCTCGATTCGTCTATCTCATCTGCTCTCTTGCGCGGCCCGATGACGGCTTCCTGCGTCTCATCTTTGCTGCAGACGCTGTTGCTCGACATCCATGCCGAGACATCGGACAAATTGGCTTATGCGTTGGAGTGCGCGTGAAGAAGTCCCGACCTCATCCAAGTCGAGCTTTCGTCGTGACGTTTTCCGTCGCGCTTTGTTGACTGAGAAATTAATTTCAGGATCAAGATTGCGCACCTTTCGGCCAAAGCCGCGGCAGGATGATGACCTGCGTCCGCCGTCAGTAAGCGGCTATTGAAGTCACCTGAGACTGACTACTGGCGGGTTCTGAGCCGGCTCGCCTGAACCAGCGCCACTGCCGCCAGCGGTAGTGCCAGGCCGACGCCGAGGACCGTGAACAGCAACCAACCGAGTTCGCCGTAATCCGCTGCCAACTGCAGCGCGCCAGTCGCTGGATCGCGCACCTCGCGGGTCACCAAGAATATCTGGTTGAGATATTTGGTGCCGAGACTTGAGGCCGACAGCGCCAGATTGGTGAACGAAGCCATCACCGCAAAGAAAGTGGCCTTCAGATGGGCCGGCGCGTTGTTCGCGATCCATGCGAGCATCGGGATCATGGCGATTTGTCCGAGCGGCGATTCGAGCGCGGTGTTGATGACGGCGATGAAGCGGGCATCTACGACGCCGCCACTCATCGCGGCCGTCCAGTGCTGCACGCCGTAATAAAGGCCGATATTGGGCAGCGATAAGATGGCCCCCGCCACCGTCAGCAGCACGACGATATAGGCGATGGATCGCGCCGCCATCAGCGGGCGTAGCAGAATCAAGCCTATCAGTGCGAGCAGAGAGGCGATGAGACTGAGCACAGAAAAGAAGCGCTGGTCGAAGCCGAGGACGTCGATCTCGAACCAGCCCAGGCCGGCCCCAGGCAAGGGCACGGCGCGGAACGCGAAGATGATGATCGCGGTGCCGACCAAGGCGCGCCGCACGTCCGGCGCCAATTCGCGGATCAGGCGAGACATCAGGAAAACGACAATGACGAGCGAGCCGACGAAGATGATTTCCTGGGCATGCGGCACGGAGCTGAGGCCGAGCGATACGGTGAAAAACACGAAAGCGAGGCCGCCGCCGAGAATCCACCAATTGGGCGCGGCTATCTCCACCGGCGGGGCGATGATTCTGGCGATCTCCGTCTCGTCCAGCCCGTTTTGGCGTAGCACGGTAAGCCGTTGGCGCCGCTGCGCCGCGGCGAGCGCCGTTCCCGATACGGAAATCGCGGGAATCGCAAGCGCTACGAGGTAGATATCGGCATAAACGCCAATCTTATCGGCCTCGCTCATCGTCTCGATGCCGGAAAACATGAAGATGTTGAGGACGGCCACGAACACACTGCCGGAAATAATGGCAAACCGGCCGAGCGTTTGCATCGTCGTGTGCATCTCGCGGATGCGTAAGGCTGAATAAGGGCTCCCCGCCTCATCATGGCGCGGCACTGCCTCCACGGTCATTGCGTCGGCAACGACGTCCTGTACGACGTAGCCCACCGGCGCTAGCAGGGTGCTGGCCACGAACCAAGCTTCCGCTGGAGCGATCGCGACCATTGCCGCGCGATGGACGATCAGCAGATACATGATGCCGAGACTCGCGGCGATCAGGCCGGCGCCGAAGTAAACCAGCATCGCTTTCCAGCGCCAGATCAGATCGACGAGATGGCCGATCGGCATCTTGAGCGCCCAGGGTATCCCCACCCAGAATCCGAGCGCGGCGAGAAATGCCGCCGACAGGCCCAGGTAGTCCTTGACGAAGAACGTGCCGACGATGGCAGTCAGGCCGGAAACGCCTGCGGCGACGTAAACCATCAGCGGCGGCAGGAACGACCAGCGCATTTGACGCGCGAGGTCCACCAGCGTCCGTTCGATCCACTGGCTCATCCACTGGGGCATGCTTATTGGCTCCCTTCCCAGTCCTTGCGCGATGTCGTGGCGTGACGACAGAGTCCTATGCCAATTGCGGGAATGCAGCATTCTCTTCGATGCGCCTACTCGGCGGGCCCGGCCATAACTTTCCTACCCGGCTCGCGCGACGAGCGTGGCGAACAGTGCCTCGGCTTGGGTTATTGATCTCCCGAGTCCCGCCCTCCTCCGCTTCCGCCATCATTCGCCGAATTTATTCGGAGAAAGCCTCCTGGATGCCGGCATTAAGGCCGACGCAACGCGGCCATATCTATGTGGATTCGCGCCGAAAGGCTTTCGAGGCTGTCATAGAGCAACTGAAGCGCATATGTCGGGTTGTGCGTATAAGCGCCGGGATCTTTGGCGATGAACTGATAGTTGTAAGCGGCTTTCAGCAAGCGCGGCGTCCAATTCACATAACGATTGGATGCCACCGCTTCTTCGCTAGATATCCGACTGTCGTCATTTCTGTCGTTAAAGAAGTATGGATTTGCCGACGCGTAGCCGATAGGCGCCCCGCTTACTTGGATCGCATAGGTCTGAATAGCGCGATAAAGCTTCATATGCAGGCCTGCGATTTCGCCATGGATGCCGCCATGCACCTGCCCGTCGCCATCGAAATCAAGATGACGGGTACGTATCTCGCGGATGCCCTTTATCCCGCGATGGCAACTGAGGCATCCTTTGGTTTCGACCCGCGTCGAATGTGGGTCGTGGCAAGCCACGCAGGTATTGGCGCTCGGTACATGGCTGAAGCGGCCGGCATAAGCGCGCCCCGGATAGTGGAAGGCTCCACGCACGTCTGAGCCATGCATAACCGCAGCGGCTATGCCGTAATGGATATTAATGAAGGAAATGTCGGGCGAAACCGTGTCTTCGTCACGTCCTGCGATTGCGGCGGTCACGGCCGCTCCAGATTGGCGTCCCTGATGGCAGACCGTGCAGACGGAGGAAGCGCCCAGACCATCCACAGTTACGCCGGAGGGAAAAGGCACACTGTTGAGAGCATGGGCTGCCGCCGTGTGACAGGAGGCGCAGCCGATCGGAGAATTGATCGCTGCCGGCCTGTTCACCACTAATGGAGGACTGCCATCAGCGCCAAGGTAATCGATGAAACCTGGCTGGGAATGGCATGCCGCGCAGGCTTGAGGGACAGCGCCCGGTTTGTTCCAATACGTGAACGAGCGTGAGTGATAATTGCCGTGCGGCGATGCAAGCCAAGCTTCGACAAGATCGGCCAAGCGGTCATCAGTGGCCGCAGCGGGAGATATCACCAACAATGCTGTCACTAGGCCGATAACACTTTGAAGCGCGCGGGCAATGGCCACCATTATCCTCCCAGCCCTATATCATTGGATAAAACTTAACATACACGTCGTGCCTTTGACTTGCATCAAGCCATCAGTTCAACTTTCCTAGGCCTCCGCCCTCTGGTCTGATGCCATTGCCGCGAATCATATAGAGACTTGTAGGTCCCATGCCCAAGGCCGAACGCCCCGTGAGCCTGTCCGCTAGAAGTCGCCTCCCGCGGCTTCATCCCGCCATGCTTGCAGTCCTCTATGTGCTGTTCTGCCTCGCGCCGTTGGGCTTGGCGGCGGCGCGGCAGGTCCTCCCCGCAGATCCATGGGAGTATGCGGCTGCGGGACTCGGCCTGATCGGTCTTGGCGCTATGGCGATTCAGTTTATTACCTCCGGCCGGTTCGTGATCGTGTCGGGTCATCTCGGTATCGACAAGGTCATGGCCTTCCACAAGTTCGCTGTATGGTGGATTCTTCTCGCGCTGATCGTGCATCCGCTGGCTTATATCGCACCAACATGGCTTGATAATCCTGGTTTAGGCGCTGAGCGGCTGATCGCTTACCTGACCCTTCCCCGTTACCGCAGCGGCGTGCTCGCCCTTGCCGCACTGGTGCTGCTTGTGGCGAATTCGGTTCTGCGCGACCGATTGTCTTGGCGCTACGAGGTTTGGCGGGCAACCCATGTGATTCTTGCGCTAACCGCTTTTGGCGGCGGGTTGCACCATGCGGTCACGGTCGGACGTTTCAGCGCTATGGGCGCTGCTCACCACTTCTGGTGGATCATGGGCGGTATGGTCATTGCCGTGATGGTAGTCCTTTATGGCTGGCGTTGGTGGCGCCTGCACCAACGTCCATGGCGCCTGAAATCAGTTACCAAGCGCGCCGATCGTCTTTGGGAACTAGATATCGAGCCTGCGCCGGGCACCCCTCCCCTTGACTACATCGCTGGCCAATTCGTCTGGGTGACCGTGGGCAGCATGCGGTTTCCTCTTTTCGATCATCCATTTTCAATCGCGAGCAGCTCAGCTCAGGCCGGATTGAGTCTCCTAATCAAGGAGGTGGGCGATTTTACACGGCAGATCAGCAAGCTCGCTCCTGGCACGCCCATAGGAATTGATGGACCTTATGGCGACTTCACGTTGGAGGCTCATAAGGGTGACAGCGTCCTGCTGTTAGCCGGCGGCGTCGGCATTGCGCCTATCATGGGACTTCTGCGCGACCTCGTGGCCCGAGCCGATCCACGCCCGATCCGTCTCGCCTATGCGGTTGGTCAGCCCGAAAATTTCGCCTGTCTGTCCGAGATTGAAGCGGCGAAAACCAAGCTGGACTTGCATGTTATACTGGTGAGCGAAGAAGCCGGGGCCGGCTGGGAGGGCCAGACCGGACGACTCGATCAAAGCCGCCTACGTTATATGCTTGAAGGGCTCGATCCTGCTCGCAGCGTGGCGTTAATTTGCGGCCCCGGTCCCATGGTCACCGCCGTTTCCGACACACTTATAGATTTGAGGATGCCCATGGAGAATGTGATTTATGAGCGCTTCGACTATTCCGGCGGCGGCGCTTCACGTCAAGATCGGAGACGCAGGCGCCATTTCATATTCATCGGGACGATGCTCGCATTTGGCGTGGCATTATTCGTGGCGTTTGTGTCCTGAAAGGGTGCTGTCAGTCTGACTGCAACTTGTCTTTGGCATAAGATGGTGGGATGCAAGCCATCTCTTAAAAAGACACCGTTCCCCGCCTGAAGTTATCCGCTAGGCGGTTTGGTTGCGCGTCAAATTCACGCTGAAGTTGCGGGAGGTGGAGGGCATTCTGACCGAGCGCGGCATTGACCTCTCTCACGAGACGGTCTCAGGGCGCTCGAACTTTGGGCGGCCGCTCGCGCCATCACCCAGGTCGCTTGCGCGACAATCAGCGTCACCTGATTTCACGATCAACACTCCGCAGCTTCCGGGCCGACGCCATGGAAGGCTGGATCAACGCGCCTGTAGCAGTTGCGTGAGATTTCAGGTCAGGAATTTCGTGCGCCCGTGTCAGTTAAACCGACAATCCCTGTGTGACGGGTGTATGGCGGAGGGGGTGGGATTCGAACCCACGGGAGGCGCGAACCTCCGCCGGTTTTCAAGACCGGTGCCTTAAACCGCTCGGCCACCCCTCCGAACGGGCTGAGAATTAGGGCTTTTTGCGCGCGCTGTCATCTCCCTCGTCGGCGCGCCCGTTCCCTTCCCTGCCATCCTCGAGTCCGCATCCCTCGGCCTATCCCGAAGAGGGCTCCCCGGTTGCGCCCTGCCGCGCTATGACATATGACAGCCAATCGAGTGGTCATGCGCGCCGCGTGCCTGATGGGCCGTGCGGCGGGCATGCCTGATGGAAGGTCGAGTTTGATGGCGTTGTGTCCGCGTCGCGTATCCGGGGGGATCGGCTGATGACTGCCGATCGTCCGTCTGGCGGCCCCGTTTTGCGGACGACAGACGACCCGAACGCGGCCGTGCAGGCCCGCGCCCTCGCCGATCCCAGAATCCGCAAAGTCTTCGACTATTGGTCGGGCAAATGCCGCGACGACGTCTTGCCGAGCCGGCGCGACATCGATCCGGTGGATATCCACGACTGCCTGAGCTGGCTGATGATTCTCGACGTGGTCGACGGCGGCGCGGATTTCCGCATCCGTCTCGCCGGCTCGCAGGTCGAGGAGGCGCATGATCGCGCGCTTAAGGGCGTGATGATCGGCGCGATGGGTGAAGGCGAGGAACTCGCGGCTTTGCTCGCGCGGTTCCGTAAGGTCGTGGCGACGCGCGCGCCGGATTTCCGTTCGGCGTCCCTGTCCATGGTCGGACGCGCCTTCATCGAGTTCGACCGCGTCGCCCTGCCCCTCGCCGAAGACGGCCGGACGGTCACGCATCTGCTGTGCTGCTACGCGCAGCGCGCGCGCGACGGCGGCAGGTAAGCCGCAAGATATCAGGCGTTGTTGATCGCCGCGGCCAGCGTCTGGGCCAATTCGGGATCGATGATCGTATCCTGGATATTGGCGCGGCGCAGGTTCGCCTCCTCCAGATCGGCGTCGGTCAAGTCGGCGCCCCGCAGATCGGCGTCCATCAGGTTCGCTTCTTTCAGGTTGCTCTCCGACAGGTCGGCGAACACCAGGTTGGCGCGGTTGAGGTTGACCGACCAGAGCCGCGCGGCATTTTGTCCGTCCGGCCGCCAGATCGTCGCGGGGCCCATGTTGGTGCGGCGCAGCCGCGCGCGACTGAGATTCGCGCCCGACAGATTCGCGCCCATGAGATCGGCACCCATCAGGTTCGCGTGCGTGAGGTCGGCGCCCGACAGGTCGGCGAGCAGGAATTTGCACTTGGTCAGGATCGCGCCGCGCAGGTCCGCCTGGATGAAGATCGCGCCGTTGAAGTTCATCCCTTCGAGGCTGATTTCGCTGAGGTCGCAATGGCGCAGGTCGGCGCGCTCGCCCTTGGCGCCGTTGCTTTCGATCCAACTCATGTGTGCGCGCAGGATTTTCTGGATGTCGAGCGGCAGGCTTTCGGGCCGGCGCGCGGTGATCGTGCCGCTCAGATCGACGTTGGAGAAATCCGCGCCGTGCAGATTGGCGCCGGTGAGGCGCACGCCTTGCAAATTGCAGCCCTGGAAGGTGGCGCTTTCGAGATTTGCGCCCGACAGATTCGCGCCGGAGAGATTCGCGCCCTTGAGCTTGGCCGACGACAGGTTGGCGTCGGCCAGGTTCACGTCGCTCAAATCGGTGCCGTAAAGCACCGCGTCCTGCAGGTTGGCTTCGACCAGCGAGGCTTCGTTGAGGCGCACTTGCGACAGGTTGGCCTTGCGCATCTCTGCGCGGTCGAGCCGCGCGTGGCGCAGGTCGGCCGGCGCGTCTTCCGGCGCGGTGTCGAGATAGGCGCCGGCGCGCAGGTCGGCCTCGTTGAGATTCGCCTCGGTCAGCTTCGCGCCGCGCATGCGCGCGCCCTTGAGATCGGCGCGGAACAGATTCGCGCCGGTCAGGTTGCAATGCTGCAGATCGGCGCGGAACAGGTCGGAGAAGCTGAGATCTGCGCCGACCAGCATGCTGCGGCTGAAATTGGTCGTGGCGGCGACGGCGCTGCGCAGCACCACGTTGTTCAGATTGATGCCGGACAGGATCATGCCGGTCAGGTTGGCGCGCAGGCCGCCCTGCTTGCCTTCGAGAAAATCCCGGTGGCGACGCAAGGTGATGGCAAGGCTTCCGACGGGCATGGGAGAATCGGCCATGATGAAAACGTGAGGGCTCGCCCCTCTCCCTGTGGGCGGTAAACGGGCAGCAATCGTGCCAGAATAGGCGTTGAAGCCTTAAGGAATGATTACGGCATTCGCCCCGAAAGCCGTACGGTTTCAGCTTTGCGCGCGCTGCAGGCCGATGCGGATCGCGTCGCCGCGATTGCGCGCGCCGAGCTTCTGAAAAATATGCTGCATATGCATTTTCACGGTCGCTTCGCTGAGTTCCAGCAAGTCGGCGATCTCTATGTTGCTCCGTCCGCCCATGAGCGCGTCGAGCACCTCCCTCTCGCGCGGCGTCAGCGATTGCGGCTCCTGGTCCGAATTGGCCGCCTCCTCCGAGATCAAGGCGTCGGGAATGTAGCGGCCTTCGGCGAGCATCAGGCGCAATGCGGCGACGAATTGCTGGCTGCTCATCGTTTTCGGCAGGTAGCCCACCGCGCCGGCTTTCAAAGCGGCGCGCATGTCGCTCAACCGCGTCTGGCCGGACACGATGGCGATGCGCGCCTCCGGCTGGATCGCCTTCAATTTTTCGAATGCGCCCATGCCGCTGATGCCTGGCATGTTGAGATCCATCAGGACGAGGTCGTAAGACGCGCCCTTCGCTTGCCGCTCGGCGGCGGCGAAACCGCTGGCGACATCGATCTCGGCGTCGGAATCGATCAGCCGGACGAACTCTTTGAGCATGTCGCCGAAGAGCAGATGGTCATCGACGATCAGGATGCGCGTCATCAAACGCCCTAGTCAAAAGTATATGTTTTTTATATTCATATAGTCTTATCACTAATGTGAAAAGAATAAGAAGTGGTGAACAATAGCGGTCATCAGAAACCGGAGCGCGATTATGGCCCACCTCTCTCAAGACGATGTGCAGTTTGTAAACAAGCCTTTGAAAAATAAGAAAATTCTTCTTGTCGAAGATGATCGCTCGATGGCCGACTTCGTCACGACCTTGCTGCTGAGCCATTCAGAATACGAGGTGGTGCGCGTGCCAAACGGTCTGGATGCCCTGCGCTATCTCGACCGCTGTAAGGTCGACATAGTGCTGACCGACATTCTGATGCCGGAAATGGACGGGATCGAGTTGATCCAAAAGCGCGCCGAATGGGCCGCTGACGCGCCGGTGGTGGCGTTCAGCGGTGGCGGCTACCGGCTCGATCAGGCCGAATTGTTGAGCTATGCCAAAGCCTTCGGCGCGAAAGTCGTGCTGCAGAAACCGGTAAATCCCCAACTTTTGCTCGATACCGTCTGCGATGTCCTCGCTGGAGCGGCGGCATGAGCCACGCTTTGCGCCAGCAGCGGCGGGCTCCCGGCCTGTTCGCAGGCGCCGTTTTGGCGCTGCTGGCGGTGGCGACCGTGCTGCTGCTGCAGAACCTGCAATCCGAGGAAACGGCCGACGCTCGACGCGAATTCGAGAATCTCGCCCGCACCTTCGACGAGCATGTCTCCCGTATCGTCAAGGTGACCGACCAGTCGATGCAGGCGATGCGCGCCGCTTATGAAGCGAATCCCGGGCGCTTCTCGCTGTCGCAATGGATGTCGACCAATAGCGTCGCGTCCGACGTCCTGCCGCAGATCGCCATCATCGACAAGGAGGGGCTGGTTCTGACCAGCAGCGCGGCGACCGCAGGAGCGGCGCCGGTCATGGTCAACGACCGCGAGCATTTCCAGGTGCATGTCGGCCAGACGAAGGACGAACTGTTCATCAGCAAGCCGGTGCTCGGGCGCGTGTCCGGCAAATGGACCATCCAATTGACGCGCATGCTGCGCGACGCGAACGGCGCCTTCAACGGAATCCTCGTCTTTTCCCTCGATACCGCCTATTTCAGCCGCTTCTATCACAGCGTTTCGATCGGCGGGTCGGGCCAAGTTTTTCTCGTCGGGACGCGCGACGGCACGATCCGCGCCCTCGCCGCTCCCGACGACAGCGTGCTCGCGCTTGGCGACGACATCGGCGATGCGCGTCTCATGTCGGAAATCGAGAGAAACGGATTCGGCTCGATGGTGCGCCACCGGGTGCTGGACCGCAAACGGATCAGTACGGTCTACGCCTATCGGGTGCTCAAGGATTATCCGCTGGCAGTCGTGATCGGCGCTGACGCTCGCGATTATCTCGCGCCCTTCATCGAGAAGCGTCGTCTGCTGATCGTCTCGGCTTTCGTGGTCGGTCTAATTGTGCTCGGCATGGCGATTTGGCTCAGCGTCAAAATGAGGCGTCTGCACGACCTCGAGGTCAAGTCGGTGATGCTCCAGCTCGCGGCGGCCGACGAGAGAGCGTCGTTACGCACGCGCGCGGAGGAAGAGCGGCGCTATCGCGCCGCGACCGACGCGGCGAGCGACGCCATTGTCTCCTGGGGCGCGGACGGCAGGATGATTTTCGCCAACCCGAGCGCGCGCCGCATTTTCGGTCTGGCGGACGATCAGAATATCGACGACGTCTACAGCGCGTTTTTTCCGCCCTATGAGCGCGAGCGTATCCGCCAGAACGTCGATGCGCTGCGCCGTCGCGCGCAAGGTCTGGGGATGACGATCGAGGTTGAGGCGTCGCGGCCGAATGGCGGCACGTTTTCCGCCGAAGTTTCGCTGAACCGTTGGGCCGGCGGTGACGGCGAGTCGATAACCATGGTCATGCGCGACATCAGCCTGCGCCGCAAAGCCGAGGAGGAGAAAAAGCAGATACTGACGCAGGCTATGGTCGCGCAGAAAATGGAAGCCATCGGCACGATGGCAGGCGGCATCGCTCACGACTTCAACAATGTACTGGGCGCGATGCAGGGGTTCATTTGGCTGGCGAAGCAAGACGTGCCGGCTAGCGGGCGTGCGGCGCAGTTGCTCGACAAAGCGACCCAATCGGGCGAGCGCGCCGCGCATGTGGTGCGGCAACTGCTAGATTTCACTCGGTCGCAAGAGCCCGGCCGCGACGTCATGAACCTGAGCGACACGGTCAAAGAGCTTGCCGATATCGCGAAGGCCTCGATTCCTTCCACGGTCACCTGCACGTTCCATTGCGAAGACGGCTTGTTCGTCAACGGCGATGCCACGCATGTCCACCAGATGCTGCTCAATCTGCTGATCAACGCGCAGCACGCAGTGGATCAGACCGGCAACGGCCGCATCGGCTTTCTGGCCGAACGGACCTTGGTGCGCGAAGGGCATTTCGGCGGAGGCGCTACGCTCGAAGGCGACACCCTGCCCTTGGTCAAAAGCCAATGGGAGACCGAGGGCGGCGGGGGCAAGCTTTGGTATGGCAGCTTGCCGCCGGGCGATTACGTGTGCGTTTCGATCACGGATAACGGCCATGGCATGAGCGGTGACGTCATGCGGCGCGCCTTCGAGCCCTTCTTCACCACTAAACCGGTCGGCGAAGGCACGGGATTGGGCCTGTCGGTGATGCTCGGGTTGGTTAAGGCGATGCGCGGCGGCATCGTGCTGAGCAGCAAGGTCGGCCAAGGCACGCAGTTCAAACTGTATTTCCCTTATGCGGCGAACGCCCCAGAGGCGGCAGCGAGCGCTGCGCCCTCCCCTCGGCCGCAAGCGGAGGCTCGGCGGCGCGTCCTCGTGGTGGATGACGAGAAAAGCCTGCGCGATATCGTCATGAGCACGCTGCGCATGGGCGGCTATGAAGTCGACGAGGCTGCCAACGGCGTCGAGGCGCTGGCGCTCGTCGCCGTCGATCCGCAACGATGGGATCTGGTGCTGACCGACTACTCCATGCCCAAAATGGCCGGCGACCGGTTGGCCGATGAGATTCACGCCCTGCGCGCGGACCTGCCGGTGATCCTCTGCACGGGACGCAGCGACAAAAGCGAACAGTTTGCCGGGCTGCCCTTGGCGGCTATTCTCGCCAAGCCGATCTTCGGCCAAAAGCTGATAGCGGCGATAGACCAAGCGATTACGGGCAAGGCGGCGACGTAAAGATCGCGCCGCAGGGAGGGCGCATGCAGATCACCGTCTATGCCGACTTCGTCTGTCCCTGGTGCTACATCGGCAAGCGCCGCCTGGAGCGCGCGGAGGTCCTATGGCGCGCGAAAGCCGAAGCCGAGGACGCCCGGCTCGAGCGCCTGTGGCGGCCGTTCCAGCTCAATCCGACCATGCCGCTCGAAGGCATGGAGCGCGACGCCTATCTCAACTGGAAGCTCGGCGGCGCGGAGCGCGTCGCCTTCATCCATGACCGCCTGGCCAAGGAAGGCGCGGTCGAGGGATTGCGCTTCGCTTTCGATCGTATCGCCCGGATGCCCAATACGCTGGCCGCCCATCGCCTGCTCGATTGGGCGCAGCGCCGCCATCCCGCAGCCGGGGACGCGCTGGCCGAAGCGCTGTTCGCGGCCTATTTCGCCGAAGGGCGCGATATCGGCGATGCAGGGACGCTGGCCGATATCGCCGACGAATGCGACCTGCCGCCCGCCGAAGCGGCCGCATATCTGGCCGGCGACAGCGGCCTGGAAGCGATGCGCGAGGCCGACGTGCAGGCGCGCGCGCGCGGCGTCAACGCCGTGCCCTGCTACGTCATGGGCGGCAATTACGCCCTGTCCGGCGCGCAGCCGCCGGAAGTGTTCCTGCGCATGTTCGAGTTCGCGCGCGGCAACGCGGCTTAAGCCGAAGCGCGCGCCGAGTCTCCGCCTTCGGCCAGCAACGCCTCGCGCAACCGCTTGATGCAGGATTCCGCCGCCGGCGTGAGCGCGCCCGGATGCCGGATCAGCGTCATCGGCACCTCATGCTGCGGCCGGATCGGCAGCACCCGCATCTGCTTGAGCGCCACTTCGTTGGCGGCGCAGCCGCGCGGCAGCACGGCGAGGCCGACGCCCGAAGCGACCATCAGCTTGATGGTGTCCACGTCGTCGGCGCGCGCGGCGACATTGGGCAACAAGCCCTGGTCGGTGAACACGGTCTGCACGAACTGGCCGTAACCGATGTCCGGCTCGTTGACGATCAGCCGCTCGTCCTTGAGGTCGGCGAGGTTGATCGCCGTCGCGCGCTTGGCCAGCGGATGCGCCCAGGGCACGATCAGCGCCATTTCGATGCTGCCGACGCGCTCGCTGATCAGCTCCTCGGGCACGCTGCGCGGGTCGGATTGGATGGCGATACCGGCGTCGAGGCGGCGCTCAAGAATGAAGCGCTGGATGCGGCGCGTGGTCGCGGTGATCACTTCTAGCCGCACCTGGGGCAGCATTTCGGCCAGGCTGGCCATCACGCGCGGCACGATGTCCTGGGCGACGCCAGAACTGAAACCTATGGTGAAGGAGCCGCGCGGGCCGTCGCCGCGCAGCTGGCGGGCAGTCTCGGACAGGCCCAAAATGCCGGACATGGCCTGTTCGGCATGTTGCAAAAAGGTGCGGCCGACATATGTCACCTCCACGCCCCGTCCGGTGCGCTGGAACAGCTCGAAACCGAGTTCTTCCTCCAGCATGCGGATCTGGTCGCTGACGGCCGGCTGCGACACGTTGAGGCGGCCGGCGGCCTTGCTGAAGCTGCGCTCGCGCCAAACGGTTAAGGCATAGCGCAATTGGCGGTCGTTCATGGCGTCAGGCTCGCGAAAGGCCGTCACGGACGGCAAAAAACGAGTTATAAGGTAAACTTATATTAGTATTTGTAAATCCTTTTTGCTTCGCGGAAGCCCGATCCATACGATCCCTTTCGAATAAAGTTTTTTCCGCGCTGATACCGCCATTGCTGGCAACAGGAGAGAAATATGCGCAACGGTTATCGTATTCTGGACATCGACGCACACGTCACGCCGTCCCTGGAAGTCCTACACCGCTATGCGACCGATGCGACCCGTGGTCGCTGGGACGAGTTGAAGCCCTATGTGAAGGCGATGAATTCGCCGGCGGGCCGCGGTCACCCGACCACCACCTGGCACACCATTAAGGTGAACCCGATCAACTATGATCGCATCGCCGGCCAGAAGCCCGAATACGTGAAGCCGAAGGGCGGCACTGCCGTCGAAGGCCGCGTGCAGAACGTCTCGACCGAGATCTGCCACGAGAACATCCAGCACGACAACCCGACGGGCCGTCTGGAGGACATGGACAAGGAAGGCGTGGACGTCAACCTGCTGATCCCCGGCACCTGGGCCCCGGCCTCCTCCGCTTTGGAAAAGGGCCTGACCGCTGGCCTCTATGACGCCTATCACAACTACATGCGGGACTTCTGCTCCGCCGACGTGAACCGTCTGCGCGGCTTGTTCCTCGCGCCGGGCCACAACGTCGAGTGGGCTGTGAAGGAACTGAAGCGCATCGGCAAGGAGAGCTGGGTCGCCGCCGTTTGGCCGTCGCTGCCGGAAGGCATGCCGATCGACGATCCGGACCTGAACCCGCTGTGGGAAGTGATGAACGACCTGCACCTGCCGTTCATGCACCATTCGTTCTTCTACGAGCCGCCGTACTTCCCGGGCGCCCGCGACATTTGGGGCAATGCGGCGATCGCCCGTTCCGCCGCCCACCCGTGGGGCGCGCAGCGTTCGCTCGCCTACATCATCGCCGGCGGCATCCTCGACCGCTATCCGAACATCAAGATCGGCTTCGGCGAGACTGGCCACGGCTGGCTGCCGAACTGGCTGCTGCGTCTGGACAGCCAGTTCCACTACGTGAAGGGCGTCGTTCCCAAGCTGAACTACCTGCCCACCGAATACGCCAAGCAAGGCCGCATTAAGGTCTGCATCGAGGCCCACGAAGGCCCGCTGATGACCAAGGCCGTCAACGACGTGCTCGGCGACCAGTGCCTGATGTACGCGTCCGACTTCCCGCATCCGGAGTCCGCGTGGCCGCACCACGTCGACGATGTGATGAAGTGGGGCAACGTCCTCGGGGAGCCGGCGCTGCGCAAGCTGTTCGGCACCAACGCCGACGACTATCTGCGTCCGGTCTGAGACCAGCGTAGCAATCGAGACTGAGAGAGAGGGTGGCCGGTCATGATGGACTTTGAGAAAGCGTTGAAGTTCGTTCTCAAGGCGAAGCAGATCGGTATCGAAGAAAAAGGCGCCGAAGTCAGTGTCGCGATCACTGACCAGGCCGGCCACCCTGTCCTCGTCGCGCGCGGCAAGCCGCAGTCCTGGCATGGTCCCTATATGGCGACCGGCAA
The DNA here is from genome assembly GCA_046297835.1 of Alphaproteobacteria bacterium. Taxonomy (GTDB): domain Bacteria; phylum Pseudomonadota; class Alphaproteobacteria; order SMXQ01; family SMXQ01; genus CAMAVH01. Next base: position 302,692 of record JBKBHI010000005.1, on the reverse strand, counting down.
GGCCCGCCTCGCCGCGGCCTTCATGAAGCCGACCGAGCAGCTGATGGATCAGTGGGCCGAGCGCGCCTACTTCCCGATCAGTCTGACGGAAGTGATTCCTGGCGGCGTCACGCTCAACAAGGGCGGCTATCCGATTTTCGAGAACGGCGTCTGCATCGGCGCCATCGGCGTCGGCGGCGGTTCGCCCGCCGTCGACGATTATGTGGCGAAAGCCGCTGTCACCGCGTTCGACGGTCACAAGCCGGCCGGCGCGGACGCGGACTAGATGCGTCCGTGGCTCTGAGAGATTGATCCCTGCCCTCCAAGGCTTTGGAGCGGCAGTTTTCGTGTTTATTAAAGGGGGCTACCCATATGGCGAAAAAGCAAGCCATCCGCACCGACAAGGCGCCGATTCCGACCGGGCCATTCAACCAGGCCATCCGCGTCGGCAACATGGTGTTCACCTCTGGCCAAGCCGGCCGCAACCGCGAAACCGGCAAGATGGGCGACATCAAGGACCAAGCGCGCCGCTCGATCGGCAACATCCAGGCCGTTCTGGAAGCCGCCGGGAGTTCGCTCGGAGACGTCGTCAAGGCGACTATCTTCTTGAAAAGCGCCAGCGATTGGAAAGCCTTCAACGAAGTCTACGTCGAGATGATGCCCGAGCCCCTGCCGGCTCGCACCTCGGCCATCGTCGAGCTCAAAAACCCTGATATGCTCGTCGAAATGGAAGTCGTCGCGATCATTCAGGACTGATCGTTCGCCGTCCGGCCCGGACTACCCACGGGCCAGACATTTTTGCATAAGCCGGGGAAAGCAGCGGTCGTTCTCCGGTCGATGACCCAACCGCAAGGAATGCGAAGATGCTTCGTGTCGTCAACATCAAGAAGACCTTCCCCGTCGATCAGGGCGCGGCGGTCAACGCGCTGAAGGGCGTCTCCATCGACGTGCCCGATGGCGAGTTTTTCACCCTGCTCGGCCCCTCCGGCTCGGGCAAGAGCACGGCGATGCGCTGCATCGCCGGCCTCGAGCATCCCGACGAGGGCGAAATCTATATCGGCGAGCAGTGCGTCTTCTCCTCGAAGCGCAAGATCGCGGTGCCGCCCGACGAGCGCCCGATCGGCATGGTCTTCCAGTCCTACGCCATCTGGCCGCACATGGACGTGTTCCACAACGTCGCTTTCCCGCTAATGTACGGCTCGACCGGTCCGAAGCCCTCGAAGGAGGAGATTCGCAGTTCGGTCGCCGACGCCCTCCGGCTGGTGCAGCTCGCCGGCTATGAAGACCGCCCGGCGACGCAGCTCTCCGGCGGCCAGCAGCAGCGCGTCGCGCTCGCCCGCGCCATCGTGCGCCGCCCGCGCCTCTTGCTGCTCGACGAGCCGCTCTCCAACCTCGACGCCAAGCTGCGCGAGGAGATGCGCGTCGAAATGAAGGAAATGACGACCAAGCTCGGCATGACCTCCTTCTTCGTCACCCACGACCAGATCGAGGCGCTTGCCCTCTCTGATCGCATCGCCGTCATCATGCAGGGCGAACTGATCGAGATGGGCCGCCCGCACGACGTCTACACCAAGAGCGACAACAAGCTGGTCGCCGCCTTCCTCGGCACGACCAACACGTTGGAAGGCGTGATCAGCGGCACCGGCTCGGACACCAGGCTGGAGACCGAGATCGGCGCGCTGACGCTCGGCGTGCGCGATAGCCTCGGCAAGGAAGGCCGCGCGTCCGTCGCCATCCGCCCCGAGGCGGTCGATCTGCTGCGCGAGAAGCCGGGCAGCATGGCCAACGTCTATCAGGGCACCGTGAAGCGCACGATGTTCCTCGGCACCTTCGTCGACGGCGAAGTGCAGATCGGCAGCAAGAGCCTGCGCGTGAGCTTCAATCCCTACAACACCTTCTCGCCCGGCGAAAAAGTGTTCGTGCACATTCCGCCGGAGCGTTGCCAGGTCGTCGGCTGACGCCGCGCTAACAACCTCTCAGCGTTCACCCCGAGAGGCGCCCCGCCCCCTGCAAAGGTGGCGGGGCTTTTTTTGTCCGTTCGGCGACAGTCGCGACCGCTTAGTCCCGATCCGGTGCCCCGAGCGGGAAAAGCGCTCGATAGGGACGGGCCTCTTCGACCGCGCGGGCGAAAGACGGCCGCGCCAGCAAACGCGCCCGATAGGCGCGCAGTCGCGGATAGCTCTCCGCGATGCGATGCGTCCAGTCAGCGTAGAACAGCGACGGCGCGGCGGCGCAATCGGCCATGGTGAAATCCTGGCCGGCCGCCCAGACCTTGCCCGCCAGCTCGTTTTCGAGCCAGGCATAGGCCAATTCCAGTTTCTCCTGCGCGAAAGCGCGGCCTTCCCGGAGCTTGACCGGCTCGCCGCTCAAGGCGCCGTTGACCGCTTGCTGCATCGGAAACATGACATGCAGGTCGAAGAAGCGGTCGAGGAAGCGCACGGCCAGCGCCGCTGCGGGATCAGCCGGCAAGAGGCGCAGAGGGCCTGGATAGGCCATGTCGAGGTGCTCGATGATGATGCTCGTTTCGGCGAATTGGCGGTCGCCATCGAGCAGCAGCGGGAATTTTCGCAGCGGCCAGCGCTTCAGCCATTCGGCGGAATGATGCGGCTGGTCCGGGCCGAGCTGGCGAAACTCGAACGGCGTGCCGTTTTCGTAAAGGGCGATGAGCGTCTTCTGCGTGTAAGACGAGAACGGGTGGCCGTAGAGCGCGAGCGGCATAAGCACCTGCCAAAAGGCTGACGAGCCGCCCAGAGTAGCCAGCGAAAATGAAAAGGCAACCGGCGCAAAAGAAAAGCGCCGGCCGTGAGGACACGGCCGGCGCTTCAGGGGCCCTATAGGGCCGTTCGCTTAGCCTTGCTGGCGGCTGAGTTTAGTCACCAGGAAGCGGCCGCCGACGGTGAAGATCGTCAGCACGATGATCAGGATGATGCCGACCGCGGCCGTGCGGCCCGGATAGCCGTCATCCCAGTTCTGGAACATGATGACCGACAGCACCATGTTGTCGCGGCCCGTCAGCATGACTGGGATCGAGAAGTTGCGCAGCGCGTGCGACGCGACCCAGATCCAGCCCGAGATGAAGGCCGGCATCAGCAGCGGGAGGACGATGTGGCGCAGGATCGAGCCCCACTTCGCGCCGGAGGTCTTGCCGGCCTCTTCCATCTCGCCCGAAATCTGGGCGAGCGCGCCGTTCATCGTGCGGCTGCCGAACGAGATGTAGCTCACGGTCAGGCCGAGGATGACGAGCCACAGCGAACCGTAGAGCTGCAGGCTCGCGAGCGGCGGCTGCAGGAACAGGAAGATGAAGGCGATGCCGATGATGACGCCCGGCAGCGCGTGCGGCAGGAACGTGATCGTGTCGAGCACGCCGCGCCCGCGCATACGGCCGCGGATCGTCACCCAGGCCATCAGCAGCGACAGCAGCATGGTGACGGTGGCCGAGCCGACGGCGAGCCACAGGGTGTTCACCGACGCCTTCCAGATGTCCGGATCGGCGAAGATGGCCTTGTAGTTCGTCCAGGCCAGGCGGTCCCACACGCCGGGCATGCTCGGCGGGATGTAGGTGTTGAGGAACGAGGTCCACAACAGGACCGCGGTCGGCGCTGCGATGGTCAGGATGAAATACAGCACGAACATGCTGAAGCAGGGATAGCGCCACTTGCCGAGATGGATGATGCGCGGACGATAGCCCTTGCCGGTGATGGTGGCGTATTTGCCAGCCTTGCCGACGATGCGGCGGTACCAATAGACCAGCAGGATGCTGACCAGGATGAAGGTCGCGCCGAGCGCCGCCGAAGTGCCGTATTGCGGCGGCGAGAAACGCTGCGTCGAGAAGTAGATGAAGGACGGGAACGTGTAGATCTGCGCCGGCAGGCCGACGACCAGCGGCACTTCCAGGGATTCCAGGTGGCTCATGAAATTGTACATGGTGGCCGCGAGGATCGCCGGCGTCAGGATCGGCAGGAAGATCTTGAAGAAGGTGACGCGGTTGGTCGCGCCCGAGGTGCGCGCCGCCTCTTCCAGGTTCGGGTCCATCGTGCGGAACGCGCCGACGATGATGAGGAAGGTCGTGGTCACGCCGCGGATGCCTTCGAGGAAGATCATGCCGCTAAGCGTGTAGACGTTGAATGGTCCCTCCCGTCCCATGTCGAACCCGAACAGGGAGAAGAAGTCGCGGATCCAGACGTTGAACAGGCCGATGCGGGGCGACAGCAGGAACGTCCAGGACATCGCGAACAGCAGGCCGGGCACCGCCATGGGGATCAGCATCAGCGCCCAGGCGACGTTGCGGAACGGCATGTCCGTGCGTTCGGTCAGGAAGGCGAAGAACACCGCCATGCCGACCGAGATGATCGTGCCGAAGATCGCCATGACCACGGTGTTGAAGAACATCCGGTAGGTCTGCGGATCGCCGTAGGCGCGGATGTAGTTGTTCAGCGTGAAGGGCCCCGGCTCGATCAGGGTGCCCGACCGGAAGCTGAAGAGCACCAGCGTGATGAACGGCACCAGGATCAGCAGGACCGTGAAGATCACGCCTGCGGCCGGCAGGATGTATTGCCGTTTGCCTTGCCAGAAGCTTTCCTTCGGCATCGCGCCGGCATCGATAGCGGTCATCTCTAACTCCTCGGGCTTCTCGGTCGTCTCGGTTGTTCGGGCCTGTCCGCCTACTGGCCGGCGGACAAGACGCCGGCGACACCGCCGGCGATGGAAAGCAGTTTGGCGTCGGAACCGTGCGCGCCCATCAGCATGAAGCCGACAGGCGCCTCGCCCGGCTTGTGGCAGGGCAAGGACACGGCGCATTGATCCAGGAAATTGGCGACCGACGTATTCCGTAGCGCCAGGAGATTGGCGCGGGTGAAGGCGGCGTCGCTGTCGATCAATTCTTGCAGCTTGGGCGCGACGATGGCGACCGTCGGCATCACCAAGGCGTCATAAGCGGCGGTTGCGGCGGCGACGCGGGCGATCAGGTCGCGGCGCGCGGCCAGCAGCTCGATATAGTCGGCGGCCGATTGCTCGGTGCCCTTCATGATGCGCACGCGGACGCGCGGATCGTAGGCGTCGCCCTGCGCTTCGAGCAGCGGGCGGTGCCAGGCGTAGGCTTCGGGCGCGGAGAAGCCGCCCTTGGCGTTGATCTTCGGCAGCTCGTCCAGCTCGGTCAGCGCGATCTCGTCGACCAGCGCGCCGGCCTGGCGCAGCGCGGCGAGCGATGCCTGGAACGCCGCCATGACGGCGGGCTCGACGTCGTTCAGCACGAAGCTCTGCGGCGCGGCCAGGCGGAGGCCCTTCACCGGATGGGCGACGGGCGCCGGCGCGGACGAACGCTCGCCGGAGATGATGGAATCGACGATGGCGCAGCAAGCGACCGTGCGGCCGATCGGGCCGACCGAATCGAGCGTCGTGGACAGCGGCACCGCGCCCGCGCGCGAGACGCGCTTGGCCGTCGGCTTGAAGCCGACGAGGCCGTTGAAGGCCGGCGGAATGCGCAGCGAGCCGCCGGTGTCGGTGCCGAGCGCGACGGCGGCCATATCGTCGGCGACCGAGATCGCGCCGCCCGAGGTCGAGCCGCCGGGCACGCGGCCGGTGGCGCGGTCCCAGGCGTTGAGCGGCGTGCCGTAATGCGGGTTGATGCCGATGCCCGAATAGGCGAATTCGGTCATGTTGGTGCGGCCGATCAGCACGAAGCCGGCGGCGCGCAGGGCGGCGACCGGCGGCGCGTCGGTTTTCGCCGGCGCGGCCTTGGCCAGAGCGGTCGAGCCGGCGCGGGTCTGCTGCCCTTGGATGTCGAACAGGTCTTTGACCGAGACGGGAATGCCGGCGAAAGCCGACGGCGCGATGCCGCGCTTGCGCTGGGCGTCGGCGAAGTCGGCCTGGGCGCGCGCGCCTTCGGCATCGACGGCGATGAAGGCGCGCTTGCCCTCCCCGGCCGGATCCTCGATCCGCTCGAGACAGGCTTCGACGAGCGCGCGGCTCGTCGCGCGTCCGTCGGCCAAGTCTTTTGCCAGTTCCTGCAGCGGCTTCACGCCATGTCCCCCGACAATGCCCTTAGACCGGATCGTAATAGTGGATTTCGAGCAGCGTGCAGCCGGTCGCCGACTTGAACGGCCCGTGGATCGCGCCCGGCGGACGCACGGCGTAGGTGTCGCCGGTGAACGGGCGGCCGCCGTTGCCCTGCGCGTCGTTGCCGACGATCAGGTCGCCGCGCAGCAGGTAGACCTCTTCCCAATAGTCGTGGACGATGGTCGAGGTCGAGAAGGCGCCCGGCTCGAACTTGAGCAGGCGGGTGCGGGTGCCGCGCTTGTTCACCTCGTCGAGCGCGCCCGAGATGATCTTCTGCTGCACGCCGGAGCCCGGCGCGTAGCCCGGCGGGTCTTCCCAGCCGCTATTGAGATCGACGGCGCGGAACTCGTCATGAACCTTGTTCACAGGCATGGTGGGCTTCCTTCCTGGTTACTGAGCGGACTTGCGACAAACTTACTCGGCGGCCTTGCCGAGCTTCTTCTTGGCCAGTTCGCTTTCGAGATCGTAGCTGCCGAGCATCTTGTCCAAGAGCTCGGTCGAGCGCTTCCAGTCGTAGGTGCGGAACGAGTGGCCCTTCGTGACGAAGGTCGCGCCGGCGTAGAACATCTCGTACTGCGTGTGGCGCGAGCCGAACTCGGAGCCGACGGCGTCCCACGCCAGCTTGTAGAACTTTACGCGCTCCTTGGAGCCCGCGGCCGGCGACTGCTGCGTCTTCATGATGAGCTCGTTGAGCTCGGGATTGGCGAAATCCATGATCGACGAGGGCAGCATGATCATGCCGCCGCCGGCGAGGTCGCGCAGCGTGTTGACGACTTTCGGATAGAGCTGCTGCGTCAACACCTGGGCGGTGTAGAGAGTGTGGCGGTCGGGAATGTAGTAAGGCCCGACCTGCTTGCCCTTGGCCTCCATGGCGGCGACCAGCGCGTCGACCATGGCCGCTTCGGCGGCGAGCTGGCCGAGGGTTTCCTTGACCTGCGGGAAGTTGATGATGCCGTTCATCTCGGCGGTGCGGTAGGCGATGCCGGTGAGGAAGCGCATCTTCACCATCAGGCGGACCTGCGCCTGATAGTTCTGATAGACGTGCGCCGGCGTCGCGTGGAACTGCTTGAGCGTCATGGCGACGTCCTGGTTCACGAACACGCGGTCCCACGGCACTTTCACGTCGTCGAAATAGATCAGCGCGTCGTTCTCGTCGAAGCGCTTGGACAGCGGGCTGTCGAACACGTTGTCGGCGCTCTGCTCGTACGACTTGCGCGACATGAGCTTGAGGCCCTTGGCGTTCATCGGGATGCAGAACGAATAGGCGTATTTCTCCTCGCCGGGCTGCAGCGGCTGGATGCAGGTGACGAGAACTTCGTTGGCCATGATGCCGCCGGTGGCGAGCATCTTCGCGCCGCGGATGGTGATGCCTTCCGAATCCTCGTCGACGATGCCGGCGGCGAGGAATTCGTTGCTCTGGCCGGCGGCCGACTTGGAGCGGTCGGCCTGCGGATTGATGATGACGTAGGTCAGGTAGAGGTCGTTGTCGCGGGCGTAGCGGTAATAGTCGTGCAACGCCTTGGCGCGGTCCTTGTTGTATTCCTCGAACACCGACAGGCCCATAGCCATGCCGGTGATGCAGGAGGCGACGTGCTCGGGCGAGCGGCCGAGGAAGCCGCCGCTCAGCTCGGCCCAGGCTTCCAGCGCCTTGCGGCGCTCGACCAGCTCGGCGTAGCTGGCGGCCATCTGCCACATCTTGTGCGCGGTCTGCTTGGTGTCGGTCTGATAGGTCATCAGCTCCTTGTTCTCGGGAGCGGACTGGAAATCGTAGAGACGGCCGATCGACTGGACGGAAGAGCGGTAGGCGCTGTGCTCGGTGACGTCCTTGACGGCCTCGCCATTGATGAAGACTTGGCGGCCGTCGCGCAGCGTCTCGATATGCTGTTTGCCGTTCTTGATCATCGTTTCGTTCCTCGGGCTTTGAAGACGTCTGTTGTTCGGGTGTTCGGTTTACGCGGTGCGCGCGAAAGGCTGGTCAGGCGACGCCGCGCCGCTCGCTCTCGTCGCTGACGACGGAGTAGCGGCCGCGAAAGAAGGCCAATGGCTCGCTGTGCGGCTGCGTGGAGAAGCGCACGACGCGCACGACGAAAATCACATGGTCGCCGCCGTCGTAGGTGGCGTAGGGCGCGCATTCGAAATGCGCCTGCGCGCCGTCGAGCAGCGGCGCGTTCATATAGCCCGGCGTCCACTTGGTCTCGGCCCACTTGTCGGTCTGCGCCTTGGCGAAGCGGCCGGAGACGTCCTGCTGGCCGCGGCTGAGCACGTTGACGCAGAAACCCTTGGCGCTTTCGAGGGCCGGCAGGCTGAGCGCGCGGCGGTCGACGCTGAACAGCACCAGCGGCGGATCGAGCGAGACGGAGTTGAACGAGTTCATCGTCATGCCGATGCGCTCGCCGTTGCCGCCTTCGGCGGTGATGACGGTCACGCCGGTGACGTATTCGCCAAGCGCGCGGCGGAAGGCGATCGGATCGAATGCGTTGTTCACGTCGTCGGCCATGGCTTCCCTCACCCGCGCAGGCGCGCTTTGGGCGCGCGGGCGGCGTCCGGCGCGCCGCTCTGGCTGTAATAGCCGATCAGCGCGGTCGCCTCGTCGGCGGCTTTGATCAGGTCGGCAAAAATCTCGTTGAGCGCGCGGAAGCGCTTGGCGTCGAGCGGCTTGAACAGCAGGTCGTTGACGTCGCGCTGGATCGGCGCGAGGCCCTCGAGCATCTCGCGGCCCTGCTCCGTCACGCGCAGATGGACGCGGCGGCGGTCCTGCGGATTGGTGCTTTTCTCGACGAGGCCGCGCTTGGCGAGCTGGCCCGAGACGATCGTGAGGAAGGAGCCGGAGAGGCCGAGATGGTCGGCAACGGTCTTCACGCCGACGCCGTCGTCGCCCTCCAGATGGGCGATGGAAATCAGGGTCGTGTATTGCACGCCGGTCAGGTCGAGCAGCGCGCCGAAGCCCGAGCGGCAGGTCTCGAGGCGGGCGGAGAAAGCCAGCAGACGATGGACCAGTTGGCGGAACTCGCCGTCCTCGCCTTCGACCAGCAAATCCGGCTTCGAAACGGTCAACGGCGGACGGGCTTCGCCGCCCTTTTCGGGGGCGTTCGCCTTCACCGCGCGGCGGCCGTTGCCGATCTCCATGTCCGATCCCCAATCGCCGGATCCAGTGATGGAACCGGCCTCGCTTCTCGCAGGACGAGATAGCTTTGAAACTTAGCAATATGCTAAAGCTATCTGCCATGGCTTGTCAATGACGCCAAAGACCGCCTAACTCACGGGACGCGGGCTGTCCCCCGAGCTTCGGCGTTCATCAAGAACGCCTTATAATAGATTGAAAAATTGGAGATTTTAATGAGCAGCGTGCGTCTCTCCCTGACCCTCGAGGGTAAATCCGGCAGCGAAAATCGCGTCGTGCAGATCGACCAGATGGTCATCGCCGGCTGGACTGGCCGCAACAAGGCGGCCATGGAGGCCCATATCGAGGAACTGGAGAAGCTCGGGGTCGCCCGTCCCAAGTCCACGCCGATCTACTACCGCGCCGCAGCGCAGACGCTGACCACGGCGGACAGCATCGAAGTCGTCGGCGGCGACAGCAGCGGCGAGGTCGAGTTCATGCTGTTCAGCCTGGCCGACGGCCTCTGGGTCGGCGTCGGGTCCGACCACACCGACCGCAAGCTGGAGACGATCGGCGTCACCTGGTCGAAGGCCGCCTGCCCGCATCCGGTCGCCAAGACGCTGTGGCGGATGGACGATATCGCCGGCCACTGGGACCAGATCGTCCTGCGCTCTTACGCCATCGAGGGCGGCAAGGATGTGCTGTACCAGGAGGGCCCGGTGACGGCGATGCTGCCGCCGCAGGACCTGATCGCCAATTGCACCATCGCCAAGGACAAGGCGCTGCCGGTCAACACCGCGATGTATTGCGGCACCCTGCCGGCCAAGGGCGGTATCCGTCCGTCCGAAGGCTTTGTCTTCGAACTGGAAGATCCGGTGCTCAAGCGCAAGATCAGCCATCGCTACATGACGAAGGTTTTGCCGATCGAAGGCTGAGCCTCTCGGCATCCTGAGACGACGGCGGCGACCGCGAGGCGCCGCCGTTTTCTTTTGGGCGTCAGGCGAGTACGCGTCAGGCCAGTACGCGTCAGGCCCGGGCGCGTCAGATTGGGCGGGCGACGGCTTCGATTTCGAGATGCTTGTCGGCGGAGGCCAATCCGTCGACCCAATCGAAGGCGACCGTTTCAGCCGCCAGTCCCGAGCGCCGCGCGAAGGCGTCGCGCAGCCAGTTCTCCTCCCCCTGCCCGCGCTCCAGAAAAAGGCGGGCTTGCGTGACGCAGCGCCAGTCGCGTCCCTCGGCGGCGAGGCCGCGTTCGATCTGGCCGCAGGCGGCGTCGAACTGCGCCGCCACGCCGTCGGCGCTTTCGGCCATGCCGGAGAAGTGCTGCCACCCGTCCTGCAGCAAATACCAGGCGTAGCGGCGCGGCGGCGCGAAATCGACGATGCGGCGGGCGCGCCGGCCGGTGGGGCTTTGCGTCAGCAGATCGAGGGCGACGCCGCCGCCGGCGCGCATCCGCGCGGCGCAATAGAAGCTGGAACTGGCGCAGCGCCGCGGCCCGCGCAGCAAGTCGCGGCGCACGCCGTCGATCTCGTCGCGCATGCCGCGCTCGCGCAGCCAAAGCCGTTGATGGACGAGATTGTCGAGCGACAGGCCGTGACGCGCCAGAACCGCGCCGGCCGCATCGACGAGCGCGGCCAATTGGCCGGCCGGCGGCAGATGCGCCGGCCCCTCGCCGCTCAGCGCCCACAGATCGGCATCGACGCCGCCATGGCTCCACCGCTGGCGGATGACGTTGATCACGGCCCGGCTAGCGGAAATATTCGCGCAGCAGCGAGATCGATCGTTCGCGCTCCTGCGACAGCATGACGTCGTCGGCGGTGAATTGCTTGAGACCGTGGCGCAGCGGATCGTAGGGCATCATCACCTCCGGCGGATCGACGTCGGGATTGGCCGGATAGAACTGGTCGCCACGCAGGATTTCCTGCGCTTCGCGGTCGAGCAGGAAATCGACGAACAGCATGGCGGCATGCGGATGCGGCGCGCTTTTCAGCAAGACCAGATGATTGTCGCGCGCCAGCACCGGGTCCTGCATGGTGGCTTCGATGGAGGCGCCGGCGGCGCGCAGCGCCGCGACCTGATGCAGCGACGCCCCGAGCATGACGTAGCTTTTGCCGTTCACCACGCCGTCGAGCGTCTCGCGCGGCGTGCCGAGCTCGGTGCGGACCACCTGCTGCGCGAGCCGCTGGAGATAGCGCGCCGCCCGCTCCTCGCCCCACAGGCGGCGGAAATAGGTGATCAGCACCGGCGCGCCGCTTTCCAGGCCGTTGTTCCAGACGATCTTGCCGCGCCATTTCGGGTCGAGCAGATCGTCGTAGCTGCGCGGCGCGTCCTTCTCGTTCACCAGGGAGGTGTTGTAGGCGATGCCGTAATAGGCGAAGCGGTACGGCGCCGAAAGCCCATGGGGGTCTTTGAATTCTTTGGGCAAGGCGTCGGACAGCGGCGACCGGAAAGGCTGGGCCAAGTCGCCGCGGCGCAATTCCACCAGCAGGTTGCCGGCGAGAAGATCGGTGCGCGGCGCGGCCTTGCCGCTCTTTTCGGCGGCGGCGCGCTGGATGGCCTGGGTCACGCTGAGGCGCTGGCCTTCGACGCGCAGGAACGGATATTTCGCGGTGAACGCCTTGGCCAGCTGGGCGCGCATGTCGTCGCCGACGCTGCCGCTCCACACCACCACGCCTTCTTGGCGCGCCCCGGCTTCTAAGATCGCCTGGCGGCTGGGGCCGGCGAGGTTTGCCACGGTCTCGATCGCGGTCGCTTCGGCGCGCGGCACGGCGAACGACAGCATCAGCAAAGCGGCGCAAGCGAGCGCGCCGACGGCCAGCGGCCTCATCGAAATCCCCCCTTGGTCGGCCGCGGAACACGAAGCCGTCAGACCCAGGGCGGGAGAATAAGCCACCTCTCCGTCCCTGTCATGGCCCTCTCGGCGGCGGGGCGGAACCCAGACGGACGCGGGCCGGCAAGCTGCGGCTTGCCGGCCCGTCAGGCGTGCGGATGGCTGCGGGCTCAGTCCTCGGCGGCGGAACGCTCGGTCTTGCCGTCGCGGTTGTAGAATTCCGACTGCGGATCGGCGGCGACCATCTCTTTGATGCTTTCCCAGAGATGGCGGCGCATTTCGACGAATTCCGGCCGGGCGCGGGCGTCGTAATCCCAGCGCGGGTGCGGCAGGTCGACCGTCAGCACCTCGGACACCTGGCCGGGGCGCGGCCGCAGCATGACGATCTCGTCCGACAGCAGCACCGCCTCGTCGACGCTGTGCGTGACGAAGACGACGACGGCCTTGCGCTGATGCCAGATTTTCATCAGCTCGAACTGCATGAACTCGCGGGTCTGGGCGTCGAGCGCGGCGAACGGCTCGTCCATCAGCAGGATGTCGGGCTCGGCGACCAGCGCCCGGGCCAGCGCGACGCGCTGCTTCATGCCGCCCGACAGTTCGCTCGGATAGGACTCGGCGAACCGCTTGAGGCCGACCATTTCCAGGTAGCGCACGACGCGCTCGCGGATCTGGTCTTTGTCCATGCCGTTGAGCTGCAGGGGATAGGCGACGTTCTCGAAAATCGTGCGCCAAGGCAGCAGGCGGAACGACTGGAAGACGAAGCCCATGTGCGGGCCGGGCGCCGGCGGCAGGCCGTTGACGAGGATCTCCCCTTCGTCGGGCCGGATCAGCCCGTTCAGCATCCGCAGCAAGGTGGTCTTGCCGCAGCCGGACGGGCCGACGAGGCTGACGAATTTGTTCTTGCCGATATCGAGCGAGACGTCGCGCAACGCGAGGACGCCCTCATGCGATTTGTGCCGCTTGAACATCTTCGTGATGTTGCGGATTTTGATCGCGGGCTCCTCGGTCGCGGACGCCGGCAAGGACGGGACGGTGGAAGTGGAGGACATGACGCTCCTGTTCGTTAAGGCTGGCCGCCGGCTTGAGGCGATTAACGGCCGGTCGGGTCGATGCCAGGCGAGACGCCGTCCGACTTCAGCACGCGGTCGATGATCGACGTGTCGATCCACGCCGCCGGCTCGACGCGCTTCAGGCCCTTGAAGTCGTCGTTGTTGGCGTAGAGGTCGTCGGTCGTGAATTTCGCCTCGTTCATGTTGAGGCCGCCGTTGACGGTCCAGTTTTCCTTGTAGGCGTCGGCGAGGAATTCCAGCGTCTCGCGCTTCACGTTCGGCAGCGCGGCCGCCATGCCGTCGACCCACAGCTTGGGGTTTTTGGCGAAGTCGCGCGACGCCATGATGGTCGCCTTGACGATCGCCTCGATCTCCTTCGCCTTGCTCTTGGCGACGGCGTCGGTCACGACGTTGAGCTTGCTGATCAGCGGCGCGCCTTTGTAGTAATCGGCCTGGCTGACCAGAATGTTCAGCGCGCTCTTGTCCGGGATGCTGGTCCAGACGCCGATCGAGATGGTCGTGGCGTCGACCTTGCCGGCGGCGAGCGAAGTCGCGCGCACCGGCGGCTGGCCGATGGCGAGATATTCCATCTTGTCGACGGCGACGCCGAGCTTGTTGAGCACCGTGCGGGTCAGCGAGTAGTCGACCGCGCCGACGCGGCTGACGCCGAAGGTCTTGCCTTCGAGCTGCTTGACCGAGGTGATCTCTTTCTTGGCGGCGATGATGAAGGGCAGCGCCTTATCAGGCGAAACGACGCCCTTGAGGTTCATCTGCTCGCGCGCGACGAGCTGCAGCGCGACATCGAAGCCGATGTTGGCCATATCGCCCTGCCCCGAGCGCAGCGCGGCGACGGCGGACGGGGTCTGCTGCACGCGGACGATCTCGACGTCGACGCCGGCCTTTTTGTAGTAGCCGAGCGCCTGGGCCATATCGATGACCGAGTTCGGCACCAGCGGCGGCTCGAGGTGCGTGACGATAATCTTGAACGGCGCGGCGTTCGCCGGCGCGGCGAGAAGGGCCACGCCCGCAAGCAGGGCGGCGAGGCTCAGTTTACCCAGTTTCGATCCGATCATGGCTCTAGCTCCTTCTGAAAAGATGGTCTCGAGAGTGATGATGCCGCCGATCTGGGGGGACGAGCGGTGGCCTAAGCGTGGCGACGTGACGTTTCTATTGCTGCATGTCCCAGAATGCGACCGGGCACATGCCGACGCCCTTGACGGGCTTGTGCTGGATGAAGGTCGGCTTGGTCTCCTCGACGACGCCGAGCACGGTGACGTAATTGAGGAATTCGGCCGTCGAGTTGCCCTCTTCGATGAGGCGCGGAACGGTCAGCGTCTTGAGAATTTCGTCGCGGTTGCCGTTCTTCATCTGCTCGATCATCCAGCGGGTGAAGTCCATGTTGTATTTGCCCATCTTCGGGCCGCCGACTTCCACGGTGAGGTTGAACGAGCCGATGACGGCGACGCGTTCCTTGCCGGGCCAGGCTTCGATCGAGCGGCGGATGAACTGGCCGAGCTCGTACCAGCGCTGGTTGGTCGCGATCGGATAGCCGAAGGCGTTGGTCATCACCGGCACCACCGGCAGGTCTTCTTCCGGGCGGACGAAGGACAGCGGCACGGTAAAGGCGTGGTCGATCTTGAACTCGCGGACCTGCGAGAACTGGATGCCCTGCTCGACGCCCTCGCGCAGCAGATAGCCGGCGAAGTCCTGTTGCACGTTCGCCTTATAGCTCGGCAGGAACATGATCTCGGATTCGTACCAGAACGGGCCTTCGGCCGTCGGCGCGAGGCCGACGGAGAAGGTCGGCATGTTGTCGAGGAAGAAGTTGTCGAGGTGGTCGTTGGCCACGGCGACGATCATGTCGGGTTTGGTCTCGGCCAGCATCTTGCGCACGTCGGCGAAAGCGGCGTAGAGCGCGTCGAGGTCGTTCTTGTCGGCCTGGTCGCGGTTCCAGAAGATGCGCGGGTTGTGGGTCGAGGCGATGACGGAAACGATTTGAGCCATGGTGATTCTCCGGTGGAAAGCGTCGCGCGTTACGTGCGGTCGCTGTTGTAGCGCCAGCGCGCCATGCGGCGCTCCAGCACCTTCAGCGACTGCATGACGGTGACGCCCATGATGGCGAGGCAGAAGACGACGACGAAATAAGGCGCCATGCGGAAGGTGTTGCCGTAGATCGACAGGAGACCGCCGAGGCCCTGCACGGCGGTGTAGAGCTCGGCCACCACGGTATTGATCAGCGCGAGCGACGCGCCGACGCGCAGGCCGGCGGTGATATAGGGCAAGGCGCCGGGCAGCATGATGGTGCGGAAAATCTGCGCTTCGGACGCGCCAGCGGAGCGCGCCATCTCGATCAGCTCGCCGTCGCTGTTGAGCACGCCGGCGTAGGTGTTGATCAGGATCGGCATCACCGCGCCGAGGAAGACGACGACGACTTTCGCCTCGTAGCCGAGGCCGAGGAAAACGATGATCAGCGGGATGAAGGAGACGCGCGGAGTCGCGGCGAGCGCGTCGACGTAGATTTCCAGGGCCGAGCCGAAGACGCGGAAACCGCCCATCAGCAGGCCGAAGGGGATGGCGAAGAGCGCCGCCAGCACGTAGCCGGAGAGGTAGACCTTGATGCTGGCCCAGGCGGCTTTCGGCACGGTGCCGTCGCCGATGGTCTGGATGGCGGCTTGCAGGGTCTGCCACGGCGTCGGCACGAAGTTCTGGCCGACGAGTTTGGCGATGGTCCACCAGACGATGAGGAAGACCAGGAAAACCAGCGCGCGCCAGACGTTGATGTTGACGTGGCTGAGACGCGGACCGATGTGCGGCCGGCGCTGCGGGAGCGGATGAGACTTTTCCCCCGAATTGCTCATCTTGCGCTCTCCTTAAGCCGGCTTGGCGGCGTCGGTGTGGGGGTAGTAGTCGTACCAGACGTTCGGCACGCCCTGTATCTTCGGCACCACGTGCTCGATGTACCATTCGCGGGGGTTGAGCACGGCGGAGAGATGGAACAGCAGGACCGGGTGCGTGTGCAGCGCCCATAGCTTGGGGAAGTCGCGGTTGACGAGCGCTTCGCGCTCTTCGGGGCTCAGATCGAACGGATCGAGCACCGACATGTCGCCGTCGCGGAAGGCCATGGTCTTGTCGCGATCGACATAGACGTGATGGATGGCGCGGTTCAGTTCGTATACGGACACGCTGCTGACTCCCCTCAAGCCGCGGTCCCCGGCGCGCCGGGACCGTTTTGAAACCCCATCGAAGTCAGATTAGCCGCTGCCCGCCTCGGTCCCAATGGACCTTTGCGTTCCGCTCCCATGCTGCCCAGATTTTAATCAGTTGCGCCGGGCGAAACAATTCAGGGCGAAATAGCGGCGTCAATCGAGCTTTCGACTATGACAGTAAAACGCTAATTGCCGGCCTAAACACTGGCTAAGAGTATTTCGGGATCGCTCCATAGGTGACACCTATAGCCCGTCTCGGTTATCTTATGCATAACCCTTAGACGAGGATTTCCGTCCCATGAATGATCGGCAACTCCGATATGCAATCGCCGTCTGGCGCGAGCGCAGTTTCAGCCGCGCCGCCGAAAAGCTGGGCGTCTCGCAGCCGTCGCTGAGCGAACAGGTGCGGCTGCTGGAGGATGAACTCGGCTTCAGCCTGTTCGACCGCTCCAGCCGCGGCGTCGAAGCCAGCATCAATGGCCGCACCTTTCTGCAGAATGCCGACGACGTCGTGATGGGCATGTCGGCGCTGAAGGACCTGGCCCGCGAGTTGCGCGGCAGCCCGGGTTCGACGATCAGGCTCGGCATCTGCTCCGGGATCGCTCACGCCATGGTGCCGCAGATTTCGCAGTTGTTGCAGGCGTTCAGCGCCACCATCCGGCTCGATCTGGTCACGACGACGACGCGCCGCATCCATCGCTTCGTCGAGTTGCAGCGTCTCGATGTCGGGCTGTTTCTCGAAGGCGATCCGAAAAGCTTGCCGCACGAGTTGAAGGTCGCGCGCCTGTCGGAGACCGACCTCGTCGTGCTCGCCGCGCCGACCCACGCCATCGCCGCGGCGCAGCGTCCGGTCGATCTGGCGGCGATCAGCGAGCATCCTTTCATCGCCAACGAGACCCGCGTCGGCTACGGCCGGCTGGTGATGGCGATGTTCGCCGCGCAGGGCCTCTCGCCCAACATCGTCGCCGATTGCGATAATCTCGAATCGCTCAAATTGATGGTGAAGTCTGGCGCCGGCGTCGCCGTCGCGCCACGCATCGCCGCCGAACGCGAGGTCGCCGCCGGCGAGCTGCTCGCCCTGCCCTTGCGGCCGCGCCGCCGCGTCGCGCTGCTGCTGATCCGCCGCAATGAAACCATGCCGCCGCGCGTCGAGCAATGCGTCGAGCATCTCACGCAGATGCTCACCGACAACGCGAGCCTGACTCCGGCGTGAAGGCGGCCGCATTCCTCATCGCTTGCGGTTTTCTGGCCGCGCTCGGGGCAACATCGGCGCGCGCCGACGTCGCCGTGCGCGGCGACCGCATTTACGTCGATGGCCAGCCTTTCGCGGCGCGTGGCGCGTCGGGCCAGACCCGCCTCGCCGAACTGAAGGCGCGCGGCGCGACCGTGGTGCGCACCTACGGGGAGGAAGGCCCCGCCGTGCTTGCCGAAGCCGAGAAACTCGGGCTCAAGGTGATCTTCGGCTTCTGGTTGGAGCATCCGCGCCGCGGTTTCGATTACGCCAACCGCAAGGTCGCCCAGGGCCAACTCGCCCAATTGCGCGAGATCGTGCTCAAGCACAAGGACAGCCCCGCCCTGCTCGCCTGGGGTCTCGGCAACGAGGTCGAATCGGAACTGCACGACGACTCGATCGTCTGGCCGGCCATCGGCGAAGCGGCGCGGCTCGTCAAATCGCTCGATCCCTATCATCCGCGCATGGCGGTGATCGCCGAAATCGGCAACGACAAGATCGCCAAGCTCATGCGCCACGCGCCGGACATCGACGTGCTCGGCGTCAACTCCTATGGCGGCGCGCTCCTCGATCTGCCCGAACGCGTGCGCGCGCAAGGCTGGACCGGTCCGATGATCGTCACGGAGCTTGGCGCGGAAGGCCAATGGCAGGCGCCGGTGAAGCCGTGGGGCGCGGCGGTCGAGCTCACCAGCACCGCCAAGGCGGCGCGGCTGCGCCAATACCTGCACGCCCTGACGCCCAAGAGCGCCGGACAAATCCTGTTCTATTGGGGCCAGAAGCAGGAAGTGACGCCGACCTGGCACAGCCTGTTCCTGCCGAGCGGCGAGCTGACCGAGGCGGCTGACGTGATGGCAGAATTCTGGGGCGGCAAGGCCGCCAACCGCGCGCCGCGCATCGTCGATCTGTCGTTCGCCGACGGGGCCGACAGCTTCGCCGCGACCGGGCCTATCGCCGCGCGCGTCACCGGGCTCGATCCCGACGGCGACGCCCTCAGCGTCGAATGGCGCGTGATGGCCGAGAGCCGCGATCTCGGCAAGGCGGGCGATGCTGAATCGGTGCCGCCGGCCTTTCCGGGCGCGCTTCGCAACGCGCGCGGGCAGTCCGGCGATTGGAGCGCGGAGATCGCCGGTCTTGCGCCGGGCGCTTATCGCCTGTTCGTCGTGCTGCGCGACGGCAAGGGCATGGCCGCCACCGGCAACCTGCCCTTTCTCGTTCGTTAGCTAGGGGCGGCTAAACGCCCCGCGTGACGCGGTGCAACGCCATGCCGGCGAGCATGGCGGCGACGAACAGCCAAGTCTGCCACAGGCCGAACGTCAGGCTGGCGATGGCCGGGCCAGGGCAATAGCCGGCGAGGCCCCAGCCCGCGCCGAACAGCAGCGCGCCGAACGCCAACGGCTTGTCGATGTCGCGCCGCGTCGGCACGGCGAAGTTGTCGCCATAGAGCGGTCGAGCGCGCCGCGCCGCCAGCGCGTAGGCCGGCGCGGCGACCGTCAAGGCGCCGATCATGACGAAGGCGAGGCTCGGGTCCCACGCGCCGGCGACATCGAGAAAAGCCAGCACCTTCGCCGGGTCGATCATCTGCGATAGCGCGAGTCCGAATCCGAAGATCAGGCCGGCGGCGAGCGCGACGACGACGCGCATGGGGCCGCGCATCTCAGGCGAACCCCATGAGGAACCAGTGGCGCGCGGCATAGACCGTCGCCATGCCGGCGAGCATGAACAAGCCGGTCGCGGCCAACGAGCGCGGCGACAGGCGGGCGACGCCGCAGATGCCGTGGCCGCTGGTGCAGCCGCTGCCGAGCCGGGTGCCATAACCGACGAGCAGGCCGGCGACGATCAAGACGGCGGGAGACGCCGCGACGACGATGCTGGGCGGCCACGCGAGAAGCGCGAACAGCGCCGGCCCGGCGAGCAATCCGGCGATGAAAGCGATGCGCTCCCAGCGTTCGTCCGCGCCGCGTTGCAGCAGTCCGCCGAGAATGCCGCTGACGCCGGCGACACGGCCGTTGAGAAGCAACAGCAGCGCCGCCGCCAGGCCGATCAGCGCGCCGCCGGCCAGCGACGCGCCCGGCGTGAATCCGGCGGCTAGTTCCACGGCCCGAGCAGGGTTTCGCCCGCATATGTGTCGCTCAAGCCCTCGACGGTCTCGGGCCAGACGCCGGGCTTCACCGGGCGGCGCTGCGACGCGGGACGCGGTTTGCCGTCCCAGCCGATCTGCTCCATCGAATAATAGAATTGGATCGCCTGGCCGTCGCCGTCGAGCGCGAAGAAGCTGTAGTCGATGCCGGGGTAAAGCTCGCCCGGCAATTCCTTAATCTGCACGCCCTGCTCCTGCAGAAACGCCTTGGCGTCGCGCAGCTGCTTGTAATTGGCGACCTGCACGCCGAAGCTCATCAGCTTGCTGTTCTCCGACAGGCCGATCTCTTTGCGCAGCTCGATGGGATAGAGTGCCATCGAATGGTGCTCGGTGTTGTTGCGCAGGAAGACGCAGCGATGGCCCTTGTAGACAATTTCCTCGGTAACGATGAATCCGAGCATGTCGCGGTAGAACTTCAGCGACGCCTCGACATCGCTGCAGAACAGCCGCACCGGGCCGATGCGCGTGATCTTGAACGGCCGCGCCAGCAAGATGCCTTGCACGTCGTATTTCTCGGGCAAGGATTCGGTATGGCGGTAGCCTTCGCGCGGGTCCATGCCCTGGGCGATGGCTTCGTTGATCTCGGCATATTCCGAACGATGCGGCAGTTCGGGAAATTCGTGATAGCCGCCTTTGTGCATCGAGTTGGGCTTGGAATAGCCGTCCCAGCCGATCTGCTCGATGCCGTAGAACAGCTCGTTCTGGAACCAGTCGGGGTCCATCAGGTAGGTGTGCCAGTTCGAGCCCGGCATGTCGCGGCCGCGCCGCACCATGTTGTTGCCGTTCTCGGTCAGCCATTTGTCGGCGCCGACGACTTCCTCCAGGCTTTGCACTTGCCAAGTGATCTGGTTGACGTTCACGTCCTTGCGCCAGCGGCCCAGGCGGTCCATCGCGCCGCGCACGCGGTGATTGTAAAGCACGAAGGCGTGATGGTCGGACTGGTAGCGGAAAAAGTAGCCGTTGTGGTCGCCGAACTCCTTCATCTCGTCCGGCACCGGCTTGCCGCCGAGCGGATCGCGGATGTCGACGATGCGAAAGCCCAGCAGGTCCTTATAGAACCGCTTGCCCTTCTCCATGTCGATGACGTTGATGCCGAAATGGCCCAACCGGCGAATTTTGAAGGGCCGCTCGAGCAGCACGCCGCCCACATCGAATTTCTTGCCGGTCATCTCGGTCGCCATTGTCATGCCTCCTGAAGGATTTTTATCTGATTTGGCCGCATCATAGCGGAAACAGCGGGGCCATCCAGCCCTTGCGGCGGCATCGGATTGTTGCCGAGAGACTTATCGGATATGTCTGCGCAGCTAACGCGGTTCCACCGTCAGCACGTCGCGCACGGCGACTTTCAAGCCATCGACGCTTTGCAGCGCGGCGCGCAGCCGTGCCCGTTCGCGTAAAGATAGCCGGGGGACGGCCACCCGGCTCGACGGCGCGACGCCGGCGGCGATGTCGGCCAATTGCTGATCCAAGGTCGCGCCGAGCAACGTCATGTAAGCGTCGGCCAGATTTTCGGCGTCGGCCGCGCCGAGCGCGCCGGCCTCGGCGGCGGCGCGCAATCGTTCAACGGTCCCAGGCGCTTCGATGCCGAGCGCCAATCCCATGATCCGGGCACCCGAGACCAATGGGAGCAAGCCGCCGCGTTTGAGATCGACGCGGCCGCCGACGCTGCGGATGCCGCCGAACAATCCGAGCGGCGCGTTCAATTCGTCGAGGCGGACCGACAACAGCTTGAGGAACGGTTTGGCGCGCCGCGCCATGCGCAGCGAATCGCTTCGCAGCTTGCGCCCCATGGCGACATCGCCATGCACCGGCCGGAAGTCGAAGAAGATATCGACGTTGAGCAGATCGTCCGGCGTCGAATGGCGCAGCCAGGCCGAGACCTGCGCGCGCCAGCCGTCGCGCGTTCGCCGCCATTGCGGCTCGGACGCCATCACCTTGCCTTTGCAATAGGGAATGCCGGCGGCGTCGAGCGTGTCGGAAGCGCGCTTGCCGAGTTCGGCGTACCAGCCGTCGTCGGCTTCGCCGCCGTCATGCGCCAGCGCGTTGTCCTGATCGGTCGCGAGCAGGCTCTCGCCGCGTCCGGCCGAGCCGAGCACGAGCATGGCGTAAGCCGCCGGCGGCGGTCCGAGCCGCTCCGTCAGCGCGGCCTCGGCGAGCGCCGCGGCGCGCGCGGTGGCATCGCGCATCACGCCGCTGATCAGGCCGGCGATGGCGAGCGGCGCGACGCCGTCGGCGCGCAGAGCTTGGGCCAAGGCGGGCAACGCCGCGGCGGCCGCGCCCAATTCCGCCGCGCTCTGCGCGACGGCGATGCCGTCGCCGATAGCGAGCGCCTGGTTGGCGCGCAATTTGAGGAGGCCGCGCCCGCTGAGCGCGCCGACCAGCCGCCCCTCGCCGTCCGTCACCGCCAGATGGCGCACGCCGAGCCGGTCCATCCGCGCCAGCGCCACATAGACGAAATCGTCGGCGGCCACGGCGCGCACGGGCCGGCTCATCAGGCGTTCGGCTGGCGCGGCGAGGATGGCGGCACCGTCGCGCGCGACGAGGCGCAAGATGTCGCGTTCGGTCAGGATGCCGCTCGGGCGTCCGTCCGCGTCGGCGGCGAGCAGCGAACTGACGCGCCGCTCCAGCATGGTCCGCATGGCTTCGCCGAGCGTCGCGTCGGGCGCGACCGTCACGGCGGGGCTCGACATCACCTCGCCGACGCGATGGCGGTAAGGAAAGCTGTCGAGCGCGGCGAGCGGCTGAAGGTCCATGGCCCACTCACCAACCCGCCGTTTTCTGCGAGGCGACGACGCGTTTGGCGCTGGCGGCGAAGGCGACCGCCTCGCCCAGCGTGGCGATGCCGCGCTCATGCAGGCGCGGCAGCATGCGTTGCCATAGGGCGGCGGTGAGCAGGCTGTCGCCGAGCGCGCTATGACGGCCGAGCGTGTCGAGCCCGTAGCGCGCCGCGACGGCTTCGAGATCGAGGGTCTCCTCCTCGGGATCGAGCGCCGCCGCGAGCCGCAAAGTGCAGAGCGAATGGGACGGCGGCGACCAGGCGATGCCCGCGCGCTGACATTCGGCGGCGATGATGGTGAGGTCGAAGCCGATGTTATGGCCGAGCGGCACGGCCTTCCCGATCAGGCGGCGGACATCGTCGATCAGCGCGGCGAATGGCGGGGCGTCGGCAAGCATCGCGTCGGTCAGGCCGTGAATGGCGCTGGCGCGCGGCGGCACCGGCACATCCGGCCGGGCGAGCCGGTCGAGCGCGGTGGCGCGATAGATCGCGCCGCCATAGAGACGGACGCCGCCGATCGAGACGATGCGGTCATGGTTCGGCGCAAGCCCGGTGGTCTCGGTGTCGAGCGCGGCGACGGGCAGATGGTCCAGCGGCGTCGCGTCGTCGGGCGGCGGCGCGTCGGGCGGCAGTTCGTGCAGGCTGAGGTCGTGCGCCAAGGCCGCGCCGCTGTCGCCGCCGGCGAGAACGATCAAAGCGCCGCCGTGCTCGCCGAGATCGGCGACCGTCGCCGGCACGCGCGCCCCGCCGGCCAATTCGAGCTCGGCGCGCGACGGGCGGCGTTCGCGCCGCGCGCGGCTCCAAGCGTCGCTCAGGCTGGCCTGCGTCACGGCGTCGAACAGGCTGGTGCCGATGGCGGCGCGCTCGACGCCGAGAAAGCGCATCGCCGGGCCGTTGATGAGGCTGACCTGGCCGCGTTCGGTGACGGCGATTACCGCGTCCGGCAGCGCGGCGAGGATGGCAGAGAGACGGCGGGCGTCGCTGTCGCGCGTCATCTCGCGCGCGGCGATCAATGCGAGGACGGCGTCGCGCAAAGCGGCGCTTTCGCGGTCGCCGACTGGCGGCGCGACCGCCGCGACGCCTTGGGCGGCACGCATCGCTACGACGAAACCGCGCAATCGTTCCAGCGCCTGGAAATGCTCCGTCACCGTCTCATAACCGATCCAGCCGCCGACCAGGCATAGCGCGCCGCCGGCGATGGCGAGCGCCCACCACCCCTCCGCTTCGCCCCTGGCCAACGCGATAGCGGCGACGACGCAGGCCAGCGCGCCGCCGAGCGCGGCGGCGAAGGCCAGCGTCAGCACCCGCCGGGCGGAGGTGCGCTTTACCGCGCGCTGGCCGGGCGGCGGATCTCGGCGGCGAGCTTCGGCCATTCGAGACGGTCCTTGAGGCTTTCCCAAGAGCGCAACATACGGAAACGCACGGTGTTGACGACCATCTCCTCGTCGAGTCGGCGGACGTCCGGATGCAAGGGGAGCTGCGCGAAGATCGCCCGCCCCGCCGTTATGGCGATGGCTTCGGGCGGCTCGGCCGGCGCGGCTTCGGCTTGCGCCGCGCGCGCGGCGAACGCGGCGATCAGCCCGTCCCATCCGTCACCGCGATGGGACGGCGGTGGGTAGACCGAAAGCGCTTGGCGGAAAATCTCGCGCCAGTCTTCGGCGACATCGCCCGAAGGCAGCCAGGGCCGCGCGGCGGCGGCGGCGATCAACGTCAGATCGGCCAGCACGGCGGCGTAGGATTCCCAGCGCGTGACCTCAACGGCTTCGAGAAACGCCGGCTCGCTGAACAGTTTGGGGCCGAGGAAACCCGCGCGGGCGCGGAGATAATTGTAGGTCGCGCTTTGCGCGACATGGGCGGCTTCCTGGCTAAGCGCGGCCACCAGCGCGGCGCCGTCGGCGATCCTGCCGCGGTCCGGCGCCCGCCCGAAAACATGTTCGTTGAGAGCCGTGCGGATAGTATCGAACAAGTAACCCCCCTCGCCGAGTAATATACAAACATAGAACGTTGTTTCGGCTTTCGGAAAATGATACTCATCCTTTCGCGTCCTGACGAGATGCCGCGTTGTCATCGCGGTCGAATCGGACGCGTAGTTGCCGAACGTAGCCGTCCAGAGAGAGCGGCAAGTTCGGCGGGGGTGGCTTGCGCGTTCGACCGCAGCACCGTTCGTGTCCGCGGGAGGGCCGTGGCCTTAACAGGGGCTTGGCGGGGACATGACTTTCTCGTCTCACCGCGATCTGTGCGGCAGCCGCGACGCGCGGCCGTTTCGCCATGTCCCGACTTACGTGGGAGTCTCAGGACATGGCAGAGAAGATTTCGCCTGAAAAGGCGGAAGCCCATTGGTCGAAGACCAGGGCCCTGATGTGGACGTCGCTCATCATCTGGTTTCTATCGAGCTTCTTCGTCCATTTCTTCGCGCCGGCGCTCAATAAAATCGTGATCTTCGGATTCCCGCTGGGTTTCTACATGGCCGCCCAGGGCTCCCTGATCATCTTCGTCGTCCTCATCTTCTGGTTCGCAATCAAGCAGAACCGGATCGACGAGGAATTCGGCGTCGCTGAAGATTGATCGGGGGACAGCAGAAAATGCTTAAAGGGGATTTCATCAACAACCTGGGTAAGGTCTACGGGATCTACACAGGCGGCTTCATCGGCTTCGTCATCGTGCTCGCGATTCTCGAGCAGATGGGGGTGCCCAACCAGATCATCGGCTATCTGTTCGTCTTCCTGACAATCGGCATCTACGCCCTCATCGGCGTGCTGTCGCGGACGGCCCAGATCTCCGAATATTACGTGGCCGGACGGCGCGTGCCCGCGATCTACAACGGCATGGCGACCGGCTCGGACTGGATGAGCGGCGCGAGCTTCGTCGGCATGGCCGGCACGCTTTATCTGCTCGGTTACGACGGCTTGGCCTTCGTCCTCGGCTGGACTGGCGGTTACGTCCTCGTCGCCGTGCTGCTGGCGCCCTACCTGCGCAAGTTCGGCGCCTTCACGGTGCCCGACTTCCTCGCCGTGCGTTACGGCGGCAACCTCGCCCGGTCGGTCGGCATCATCGTGCTGATCTCCTGCTCCTTCACCTACGTGACGGCGCAGATCTACGCCACCGGCATCATCACCTCGCGATTCCTCGGCCTCAGCTTCGAGGTCGCGGTATTCGCCGGTCTCGTCGGCATCCTGCTTTGCTCGATGCTCGGCGGCATGCGCGCCGTCACCTGGACGCAAGTCGCCCAGTACATCATCCTGATCATCGCCTACCTGACGCCGGTGGTGATCCTGTCGGCGCAGATCACCGGCGTGCCGATCCCGCAGCTGATGTACGGCGGCATCCTCGAGAAGATCGCCGTGATCGAAGGGCAAATGGGCATCGCCAAGGCGCATGCGCAACCCTTCACCACCTACGACCCGCTCAATTACTTCGCCTTGATCTTCTGCCTCATGCTCGGCACCGCGTCGCTGCCGCATATTCTCATGCGGTATTTCACGACGCCGAGCGTCCGCGAGGCACGCATCTCGGTGGGCTGGTCTCTGCTGTTCATCTTCCTGCTCTATTTCACGGCGCCGTCCTACGCGGCCTTCGCGAAATACGAAGTTCTGACGAACGTGATCGGTCAACCGATCGCCGCGTTGCCCGCCTGGGTGCAAGCCTGGGGCAATATCGGCTTGGTCACGATCAAGGATGCCAATCTCGACGGCATCCTTCAGTGGTCCGAGTTGAACATCAACACCGACGTGATCGTGTTGGCGACGCCCGAAATCGCCGGCTTGCCCTACGTCGTTGCCGGCCTCGTGGCGGCGGGCGGCCTCGCCGCCGCTTTGTCGACCGCCGATGGCTTGCTGCTCGCCATCGCCAACGCCTTGAGCCACGACATCTACTACAAGATGGTCGATCCCAAAGCGGACTCGAAACGGCGTCTGATCGTCGCCCGCGTGCTGCTCGTCATCGTCGCCGTCGCGGCGGCATGGCTCGCCAGCACGAAACCCAGCGACATCCTCTCGATGGTCGCCTGGGCCTTCTCCATCGCCGCGTCGGGGCTGTTCGCGCCCCTCGTGCTCGGCGTGTGGTGGAAGCGCGCGACGTCGGTCGGCGCCATCTGCGGCATGATTGCGGGCTTCGGCGTCTGCATGTACTACCTGATCGGCACGCAGTACGGCGGCATGCAGCCGTGGTTCGGCGTGCGCAACATCTCGGCCGGCTTGTTCGGCATCCCGGCGGCGTTCGTCGTCACCTGGGTGGTGAGCCTGTTGACCCCGGCGCCGTCGAAGGACATGCAGGACTTCGTCGACAGCATCCGGCTGCCGCGCGGTGGCCCGATCATGCAGGAGAACTAAGCCGGCGCTCAGCCGTCCTGAAACGGGTGCGGAGTTTCGGCTCCGCACCCGTTTTATTCAGACTTTTCGTTCAAGGCCGTCGCGTGTTCCATGGAAGTGTCGCCGTTCTTTCTCGATTACTGGTTTTTCCACCTGGTCAATTACCTGCTGGCCGTCGTCGCCTATACGCTGATCGGCCGCATGCTGCTCAGCATCCTGGTCAAGCCGGATTCCAATTTTTTCGTGATGCGCTTTTTCCGCGCCATCACCGATCCGGCGATCTATGTGATGCGGCCTTTGACGCCGGGGTTCATGCATCCGTTCTTCGTGCCGCTCTATGTCGCGTTCTGGATCTTCGTGCTACGTTTCGTGTTCGGAATGGCGATGCTCAATTTCGGTCTCGCGCCAAGCTTGGCGACGGCCGCCTGAGTTCCGCTTTCCGTCCCTCGCCCACCCGTCAAGCAGCCGGTCCGCCCGGCGATGCAACCGTCGGAGGCGCGTCATGGAGAGAATCCGCGAATTGGCCTGGCTGTCGGTCGGCCGCGCCTGCGGCTTCGCGTTGCTCGCCATTTTCACCGTGATGATCGCGCTGTCGTTCGATCCCGCCTTGGCGGCGCGCTCGGGCGCGGTGCTGTTCCTGATCTCGGCCGTCGCGCTCCGGCTGCTGGCGCGTCTCGCGCCGACGCGCAATCCGCGCCGCACCGAAGTCTGGTACATGCTCGACCCGCGCGAGCAGCCGTCCGGCCTCGGCGCGCAGCGCGTCATCGGCGCGGTACTAGCCGACGTTTATCGCCGCTTCGCCGGCTGGGCTTTGGCGGCGGGCCTCGGCTGCTGGGGGCTCGGCTTCGGCCTGTCAGCGCTGCAAGCCTGACGGCCGGCACAAAAAAAGGGGCGTCCGCGGACGCCCCTTCATTTTCACGCGAGCGGCTTACAGGCCGCGCGCCTCTTTCGCCCGTTCCAATACCGCCGGCGGGATGGCGACGGAATCGACGATGATCTTCTGCAGCTTTTCGCCGGGTAACGGATCGAACTCCGACTTGGACTTCTCGATTTCGGCGAGGAACGTCGCGTCCGCCACCATGGCGTCGAAGGCGTCGCGCAACATCTTCACTTGAGCCGGTTGCAATTTGGGCGGCGCGACGATCGAGCGGCCGACATCGGCGCCGCTGACGTAGAGGTTGAGCACTTGGCGCTCTTCCTCGGTCTTGGCCAGTTCGCTCGCCGTCGGCACGTTCGGCAGATCGGGGTGCTTCTGCAACGCGTATTGCACCAGGAGATTGAGCTTCTTCTGGTCGAGCCATTCCTTCTTGATGGTCTTGAGCGTGTTCCACGACGTCAGCGCGCCGTCGGTTTCGCCGCGCTCCATCGCCAGCATGCCCTCGGTCGAGCCTGGATAGCCGGTGATGACCTTGAACTTGGTGCCGAGCACGCCGTTCAGCACCTTCGGATAGACCTCGGCGGCCGAACCCGGACCGGTGCCGGCGACGGGGACTTCGATCTTGTAGGCGTCCTGGATCGTCTTCACCTTCGAGGTGTGCCAGGTGAAGCTCATCTCGACGTTCGAGGTGAGCCGGCCGATGAAGTTGAACTCGGGGGCCTTATAGGTGACGCCCGGCGTGCCGAGCGCCTCCTCCAGCGCCACGGTCTGGGTGATGATGCCGAGCGCGGTGCCGTCCTTCGGCGCGACGCCGTAAAGATAGTTGGCGGCCTTGAGGCTGCCGGCGCCGGGCATGTTGCTGGCGATCACCGTCGGGTTGCCGGGGATATGCTTGCCGGCGTGGCGGGCGTAGAGCCGGCCATAGAGGTCGTAACCGCCGCCCGGGCCGTAGCCGATATAGACGGTGATGGTCTTGCCCTTCAGGTCGGCCGACTGGGCCAGGGCGGGCGCGGCGGCGAGCAGCGCCGCGGCGCAAGCGGCTGCCGTCAAGGCGCCGCGCAGAAACGGGGTGGTCATGCTAGCGATCTCCTTCAATGAACCTTCCGATCGGAAGCAGAAGGAGGCACGTCTGCACGAAAGGATATGCGCCTTGCCGCGTCGAGGAGTCGAGGGAGGGCCGCGCGGCGTCAATGCCGCAAGCTCTCCGATCCGTGCCTCTCTCTGCGTCGCTCCGGCGCGCTTGGTCGCGCGTCTGAGCCGGGATCGTGGTTCTACGCCACGAATTGCTGGGCATTTTGCCCTGCGGACCCGATCCTTTGAAGTCTAATTATCGGCATGAGTGTTAGCCAGAAACGGCATAATGGCTGCCCGAGTCAGACAAAACCTAGGCTGCCGCGCCCTTGGCCTTCTGGAGCGCCCGCCAGATTTTCTCCGGCGTCGCCGGCATGTCGAGATGGCGGATGCCGTAGACCGAGAGCGCGTCGACCACGGCGTTGGCGACCGCCGGCATGGAACCGACCGTGCCCGCCTCGCCGGCGCCTTTGACGCCGAGCGGATTGGTCTTGGTCGGCACCGGATTGCACACCACGTCGATATGGCACATGTGCGCCGCGCGCGGCATGCCGTAATCGAGGAAGCTGGCGCTGAGCAGCTGGCCGTCGGCGTCGTAGCGAACGTCTTCCATCAGGATCTGGCCGAGCCCCTGGGCGATGCCGCCGTGAATCTGGCCGTGCAGCAGCAAGGGATTCATCACCGTGCCGACGTCGTCGACCACCTTGTAGGCGAGGACATCGATCTCGCCGGTCTCCTCGTCGATCTCCAATTCGCAGACATGGCAGCCGTTGGGGTAATTGGCGGCGTTGGCGACATAGACCGCCTGCTCGATCAGCCCCGGCTCCATGCCCTTGGGCAGCTCTTTCGGATTGAGCGCGATCTTGGCGATCTCCTTGATCGTCAAGCTACGGTTGCTCGCCGGCGCGGAGAATACGCCGTCGACGAACTTGATCTGGTCGGCCGTCGTCTCCAGCGCGTGCGCGGCGATGGCGGTCGCTTTGGCCAGCACCTTGTCGGTCGCTTGCAGCACCGCGCCGCCGCCGAGCGTGGCGGAGCGCGAGCCGCCCGAACCGTGGCCGAAGGCGACTTTGTCGGTATCGCCCGAGATGTAGCGCACGTCGTTCATCGCCAGGCCGAGCTTGTCGCAGACGATCTGCTTGAACACCGTCTCGTGGCCCTGCCCGTTCGACACCGAGCCGGCGTAGATCGTCGCGCCGCCGGAGCGGTCGAAGCGCAGCTCGGCGCCTTCGACGCCGTTGTTGGCCGCCTTCTCGATGGTGTTGGAAAAGCCGAATCCGCGCAGCTTGCCGCGCGCCTTCGATTCGGCGCGGCGCTTGGCGAAGCCGCCGCGGTCGGCCAATTCGAGCGCCATGGTCAGGTTCTTCTCGAACTCGCCGGAATCGTATTTGAACGTCAGGCCGGTCTTGTAGGGCATCGCCGAGGGCGGGATCGTATTGATGAGGCGCAGCTCGGCCGGATCCATCGCCAGCGTGTCGGCGGCGATATCGACGATGCGCTCGATCATGTAAGCCGCCTCGGGCCGCCCCGCCCCGCGATAGGGGCGCGTCGGATTGCTGTGGCTGAACAGGCCGACGACATGCACATGGATCGCCGGCGTGGTGTAGACGCCGGCCACCGAGCCGATGTTGTTGACCGGCGGATTGGTCGTGCCCTGCATGAGATGGCTGCCGAGATTGGCCAGGCTCTTGAGCTTGAGCGCCAGGAACTTGCCGTCGCCATCCAGCGCCAGCGAGATGTCGATAACGTTGTCGCGCCCGTGGGAATCCGACAGGAACGCTTCGGCGCGGTTGCTCATCCATTTGACCGGCCGGCCGGTCAGCTTGGCGGCAAGCATACAGAGCGGAATTTCCGGATAGATCGCCGACTTCATGCCGAAACTGCCGCCGACGTCGCCGGCGACGACGCGGAGCTGGCCTTCGCTCACTTTGACGAGCCGCGCCAGCTGCGCACGGTAAGGGTGCGCTCCTTGCACGGGGGTGTGGACCGTGAAGGCTTCGTCCTGGCCGTTCCAGTCGGCGACGCAGCCGCGCGGCTCCATGGCGCTCGGCGCGACGCGGTTGATGACGAATCGTTCGGACACGACATGCTTGGCTTTGGCGAAGCCGTCGTCCACCGCCGCCTTGTCGCCGATCTCATGGACGAAACAGACGTTGCCGGCGCACTCGTCCCACACCAGGGGCGCGCCGGGCTCGGCGGCCGCCGCCGTGTCGGTGACGGCGGGCAGCGGCTCGTAGGTGACGGCCACGGCTTCGGCGGCGTCCTGCGCTTGGGCCAGCGTGTCGGCGACGACGAAGGCGACCGGATCGCCGACGCGGCGCACGCGGTCCTTGGCCAAAGCCGGGAATGGCGTGGCGAATTGCGGCGAGCCGTCCGGGCGCTTGTAAGCCCCGCCGCCGGGAATGTCGCGATAGCCGGAGGCCGCCCAGTCGGCGTGCGTCAGGACCGTGACGACGCCCGGCAGTGCCAGGGCCGACGCGGTGTCGATGGCGAGGATTTTGGCGTGGGCGTGGGGCGAGCGCAGCACAACGGCATGGGCCATGCGCGGCAGGGCGATGTCGCCGACATAGCGGCCGCCGCCCCTGAGCAGGCGCGGGTCTTCCGAGCGCGGCACGCTTTGGCCTAAGGCGAATTCGCCCATGTCTCTCTCCCCAGCTTATGTTTCCCGCATTTCAGCGCAACTCGCCGCGCCGCGCCAGAGCCCTTTGCGAAACGAACGCGCGGTCCGAAGCGGCCCCGCCGTTGACGGAACGCCGCCGTCTCTCGATGATGGCGCTCCCTTCCGCGTTTCGGTGGCACTTTCGTGATCGGCGTTCTCGTTTCCTCCTTCTTCAAGGCGTTCGCGCAGAGCGACGATCCGGCGCTGCGCAGCGTCATGTGGCGCGGCTTGCGGTATGCCGCAGTGCTGTTCGCCATCCTGCTCGGGCTGTCCTGGTGGGGCCTCTCCACCCTCACCTTCTTCGGTGTCGGCTGGGCCGACACGCTGATCGCCTGGTTCGGCGGATTGGCGGCGGCCGCCATGGCGGTGCTGCTCTTTCCGGGCGCGATCATCGCGGTTCAAGGCTTGCTGCTCGACGACGCGGCCGAGGCGGTGGAACGCCAGCATTATCCCCACGCCACCGCCGCCGCGCCGACTTTCGCCGTCTCGGTCTGGGCGGCCCTGCGGCTCGGCCTGTTCACCGTCGCGCTGAACCTGCTGCTGCTGCCGATCTATTTCATCCCGCTGCTGAACCTCGTCGTCTTCTATTCGGTGAACGGCTATCTCTATGGCCGCGAATATTTCGAGCTGGTCGCTTTGCGCCGCATGAGCGCCGAGGAAGCCAAGGCCATGCGCAAGCGCCATTCGCGTGGCCTGTTCATGGCCGGCCTCGTCGCCGCCGGCCTGTTCAGCATCCCCATCGTCGGCTGGTTCATGCCGGCGATTGTCGCCGCTTTCATGGTGCATGTGTTCGAAGCCTTGCGCCGCCGCGAGGAGAATTTGCTGAAATGACGCGCCCCGAGACCATTCTCGATTTCTGGTTCGGCCCGCCGGGATCGGTCGAGCGCGAGCGGCCGCGCGAGGTCTGGTTCAAGGGCGGCGCGGCCTACGACGAATTGCTGCGCGACAGTTTCCTCGCCGACCAGCAGCGCGCCGCCGCCGGCGAGTACGACGGTTGGACCAACACGGCCGAGGGTTCCGTCGCGCTGTTGCTGCTGCTGGACCAATTGCCGCGCAACCTCTATCGCGGCACGGCGCAAGCCTTCGCCACCGACGCGCGCGCCCGCGAGATCGCCGGCATCACCGTGCCGCGCGGCTTCGACCAGGACTTGCCGCCGGTCTGGCGCTGGTTCGTCTATCTGCCGTTCGAACACAGCGAGAGCCTGGCCGATCAGGAGCGCAGCGTCGCGTTGTTCGCCGCCCTGCCCGCCGCGCCCGAGCACGACGATCCGAAAGATTACGCCCGCCGGCATTACGAGGTGATCAAGCGCTTCGGCCGCTTCCCGCACCGCAACGCGATCCTTGGCCGCCCCTCGACGCCCGAGGAGATCGAGTTCCTGAAACAGCCCGGATCTAGTTTTTGAGCTCCAGCTTCTAGCTATCGCCGCGCTCGAGGAGCGGCCGTTCGCTGGCGAGCGATTGCGCCTGCACCAGTTTGGCGAACGCCCCGTTCTTGGCCATCAATTCCTGATAGCCGCCGCGCTCGACGATGCGGCCGTCCTCCATCACCAGCACCAGATCGGCGCGACGGATCGTCGAGAGCCGGTGAGCGATGACGAAGGTGGTGCGGCCGCGCATGAGCGCGTCGAGCGCCTGCTGCACCTTGGCTTCCGTCACCGTGTCGAGGGCGCTGGTCGCCTCGTCGAGGATCAGGATCGGCGGGTCTTTCAGCAGCGCGCGGGCGATGGCGATGCGCTGGCGCTCGCCGCCCGACAGCGAGCGGCCGCGCTCGCCGACCAGCGTTTGATAGCCGTTGGGCTGCGCCATGATGAAATCGTGCGCCTGGGCCAGCTTGGCGGCGGCGATCATCTCCTCGTCCGTCGCCTCCGGCTTGCCGACGCGCAGGTTGGTGGCGATCGAGCGGTAGAACAGCGTGCTTTCCTGGAACACCACGCCGATGTTGCGGCGGAGCGAGGTCAGCGTCACGTCGCGGATGTCGTGCCCGTCAACCGTGATGCGGCCCTGGCGCGGATCCCACAGGCGGTGCAGCAGGCCCATGGCCGAGCTTTTGCCCGCGCCGGTCGGCCCGACGATGGCGACCATCTGCCCCGCCTTCGCCTCGAAGGTCAGGCCGGCCAGCGTGTCGCGCGTGCCGTCGTAGGACAAGGCCACGTTCTCGAACGCCACGTCGCCCCGCACCTGGGTCAATTCCTGCGCATCGGGCTTCTCGATCACCGAGGAACGCGAATCCAGCACGCCGAAAAACTCTTCCAGCGAATGCATCTGGAAGAATAGCCGGCCGGCGAAGCTCATCGCCTGCTCCAGCCGGCCGATCAGCAAGGTGGCGAAGCCCATGAAGGCGACGATCTCGCCGACCGTGGTGAGGCCCTGCAGGAACAGCCAGGTGCCGAGCATGAAGATGGCGATGACGGTGAGCGTCGAGGACGCGCGCGTCAGCACCGTCACCACCGCCCACCAGGTCAGCACCGGAAATTGCGCGCGCAGCACGCGCTGGGTCAAGTCGCCGAGCTGCTGCACTTCGAGCGCGAGGCGCACGAAGCTCTGGATCAGGTTGATGTTGCCGAGCGCGTCGCCGGCGCGCTCGGCCAGCTCCGAATGATGCGCCTGAACCGAGGACTGCGCTTTCTCGGTGCGGTTGATGACGAACACCGACATGGCGGAGAACACGACCATCAGCAGGATCAGCAGCAGCGCCAGCCGCCAGTTCATCAGCAGCGTCAGGGGCAGCAGCACGATCAGGATGACGAACGTCGAGAGATGTTCGCGGAAAAAGGCGAGCCAGATGCCGAACAGGTTGTCCGATCCCTCCAGCATGATCTTGAGCAGGCGGCCGGAATGGGTGCTGCCATGGAACGACAGCGGCAGCGACAGCACATGTTCGAAATAAGCGGAGAGCGCGGCGAGCCGGCGGCGGTGCGCCATGCGATCGGAATGCAGCGCGACGAGGATATTGGCGACGATGCCGCCGACGCCGACGACGCCCCAGATGGCGAGCAGCTGGAAGCTGGCGCTCCACACCTCCTCGGGCGGCTTGCCGGCCGCGCCGGCCAGCGTGTCGACCACGCGGCCGAACAGCACCGGTTCGAGGAATTGCAGGCTGGCGAGCGCGACATCGGCGAAGGCGAGGCCGATGGCGAGCTTGCGCTCGGGCTTGAGCAAACCGAGCACCCGGCCGTAGATGCGGACAAATTTCATGGTGGAATCTATAGCGCGATCTTGGGCTTGCCGCGAATAGGCTTTAAGATGGCGGCATGGCTTCCCTACGCCTTTGGCAAGACCTGACCTGGCCGGAGATCGCCGCGCTCGATTCGGCGCGCGCGTTGGCGATCCTGCCAGTCGCCGCCGTCGAGCAGCACGGGCCGCACCTGCCGCTTTCGGTCGATGCCGACATCAACGCCGGCCTGCTGGCGGCGGTCCGCACGGACGCGCCGGCCTTCGTCCTGCCGCCGCAGATCGTCGGCTACAGCCTGGAACATACGGCCTTCCCCGGCACCCTCAGCCACGATCCCGAAACGCTGCGCCGCGCCTGGGTCGAGATCGGCGCGTCGGTCTGCCGCGCCGGCATTCGCAAGCTGCTGATCCTCAATTCGCACGGCGGCCAGCCCCAGGTCGCCGGCATCGTCGCGCGCGAGCTGCGCGCCGATCACGGCATGATGGCGACGACGGCGGCCAGCTTCATGCTCGGCCTGCCGGACAATCTATTCCCCGACGAGGAATTGCGCCATGGCATCCACGGCGGCGCGGTCGAGACCTCGCTGATGCTCCACCTCAAGCCTGAAGCGGTGAGGCGCGACAAGATCGCCGATTTCCGCTCCGCCGCGGTCGATGTGGAGCGCGGTCATGAATTGCTGCGGCTGGAAAGCGAGGCCGTGCAGGTCGGCTGGATGACGCAGGATTTGAACGCCGCGGGCGCCTGCGGCGATGTCCGCCTCGCCACCGCCGAGGCCGGCAAAGCGATCCTCGCCCATATGGCCCGGCGCTTGGCGACGCTGATCGCGGAAATCTCCGCCTATCCGCTGGCGAACCTCAAAGACCGCGCCTAGCGGCCCATCATCCGCAGCAGGGTGCGATCCTTGCGGATGAAATGGTGAAACAGCGCGCCGCCGATGTGGGCGCACAGCGCCAGCCCCATCAGGATGCCGATCAGGCTGTGCAAGCCGAGGATCGTTTCCGACAGCGACTCACTTTTTTCAACTAAGTTCGGCAATTCGACGAGCCAGAGGAAGTTGATCGTCGCGCCGAAGGCCGACACGCCGACCCAGCCGAGGATGGGATTGACCAGTAACCCGCCATAAAGCGCCCAATGGACGAGATGGGCGCAGCCTTTCATGGCGGCGGGAATGTCGCTTTCCATCGGCGGCGGCGGATTGCGGAAGCGGTAGATCAGGCGCGCGACGACGATCGGCCAGACGATGATGCCGAGCGATTCGTGCAGCGTGTAGAGGAAGTCCATGGTCGGGCCGGGTTCGACCGCGTTCATGGCGATGCCGACGGGAATGATCGTCAGCACGATGGCCGCCGTCAGCCAATGGAAACCGATGGCGCCGTGCGAATAGGCGTCGCCTGGCGCGCCGCGCGTGCTGTTGGTCATGTCCCCTCTCCCCCCGGCGGCGCTTGGGTCGCCGCAGCTAAGCGCGAGAATGCGCTATCCGGGCGGGTTCGTTCAAGCCTTCCAGCAAATGGCCGGCGCGCTTGGCCTTGGCGTCGAGATAGCGCTGGTTGGTGGCGTTGACCGGCGCGAGCAGCGGGATGCGGCCGAGGATTTCGATGCCGTGGTCGGCCAGGCCCGAGAGCTTGGCCGGATTGTTGGTCAGCAATTGCACGCGCGAGACGCCAAGCAGTTCGAGCATCCGCGCCGCGCCGTCGTAGCGCCGCTCGTCGGTGGCGAAGCCGAGCGTGGTGTTGGCGTCGATCGTATCGAGGCCGCGATCCTGCAGGCTATAGGCGCGCATCTTGTTGGCGAGACCGATGCCGCAGCCTTCCTGATCGAGATAAAGCAGCACGCCGCCACCCTTGTCGGAGAGGATCTCCATCGACATATGCAATTGGTCGCCGCAATCGCAGCGCCGCGAAGCGAAAACGTCGCCGGTCAGGCAGCAGGAATGTAGCCGCACCGGAACGGGTTTGGTCAAATCCGGCGCGCCGACGATCACGGCCGTCATGTTGCGCCCGAGCATGTCGCGGAAGATGACGAATTCGGTCGAGAGATTCTTGTGCAGCGGCACGCGGGCGCGCGACACCAGCCGCATCGAGCGCGTCGCCGCGGCGCGAAAGCGCATGACGTCGGCGGCGTCCGCTTCGCCCGCGACCGGCAACATAGCGCGAGCGCTGTCCGGCAGCACTAGCGCGGCCGGCAGCAGTTGCGCTAGCTTCGCCAGTTCGAGCGCGGCGACGGCGGGCGCCTCGGCGGCATGGGCCGGCGCGGTCAGCTTCGCGCCCGGCGCGGCGACGATGTCGTGCACGCGCGCGGCCGTCACGTCGTCGCCGAGCGGCACCATCATGGCGCTCTGGCCGGATGCGCCGAGGCTTGCGGCGCGCGTCGCGCTGATCGCCAAGTTCAGGGGCTTGCCGCTGGCGCGCAACGCCGCCAGGCCGGTGTCGTCGAGCCCTTCGACGGTCAGCGCGATGTGCGTTTGCGCGCCGTCGCCGAGCGCCACGGGCGCGCCGGCGCGGAAATCGGCCAACAGACGGTGAACGGCGAGCGCGGCAGCATTGCCGGAAACTTGATCGAGCACGCGAAGCCTTCCTGCCGCGGTTGCGCGGCGCATTATTGCCAACGTGATGTCGGAAAGTGCTGTAGCTTGAAGCGGGCGACGAGGCCGTTACGCATCTTCGGTCTGCCCGTTGAGATTATCATTGAAGCGCGAAAGCTGGCTATCGGCCCGGCGGCGAGGCTTCACCACTAACCCTTGATCGTGTTTCATTCCCGCCATCATGCCCTTGGGTCTTCCTCGCTCCGCTCCCGACGTCGGCGACCTGCCAGACGATGTTTGGGCCGCCATCCGCGCCGGTAACGCCGCCTCCCTCGCGGAGCCCTGGCGCGCCTTGTTCGCGCCGCTCTGCCGGCCGGCTTTCGTCCTCGGCCAACTCGGCCAATCGCTCGACGGCCGCATCGCCACGCCTGCCGGCCACTCGCATTACATCAACGGCCCGAAAGCCATCGCTCACCTGCATCGCCTGCGCGCTCTGGCCGATGCCGTGGTGGTCGGCGTCGGCACCGCCGTTGCCGACGATCCATCCCTCACCGTCCGCCATGTCGAGGGGCAAAACCCGGCGCGCGTGGTCATCGATCCGACCGGACGCCTGCCGCAACACGCCAAATTGTTAACGCCGGACGGCACCCGTCGTTGCATGGTTACGCAGGATGGGGGGCGGGCGGATGTGCGGAACGGCGTTGAAATCGTTCCCCTTCGCGCTGGCGCGAACGGCCGCCTCGATCCGGCGGACATCATCGCAGCCCTGAACGGCCTCGGGTTCCGGCGAATCCTGATCGAAGGGGGCGCCGCGACCGTCTCGGCGTTCCTGTCGCGCGGCTGTCTCGACCGCCTGCATATGTTGGTCGCGCCGCTCATCATCGGTTCGGGCCCGCTCGGCCTGACCTTGCCGCCGATCGAGAAACTCGATGCCGCTTTGCGGCCGCCGACCGGCATCTATCCGCTCGGCGGCGACGTGCTGTTCGACTGCGATCTGTCCGCCTAGCGCGGCACGGCGAACAGATCGACATGGCCGACGAGCAGCTCGGCCGTCCCGGCGTCGATGGCGGCGAGCCTCGCCGCGCGCCAAGCGGCGAGCGCAGCCGGCGGCAATTCTTTCAATTCGGCCACCGCGCCGTGCCAGCCCTCGATCAATTGACGCTGCAACTCGGCCTCGGCCGCGCCGAGCCGCCAGTCGGACGGGCCGGCCGTGACCTTGTAGCCGGCGGCCTCGAACAACCGCTGCGCGGTTTCGGCGGCAGTGGGCCCAAGCGCCGGACCGAAGCCTTTGTCGTGCCGTTGATGGCGATTGAAGGCGGCGACGGCGGCGGCGTCATGCTCGTCCGGCGGCGCGCAGCTCATGCGGCCGTCGTAGGTCAGCGCCGCATAGACCGGCAGCCGCCGCTTGGCGGCCTCTTTGACGAAATGCGTCAGCCATGGCTTCGAGACGAGATCGAAAAAAGCCGAGGTCGTCAGCAGGTCCGCCGGCAGCGCCAGCACGCCTTCGAGATCGTCGTTCAGGTCGGCGCGCTGCGTCGCGACCTCGGCTTCGCCGTCCGCCGCGAGCGCCTTGGCGGCATCGAGCAGCGCCTCGTCGTAATCGACCAGCGTCCAGCTTTGGCCCGGCGGCAGATGTTTCGCCACCGCGCGCAGCGTCGAGCCCTGCCCGCTCGCCAGATCGGTCACGGCGA
The DNA here is from genome assembly GCA_046297835.1 of Alphaproteobacteria bacterium. Lineage (GTDB taxonomy): Bacteria > Pseudomonadota > Alphaproteobacteria > SMXQ01 > SMXQ01 > CAMAVH01. The sequence continues at coordinate 264,032 of JBKBHI010000005.1, read as the reverse complement.
GATCGCCGCGCCCGGCGAAATGCGCGGCGACGGCGGCAAGCACGTCGGCGTTGCGCGCCGCATGATCGGCCGGCTCGCGCAGCGCCAGCCATTCGCCCGAAAAACTCATTGGCCAGACCTCATGACGATGTCTCCATATGGCAGCGCCGCAACGTCTCCTCGAACACCGCGACGGAATCGCTCCAGCGCGGCAAACCGTCGCGCGCCTCGATCGCCGCCTGGCGCGCGGCCCTGCGGACGGCCGGATCGGCAAGGAACGGTTCGAGCGCCGCGCTCAGCGCCGCCGGATGACCGGGCGGCGTCAGCTTGCCCGCCGTTTGCGGCAGCAATGTTGCCGCCTCGCCCACTGCCGTCGCGACCACCGGCAAACCATGCGCCAGGGCTTCGCTGAACACCATGCCGTAGCCCTCGTAATGCGACGCCAGGACGAACAGGTCGGCGGCATCGTAGCGCGCGGCCAGGTCCGTTTCCGAGAGGGCACCGGTGAGGCTCACGCGCTTTTGCAGGCCGTGGTGGCGGATCGCCTCCTGCAAGGCTCTCAGCGCTTCCGCATCGCGCGTCGCGTCGCCGACGATGGTCAAATGCCAGGATAGGCCGGCCAACGGCGCCAGGGCGGCGATCAAGAGATCGTGGCCCTTGCGGGCGATGACCGAGCCGACGCTCAGCAATTGGACGCTCTCGCCGCCGCTGCCGCGCGCGAGCGGCGCGGGTTCGACGCCGGGCAGCGCCACCGCGATCCGATCCCGGGATAAGCCATAGCCGGATACCAGGATATCGGCGGTCGTCGGGCTGGTGGCGATGGCGTGCCGGGCGGCGGCGAGCGCCTGGCGTTCGCTGACACGCAAGCGCTCGGCGATATCCGGCGCGAGGCCGCTTTCGAGCGCCAGCGGATGATGCACCAGGGCGATCAGCGGCGCATGAGCCGGCAGATGCGCGCCGATTTCCGGCAGCGCGCCGAGCGCCAGCCCGTCGATCACCGCCGGGCCGTCGGGCAAGCCGGCCAGGGCGCGGTAGCTGGCCTGCAGGGTCGGCGCGTCGGGCTGTGGGAAGCTTTCGCCCAGCGTCAGCACATCGACGCGGTGGCCGCGCGCGCGCAAGCCGGCGACGACCTGGCGGTCATAGCGATAGCCGCCGGTCGGCGTTTCCAGGCTTCCCGGCACGATAAAGCTCAGGCGTTCAGGCAAGCGGCCCCTCATAGGCGGCGCGCGCGGTGTGCGATTCGCCGATCAGCACGCGGATGGCGGCGATCTCTCGGCCGGGCCGGCCGAGGTCGCCGGCCTTGGCGCGGACGGCGAGGCGGTCGAACAGCGCCTTGCAGAGAAACTCGGTTGTCGTGTTCTGGCCTTTGAATTCGGGCAGATCGTCGAGATTGCAATAATTCAGCGGTTGCAGCGTCTCGTTCAGCACTTTCACGGCCAAGCCGATATCGACGACCAGGCCGGCGGCATCGAGGTCTTTCGTGTAGAAGGCCGCATCGACCACGAAGGTCGCGCCGTGCAGCTTTTGCGCCGGCCCGAACATCTCGCCCTTGAAGCTGTGGGCGATCATGATGTGGTCGCGAACCTCGACATAAAACATATGAACCTCAATTAGATATGTAGAAACTCTAAGAAACTGGATAGGCGATGGGCTGGCACAAGACGCCGCCGCCCGGCTTGAGGATATCGGGGAGCCTCGCCGGCAGATCGGCGGCGGTGATGGGCGCTTCGAGCAGCGCGTCGAGCCGCGCGTCGCGCAGCAGGTCGAGCGCCATGGCGAGGCGGCGGCCGTAGCTCCAGCGCGGGCGCATGTTGGGGGCAACCTTGCCGACCTGGCTCGCCTTCAGGATGAGCCGCCGGCTGTGGAACGCGCCGCCGAGCGCGACCGGGACCTGCCCTTCGCCGTACCAGCTCATCTCGATCACGGTCGCCTCGTCGCCGGCGCAAGCGATGGCCGTGTTCAGCCCCGCGCCGACGCCGCTGGCATGGAACGCGACGTCGCAATGCTGCGGCGCGCTCGCGGGCGCGGTGAAGCCCATGCCGAGCGCGCGGGCCAAGGCGGCGCGTTTGGGTTCCAGATCGACCAGCGTCACCTCGGCTCCCGGCAGCCGCGCCGCGAGATAGCCGACGAGCAGGCCGACCACGCCGCCGCCGATCACGGCGATGCGCTGGCCGGCGGTCGCGCCGGAATCCCAAAGCGCATTGAGCGCGGTCTCCATATTCGCCGCAAGAATCCCGCGCTGCGGCGGCAATCCCTCGGGCAAAAACGCCGCTTGGTCGGGCGCGACATCGAACAGATCTTGGTGCGGATGCAGGGCGAACACGGCTTTGCCGATCACGTTCTTGGGACCATCTTCGACGAGCCCGACCGCCGCATAGCCGTATTTGACCGGAAAGGGGAAGTCGCCGGCCATCATCGGGGCGCGCATCCGGTCGCGCTCGCTCTCGGGCACTTTGCCATGGAAAACAAGGCTTTCGGTGCCGCGGCTCAAGGCGCTGAACAGCGTCCGCACCCGGCAATGGCCCGGCGGCAAGGCCGGCAGAGTCTCGCTGCGCCATTCCGCTTTACCGGGCGCCGCATACCACAGCGCCGCCGCTTGCCCCTGTTCCGCCATACCGCTTTATTACGCTCCCGATTGGTCCGCGGACGTCCCCGCGCCGAACAATAGGACGTAACGCTTTCCCCGCCAAACCGTCTCGGGTTTCCATCTTGCACATCGCCTTGCGCCGCGCCTTGTTCTTCTCCCTGGTCGGGCTGACCATCGCCGGGATGTTTTCGCTCATGGCCTACGCCCTGTCGGACGGCGGACTCGACTGGGTGGACGGCCTGATCCTGGCGGCTTACGCCCTCACCCTGCCCTGGCCGACCCTCGGCCTGTGGAACGCGGCCTTCGGCCTCACGCTCATGCTGTTCCGGCGCGATCCGGAACTGGCGGCGTCGCCGATCTCCCGTCTCGGCGACGGCGACGCGCCGATCGCCAGCAAGACGGCCATCGCCATCTGCGTGCGCAACGAGGATCCGGCGCGGCTGCGACGCAACCTTGCGGCCATGCTCGCCGACCTGGAGGGCAGCGCTGCGCTCGGGCCGGACATGAACGGTCGGGTCGCCGCCTTCATCCTCAGCGACACCAACAGGCCCGACATCGCCGCCGGCGAGGAGCGCGTGGCCGACGATCTGGCCGCCGCCCATGCCGGCCGCATCGCCGTCAAATACCGCCGCCGCGCCGTGAACACGGATTTCAAGGCGGGCAACATCCGCGACTTCTGCGACCGCTGGGGCGGCGATTTCGACTATATGATCGTGCTCGACGCCGACAGCTACATGAGCGCGGCGGCGATCATCCGCATGATCCGCGTGATGCAGGCCAAGCCGGACCTCGGCATCGCCCAGAGCCTGACCGTCGGCCTGCCGAGCGCCAGCCCCTTCGCGCGCGTGTTCCAGTTCGGCATGCGCCTCGGCATGCGCAGCTACACCCTCGGCGCGGCCTTCTGGCAGGGCGATTGCGGCCCTTACTGGGGCCATAACGCCATCATCCGCCTCGCGCCTTTCATCGAACATTGCCATCTGCCCAAGCTCGCCAACGGCAAGCCGATCCTGAGCCACGATCAGGTCGAGGCCGTGCTGATGCGCCGCGCCGGCTACGAGGTGCGCGTGCTGCCGCTGGAAGACGGCACCTGGGAGGAGAACCCGCCGACCCTGTTGGAATTCATGCGCCGCGATCTCCGCTGGTGCGAAGGCAACATGCAATATTGGCGGCTGCTCGCCCTGCCCGGCGTTAAGGGCGTCAGCCGTTTTCAGCTCGTCTTCGCCATCCTGATGTTCATGGGCGCTCCGGGCTGGATGGTCCTGGTCGGCCTGTTCTCCGTGCGCGACTTGATCGTCGGCAGCGCCCATCCGCTGTTCCGCCCCGAAGCGGCGCAATGGTCGCTCATCTTGATGATGACGATGATATTCGCCCCGAAGATCGCCAGCTCGATCCGCGTGCTGCTCCATTCCGCCGAACGGCGCGCCTTCGGCGGCGGCTTCCGCTTCGCGGGCAACCTGCTGCTGGAGACGATCTTCACCTCGCTGCTCGCGCCGATCATGGCCGTGACGCAGACGATCTTTCTCGGCGGCCTGGCGCTCGGCCGCACCATCGGCTGGACCAGCCAGCTGCGCGACGACCACGCCGTGCCGCTGTCCGCCGCCGCCAACCGCCTATGGGCGCAAACGCTGTGCGGCATTGTCGCGGCTTACCTGTTCGCGCAGATTTCGCTTGCCGCCGTGCTGTGGGCTTCGCCGATCCTCGTCAGCCTGCTCGTCGCAGTGCCCTTCGCCATGCTGACGGCCCTGCCTGGCCTCGGCCTCGCCTGCGCGCGCTGGGGCATCGGGCAGATTCCCGAAGAAACTCTGCCGCCCCCGGCCCTCGCCCCGCTCAACCTGCCCGCGCTGGCCCTGCGCCCGGCGATGATCTTGCCGCAGAACGCCAGAGCCCTGCCGTGACGGAGCCTTTCGGCGCCCCGCTCGGTCTGTTCGATAGTCTGCGGCTTCATGTCGGCATTTTGCGATCGCTCCGCATCTACTACGGCGGCGCGCAGCGACGGCGCGACATGGCGGCGCTTTACGCCCCGTTCGTAAAACCGGGCGGTCTGGCTTTCGACGTCGGCGCTCATGTCGGCGACCGCGTCGCGGCGTTCCGGGCGTTGGGATGCCAGGTCGTCGCTGTCGAACCGCAACCGGCTTTGGCGCGGCTGTTGCGATGGCTTTACGGCTGGCGTCGCGACGTGACGGTCGTTCAAGCGGCAGTCGGCGCGCAGCCTGGCACTCTCGCGCTACGGCTCAACCTTGCCAATCCGACCGTCGCGACCGGCTCGGCCGACTTTATCGCCGCGGCACGCGACGCCGATGGCTGGCGCGAACAGGCCTGGACCCGCACCGTCGAAGTGTCGCAGACCACGTTGGACGCGCTGATCGCGGCTCACGGCCGTCCCGCTTTCGTCAAAATCGACGTCGAGGGATTCGAGGCTGACGTTCTCTCTGGATTGAGTGCGCCGGTGCCGGCTTTGTCATTCGAATTCACGACCATCCAGCGCGACGTGGCGCAACGGGCGCTGGCGTGTCTCGTCGCGCTTGGCCCCTATAGCTATAACGCGGCGCTCGGCGAATCGCAGCGCTTCGTGTTCGGGGAATGGACAAGCGCCGAGCAGATCGGGGCTTGGCTCGACGGTTTGCCGAACGAAGCCAATTCAGGGGATATCTACGCGACTCTGGCCGCTCCCGCCTGATGGTTCGCTGTCTAAATCTTGCATTAGGAAGCGACCATGCCGGCCCGATGCACGCTTCAGGAATCGCTTACCTTCAATCTCACGCCTAGATAAAAAAACTTCACGCAAGAGTGAAAGAACCGTTCGGCCCGCCGCCGCGTTTATGCGTCGAAGACATTCGACGTGAGCGTGACCCATGGCGCAAGCCGGCGTAAATCCCCAGGTCTGGAGCGGAGCCGTCGCAGCTCCGTCAGCGCGCGACTTGCGCATCGACTTCTGGCGCGGCGCGGCGCTGCTCGCGATTTTCGTCAATCACATTCCCGGCAACATTTTCGAGCCGCTGACCTGGCGCAACTTCGGCCTGTCGGACGCTGCCGAACTGTTCGTCTTCCTTGCCGGCTTCTCGGCGGCGCTCGCCTATTTTCCGAAATTCCTCGCCGGCGACCATTGGCGGCAGACTTGGCGCAGCTTGAGCCGGGCGGCCAGCCTGCATGTTACGCACGTCGTGTCGCTCGTCGCCTGCATCGCGCTGTTCGGCATCGCCGCCGACGCCTTCGATGATCCGAGCTATCTGCAAATGAACAACATCGGACCGGTGATCGACGATCCATTGGCCGGCGTCATCGGTATCGCCACGCTCGGCCACCAGATCGGCTATTTCAACATTCTGCCGATGTATGTGGTGATGCTCGCTGCCCTGCCGCTGATCATGCTGTTGGCGCGGATCGACCTCATGCTGCCGCTGTTCGCGGCGACGGGGCTTTACGTCGCCGCCAATCTCGCGGGCTGGAACCTGCCGCATTATCCGAACGACGATCATTGGTTCTTCAATCCGCTCGCCTGGCAATTGCTGTTCGTCATCGGCTTCACGCTCGGCGCGGTCGCGCGCTCGGGCGCGAAGATACCGTTCAACTCCCTCATCTACTGGCTAGCCGCGGCCTATCTCGTCGCCAGCCTCATCATCGCCGTCGGCTATGATTATGTCGTCCCGGCGGTGCCGGGCGTGCCGAGCTTCCTGGTCGCTCTCGACAAGACCAATTTGTCGCTGCCGCGTCTGCTGCATATCCTGGCGCTGGCCTATGTCGTCGCCCACACGCCGGCCGTGACGCGGGCGCTGACGGCCCTTCGGCCGGACAACGCCATGGTCGCGCTTGGGCGCAACGCCCTGCCGGTGTTCTGCACCGGCTCGCTGCTCAGCATGGTGGGCCTGCTGCTGCGTGAGCGCTATGGCAGCCATGCGCTGCTCGACCTCGCCATTGTCGGCGCGGGCTTCCTGCTGCTCGTCGGGCTGGTCCGGGCGCTGGACTGGAGCCGGCGGCAATCGCGGCCGTCTCACGCCAGAGTTTCGCTGCCGTTGTCGACAGGCTAAGTGTCGGCCCGCTAGAGCTTGGGCCGCGCCGTGCTAGTCTGGCGGCGTGCGCACCTACGATATCCCTCATTCGACCGCGAACGATGCGACGGACGCCAGCAGGCTCTCCTCTTGGCATGGCGCGGCGCTGCTGACGGCGCTCGCCTGGGCGGCCTATGCCATGCATTGGCCGCTGCTCGATCTCGTCATCCCGTGGGACGCCAAGGATTATTACTATCCGGTGCTGCGCGCCCTCGCCGATGCGCGCGCGGCCGGCGACAGCGGGTTTTGGAATCCCTATCTGTTCGCCGGCCATGATGCCGCGGCCGATCCGCAATCCTGGCTGTTCTCGCCCGGCTTCCGCCTGATCGCGGAATTGAGCGCGACGCCCGGGATGCTCCTGGTCGATCAGGCGCAACTGGCGCATCTGCTGGCCGGCGGTTTGGGCGCGCTCCTGCTGGCGCGGGCGCTGGGCTGGGCTCCATCGGCGGGCTTGCTTGCGGCGCTGGTCTTCATGTTCGGTGGCGTGGCCTCCAGCCGCTTGCAGCACAGCCTGATGACGGTGAGCTACGCCTATCTGCCGTGGGCGCTATGGCTGCTGCATCGTGCGTTGCATGACGAGCGCGCCCGCGCGCGGTGGCTCGCCGCCGCCGGCTTCGGTCTCGCCGCCGGTCTCATGGCGCTGGATCGCGACCAGACGGCTTTTCTCAATTGCTGGTTGCTGATCGGCGCAAGCCTGTGGTGGCTACGTGGCCGCTGGCGGCGCGCGCCGGCGCTCGCGCTGGCCGCCGTCGTCGGCGCATTGATCGTCGCTGCTCCCGTTTTGCTGACGCTCGACGCGCTCGGCCGCAGTACGCGGCCGGAGATCGGCTTCGAGCTGGCGGCTTACGCCTCGCAGCAGCCGGCCTCGCTGCTCACGCTGCTCGCGCCGAATTTCTTCGGCAATCTCGACGCGGCCTATTGGGGCCCGGGTCGGTTGCCCTGGATGGAGATCGCGCCGCTCGGCAACGATTGGACCGACGAGACGACCAATTACCTCTATATCGGCGCGCTGCCGCTGGCGCTGCTGCTCGCCGGGTTCGTGCGGCGCGGGCCGTGGCCAGCCGGCAGCGGCCTGTTCGCCGCCGGGGCGCTGTTCGCCCTGCTCTACGCGCTCGGCGTATTCACCCCGGCCTTCCGCCTGTTCTACGACTGGTTGCCCGGCGTCGATCTCTATCGCCGGCCGAACGACGCCGCCTTTCCCCTGAACGCCATGTTGGCGCTGCTGGTCGGCGCGGCGGCGCAGCGATGGCTGGAACGTCCTGCCGGCGGTTCGCTGGTACGTCTCATCCTCGCCATCGCCTTATTGGGAAGCGCGCTCGCTGCCGCGCTCTGGCTGGCGGAGCGTTTCGGCCAGATGCCGGGCGCGCTCGCGCCCTTGGTCTGGGGGCTCGGCGCGTTGCTCGCGGCGCTGGCCTTTTTGCGGTCGGTCGGGACCGCGCGCCGCATCGCGCTCTCGCTGATTTGCGTCGTCGCGGCGGCCGATTTGATCTTTCACAACGCGGCCGCGCCGTTCAACGCCCAGCCGCGCGACGCGCTTGCCGCCTACCAGCCGACGGGCGAGCGTTTGGCCGCAACCATCCAAGCGCGGCTACAAGGGCCGGACGGTCCCTATCGCGCGGAAATCTACGGGCTTGGCGGCGATTGGCAGAACGCGCCGTTGGTCTACGGCATCGAGCAGACGCTCGGCTACAGCCCGCTGCGCCGCGCCGATTACGCCGCCGCCACCGGGGCCTATCAAAACAATCACGGCCCCGAACGCCGCCTGACCGACGACTTCACGGGCTACGACAGCCCGCTGGCACGATTGCTCGGCATCCGCCTCGTCGCCGTCGGGCGGCCGATCGAGGATATCCTCCCGCCCGAAGCGCGGCAGTCGCTGCGTTTGGTCGAAACGGCGGACGGCGCGTGGCTTTACGAAAACGCCGCCGCGCTGCCCCGCGTCATGGTCGTGGGCCGCGCCGAGCCCGAGGCGGGCCAAGCCTTGCCGGCCGATCCGGCGGGTCGGGTTCTAATCGCCGGACTCTCCGCGCCGATCGGAGACGCCGGTCCGGCGGGCGACGCCTGGATTCTCAGCCGCAGCCGCGACGCCTGGCGGATCGCCGCGCGGCTCGAACGGCCCGGCTATCTGGTGATCAACGAACTGTTCCATCCCGCCTGGCAGGCGACGGCGGTGGACGGCAGCGCCCTGCTGATTCTGCGCGCCAACCGGTTGTTCCGCGCCATCCCGCTGCCGGCCGGCGAACATGAATTGGTTCTGCGCTTCCAGCCGTTCGCGGCGAGCAATCTGGCGCGCGCCCTGCGCGGGCTTGCCGGCAGGCCAGAGCCGCTTCTTTTCGATTGAGCAATTAGCTCTAAGTTGTTTAGCCGTAAGAGTTCTTGCCGTTCAAAGTAATCTTGATAATGTTCGCCACGTTTTCATTTGCCGTCCCGTCGCACGGTCATGTCGGATAGTAGCGAGCGCGTAACCACGCCCCCCGTCGCGGGATTGCGACTCGACTACTCTGCCGACAACAGCAGCCGAACCGCCGTCTCCGAAGAAACCTTCGGCAACATCGTCGGCGTGTTCGACGCCCTCTTCATCGCCCTCGTCGGCATGGCGAGCTACGAGATCTATCTCGAATGGCTCATGGCCGAGAAGAATCACGACACCGTCGCCTACTTTTCGGTGATCGCGATCAGCGTGATCGTCGCCAGCCAGCGCTTCGCCGCGGCGCGCGTGTACAGCCTCGATGCGTTGCGTAGCGTCAAGTTTCAGGTCAAGCGCGTCGTCTTCGCCTGGACCAGCGCCATCGTTCTGCTCGTCGTCGCGGCCTTCCTGCTCAAGATATCGGAAGACTTCTCGCGCATGTGGCTGCTGCTCTGGTATGCAGGCAGCACCGCCTTGCTGGTGGCGTCGCGCTTCGTCATCGCCCATCGTCTCAAACGCTGGGCCGCCGAAGGGCGCTATTTCCGGGCTGTCGCCGTCGTCGGCGCCGGTCCGCTCGGCCAGCGCTTCGTCGAGACCATCCAGGCGGAACGCAGCCTCGGCCTTCATGTGGTCGGCCTGTTCGACGACCGCCGCTCGCGCGTGCCGCCTGTGGTCGCCGGAGTGCCTGTGATCGGTTCGACCGCGGACCTAGTGAACAATATTCGCTACGGTAAGATCGATCTCGTCGTCATCGCGATGCCGTTGTCGGCCGAAGACCGCGTGCTGCAATTCGCGCGGCAATTGCGCGCCCTGCCGGTCGACGTGCGGCTGCTGAGCGATGCCGTGGGTTTTAATCTCGCCAACCGGCCGGTGTCCTATTGGGCCGGCATTCCGGCGATCAACATCGCCGACAAGCCGATGACCGGCTGGAGATTTCTCTTCAAGCGCGTGAGCGACGTCGCGATTTCGACGCTTTGCCTCATTTTGCTCGCGCCGCTGTTCGCCGTCGTCGCTCTGCTGGTGAAACTGGATAGCCCAGGGCCGGTCTTCTTCCGCCAGCAGCGCCACGGCTTCAATCGCAACCTGTTCGACATCTATAAATTCCGCACCATGCGGCAGGACGCAGCCGATCATGCCGCCGAGCGGCTGGTGACGAAAGACGACGAACGGGTCACGCGGCTCGGCCGTTTCCTGCGCCGCACCAGCATCGACGAATTGCCGCAGCTTTGGAACGTGCTGAAAGGCGACATGTCGCTGGTCGGCCCCCGTCCCCACGCTTTGAGCGCGAAGGCCGAGAACAAGCTCTACGACGACGCCGTCGCCGAATATGCCGAACGCCATCGCGTGAAGCCGGGCATCACCGGCTGGGCTCAGGTGAGCGGCTGGCGCGGCGAAACCGACACGGTCGAGAAAATTCAGAAGCGCGTCGAGCACGATCTTTACTACATCGATCACTGGTCGCTGTGGCTCGACGCCTGGATCCTGATCCTGACCGCGGTCAAGATCGTCGCCGGCAAGAACGCCTATTGATGCGGGGCCTGACGCGACCCGTCACGCTGTGGAACTAGCCTGGATGGCCGGCGGGATGACCACGATTTTCCTCATGGCGGCGGCCCTGTTCCTGCTGCTGGCAAGGCACCCCTTCATCACTTACCCTTTGTCGCTCGGCCTGCTGCGCGTCTTGCGTCCGCGTCCGTTGTCGCCGCAGCCGCGCGCCAAGCCTTATCGTTTCGCCGTTTGCGTCGCCGCTTATAACGAGGAAGCGGTGATCCGCCGCAAGGCGGAGAACATGATCGAGCTGCGCCAGAAGCTCGGCGCCGTCGATCTGCTGGTGTATGTCGATGGCGCGAACGACGGCACGGCGAAAATCCTCGCGGAGTTCGCGCCGGACATCGACGTGGTGGTCTCGGCGGAACGCAAGGGCAAGTCGGCCGGCATGAACGCGCTGTTGGCGCGCACCGAAGCCGATATCGTCCTGTTCAGCGACGCCAACGCGATGATCGATCCGGACGGCGCGGCCAGCCTCGGCGAAATGTTCGACGACCCCTCCGTCGGCTGCGTCTGCGGCCACCTGATCTACGGCGACGTCGAAGAGTTTTCGCAGACCGCCGAAGTCGGCTCGGCCTATTGGCGTCTAGAAGAGCGCATCAAAAGTCTGGAAAGCGAAACCGGATCGGTGATGGGCGCTGACGGCGCGCTGTTCGCCATCCGCCGCGAGCTTTACCGGCCGGTGCGCGCCGACGTGATCGACGACATGTTCACCTCGCTCAGCATCCTTTGCGACGGCTATCGCGTGGTGCGCGGGGAGGATTTCCGCGCCTTCGAGGCGCCGACGACGCGGAGCGACGAGGAGTTCCGCCGCAAGATCCGCATTTCGGCGCGCGCGTTCAACGCGCACCGCTTGTTGTGGAAGCGGCTGCGCAAGCTCGACGCTGTGACGATCTACAAATACGTCTCGCACAAGCTGCTGCGCTGGTTCAGCGGCATCAACCTGCTGATCGCCGCCACCTTCGCCTGGCTGGCGCTGGCCGGACTGATCGGCGTCTGGATCACCCTCGGCCTGCTGGCCGCGACGATGGCGGGCGTGACCATTGTCTACGCCTCTGGCCATCGCCCCATGCGCATGATCGGCGAAATCTTTTTCGCCCTGATCGCGGCGAGCCTCGGCGTCTTCAACTCGTTGCAGGGCAAGCGGTTCCAGACCTGGACACCGCCGGCCTCGACACGAAAAAGCTAGGCGGCCTTTCCCCGGCTCGCGATCGCGCTCAATTCCGCCGCCAGTTTCTGCAGGCCGATCATGCGCGCCTTGGGGTCTTCCCAATTGCGGCGGATGACCAGCTTGTGGTCGGGGCGCAGCTTAACGCTGCCCGCCTGGCCGGCGATATATTCGACCAGTCCTTGCGGGTTGGCGAACGTGTTGGCATGGAAGCCGACGACCGCCCCCTTCGGGCCGGCGTCGATCTTGTCCACGCCGGCGGCGCGGCACAGCGGCTTGAGCGCGACGACCTTGAGTAGATTGTCGACCTCGTCGGGCAGCGGCCCGAAACGGTCGACGATCTCCGCGGCGAGCGCGTCCACCTCGGCCTGGTCGGCGATGGCGGCGATGCGGCGATAGAGCCCGAGGCGCAAGCTCAGGTCCGAGACGTAGTTTTCCGGGATGAGGATGGGGATGCCGACGCCGATCTGCGGCGACCAGCTTGCCTCCTCCGTCGAGCCGCCATCCTTCAAGTTGGCGACCGCCTCCTCCAGCATTTGCTGATAGAGCTCGATGCCGACCTCGCGAATATGGCCGCTCTGCTCGTCGCCGAGCAGGTTGCCGGCGCCGCGAATATCCAAATCGTGGCTGGCCAGCGTGAAGCCCGCGCCGAGGTTGTCGAGCGTCTGCATCACTTGCAGGCGCTTCTCGGCGGTCTTGGTCAGCTTGCGGCCCGGCGGCAATGTCAGATAGGCGTAAGCGCGGAGCTTGCCGCGCCCGACGCGGCCGCGCAGCTGATAAAGCTGCGCCAGGCCGAACATGTCGGCGCGGTGGATGATCATCGTGTTGACGTTGGGCATGTCGAGGCCCGACTCGATGATGTTGGTCGAAAGCAGGATTTCGTAGGTGCCGGCGTAGAACGCCTGCATGGCGTCTTCGAGCTGGGTCGGCGTCATCTGGCCGTGCACCGCGACGCAGCGGGCATCCGGCAGCATGTCGAGAATCTGCTGGCGCACCACTTCGAGATCGGCGACGCGCGGGCAGACGTAGAAGCTCTGGCCGCCGCGGAAGCGTTCGCGTAGTAGCGCCTCGCGCAGCACGACGGGATCGGTCGGCAGCACGAAGGTGCGCACCGCCAGGCGGTCCACCGGCGGCGTCGCGATGATGCTCAGCTCCTTGACGCCGGTCAGCGCCAATTGCAGCGTGCGCGGGATCGGCGTCGCGGTCAGCGTCAGCACATGGATGTTGGACTTGAGGGTCTTCAGCCGCTCCTTGTGGGTGACGCCGAAATGCTGCTCCTCGTCGATGATCAAGAGGCCGAGATTGTGGAACTTGATGCTCTTGGCGAGCAGCGCGTGGGTGCCGACGATGATGTTGATGCCGCCTTCGGCCAGCTCTTTCTTGACTAGCTGGGAGTCGCGCGCGTTGACCAGCCGCGACAGCGACATGACGCGGATCGGATAGCCCTCGAAACGCTTGCGGAAGCTTTCATAATGCTGGCGCGCGAGCAGCGTCGTCGGCACGACGACGGCGACCTGCACGCCGTTCATCGCGGCGGCGAAGGCGGCGCGGAGCGCCACCTCGGTCTTGCCGAAGCCGACGTCGCCGCAGATCAGCCGGTCCATCGGCTTGTCATTCGCCAAGTCCTTCAGCGAATCCTCGATGGCATTGGCCTGATCGTCGGTCTCGGTATAGGGGAAGCGCGCGGCGAATTCCTCGTAGAGCCCCTCCGGCGCGGGCATCGGCGTGGCGCGGCTCAAGAGGCGCTGCGCGGCGACCTTCATGAGTTGCTCGGCCATGTCGCGGATGCGCTTCTTCAGCTTGGCCTTGCGCGCCTGCCAGGCCGCGCCGCCGAGCTTGTCGAGTCCGACCGTGCCCTGGTCCTCGCCGTAGCGGCTGAGCACGTCGATGGTCTCGACTGGCACGAACAGCTTGTCGCTGCCGTCATAGAGAATCCGCAGGCAGTCGTGCGGCGCGCCGGCGATCTCCAACGTGATCAGCCCGTCGTAGCGGCCGATGCCGTGATCGACATGGACGACGAGATCGCCCCGCTCGATGCTGGCCACTTCGCGCAGGAAGGCGTCCGAGCGGCGGCTGGCGCGGCGCGGCGGCCGCGACAGGCGCTCGCCGAACACGTCTTGCTCGCTCACCAGCATCAGCTCGGGCAGCGCGAAGCCGGTCTCCAGGCCCAGCACCGCCATGGCCGCTGTCTCGGGCGGCAATTGCGCGACTTCGGTCCAGCTTTCGACGGCTTGCAGGCTATGGATGCCGCGATCGCCGAACAGATTCGCCATGCGTTCGCGCGAGCCCTTGCTGTAGGCGGCGAACACGACGCGGCGCTTGGCTTCCCGCGCCTGCAGGATGGCGGCGTTGAGAGTGGCGAAGACGTCGCCGCCCATCTGGTGGCGCGCGGCGGAGAAGTTGACGCCGACGCGGCCGCCAGCGTCCAGGCTGCGCTCGCCCGTCGGCGCGGCGAAGGGCGACAATTGCGCGACGGCGCGCGGGGCCAAGCCTGCGTCCCATTCGGCCGCCGTCAGATAGAGCGCGTCCGGCGGGAGCGGGTTGTAGATTTCGCCGTGGGTCTGTTCGCCGCCCCCACCTTGTTGATTGGCGCGCGGCTTTTTCATATCGCGGCGCGCTTCGTAGAATTCGGCGATCTGCTCCAGGCGCGTGTCGCGGGCCTCGGCGGCGCGGGCGTCGAGCGTCACCGGCACGCCGGGCGCGTAATCGAAGATCGTCGCCAGGTCCGGCTGGAACAGCGGCAGCCAATGTTCCATGCCGACATGGCGGCGGCCGGCGCTGACCGCCTCGTAGAGCGGATCGTCGTCGCCGGCGGTGCCGAAGGTCTCGCGATAGCCCGAGCGGAAGCGCTGGATCGAGTCGGGATTGAGCAGCACCTCGCTGACCGGCTTGAGATCGAAGCTCTCGGCGCTGCCGGTCGAGCGCTGGCTCATTGGATCGAAGCTGCGGATGCGCTCCAGTTGGTCGCCGAACAGGTCGAGGCGCAGCGGCTCGGCGTTGCCGGCGGGATAGACGTCGATGATGCCGCCGCGGAAGGCGTATTCGCCCGGCTCCATCACCGTGTCGGTGCGGCCATAGCCGTTGGCTTCCAGGAAGGCCGTGAGCTTGTCGAGGTCGATGCTGTCGCCGGTCTTGGCGGCGAAGCGCGCGCCTTGCAGCAGGCCGGGCAGCGGCACCCGCTGCAAGAGGGCGTTGACGGTGGTGATGACCACGCGCGGGGCGGCGCTTGTCCTGGGCTCGGCGAGCCGGATCAGCCCATCGATGCGGCGGCTGACGATCTGGCTATTGGGCGAGACCCGGTCGTATGGCAGGCAGTCCCAGGCCGGCAGGCTGACGATCTCGGCCGCCGGCAGGAAGAAGGCAAGCGCTTCGGCCATGCGGGCCATGGCGGCGTCGTCGACCGCGACATGGATCAGATCGGCGGCCTGGCTGCCGGTATAGGCGGCCAGGTCCGGCAGGATGCGGGCGAGCAGCAGAGCGTCGGCCCCCTGGGGCGCGCCGCCGACCGCCACCGGGCCGGGCGATTTCAGAATCTCGATAAGCTTTTTCAATTGGATAACTAGACTAACTTAAACTTTTGCAGGAGCAGAAAGGCATCGTTCGCGGCGATGTCCTCGGGCACCGGGCGGCGGCCCATGAGCCAGTCGAGGATGTCGGCGTCTTCCTCGTCGAGCAAACGTTCGTAGCGGTCGAGCTGTTCGCCCGCCATGCGCGGCAGCTGCGCCGCGGCGAAGCCGCCGATCAGGATATCGGCCTCTTTCATGCCGCGATGCTGGCTGAGGTAGAGCAGCCGCTTGCGGCGGACATCGTCGGGGTCTGGGGCGGACATGAAACTTCCTGGCGCGCGAATCGGGACGCCCGCCGGCCGTGCGGACAGGGTCTGACGGACAGGCGGGAGGCTGCTAGGGTATAAGTCCTTCCCAGGGCGCTGTCAGCAGCCCGCTAACCCTTTGACGCATAACCGATCCAATGCGCCCGGACGTCCTCAACCCGCTGTTCGCCGAAGTCACCGCCCTGCCCGGCCTTGGCCCGCGCCTCGGCAAGCTGGTCGAGGGCCTGGCCGGCCGCCATGTGGTCGATCTCTGCTGGCACCTGCCGAGCGGGCTGATCGACCGCCGTTTCGCGCCCAAGGTGGCCGAAGCGCCCGAAGGCGGCATCGCGACGCTCACGCTGCGCGTCGACAAGCATTTCCCGCCCCGGATCAAGCGTCTGCCCTATCGCGTGCTGTGCTCCGACGAGACCGGCGAGATCACGCTAGTGTTCTTCCACGCCCGCCCCGACTGGCTGGAGAAAATGCTGCCGGTCGGCGCTGTGCGCATCGTCAGCGGCAAGGTCGAGCGCTTCCGCGGCGAGGCGCAGATGAGCCATCCCGACCATGTGACGACGCTGGAGAACAAGGACGAGTTGGCCGCCGTCGAGCCGGTCTATCCGTTGACCGCCGGCGTCACGCCCAAGGTGCTGGCCAAGGCGGTCAAGGCGGCGCTGGCGCGCGCGCCGGCCCTGCCCGAATGGCTCGATCCGGCCTGGAAGAAAAAGAACGGCTGGATGGGCTGGAAGGATTCCCTGCTCGCCGTCCACACGCCCGAGCGCGCCATGGACTTGAAGCCCGACACGCCGGTGCGCGCGCGGTTGGCATACGACGAGCTGCTGGCCAACCAGCTCGCGCTCGCCATCTCCCGCGCCCATATGCGCCGCCAGCGCGGCCGCGCGACAGGGGCGCAAGGCAACGGCGAGCTGCGCCGCAAGGTGCTGGCCGCCCTGCCCTTCAAGCTCACGAAATCACAGGAGACGGCGCTTTCGGAGATCACCGCCGACATGGCGGCGCCGTCGCGCATGTTGCGCCTGCTGCAAGGCGACGTCGGCAGCGGCAAGACGGTGGTGGCGTTTCTGGCGATGACGGCGGCGGTGGAGGCCGGCGCGCAGGCCGCTCTGCTCGCGCCGACCGAGATTCTCGCGCGCCAGCATTTCGCCACCATCGAGCCGCTCGCCAAAGCCGCCGGCCTGCAAGCGCGCCTGCTCACCGGTCGCGATAAGGGCGCGCCGCGCGCGCAATTGCTGGCTGATCTCGCGGAAGGCCGCATCGACGTCATCGTCGGCACTCACGCGCTGATCCAGGACGATGTGGCGTTTCGCGACCTCGCCTTCGTCGTGGTCGATGAGCAGCACCGTTTCGGCGTCGAGCAGCGTTTGGCGCTCACCTCGAAAGGCAAGGCGACCGACGTGCTGGTCATGTCCGCCACGCCGATCCCGCGCACGCTCACCCTCACCGCCTATGGCGATCTCGACGTTTCGCGTCTCACCGAGAAGCCGGCCGGCCGCAAGGCGGTGGACACGCGCGTCGTCGCGCTTGACCGGCTAGGCGAGGTCATCGTCGGCGTGCGCCGCGCGCTAGATGCAGGCGAGCAGGTCTTCTGGGTCTGCCCGCTGGTCGAGGAATCCGAACTGTCCGACATGGCTGCCGCCGAGGACCGCCACAAGGCGCTGGCCGAGATTTTCGGCGAGCGCGTCGGCCTGGTGCATGGCCGCATGAAAGCCGCCGAGAAAGATGCCGCCATGGCGGCCTTCGTCGAGGGCCGCACGCAATTGCTGGTCGCCACCACGGTGATCGAGGTCGGCGTCGACGTGCCGGCCGCGACGATCATGGTCATCGAACATGCCGAGCGCTTCGGCCTGGCGCAGCTGCATCAATTGCGCGGCCGCGTCGGGCGCGGCGACAAGCCGGCGAGCTGCCTGCTGCTCTACGCCAAGCCGTTGACCCAGACCGCCAAGGCCAGGCTCAAGATTCTGCGCGAGACGGACGACGGTTTCGTCATCGCCGAGGAGGATCTCCGCCTGCGCGGCGCTGGCGAACTGCTCGGCACCAAGCAGAGCGGCCTGCCGCGTTTCCGCCTTGCCGACATTGCGGTCCATGGCGAATTGCTGGCGGCGGCGCGCGACGACGCGGCGCTGATCATGGCGCTCGATCCGCAGTTGCAGGGCCCGCGCGGCGAGGCTTTGCGAGTCCTGCTCTATCTGTTCGAGCGCGACGCGGCGGTGCTGACGGCGAAGGCCGGATGAAGAGTGTCTAGGGGGATGCTATGTCGTTAGAAACATTTGACGCTGTTTATTTAGCTTTAGCTTTTATTGTTCCGGGCTTTATAGCCCACTCAGTTCAGGCAATCTTTTCAATAAGAAAGACTGCATCATATGAAATAAACCTCATCCGTTTTTTGACTTTGAGCGCTCTAAACTATGCCACTTGGTCATGGCTAATATTTTTATTGGGAAATGCGGAGTTTTTTAAAGAAAGTATAGGATGGACAGCAGCGGGATGGGCCTGGGTAATTCTTGCGGGACCTGTACTTCTAGGCGGATTGCTTGGCTATTTATCGCAAAAAGACGTCGTCCATAGGTTTCTACAGAAAATTGGATTGCGGCCAATTCACGGTGTTCCTACATCATGGGATTGGCGGTTTAGTCAATTAACGGCGCACTGGATACTGATTACTTTGAAAGATGGAAGTTCTGTATCAGGATGGTTTGGTGAAAAATCGTTTGCCTCTTCGGATTCAGAAGAGCGAGATATATACGTTGAGCAAGTTTATGAGATTAATGACCAAGGCAAATGGCAGCGTGCTGCTGTTGGTAAGGGCATTTTAATTGCGGCTAACGAAATAAAATTTATTGAGTTATGGCCCCCTGAGGAAAAGCAAAATGAGTCAGGATAAGTCAAAGACACCTCTTAGAGAGGGATACCAACCGCGCCCTGGTAAGACGCAGGATGGTTACAATCCCTCTGTCCGGTATGTGCAAAATGGGTTCAAACCGGCAACCTCAACCTTGCCCGCAAAGCCTCCTTCTGGCGGTAGTAGCGTAAAGCCGCCCCCACCGAAGAAATAATACTGCCATTAGAGTTATTTCTTCGACACAACACTGACGAATGGGTTGGATACTTACTGGCTTAGTTATGCTGCCCCTCGCCGCCTGTTCGGTGCGCGTCGGCGAGGATACGTCGGCTTATAAATGGCAGAGCGGCGATTACGCGGGCTATTGCCGCGACGCCATCGCCGCTGTCGCCTCGCGCAATCCGGCCATTCTGGCCGCCGCGCTCCAACCGGCGACCGACGGCACGGCGCAGGGCCGCGCCCAGGCCGACGCGCTCGGCAAGACGCTGCTCGCGGCACTCGATCTCGCGGTGGAGGGCGCAGCCTTGCAGCGCGTCGCCGAGACCGCCGGCCCTTACGGCCGGGGCGCCGTCACCATCGTGCAAAGCTGGAGAAGCGCGCGCGGCGCGGAGGTGCATTTCGGCTGCATCGTGGCTCGCCGCCCCGACGGCGCGCAGCGTCTGACGCTCGATCTCAACAGCGATCTCGACCGGCTGCGCCAGCGGATGCTGACCGATATGCAGGCCGCGCCCGGTTCGGGCATCGGCCGTGCGATCTAGCGGTTAGCGCCAGTCGCGCTTGTTGGCGATGGCGCTGCGATCGACCGGCGTGACGATGCCGCCGGAGACGATCATCTTGAGCCCCTCCTCGACCGTCATTTGCAGCTCGATGACATCGCTCTTCGGCACGAAGAGGAGATAGCCCGAGGTCGGATTGGGCGTCGTCGGCACGAAAATGCTGACCAGCGGGGCCGCCGCATGGTCGGCGATCTCGCCGGTCGTCGTCGCGGTGACGAAGCCGAGGCACCAAGCCCCGGCGCGCGGGAATTCCACCAGCACGACGCTGCGAAAGGCGTTGCCCTTGCTGGAGAAGATCGTTTCGAACACCTGCTTGGTCGCGCCGTAGATGCCGCGCACGACGGGCATGCGCGCCAGCACGCGGTCGTTGAGCGTCAGGAAGTAGCGCCCGAGCAGGCTGGTGGTCAGCGCGCCGATGAATGTCAGCGCGATCAGCACGATGATCAGGCCAAGGCCGGGGACGCCGAATTGCAGGTATGTTTCGGGCTGATAGCGCAGTGGGATCAGCGGCGTGACGATAGCGTCGATGAAATGGATCACCCACCAGATGAGGTAGAAGGTGATGACGATCGGCGCGGTGACGAGCACGCCAGCCAACAGCCAAGTGCGCAGGCGGCCGAAAAAGCCCGGCCGGCCGTTGGCGTGCATCTGCTGGATGGCGCTTTGCGGCTTGCCCCGAGAATGGTTAGGGGGCGGCGTCAGGTCGTCGGGCTCCATGGTCACGCGGGAACTCCTTGCGATATGCGGCCATTCTAGAAAGCGCTGGCGCAAAAGCAAATGGCCCGAGGCGGCGGCCCCGGGCCATGCGCGGCGATGCGCCCTGTCGCTTTCTAGAGCAGGCTGGTGATCATGCGCACGGCAACGATCAGCAGGAAGACGCCGAACACGCGCTGCAACGCCTCTTTGCCGATGCTATGCGCCACCTTCGCGCCATAAGGCACGACGGCGAGGATGGTCGGCAACAGCAGCACGCAGGCCAGAATGTTGACGTAGCCGATGCTGAACGGCGGCAGATCGGGGTGGCCCCAGCCGGAGATCACGTAGCCGATCGCGCCCGGCACGCCGATGATCAGGCCGATGGCCGAGCAGGTGCCGACGGCGCGGTGCACCGGCACGTTGAACAGCGTCATGGCCGGCACGCCGAGCGTGCCGCCGCCGATGCCCATCAGCGTCGACAGGAAGCCGGTGGTCGTGCCGATGGCCGCGCCGCCGACGCCGCGCGGGAACTCGGGACCGAGCCGCCAGCTATCGCGGCGGAAGAACATGTAGAAGGCGACGACGAGCGCCACCGCGCCGAACACGGCGGTCAACACGTCGCCTTTCAGGTAATCGGCGATGACCGCGCCGATCAGCACGCCAACGAGAACCGTCGGCCCGACGACCCTCAGCAGGCCGAAATCGACCGCCCCGCGCTTGTGGTGCGAGCGCGCCGACATGATCGAGGTCGGAATGATGGTGGCCAGCGAGGTCGCCACGGCGACGTGCATCCGCACGTCGGAATCGACGTCGAGGATGCGGAAAATCTCGAACATCACGGGCACGGTGACGATGCCGCCGCCGACGCCGAGCAAACCCGAAAGAAACCCGGCCAACGCGCCGGCGATCACCAGGGCGAAAACCGCCGGGATCAGGAACGAAGTATCAACGTGCATATACTGTCCTTGAGTGAAGACTCGCGCGGCGGGTCATGCGTCAGGCGAGGAAATGGAAAGCGCGTCAGCCGATGCAAGCGCCCGGCCAAGCGGGCATAGGCGTAACCGATGCGAGGCCCTGGCGAAACCTGGAAAATGCTTATGGGATCATAGGAATTAGGCATGGCTGCCATGCGCCAAGCGGGGGCAAAAGCATTGACCGGCCTCCTCGCTGTTCTCATAATGTTCTCATGTGCAGCCGCTATTCCCAAACCAAGTCGCCGGCCGAGCTGGCCAAGCGCTTCAAGGCGCGCCAGCCCAAGAGCAACCTGCAGCCGCGCTACAACATCGCGCCGACGCAGGAAGCCCCCGTTCTGCGCTTGGATGGCGAAGGCGCGCGCGAGATCGCGCTGCTGCGCTGGGGACTGGTGCCCGGCTGGGCCAAGGAGCTGAGCGGCGCGCCCCTGATCAACGCGCGCAGCGAGACGCTCAGCGAGAAGGCGAGCTTCCGCCAAAGCTTCGAGCGGCGGCGCTGTCTCGTCCTCGCCGACGGCTTCTACGAATGGCAGAAAGTCGGCCCCGCGCCCCACAAGACCAAGCTGCCGTGGCGTTTTCTGCGCCAGGATGGCGAGGCGTTCGCCATGGCCGGCCTCTGGGATCTCTGGCGGCCCGCCGAAGGCCCTGCCCTCGAAAGCTTCGCCATCGTCACCACCGCGGCCAACGATCTCGTCGCGCCGGTGCACGACCGCATGCCGGCGATCTTCCCCGACGAGGAATCCGCCGCCGCTTGGCTCGAGCGCCCGGCCGCGGAGCTGCTCCGCCCCTGCCCGTCCTTCGTCATGGACGCCTATCGCATCGGCCCGGCGGTGGGGAATTTCCGCAACGACGACGAGAGCGTCCTCGCGCCCGTGCTGGCTTGAACGGCAGTCATGCAGATGTCACGGAGCCTCTTTAGGTATTCCGGACGGATTTTTTCCTAACCCGGAGTTTTTCATGCTCGCTCGCTGGCTGCTTCCTGCCGCCGCTGCTGCGGCGTTTTTCCCGCTCGCCGCTCAAGCCGACATCTCGGTGAATTTCATCGGTCGCCATGCGACTGGCGTGTTCGACAAGGGCGCCGCCGAAATTCCCGCCTATGACTCGCGCAGCAAGCGCTTGTTTGTGGTGAACGGCGCCGGCGGCGTCATCGACGTTCTCGATCTCCGCGATCCGAGCAAGCCGACGGCGATTCGAAAGATCGAGTTGCAGACCTGGGGCGCGGCCGCCAATTCCGTCGCCGTTCGCGATGGCGTGGTCGCTGCCGCCGTCGAGGCCAAGACCAAAACCGATAACGGCGCGGTGGTTTTCTTCGACGCGAACGGCGGCTATCTCAAGCATGTGACGGTGGGCGCTCTGCCCGACATGCTGGCCTTTTCGCCCGACGGCCGTTGGCTCGTGGTCGCCAACGAGGGCGAACCGAACGACGAATACACGATCGATCCCGAAGGCAGCATTTCGGTCATCGACATGCGCGGCGGCGTCGCTGCGGTCGATCAAAGCAAAGTGCGCGCCGCCGACTTCAAGCGCTTCAACGGCCAGCCGCTGCCGGAGGGCTTCAAGGCATTGAAAGCCGGCGCTAGCGTCGCGCAGGATATCGAGCCGGAATACGTCGCCTTCAGCGCCGATTCGCGCACAGCTTACGTCACTTTGCAGGACAACAACGGCCTCGCCATCGTCGATCTCGCCAAGGCCGAAGTGGCCCGCATCGTGGGCCTCGGCTTCGTCGACCATAGCCGCGTGCCGCTCGACGCGTCCGATCGTGACGGCGGGATCCAGATGAAGACTTGGCCGCTGCTCGGCATGTATCAGCCGGACACCATCGCCGCCTATACGGCCGGCGGGCGAACTTATCTTGTCACCGCCAACGAAGGCGACGCTCGCGACTGGAAAGGTTGGAGCGACGAGAAACGCGTCGCCGAACTCAAGCTCGACCCAAAATCCTTCCCGAACGCCGCCGAGTTGCAGAAGCCTGAAAACCTGGGGCGCTTGCGCGTCTCCGGCTCCTTCGGCGTCAACGCTCAAGGCTTGCACGAAAAGCTCTATGCCTTCGGCGGCCGCTCTTTTTCGATCTGGGACGCCGACGGCCGCCTCGTGTGGAATTCCGACGACATGATCGAGCGCATCGTCGCGCAGCGCTATCCCGACAACTTCAACGCCAGCCACACCAGCAACGCCGCCGACGCGCGCAGCACCGCCAAGGGGCCGGAGCCGGAAGGACTCGTCGTCGCGACGCTGTGGGGCAAGCCTTACGCCTTTGTCGGCTTGGAGCGCATGAGCGGATTCATGGTGTTCGACATCTCGAACCCGCGCGCGCCGCGCTATATCGACTATGTCAACAGCCGCGACTTTTCCGGCGAGCCGAAGAACGGCGACGTCGGCGATCTGGGCCCTGAGGGCTTCGCCTTCATTCCGGCCTCGGCGAGCGGCAATGGGCGGCCGTTGCTGGTGGTGGCCAACGAAGTCAGCGGCACCACCTCGATCTACGAGATCTACCGCAAATAACCTTTTACGGCAGACAAGGACGCCGCTCGCGAAACCTCGCGGGCGGCGTTTTTTCATGCGCGCCGAGCTGTGACATTCCGTAGCCGACTTGCGATCCGCTTTTTGCCCCCGTCCGCCCAGCAGCTCGGCCGATGCATTTAATCCTGGGAATATCGTGCTTTTTGACGGTTTCGCTCCTCCCGCCTCAAGCGCGAGCGGCGGAACGGTTCCCGGCTTAGGGCCCCACCTTTGCCACAGGAATTCCGTCTTTGAACACAGGCTAGGACGGCGGCTCTTGGGCATCCTTTGGCCATCGAACAACGATGCCAAGGGGCAGAATGATGGACCAGCAGATCGAGAACAAAAAGTCTCCCAAAGACGCCAATCTCCTCGTTCCGGAAATTCCCTATATGCGCCGCTACGCTCGCGCCCTGACGCGCAACGCGGCCGACGCCGACGATCTGGTGCAGAACGCGCTGATGCGCGCCGTCGCCAACTTCGACCGCTTCGAGGACGGCACCAACCTGCGCGCCTGGCTGCTCACCATCGTGCATAACGTCTTCATCGACGGCACCCGCAAAGCGAAGCGCGAGCGCGATGCCAACCAGCTGGCCGAAGAGCGCATGAGCGGCCTCTACACCAGCCCGAGCCAGATGGCCGCGCTGCAGATCGGCGAGCTGGAAGACGCCCTCGCCCGCCTGCCGGAAGAGCAGCGCATCACCCTGATCCTGGTGGCGCTGGAAGACATGAGCTATGAGGAAGCGGCGAAAGTGACTGGCGTGCCGGTCGGCACCGTGCGCTCGCGCCTGTCGCGCGCCCGCCATGCCGTGATGGGCATGATCGAGGGCCTGACCATGGACGACATCTCGCCGGAGATGGGCGCGACGCGCCGCAAGAAGGCGCAGCCGACGCCGATGATCTCCCGTCGCCCGAAACCGGCGGTCGGCACCAACGGCACCTATCAGCGCATGATTTAAGTCCGTCGTCCCAGAAGAACCAAAGGCCCGCTCACCGAGCGGGCCTTTTGATTCGCGCCGAATGGGCCATTGCCGCTTGAGGGAATGGTGAGCTCGCCGGGATTCGAACCCGGGACCCTCTGATTAAAAGTCAGATGCTCTACCGACTGAGCTACGAGCTCGGCGCGGCGCACCATATGCGGGGCTCCCTAAGGGGTCAACCGGCTTGCCGCGTCGCACCTAAAAGCCGAATCCACCGCGAATCATGGCCTTAGCCGGCATAGGAGCGAAATCCGCCGGCAATCCCAGTTTTCCGAGGCATTTGAATCACTTGTCGCGAATCGTTCGCTTGCGAATCGGAACCGTTACGGGCTAAACCCTAAATTTAGGGGCTGTAAGAATTCGGGGGAAGTCTTCGCCATCGGCGCCTCTCCCCCGGACAATAATCGGGGGACCACCATGCGCTTTACCGGAATTTTCCGCGGGCTCGGCCTGCGCGCCGTTACGCTCGCCGGCCTCGGCCTCGCCGCCGGCTTGAGCCTCGCCGCGCCGGACGCGCGAGCGCAGAACTTCCAGACCGAAGTGGGCAACCGCTCGTCTCTCAGGCTTGGCGAAATTCCCTCGCTCGGCAGCTTCCTCAACTCCATCGGCGCCGGCGACTTCGCCAACACCGAGATCGCCAGCGTGACGGTGACGCCCAACACCATCGCCGGCACCGTCGGCATGATGGGCCTCGACTGGAACTTCCTGCTGTTCAAGGCGGGCACCGCCGGCACCGACAGCTTCATCGCCATGGAGCCGCGCCGCACCTTCAAGTTCTCCGACATGTTCGCCAACGTGCCCGGCATGTCGCTGGTCGACGTCATGACGTTCGACCGCCAGGTGCTCGTCTTCGCCGCCAAGGAAAGCGATCTGAAGGCCGACGGCCTGCCCGCCGAAGCCCGCGCCTTCTTCCAACCCTACTTCGGCAACGCCACGCTCGACGTGAAATTTTCTCAGGGCATGACGATGTATGCCGCGCTGGATCTCGGCAAAGTCGCGCCGCTGCGCGACGCCATCCAGTTCATCGGCGGCCAGTCTTCGGTCGTGCGCCTGCGCGCCGCCATGGCCTTCAACATCCTCGGCTCGATCTCCAAGAAGGAGAAGCCGGTGCCGAGCCTGCAGATGGCGGCGGCGCTGCCGACCATCCGCCCGACCATCGGCGGCCGCGTCACCCTGCCCGTGGACTTCACCTTCGGCCTGCAGAGCGAACTGTCGCCGACAAGCGTGAAGATGGGCTACGTCGCCGAGACCGACTTCCCCTTCGCCTATCCCAACGTCGCGACCAAGCGCATCGACACCGCGCGCACCAAAATGGGCCTCGAAGTCTCCTTCGAGCAGGGCCTCGACAGCCCGATTCCGACCTTCGCCGTGAACGCGACAATGTTCAAGGACGCGCCGTTCAACCAGGCGTTCGGCATCCCCTTCATCTCGATGGAAAACTACGTCGTCAACTTCGAGCAGTCGGCGGACGCGATCGCCATCGGCGTCGGCGCCAGCGGCAAGTTCTACGACAAGAAGATCGAAACCTTCGGCTCGGCGCAGGTGCGCGCCTCGACGGCCGGCGTGCCGATCCCGCAGAAGATCAAGTTCATGGTCACGCCGGACAATCCCAACAGCATCGCCGCGCTGTCGCTGTCCGACCTCGGCCGCGCCTTCGTCGACCTGACGTCGACCATCGCCGGCCAGCGCCTGAACATGCCGGCCCTGCCCGACGATTTCGTGCGGATTTCGGGGATGCGCGCCGGCGAAGGCCCCTTCATCGACGCGACCCTCGACCTCGGGCTGGACTTCGGCCTTGAGGCCGCCGGCAATCTCGTCGTCTTCGGCAAGACGATGGCGGAAGTCGAAAAGGCGGTGATCAAGCCGACGCACGGCATCGAGATCAAGGCGAAGAGCGCCGACCAGAGCCTCGGCCCGATCGTCATGCCGAACGCCGAAGTCGACGTGAACCTCACCGCCGCCAACATCTCAGATCCGCGCGTCCGCATCCGCGGCTCGACCCAGGAGATTCTCGGTTCGGTCGGCGTGATGGAGATCGACATCAATAAGGATCGCCAGATCGGCATCATGGAAGGCGCGACGCCGTTCAAGATGTTCCAGGCGACGCTGATCCTCGAAAACAACACGCGCAACATCACCGCGCCCAACTTCACCGCCACCGGCATCATCGAGGGCGACTGGTTCAACAAGCTGGCTGACGGCCTGACCAACGCCACCGCCGATCTGGTCAAGGGCACCGAAAGCGTCGTTGCGGCGATGAACGGCGAGATCCACACCTTCTCGCAGAAGCTGAGCCAGGCGAAGATCGACAAGTCGAAGGCCGTCACCGACCTCGAAGCGGCGCGCCGCAGCGCCAACGCCGCTTTCGACAAGGCCAAGCGCGACGTCGACAGCCTGCAGGGCACCTACAATTCACAGAACGGCAAGTGCAACGGCTATCCGTGGAACTGGCACCATTGCGTCGCCGCCGGCGCCACCTGGGTTGCGCTGCAAAGCGCGCGCGGCGTGCTGGATCTGGCGCAGCGGGCCGTCAACGGCTTCCTGCAGGGCACGGGCGCCGCGCTCAGCGCGATTATCGACGGCCTGAACGCGACGATCAACGGCCTCGGCCAGGCGATCGACGTCGCCAGCCAGGCGCTCGGCCGCGCCGCCGTCACCTTCACCAAAACGCTCGACATGGCGGCCAAGCTCGCCGGCAAGGCGCTCGAAGCCGTCGCCAGCGTGTTCGACATCGACAAGGTCTGGATGCAGGGCCAGTTGGCCATCCTGCAAGGCCAGCAGAAGGGCGAACTGGGCATCCAGTACACCCTGTTGAGCAAGGAATATCTGAAGTCGGTCGGCTGGAACTTCCGCGTGCCGGTCGAAGATATCATCAAAGTGTTCCAGCCGGGCAGCTCGGGCTCGCCCGCGCCCGTCGTCATCGAAGCGAAATACTCTTACGCGCCGTCGACCACGGCCACCGCCCGCGACATCTCGAACCAGCTCGTCAACGAGGGCACGCTCAAGGCCGTGACCGTGCCGTTCGATCCGAACGTGTGCGTCAAAGAGCCTTACGCGATCGACCGGCACATCGCCGAGATCAAGGCCGAACAGGCCAAGATCTCCAACTTCAAGCTCAACGCGCAAGCCTACGCCTACACCCTGGCCGCCGAAGCCAGCCCGGGCTACATCGCCATGCAGGCCAATCCGGCCGGCGGCGGCGCGCTGAATTGGGCCAATCCTGGCGCGCAGCCGATGGTCATCGGCGGCCAGGAGCCCGGCCGCCAACTGCCGATCTGCCGCGCCAACTTCAACAACGGCACGCATCCCGGCAAGGTCGTCGACGGCCGCTGCAACATCAGCTATGGCGGACGCGAGCATCAGATCACGTCGTTCCAGGTGCTCGTCGGCTCGGGCGCGCGCTGGGTCGGCGCCAGCGGCGGCCAGGTGCCGCAGGGCGCGTTCATCGGCGGCCAGGAGCCCGGCCGCCAACTGCCGATCTGCCGCGCCGCCTATAACAACGGCATCCATCCCGGCAAGCTCGTCGCGCAGAACTGCAACATCGGCTACGGCGGTCGCGAGATCGAGATCCGCAACTACGAAGTGTTGATGGCCGGCAGCGCCTTGCTGCCGCAGCAGGCCGCCGCTTATGGGGCGCTGGTCGCCAATTACCGCTCGATGAAGACCCTGACCGCCGAGCGCGAATTCACGGCGCAACGCGTCAACGGTCTGCGCGACGCGGTCACGGCGTTCGGCAATACGCTGAACACGCTCGCGGCGAACGACAACATTCGCGTGCAGATCAACAACTACGTCGCGCAGCCTTCGAAGCAGCAGGCGAACCTCAATCCGAACTTCCTGCAAACGCAGGAGAACGATTTGACGGCGACCCTCGCCCAGCTCGAACGCCTGAAGGCCAACCCGGCCAGCCCGTGCGGCAAGGCCGCGCAGCAGGCCGGCGTCCAGCCGCCCGCCGCTCCCGCGCCGGTCACCCAGGCCAGGGCGGTGCAGAACGCGCAGGACGCCTTGCAGAAGGTGCAGGCGGCGATCCAGGCGCAGCAGAACGCCGTCCTTCAGGCGTTGAAACTGCCGGGCGCGCGCGGCGTGACTCCGCCGACCGACCAGCAGGCCCAGCAGACGGCCGCCGCGGCCGGCGGCACCGCCTTCTCGACGGAAGCCGCAGTCGCGGCGCTGGCGCTCGCCACGCAGCAGCAGGCCCAGGGCCAGAAGGTCGCCGACGAGGCCAAGCGCCAGGCGGCCCTCGCCTTCGTGCAGAAGCTGCAGCAGCACAAGGCCGCGGCCGATAAGGCCGCCGCCGCCAACGCCGCCGTCGAAAAGAGCGTCGCGCAGATCAAATCGACGATCGAGGCGGCCAACGCGCAGCAGAAGCAGCAGCTCGCGGCCAACGCCCAGACTGGCGCCCAGAAGGCGGCGGCGGCGGCGAAGGTCCCGGCGGTGGCCCCGCCGGTCGCGCCGCGCGCTTTCGTCGCGCCCGGCACGGTGCCGACGGCGGCCGCCGTCGCGGCTCCGGGCAGCCCGGCATCGCGCGCCGCGCCCGCTCCGGCGGTCGCGCCTGTGGCGACGGCCCAGGGCCTGCAGGGCGGCGCTCGCCCGCCGGTCGTGGTCTTCCAGCCCAAGCCGCTGATGAACCTGTCGCCCGCCGTGCGCGCCGCTTTCGCTCGCGAACTGGCGCAGGACGAAGCCAAGGCCAAGGCCCCGACGCCGGCTCCGGCCGCCGCTGGCGGTCCGGCCGCGCGCGGCGTCGTCGCCGTCGCCGGCAACACGGCGCAGCAGATCGAGCAACGCGTCGTGGCGGCCCGCGCTGCCTCGGTGCAGAGCCTGCAGACGACCCCGGCGGCCAAGGGCCTGCCGGCCACGGCCGCGCCGCAGGCGATCGTGAACGCCGAAGCGCAGAGCGGCGCGTTCGAGAAGGCCGCGTTGCTCAAGTCGACGAACCGCCTGCCGGGCCGTCAGTCGCAGATTCCGGGCGCGCCGGATTCGGTGGCGACCCAGCCGGGGCAAACCGACGCCGAGATCCAGCCGGTGGCCCACGTGACCAACGACTACCTCAACAATCTGCAGATCCTTCGGCAGATTCCGCGTTGATCGGAGCCCGCGCCGCGGGCTTCCATAGAAGCGAACGAGGCCGCCGGAACGCTTCCCGGCGGCCTTTTTTGCCAGTAGATTGCGGCGTCGCCGCCTCCCCGGCTTTTCAGTGGTTCGCCTGCCGATGATCGACATCAAGGACTTGGTCTTCGAATATCCGACCAAGCGCGCGCTTCACGGCATTTCCTGCGAGATCAAGGCCGGCAGCATCACCGCCCTCGTCGGCCCTAACGGCGCCGGCAAAACGACGTTGATCCGCTGCATCGTCGGCCTGCACGCGCCCTTCTCCGGCACGGTGACGCTCGACGGCATGGACGTCCACCGTTACCCGCGCGAATGCCATCGCCGCATGGCCTATCTGTCGGATTTCTTCGGCGTCTATGACGGCCTGACCGTGCGCCAATGCCTGACCTACACGGCGCGCGCCTACGGCGTCGACGAGAAGGTCGTGCCGGAGGCGGTTTTGACTGCAGCCGAACGTCTCGCCATCGAAGACCGCCTGCATCAAAAGTCCGGCGAATTGTCGCGCGGCCTGCGCCAGCGCCTCGCCATCGCCCAGGCCATCATTCACCGCCCGCAATTCCTCGTGCTCGACGAGCCCGCCTCGGGCCTCGATCCCGAAGCGCGCCATTCGCTGTCGAATCTGCTGATCGGCCTGCGCGCTTCCGGCATGACCCTGCTCGTCTCGTCGCACATCCTGGCCGAGCTCGAATCCTACTGCACCGACATGCTGATCATGCGCGACGGCCGCGTCAGCGGCGAGCGCGGCCTCGGCGTGACGCAGGTGGCCGGCGGCGCGAAACGGCTCAAGATCGAGCTCGCGCACGCCTTTCCGAGCCTGGAGCAGCAGTTGGCCGCCCTGCCAGGCGTCGCCGAGGTCAAACTCGACGGCCTCGCCGTCGGCTTCGTCTTCGCCGGCGACGCTCAGGCGCAGCACGCGCTGTTGAAGCGTTTGGTCACCCTCGGCGTGCCCGTCACCGCCTTCGGCGAGGACCGGCTCGGCCTGCAGGACGTCTACCTCGCGCACTTGCGCGACGAAGCGGCGCGACGCCCCGAGCCGGCGCGCGCTTTTCCCCGCGAAGGATGAGACGATGCGCGGCAATCCCGAGCTGATCCGCAACATCTGGCTGGAAATGAGCCCGCATCGGCTGGTCGTCATGCCGGCGGTGCTCGGCATCCTGTTCCTGCTCGGCTACGTGTCGAACGATCACATCCTCGACCGCACGACGGCGATCATCGCCGCCTTCCTCTATTGCGCCGTGGCTTTGGTCTGGGGCACCCGCGTCGCCTCCGAATCGGTGATCGCCGAGATTAACAACAAGACCTGGGACGGCCAGCGCATGTCGGCGCTCGGGCCGTGGCAGCTCGCCATCGGCAAGCTGTTCGGCAGTACGATCTACGTGTGGTATGGCGGCGCGATCTGCCTCGGCCTCTACGCCCTGTCCTACGTCGATTGGCTGCCCCCGCTGCATATCGCCAAGCTGGCGCTGCTCTATGCCGGCTGCGCCGTGCTGGCGCATGCCGTTGGCTTGCTCGTCAGCATGCTCGCCGTGCAGAAACGCCGCGAGTTCGGCCGCATCCAGGTGACGTTCTACCAGTTTCTCGGCCTGATCGCCGCGCTGCCGCTGCTCTACATCGGTCTCGCCGGCATCGCCGACGACGGCATCTACCGCGTTCTTCTGTGGTACGACGAGGTCTATAACCTGATCGACTTCACCATCGTCGCGCTCGCCGCTCTTGTCGGCTGGGCGATGGTCGGCCTCTACCGCCTGATGCGGGCGGAGCTGCAGATGGTCAACGCCCCCTGGGTGTGGATTGGCTTCTGCGTGTTCGCCGCCGTCTTCATGGCCGGCGTGCGCTTCATTCCGCCGGAGCTCAATCCCGGCCTGCCGGAAGTCTCGCTCAAGATTTTCCACGGCTATGTCGCCCTGTGGCTACTCGCCTACGTCATCCTGTTCGCCGAGCCGAAGAACCGCATCCTGATGCGCCGGTTGCGCCGCCACGCCGCGCTCGGCGAATGGCCGGCCTTCTTCGCGGCGATGCCGCGCGCCTGGCCGACCTTGCTGCTCCTGCTGTTGGCGACGATCCTGCTGCTGCGCACCTCGGAGCCGACCTTCGAGGTGCTCGGCTTCACCGTGAATTTCCAGCTCGCGACCATCGCGACGTTCCTGTTCTATCTGCGCGATTCGATGTTCGTGCTGTTCATGAACCTGCGCAAGCCGAGCCCGCGCGCCGACATGAACGCCTTTCTCTATCTGCTGCTGGCCTACACGGTGGTGCCGGTGGTCCTCTCGGCTCTCGCGCTCGATCCGCTGACCGCCCTGTTCTGGCCGCATTGGAATTCCAGCGCCGCCCTCACCATCGGCCCGGTGCTGATTCAAGTCGTTGCGATGGCCGGCGTGCTGATCTACCAGTGGCGTCGCACGGTCGTCAGCGACGCCGGCGTCGAGGAAATTTAGCCATGTCGCTCAAGAACTTGCTCGATTCGCCGAAATTCGTCTACGCGATCGGCGGCGTCGCCGTCGCTCTGCTGCTGGTCGTTCTGCTGTGGCCGACGCCGCGCGCCGGCGATCCCTTCGCCGACAAGGCGCGGATGAGCGCCGCCGTGTCCGAAGCCCTGCGCGCCAATCCCGAAATGGTGGTCGAAGCATTGCAGGCGATGCAGCAACGCCAGGGCCAGATGGAGCAGATGCGCGCCAGCCAGGCGCTCGCGGCCAACCGCGCGCTGCTCGAGCGCGACGTAAATTCGCCGGTCGGCGGCAACCGCAACGGCGATGTGACGCTGGTCGAGTTCTTCGACTACCGCTGCCCTTATTGCCGCCAGGCGCAGGCGGCGGTGAACGAGCTGCTCAAGGCCGATCCCAACGTGCGCCTCGTCTACAAGGAATTTCCGATCCTCGGCCCCGAATCGATGATCGCCGCGCGCGCCGCCGTCGCCGCGCGCAGCAGCGCGTTCTATCCGGCTTTTCACGACGCGCTGATGACCGCGCCGAGCCCGCTCAGCGAGGATGCCGTGCTCAAGATCGCCGCCGGCGTCGGGATCAACGTCTCGGCGCTGCAGGTCGAGATGCAGCGGCCCGAGGTCGACCAAATCATCGCCGCGAACCACGCGCTCGCCCAGGAGCTCGGCATCAACGGCACGCCGGCCTTCGTCATCGGCGACATGCTGCTGCCTGGCGTCGTCGAATTGCCCGAGCTGAAGCAGCTCGTCGCGAACCAGCGGGCGCGGCTGCGCTAGGTCAAAACCTGACCGTGAAGGCGACCAGCCAATCGGGCATGACGGCGAGCAGCGCCGCCTCGACCGCCTTGTCCCACCCCGCCAGAATGACGATGCCGACCGCGAGCAGGATGCCGCCGAGCAGCGGCTTGCTCCAGCGCGCCGCGCCGCGCACGCCGCCCGAGCGCAGGGTCGCGAGGCCGCGCGCGGCATAGGCGAAGGCCAGCAGCACGCTCGCCGTGCCGAGGCCGAAGACGGCGAAGGTGGCGAAAGCCTGCCCCAAATTCTCGCCCTGACTCGCCGAAGCGATGGCGACGCCCAGCACCGGCCCGACGCACGGCGACCAGACCAGCCCGAGCAGCAGGCCGATGGCGAATTGCCCGGCGATGCCGCGCCCCGACAAGCGGCCGAGCAGGCTCTGGCCCATGCCGGCCACCGGCTGCAAGGCGGCGGTAAACAGGGCCTGCGCCCGCGCCGAGAGCAGCAGCAGCCCCGCTCCCACCAGCAGCGCCGCGGCGAACTGGCGCGCCGTCGCCGGATCGAAGCCGATCTCGAACCCGACCGTCAGGATCAGGAAGCCGAACAGGCAAAACGACAGGACCAGTCCGGCGGTAAGCGCCGCCGGTCCCCATCGCCCCTCGTTCAGCGCCGAGCCGATGAGGATCGGCAGCACCGGCAGAACGCAGGGGTTGAGCAGGACGACCAATCCCGCCGCATAGGCCAGGAGGAATTGCGACATGACGGACGGACCTGCGGCCGGCTCAGCCTTGAGCCTGGCTTAGCACCAGCGCGCGCAACCGCTCTCGATCGGTGTCCGCGACGCTGCGCGCGGCTTCCTTGGCTCCGCTGAACACCAGCACGGTCGATTGGCTGGTGACGCGGTGGGCCTGTAGAAAATCCTTTTGCGTGTCGAAATCGACGCGCAGGAAGACGGCGTTCTTCAAAGCCGCGTCTTTGCGCAATTCGTCGAGCGTCGGCAATTGCGCCTTGCAGGTCGGGCACCAGGGCGCATGAACATGGACGATGATCGGCTTGCCGGCGCTTTGCGCCTCGGCGAAGGCCGTCGGCGTATAGGCCGTCCAGCCGTCATCCGCAGGACTACAGGCGGCGATCAGGGCGAGCACGGCGAACATGGCAAGTTTCAGGACGCGCATATGAAATCTCCTCAAGCGGCGGTCGCATCTTGTTCGCCGCAACCGCGAGAAGGTTACGCCGGGAATCCGTTGCGGATGGGCGACCGTTAATTCTTGCGGAAGCTGGCGTTCAGACGTTCGGCGACGCTCGGCGGCACGAATTGCGAGATATCGCCCCCTAGCCGGCAAATCTCTTTCACGAAGCGCGAGGAGATGAACTGGTGGCGCTCGGAGGCCATGAGGAAGATCGTCTCCAGCTCCGGCTTGAGCTTCACGTTCATGCCGGCCATCTGGAATTCGTATTCGAAATCGGTGACGGCGCGCAGGCCGCGCACGATCACGTTGGCGCCGACGCTTTCCGCGAAATTGACCAGCAGATTGTCGAACGAGCGCACTTCGATCCGTTTGGACGCGCCGTTGGGCAGGCGGGCGATCTCGCCCTTGACCATGTCCACGCGCTCGCCGAGGCCGAACTGCGGATTTTTCCCGTCGTTGGCCGCGACCGCGATGATCAGCCGGTCAAGCACGCGGGCGGCGCGCTGGACGATGTCGAGATGGCCGTGGGTGATCGGATCGAACGTGCCCGGATAGACGCCGACGCGCGGAGCCTCAGCCATTGCCGTTCTCCCCGCCATCGCTAGGGCCTGGGCCTGCGCCCGCCTCCGGCGGATGTTCGAGCGGCACGTCGCCGGCGATGTCGTCGACCTCGACTTCGGCTTCGCCGTTGTTGCCGCCGACGTCGCCGAGATGCGCGACCGAGACGACGCGCTCGCCCTCGTCGATGCGGAACAGCGTAACGCCGCGCGTGTTGCGGCCGGCGATGCGGATGTCGCCCACCGGGCAGCGGATCAGCTTGCCGCCGTTGGTCACGAGCATGATCTGGTCGGCGTCGAGCACGGGGAAGCCGGCCGCGACCTGCGCCCCATTGGCTCCTGGCCCCTTGCCCTTGCCGAGGTTCATCAGGTCGATGCCTTTGCCGCCGCGCCGGGTGATGCGGTATTCGTAGGCCGAACTGCGCTTGCCGTAGCCCTGGTCCGAGATCGTCAGGATGAACTGCTCGGCCGCGGCCAATTCGGCATAGCGCGCCTCGCTGAGCGTCACGGCCGCGACGGCGCCTTCGGCTTCCTCCTCGGCAGCGGCGTCGGCCGCTTCAGGCTCCTCGTCGCCGCCGCGCCGCAGCGCGTTGGCCTGGCGGATGTAGGCGAGGCGCTCCTCTGTGGTGACGTCCATGTGGCGCAGGATCGACATTGAGATCACCTCGTCGCCCTCGTCCAGCTTGATGCCGCGGTTGCCGGTCGAGTTGCGGCTGGCGAAGACGCGGATGTCGCTGACGGGGAAGCGGATGCACTTGCCCTTATGGCTGGCGAGCAGGATGTCGTCGGCGTCGGTGCAGGTCATGACGGCGACCAACTTGTCGCCCTCCTCCAGCTTCATCGCGATCTTGCCGTTGGCGTTGACCCGGGTGAAGTCGGAGAGCGCGTTGCGGCGGATGTCGCCGCTTGCGGTCGCGAACATGGCGTAGAGATTCTCCCACTGGCCCTCATCCTCGGGCAGCGGCATGACCGTGGTGATGGTCTCGCCTTCTTGCAGCGGCAAGAGGTTCACCAGCGCCTTGCCGCGCGATGTCGGGTTGCCGAGCGGCAGGCGGTAGACCTTCTCCTTGTAGGCGATGCCGCGCGAGGAGAAGAACAGCATCGGCGTGTGCGTGTTGGCGACGAAGACGCGGGTGACGAAATCCTCGTCGCGCGTCGCCATGCCGGCGCGGCCCTTGCCGCCGCGGCGCTGGGCGCGGTAGGTCGAGAGCGGCACGCGCTTGATGTAGCCGTTGTGGCTGACGGTGACGACCATGTCTTCGCGCTGGATCAGGTCCTCGACGTCGACCTCGAAATCCTGCTCGACGATCTCGGTGCGGCGCGGATTGGCGAACTCCTCCTTGATCTTCAAGAGCTCGTTCTTGAGGATCTCGCGCAGCCGCTCCTTGGAATTCAGGATCTCGATATATTCGGCGATATTGGCGCAAACCTCGCGCAGCTCCTCGGCGATCTTGTCGCGCTCGAGGCCGGTCAGGCGATGCAGGCGCAGATCTAGAATGGCGCGGGCCTGCGTCTCCGACAGCATGTAATGGCCGTCGACCACGGTGCGGCCCGGCTCGTCGATCAGCGCGATCAGCGGCGCGACGTCGAGCGCCGGCCATTTGCGCTCCATCAATTGGGCGCGCGCGACGGCCGGATCGGGAGCCTCGCGGATCAGCTTGATCATGTCGTCGAGATTGGCCACCGCGATGGCGAGGCCGGCCAAGGTGTGGGCGCGGTCGCGCGCCTTCTTCAGCTCGAAGATCGTGCGGCGGGTGATCACTTCCTCGCGGAAGCGGATGAAGGCCACAAGGATCTCCTTGAGGTTCATCATCTCCGGCCGGCCGCCGTTGAGCGCCAGCATGTTGACGCCGAAGCTGGTCTGCAGCGGCGAGAAGCGATAGAGCTGGTTCAGCACAACTTCGCTCATGGCGTCACGCTTCAGCTCGATCACCACGCGGACGCCGTCGCGGTCGGATTCGTCGCGCAACTCGGAGATGCCCTCGATCTTCTTCTCGCGCACCTGATCGGCGATATGCTCCAGCATGCGCGACTTGTTCACCTGATAGGGCATCTCGGTGAAGATGATCGCCTCGCGGTCCTTGCCGATCTCTTCGATATGGTGGCGCGCGCGCATGATGATCGAGCCGCGTCCGGTGTGGAACGCCGAGCGGATGCCGGCGCGCCCTAGGATCAAGCCGCCGGTCGGAAAGTCCGGGCCGGGGATGATCTCGATCAGCTTCTCGATGCTGAGGGACTCGTCGGCCAGCAAGGCGACGCAGCCGTCGATCAACTCGCCGAGATTGTGCGGCGGGATGTTGGTCGCCATGCCGACGGCGATGCCGCCGGCGCCGTTGGCCAGCAGGTTCGGGAAGGCGGCGGGCAACACGGTCGGCTCCTTGACCGTGTTGTCGTAGTTCGACTGGAAATCGACCGTCTCGCGGTCGATGTCTTCGAGCATCTCGTGGGCGAGCTTCTCCAGGCGCGCTTCGGTGTAGCGCATCGCCGCCGCCGGATCGCCGTCCATCGAGCCGAAGTTGCCCTGCCCGTCGATCAGCGGGTGGCGCATGGAGAAATCCTGCGCCATGCGCACCATCGCGTCGTAGATCGCCGAATCGCCGTGCGGGTGGTATTTGCCCATCACGTCGCCGACGACGCGCGCCGACTTGCGGAACGACTTGTTCCAGTCGTAGCCGCTTTCCTTCATCGAGAAGAGGATGCGGCGATGCACCGGCTTGAGGCCGTCGCGGACGTCCGGGAGAGCGCGCGACACGATCACGCTCATGGCGTAATCGAGATACGAGCGCTTCATCTCGTCTTCGAGCGTCACCGAAGATTGTTCGATGGGCGGCGGCGGGGGCGGCGCGATGGTGGTGTTCACGGGCGATCCAAAGGGTTAAGCGCCGACGCGTGTAGCGCGCCGACGGTCAAAAAAACGGGCGAAAAGCGACGGAAAATCTGGCCGGCGAACAGGCGCCGGAAGGGTCTGCGAACAAGGCTGTTCGACTAGCGTTTAGCATCGCCGGAGAATAGCCGTTTTGCCCTTACAGAACAAACACTTCCTGCCGGTTCTTGGGACGTAAAAATGACGGCTTTCGGGGCTTTTCGGGCACTCGGTCGCGCCGCCGGGACGCCCGGTCCACGGATGCGTTTCGGGGGGCCTTTCAGCCCCCCGACCCGTCTTATAATGCCCGCTTAGAACGGTATCTCGTCGTCCATATCGTCCGGGCCGCCGGCCGGGGCTTTGGAGCGGCCGCCGCCGCCCATCCCGCCCGAACCGCCGCCATAACCGCCGCCCGAGCTTTCGCCGCCGTAACCGCCGCCCGCGCCGCCTTCGCGGCCATCGAGCATGGTCAGTTCCCCGCGGAAGCGCGAAAGCACGACTTCGGTGGTGTATTTCTCGACATTGTCCTTGTCGGTCCACTTGCGCGTCTGCAACTGGCCCTCCACATAGACCTTCGAGCCTTTCTTGAGGTAGCGCTCCGCGACTTCGGCCAGGCGCTCGTTGAAAATCACCACCCGGTGCCACTCGGTCTTATCTTTACGCTCGCCGCTCATCTTGTCCTTCCAGGACTCGGAGGTGGCGACGGAAAGCTGGACGATCTTCATCCCGTCCTGCGTCGAACGCACTTCGGGATCGCGCCCCAGGTTGCCGATGAGGATGACTTTATTGACGCTGCCGGCCATGCGGAATTCGCTCCTTTTTCACGGACCGGCGGCGCGCCTTCGCGGCCCCGGACCATCCGATTTCATAGGCCGGCACTATCGCGCAAAAGTCGCCCTCCTGCCATCGGAATGCGCTAAAATGTCCGGCTCCCCGGCACTGTTCTGGGGATAACTTTCGCCCGTATTTGCTGGCTTTCTTCAGTCCCACCGCACCCTCGTCCGTCAGGTCCCATGCCCGCTCCCAAAGCCAAAATCGCCGCCCCGAAACCGAGCAAGAACGTGGTCCCGCCCAAGCTCGATTCGGCCGGCCATCAGATCAGCGTGCGCGGCGCGCGCGAGCACAATCTGAAGAACGTCGATGTCGACATTCCGCGGGACAAGTTGGTGGTCATCACCGGCCTGTCCGGCTCGGGCAAATCTTCGCTCGCCTTCGACACGATCTACGCCGAGGGTCAGCGCCGCTATGTCGAAAGCCTGTCGGCCTACGCGCGTCAGTTCCTGGAACTGATGAAGAAGCCGGAATACGACACGATCGAAGGCCTGTCGCCGGCCATCTCCATCGAGCAGAAAACGACGTCGCGCAATCCGCGCTCGACCGTCGGCACCGTCACGGAAATCTACGATTATCTGCGCCTGCTCTACGCCCGCGTCGGTGTGCCCTACTCGCCCGCCACCGGCCTGCCGATCGAGAGCCAGACGGTCAGCCAGATGGTCGACCGCATCAAGGCGATGAAGGATGGCACGCGCCTGTTGCTGCTCGCGCCCATCGCGCGCGGCCGCAAGGGCGAGTATCGCAAAGAGTTTCTCGATCTGCGCAAGAAGGGCTTTCAGCGCGTCAAGGTCGATGGCAAGGTCTACGAGATCGAAGACGTTCCGGCGCTCGACAAGCAGAAGAAGCACGACATCGAGGTCGTCGTGGACCGCATCGTCGTGAAGCCCGATCTCGGCAACCGCTTGGCCGATAGCCTTGAGACGGCGCTGAACCTGGCCGACGGCTTGGTGATCGCCGAGAACGCCGATAACGGCGAGCGCGTCACCTTCTCGTCCAAGTTCGCCTGCCCGGTCTCCGGCTTCACGCTGGAGGAGATCGAGCCGCGCCTGTTCTCCTTCAACAGCCCGCAGGGCGCCTGCCCGACCTGCGATGGCCTCGGCACCAACGACTATTTCGATCCCGAACTGATCGTGCCGGACGACCGGCTCTCCTTGCGCGAAGGCGCCATCGCGCCTTGGGCCAACGCCAGCACCAACTATTACGCCCAGACGCTGGATTCCATCGCCAAGCACTACAAGGTCTCAACGCACGTTCCCTTCAAGGAACTGCCTAAGAAGGTGCAAGACGTCATCCTGAACGGCTCGGGCAACGAGTCGATCAAGATGAAATACGACGACGGCTCGAAAGCCTATACGGTCGACAAGCCGTTCGAAGGCGTCATCCCCAATCTCGACCGCCGCTACGAGGAGACCGATTCGGCCTGGCTGCAGGAGGAGCTGTCGCGCTATCTCTCCTCCAAGCCGTGCGAGGAATGCAAAGGCTATCGCCTCAAGCCAGAGGCGCTGGCGGTGAAGATCGACGGCAAACATGTTGGTGAAGTCACCGATTTCGCCATCGATGAGGCGGCGCGCTGGTTCGCCGCGCTCGAATCGAAGCTGACGCCGCAGCGCCGCGAAATCGCCCGCCGCATCCTGAAAGAGATCAACGACCGTCTGGGCTTCCTGGTCAACGTCGGCCTGGAGTATCTGACGCTGTCGCGCGCTTCCGGCACCCTGTCGGGCGGCGAGAGCCAGCGCATCCGCCTCGCCTCGCAAATCGGTTCAGGGTTGACCGGCGTGCTCTACGTGCTCGACGAGCCCTCCATCGGCCTGCACCAGCGCGACAACGCCCGCCTGTTGGAAACGCTCAAGCGTCTGCGCGATCTCGGCAACACCGTGCTGGTCGTCGAGCATGACGAGGACGCCATTCGCCAGGCCGACTATCTGATCGACATGGGCCCGCGTGCCGGCGTCCACGGCGGCAACGTCATCGCCGCAGGCACGCCGGCCGAAGTGCAGCAGGTGCCGGACAGCCTGACGGCGCAATATCTCACTGGCGTGAAACAGATCACGCTACCGGCCACGCGCCGGCCGGGACGCGGCAACGAGAAAATCCGCCTCAAGGGCGCGCGCGCCAACAACCTCAAGAACGTCAGCGTCGACATCCCGCTTGGCACCATGACAGCCGTCACCGGCGTGTCGGGCGGCGGCAAATCGACGCTGGTGATCGAGACGCTCTACAAAGCCTGCGCCAAGCGCATCAACGGCTCGCGCGTCCATCCCGGCGCGCACGACGCGCTCGAAGGGCTGGAGTTCATCGACAAGATCATCGACATCGATCAGTCGCCGATCGGCCGCACGCCGCGCTCGAATCCGGCGACCTACACCGGCGCCTTCGGCCCGATCCGCGACTGGTTCGCCGGCCTGCCCGAAGCGAAAGCGCGCGGCTACAAGCCGGGCCGCTTCTCGTTCAACGTCAAGGGCGGCCGCTGCGAGGCGTGCCAGGGCGACGGCGTCATCAAGATCGAGATGCACTTCCTGCCCGACGTCTATGTCGA
Organism: Alphaproteobacteria bacterium; assembly: GCA_046297835.1. Taxonomy (GTDB): domain Bacteria; phylum Pseudomonadota; class Alphaproteobacteria; order SMXQ01; family SMXQ01; genus CAMAVH01. Next base: position 223,449 of record JBKBHI010000005.1, on the reverse strand, counting down.
ATGCGACGAGTGCCACGGCAAGCGCTACAATCGCGAGACGCTGGAGATTCTGTTCAAGGGCAAGACCATCGCCGACGTGCTCGATATGACGGTCGACGAAGCCGCCGACTTCTTCAAGGCGGTGCCGGTGATCCGCGACCGCATGGAGACGCTGCAACGCGTCGGCCTCGGCTATGTCCATGTCGGACAGGCTGCGACGACGCTGTCAGGCGGCGAAGCGCAGCGCGTGAAATTGTCCAAGGAATTGGCGCGCCGCTCGACGGGCCGCACGCTCTACATCCTCGACGAGCCGACCACCGGCCTGCATTTCGACGACGTCAAAAAGCTGCTCGAAGTGCTGCACGCGCTGGTCGATGCCGGCAATACCATCGTCGTCATCGAGCACAATCTGGAAGTGATCAAGACCGCCGACTGGATCATCGACCTCGGCCCCGAAGGCGGCGGCAAAGGCGGCCGCGTCGTCGCCCAAGGCACGCCGGAAGATGTCGCGAAAGTGGCCGAGAGCTACACCGGTCAGTATCTCAAGCCGTATCTGAAAGCCCAGGTGAAGCAGTTGGCCGCGCCGGCGAAGAAGCGGGCGTAAAGCCCGCTTTACTCATCCCGTCACTTCGTAGGTCTTCGCGCTTGCTTTGGCGCCTTGCAGGTTGCGCGAGTGGGACACGACGACGTCGTGGTCCTTGCTCTTGCGGTAGGTCTCGATGGCGGCGGCGTCTTCCCACTCCGAGTAGGAGATATATTCGCCGGCCTCATCGTGGCATTTCAGCAGCTTTTCCGACAGGCAGCCGGGCTGCTGGATCATCAGCGGCGCGCATTCCTGCTTCCAGATGCGCTCGGCTTCGGCGGCGGTCTCCGGATTCACCTTCACGTAAAGCATGCGGACGATGGACATGGCGGCCTCCTCTGTCGCGGGGGTTATCCAGTATCAACGAAGAACCCGGCGATCTGTTGCGCGCGCCAGAGCCGACCCTATTCGTCGTCTGCCCACTCCTCTGACAGTCGCTCAAGTTGCGCGTCTTGCCCTGCCCGGCAGTGATAGAAGGCCCGCGACAAAGCGATGGCTAGAACGGCGATGCCGATGAAGGACAGCAACGCTGCCACGACATAAAGGGGAACTTGCAGGAGCAGGGATTGCCCGCTCGCGAGCCACTCGATCAGCTTAAGCGCGAGACTGATCGGCCAGGGGGCGAACGCCAAGATCAAGAACAATTTCCAGGCATAGCCTTTGGAGAAAAACCAAAAGTCGCGCATCGGGACATGTCCCCCGATTGCGGCGATCGGGAAGAAAATGCTCATGCGCGCGGCGAGATAAAAGTCCAACAGAATGGCGGGCGCGGCCAGGCCGACCAGCCAAATTTCTGGGAGTTCGAGAGAAGCGGGGATAAACGCGGCCAACGCAAGCGGCAGCAGCAGCAAGCCGATGCATTTGACCAGCAGAATCCCGTAGGCGAGAATCGCTGTGCGGACCTCGCTTGCGGCGTCTTCGGGCTCCTCTCCATTCATGTAGTAACGGTGGCATCTGACCGCGAAGCCGATGACGAAATAGCCGGCGAGCGGAATCACCGCGTAGGTGAAGCCGAGCTCGCCGGTCTCTCCGAACAGGATGGCGTCGAGAGCGAGGCTGGCGGCGAAGAAGGCGATGCTCGCGAGAAAGTCTCTCCAGCCGATGCGGACGAGAACGCGCCATTCGTCGACCACGAACCGATAGCCGAACACTATCGTTTTAAAAGCGGGCAGTTTTGGGCTGAACTTTTCAGACGCTTCCGTAAATGACGCGGCAACGGTCTCCATGGACATTCCCCCGGTTTGGTCGTCGCGCAGGAACCATCGACGCCGGGCGACACGGCGTCCAACGCACGGCGACGAACGCGCAAACAACCGACAACAGAAGATCAGGCATCTGACAGGAACCGCGCGCGCTCAAGCGCGGAGCGACGACGCAGCGGATTCATGACGCGGCGGACTCATTTCGCCGCGCGGCAGGCCTGAGCGAAAATCCCGCCTTGCGCGCCTTTTGTCGGCAAAATATCCGGCTGATCAAGTCTGCTCCGTTAAGCCTGTTCGGGCCGCGTCAGACGCCAAGCTTCGGCCACGACCGACAGCAAGACGGCGACAGCGGCCAGGGCGGCGGCGGCGGCGAGCAGCAAGACGATGACCTGGCTGAGCATGTGCGGCTGCGCGCCGAGGAGGGCGAAGGCCGCGTCGAACGGCCAGGGGGCCAGCAGCAGCGTCACCGCCAGTTTCCAGCCCATGCCCGCCGGCAGCCGCCATGCGGCCCGCTGCGGCAGGCGCAGGCTGCGCGGCGTCTCGGCGAAGAGGCGGCCGAGCCAGGCGGCCAGATAGAGATCGGCTGCGAGAACGCAGACGCCGAGCGGCAGGAACAGCGGCTGCGGCAGGTCGAGCAACGCCTTGAGCCCGAGAACAAGCACCAGAGGCATCGCCAGAATGATCAAGCCGAAACCGAATATCGCGGAATAAAGCTTTGTTCTAACGAGCTGAATGCCGCTCAATCCAACCCAAAACTCATCACGCCGCCCGCCGCCGAAGCCGATATCAGAGATAGACATAGGCACCCCTCCTGGTTATTCCCTGCGGTAGCGCGACCGCCTCATTGTTCATGTTTTGTTCTTATGCCAGATCAGAAATCCTCTGTCCAGTCCAAAGCCATCCACGTTATCGGCGGCGGGCTAGCCGGTTCCGAAGCCGCCTGGCAGATCGCGCAGGCCGGCCATCCGGTCGCGCTGCACGAGATGCGCCCCGTGCGCGGCACCGAAGCGCACGCCACTGACGGGCTCGCCGAACTGGTCTGTTCGAACTCCTTGCGCTCCGACGATGTGGAGACCAACGCGGTCGGGCTGCTGCATGAGGAGATGCGGCGCTGCGATTCGCTGATCCTCGCCTGCGCCGACAAGCATCAGGTGCCGGCCGGCGGCGCCCTCGCGGTGGACCGCGAGGGATTCTCCGCTGCCGTGACTCAGGCGCTCGAATCCCACCCCCTGGTGACGCTCGTGCGCGAGGAGATCGACGCTTGGCCGCCCGCCGACTGGGAGAACGTGATCGTCGCCACTGGCCCCCTCACCTCGCCGGCCCTGGCCGACGCGATCCGCGCGAAGAGCGGCGAAGAATCGCTCGCCTTCTTCGACGCCATCGCTCCCATCGTCCATAAGGACAGCATCGACTTCGACATCGCCTGGATGCAGTCGCGCTACGACAAGGCGGGCCCTGCCGGCGACACCGCCGCCTACGTCAACTGCCCGATGGATAGGGCGCAGTACGACGCCTTCATCGCTGCGCTGATCGCCGGCGAGAAAACCGAGTTCAAGGATTGGGAAAAGGACACGCCCTATTTCGAGGGTTGCCTGCCGATCGAGGTGATGGCCGAGCGCGGCCCGATGACGCTGGCCTACGGCCCGATGAAGCCGGTCGGCCTGCTCGATCCGCGCAAGGGCGAGCGCGCCTACGCCGTGGTGCAGCTCCGCCAGGACAACGCCCTGGGCACGCTCTACAACATGGTCGGCTTCCAGACGAAGCTGAAATACGCCGAGCAGACGCGCATCTTCCGCATGATCCCCGGCCTGGAGAAGGCCGAGTTCGCCCGGCTCGGCGGCATCCACCGCAACACCTTCCTCAACAGCCCGAAATTGCTCGATGCCGAACTGCGCTTGAAGGCCGATCCGCGCCTGCGTTTCGCCGGCCAGGTGACGGGCGTCGAGGGCTATGTCGAATCGGCGGCGATGGGCCTGCTTGCCGGCCGCTTCGCCGCAGCGCAAGCGCAAGGAACGTCGCTATCGCTGCCGCCGGTCACGACCGCGCTCGGCGCCTTGCTCAACCACATCACCGGCGGCCATCTCGGCGGCGCGGTGATCGACGCCGGCAACAGCAGCGGCTTTCAGCCGATGAACATCAACTTCGGCCTGTTCCCGCCGATCGGCGGCGTCGACAAACGCGGCCGCCCCGCCTTGCGCGGCAACGACCGCAAGAAGGCCCTCTCGGCCCGCGCGCTGACCGACCTCGCCGGCTGGCTCGGCCAAGCGCAGGCGGCGGAGTAACGGTCAATATTCAAACCGTCATTGCCCGGCTTGACCGGGCAATCCAGGGCAAACGCCGGAGCGCCCGATAAATGGACTCTCGGGTCAAGCCCGAGAGTGACGATGAGAGAACGGGCTTAGCCCCTACTTCACATCCGCGCCGATGGCCTTGCGTGCCACTTCGACGACGGCGGGCGGCGTAGCGTAGACGCGCGCCATGATCGCGTCGATTTCCGCGCCGTCGACCAGTTCGAGATCGAGCTGCAGCTTCTGCGCCTCGGCGACGAATTCCTTGTCCTTGGTCAGATCGACGAAGGCCTTGCGCATGGCGGCGACGCGGTCGGACGGCACGCCCGGCGGCATGGTGAAGGGGCGGCCCCACAGCTGGCTCGACAAGATCAGCTCCATCACCTGCTTTTGCTCGTCGGTCTTGGCATATTGCGTGACCAGCGGCAGGCCGGGAAAATAGTCGCTGGCCTTCAGCGACACGACGGCGAGATAGCGCACCTTGCCGGCGGCGTGCCACGGCTCGACGGTCTTGCGGTCGCCGGTCCAGCCGCCCGACACGCGGCCCTGCACCTCGCCGCGCTCGAGCGCCAGATAGGCTTCGGTCGAGCTTTGATAGCCCTGCACGATCTTGAACTTGGTGCCGATGACGTTGTTGAGGAACAGCGGCAGGAAATCGGTCGCCGGGCCGGACGAGCCGACGATCAGCTCGGTCTTGAACAGGTCATCCATCGTCTTGTGCGGCGCGGCGGTCGACGAGATGATGACGCCGGTCTCGGTGTTGAGGCTGCCGAGCCAGTTGAATTTCTGCGGATCGAAGGCGTTGTTCTCGGTCCGCGCTTCGAGCAGCGGCGCGGTCAGCATGTTGCGCTGAAGCGTGCCGAAGGCGGTGCCGTCCTTCGGCGCGACGCTGTAGAGGAAATTCGTCACCTTCAGGCCGCCGCCGCCGGGCATGTTCAGCACCACCGACTCCGGCGCGCCCGGCAGCAAGCGGCCGATATGGCGCGCGACATGGCGGGCGTAAGCGTCGTAGCCGCCGCCGGTGGTCGAGCCGACATAGATCGACAGCCGCTTGCCCTTGTAGAAATCGGCGACCGACTGCGCGGCCACAGGAGCGGCGATGGTCAAAATACCGGCAGCGATGCTTGCGAGAAGGCCAATGCGGAGGGACATGACGAAACCTCTGGCTGAGACGCGGGCCGGTCATGGGCCCGTGGGCTCACCGAAGCAATCGCCGTGCCATGGGAATTCGGCGGATTTCGCCGGTCAAACCGCCGCTCAGTAGCGTCCCAGCCAGGCCGCCGAGAGGGCGGCGAACTGCTTGCGCGGCCGCGCGATCTCCAAATCTGGGCCGAGCGGATTGAAATGCCGGCTTTTCAGTTTGCGCAGATGCAGGTCGGCAAGGGGCGCAAGCAAGAGCGCCGGCAGTGCGCGCCTGTCGATGTCGCGGCGCAGCGCGCGGGCGACGCCGATCAATGCCGCCGCCTCCGCGCCGATGGCCTGCGCCGTCGCCCGTAGCGCGTCCGGCGCGCGGCCCTTCAGCACGTCGGCCGCTGTCGTTTGTCCCATCGTCGCGCGCGGCAACGTCATACGGCCCATGCCGGCGTTGAAGCGCAGCGCGCGCAGATGGCCGATCATCGCCCAAGCCGTGCCGATGTCGCGCGCCGCCGCCAGGCTCGCCGCGTCGCGCGCGCCGAGAATCCGCGCAGCCAGTTCGTTCAGCGTGCCGGCGGTCGCTTGGGCATAGGCTTGAAACTCGGCCATGTCGGCCGGCGGCGTCGGATCGAGATCGCGCTCGCGCGCCGTCAAAATCGTCTCGAACGCGTCCTGCGGCAGATCGGTTCCAGCGATGGCGCGGCCGAGCGCCTGTGCCGTCTCCGCCCCGTCGCGCGGCCGTCCGGCGTAGATTTCATCGAGCCGGTCGCGCCACCATTGCAGGCGGATCTGGCCCATCATCGGCTCATGGATCAATTCGGGGATGCGCGCCACTTCCAGGTTGAAGGCGTAGAGCGCGAACAGATGCTCGCGCGCCGCGGCCGGCGCGAACAAAGCCGTCAGGAAACGGTCGGGATCGCTGGCGCGGACCTGTTGGGCGGAGTAGGAAAGCGCGGCGGTTTCGGCCATGATGCGGCGAGACTAACCCGGGAGCGAGTGCATTGGGAGAGCGGCGCGCATCGCCGATCGAGGAGATCGTCGGGGCGCTGCACGCGCCGCTCGCCGGAAACGGCCGTGCCGCGTTCGACGCCTTCCTCGCCTTGGGCCGCGCCGCGCGCGACATCGCCCGAGATGCGGCCGCGCCGGTTGAGCGGCGGCAAGCGGCTCTGGATGGTCTTGCCACGATTTTGAACGGGGGCAAGCCGGCCGTGCCCCTCGCCTTGCCCCATTCCGCCGCAGCGCGCGATCTCGTCGAGCGGTTCGCCGAGGCGGGCCTCGATCTCGGCCACGCTCGCCATGTCTTGCAAGCCTTGCGGCAGGATTGCGCCAAGCCCGGCTATCGCGACTGGGCCGATTGGCTGCTGTTCGCCCGCTTCGCCGCCGCGCCATATGGCCGGCTGTGGATCGAATCGGCCGGCGGCGACAAGGGCGGATGGGCCGCCGCCGAAGCGCTCGCCTGCGCCCTGCTGCTTTTGAGCCAAACGCAAACCCTCGCCGCCGACCAGCGCGAGGCCGGCAAGCTGTACCTGCCGGAACGCTGGCGGCGCGATCATGGGGAGACGCCGGGCTGGCGGGGCGTCCAGGACGAGGCGGCGCGCGCCGCCGATCAACTGCTACGCGCGGCGGCGGTTCTGCCGCGCAGCCTGCCAGCCCGGCCGGCGCGCCGCGCGGCGGCGATGGCGGCGGCTTTGAGCCGGCGGTGGGCGGCGCGGCTCGCTACGACCGACCTCGCTGGCCCCGACGTCCGCCTCACGGCGCTCGACCGCTGGCGCGCCCGACTTGCCGCCTGGCGGGCTTGAACCACAAGGCGAGAAGCCCCCACTTCAGCTAAGGGCTTGACCCTGAACGGAAAGCCCGTTGCGGCCTATAAGGCTCTGCTATATTTTGTGGTTGGTTTCACTTCACCCACCACCAAATTCATCGCGCAAGCTACGGCATAGCGCAACCACTGAGGGGCAAAGATGAAGAATCCTTTGGAGAAGCTTCAAGGCGCCATCGGTCTGGGAATCGTTCTCACCGTCGTGATGGTCGTCGTTATCAACCTGGTTCACGGTTAACCGGGCGAGAGAGAGGGGAATAAACACCATGGAAGCATATCTCGTCTTTTTCGTCCGTTGGCTGCACGTCATCAGCGGCATCATGTGGATCGGCCTGCTGTACTACTTCAACTTCGTGCAGATCCCGAACATGGCCAAGATCCCCGACGAGCAGAAGCCGGCGATCTCCAAGGTCATCGCGCCGGCCGCGCTGTTCTGGTTCCGCTGGGCCGCGCTCTCGACCGTGATCTGGGGCCTGATCCAGGCTTGGCAGCTCGGCTACATCCACGACGCTCTGGCTCTCGGCCTCACCACCGGCAGCAAATACAACATGAGCATCGGCATCGGCATGTGGCTCGGCCTGATCATGGCCTTCAACGTCTGGTTCATCATTTGGCCGAACCAGAAGAAGGCCCTCGGCATCGTTCCCGCCGAACCGGCTGAAAAGGCGAAAGCGGCCCGCTTGGCCATGCTGACGTCGCGCACCAACACTGCGCTGTCGATCCCGATGCTCTACGCGATGGTCGCGGTCCACAGCTAAACTTGCCTCACGGCGAAACGAAAACGGCGGAGCCAAAAGCTCCGCCGTTTTTCTTTGCGCGTGATTTATAAAATCAGAGCCTTCTGGCGTCAGGCCGGCAGCATCAGCGCCGCGACGCGCCGGCTCTCGCCGACCAGCAGATTGAAGGTGCGGCAGGCCGCGCCCGTATCCATCCCGTCGAGGCTGACGCCCCTCGCCTTCAGCGCCGCGCGCAGCGGGGCGAGCTTGGCGGGCGGCAGCATCGCGCCCTTGCCCCAGCCGAGCAGCACGATCTCGACGCCGTCCGGGCGAGCGGCTAATTCGTCGAAGATGGGTTGCAGATGCCGTTCGTCGATATCCGCCGGATCGGCCGGCGCATCCCATGCCTGGGTGTGGAACGGCAGGATGGCGATCGGGCCGGCATAGCGCAGGTTCGAGACGGTGAAGCCGCCGTCGCCGTAGCCCTGGATGGTCTGGCGGACCGGCTCGGCGGCGAACTTCTCCGCCATGCTTACGGCTTGGCCTTCTTCGCCGGCTCCGATTCCGCGTTGTCCCTTTTGCTCAAGGTGGCGCGCACATTCATCATCATGACGAGCGGCGCGGCGACATAAATCGAAGAGAACGTGCCGATGAGGATGCCCCAAATCAGCGCCAGCGCGAAATCGGAGAGCACGGCGCCGCCGAAGAAGTAAATGGCGGTCAGGGCCATCAAAGTCGTCGTGCCGGTCAAGATGGTGCGCGACAAGGTGTCGTTGACGCTGCGGTTCATCAGCTCGGCGATCGGCATGGTCTTGTATTTGCGGAGATTCTCGCGGATGCGATCGAACACCACGACCGTATCGTTGATCGAATAGCCGGCGATCGTCAGCACGGCCGCGAGCGTCGTGAGGTTGAACTCGTGGCCGAGGATCGCGAATAGCCCGACCGTAGTGATGACGTCATGCGCCGTCGCGAGGATCGCGGCGACGCCGAACTGCCACTCGAAGCGGAACCAGACGTAGATCATGATGCCGAGCAGCGACAGCGTCACGGCGATGATGCCCGCGCGCACCAGCTCGCCGCCGACTTTAGGGCCGACGAATTCGACGCGGCGATAGCTCGCCACTATTTCGTTCAAAGAGGCTTTGACTTTCTCGACGGCGGCAAGCTGGGCGTCTTCGTCGCCCGGCTGCGACGGCACGCGGATCAGCAGATCGGTGGGCGAGCCGAAATCCTGTAGCGAAACCTCGCCGAGCCCGAGGCCATTGAGCTGGCTGCGCATCTCATCAAGATTGGCCGGCGTTTTCGTGGTCACTTCGATGGCGATGCCGCCGGCGAAATCGATGCCGTAATTCAAGCCGTTGGTCGCATAAAACCCGAGCGAGGCCACGAGCAGAAAGATCGAAAAGGCGAAGGCGTAAACGCGCTTGCCGATGAAATCGATGCGCGTGCCAGGCGAGATGAGTTTCAGGGGAATGATAGCCATACGGTCTGCGCTTTCTCAGATCGGCAAGATTTTCGGTTGGCGCCAACGCAACCAGCCGATGATTATGAAACGCGTGACCATCACCGCAGTGAATATCGAAGTGACGATACCGATCGACAAGGTGACGGCAAAGCCGCGGATCGGGCCTGAGCCGAGTTCGAACATGACCAAGCCGGCGATCAACGTCGTGATATTGGAGTCGAGAATCGTGGTCCATGCTCGCTGGAAACCGGCGTCGATCGCCGAGACGATCGAGCGGCCATTGCGCGTTTCCTCGCGTATGCGCTCGTAGATCAGCACGTTGGCGTCGACGGCCATGCCGATGGTGAGCACGATGCCCGCGATGCCGGGCAAAGTGAGGGTGGCGTTCAGCGCCGACATCGCGCCCATCAGCAAGGTCACGTTGACGATGAGGGCTATGTTGGCGAAAACGCCGAACAGCCCGTAAGCCAGAATCATGAATACGAGGACGCCGATCATGCCGATGATGCTGGCGATCTTGCCGGCAGCGATCGAATCCGCGCCGAGATCCGGCCCGACGACGCGTTGTTCGAGCACCTGCAGCGGCGCGGGCAAGGCGCCGGCCCGCAACAGCAGGGCGAGATCGCGCGCGGTCTCGGTGGTGAAGCTGCCGGAAATGACGCCGGATCCGCCGAGGATCGGCTCGCGGATCACCGGCGCGCTGATCACCTTATCGTCGAGCACGATGGCGAAGGGCCGCCCGACGTTATCGCGCGTCACATCGCCGAAGCGGCGGCCGCCAGCGCTATCGAAACGGAAATTGACGACTGCTTCGCCGTTCTGAAAGCCGGGCTGAGCATCGACCAGATTGTCGCCGCCGATGATGATCCGTCGCTGGACCAGGTAGCCGGCGCCGCCAGAAAGATCGCGCCCTTCGACCGAGGGCAACAGTTCGGATCCGGCGGGAATTCGCCCGGTGGCGCGCGCTTCCTGCGCGCTCATCGTCGGATCGACGAGGCGGAAGCTGAGCCGCGCCGTCTGGCTGATGATGCGGATGATGCGATCTGAATCGCTCTCGCCCGGCACCTGAAGAAGAATGCGGTCCTCGCCTTGCTGTTGAATGCTAGGCTCGGTCGTGCCGAATTCGTCGACGCGGCGGCGCACGATTTCGATCGATTGGTTGATGATTTGATTCTGCCGTTCGCGCAGGGCGGCTTCTTCGTAGCGCAACGTCACCTGGCCGTTGGGGCCGGCGTCAAGAACGATGCCCGGCTCGTTGGTGCGGATATATTCCCGCACCTTGGCCATATCGTCCGGATTGGTGAGCTGGAAAACGACCGTCTGGCCCGATACGCCCAGGCGCGTGTAGCCGATGCGTTCCTTGCGCAAGGCCTCACGGACGCCTTGGACCATGTTGTCCAGGCGTTCGCGCATGACAGATTGCAGATCGACTCCCAGCAACAGATGGGAGCCGCCTTGCAAATCGAGGCCGAGATTGATGCGGCTATGCGACAGCCAGCCCGGCAGAGACGCCGCCTGCTCTCGCGTCAGTAGATTGGGCGAGACGAACAGGATGCCGGCCATCACGACGACGAATGAGACGACCAACTTCCAGCGGGCGATGTGGATCATGGCTGTGAGCTACATTAGGCGGAAAAATAAGGCCGGCCGGGCTATGCCGGCCGGCCGACGCAAAGCTCAGGACTTAACCTTCTCATCGTCCGCCGGCGCGTCCTCGGCATCGCCGCGCGACACGACGCTGGCGATCATGCCGCGCATGACCTTCACGCGCACGCCCTCGGCGATCTCGACTTGGAGCTCTTCGCCGGTGAGCACCTTGGTGATGGTGCCGACGATGCCGCCGTTGGTGACGACCTTGTCGCCGCGGCGCAGCGCGCTGAGCATTTCGCGGTGCATCTTCATCTTCTTCTGCTGCGGACGGATCAGCAGGAAGTAGAACACGACGAAAATCAGGACGAGCGGCAGGAGCGACATCAAATCGAAGGCGCCAGGCGCGCCAGCGGCTTGCGCGTAAGCCGGTGAAATCAGCATCAAATTCTCCTAGTATCCCATTCAGACTCTTGGATTTGGCTGGCCGGACTATAGCCGCCGGAGCCTTGTTTGCAAATGCCAAGCTGATACGATTTTGTGATGGACAAACTGACGATTTCTCCTTTGAAAACTTGGCTTTACCGGTTGGTTGAGGCGGTCGAGCGTATTGCCCCGCCGCCGCCTATCCGGCTCGATCCGGCGGCGGCCGACGCCTTCGTCTGGTCGGCCGAGGAACGCCGGCTGGTGCCCGTCGCCAAGGTCAACCGCGTCGATCTCGCCTTGCTCAAGGGCGTCGAGCGCCAGCGCGACACGCTGCTGGAGAACACCCGGCGCTTCGCCGCCGGCCTGCCGGCCAACAACGCGCTGCTATGGGGGGCGCGCGGCATGGGCAAAAGCTCGCTGGTGAAGGCGGTTCATGGCGCGGTGCTGGCCGAGATGCCGCCCGGCCCCGATGGCAAGCGAAGGGCCCCAGCGCTGGTCGAAATCCATCGCGAGGACATCGCCGGCCTCCCTCACCTGCTGACGATGATCCGCGAGAATCCGCGCCGCGTGATCCTGTTCTGCGACGACCTCTCGTTCGATCATGACGACGCCAGCTATAAATCGCTGAAAGCGCTGCTCGAAGGCGGCGTCGAGGGCCGCCCCGACAACGCGCTGTTCTACGCCACCTCGAACCGCCGCCATCTGATGCCGCGCGACATGATCGACAACGAACGCGCCACGGCGATCAATCCGGGCGAGGCGGTCGAGGAGAAGCTGTCACTGTCGGACCGCTTCGGCCTATGGCTCGGCTTCCACCCGTGCGATCAGGACACGTACTTCGCCATGGTCGAAGCCTACGCCGACCGGCACGGGCTGCCGCTCGGCCGCGAGCAACTGCACGCCGAAGCGCTCGAATGGTCGATGACGCGCGGCGGCCGTTCAGGCCGCGTCGCCTGGCAATTCACGCAGGATCTCGCGGGACGGCTCGGCAAGACGCTCGGCTGAAGCGCATCGCCGAAGCCTCGGCAATCTCCTATGGAGCCATCGGCCGGTGCGATTTGGCCGCGACGGGCTTAGACCTATATCCGATGGATTGATCGGAAGCGCCGATAAGCCGCATTTTCCAAGGAAAACGGCGATCTTTTTATCGTTTCCCTCTTTCACGGCGACGTCGCCGGTTATATGTAACGCCTATATCTGCTCGGCAGACGCGGGCGCGACGATACGGCGATTCATCCGCCGCCGGCGCGGCTCCGTAGAGTCCTCCCGACGAGATTGCTGAAACCGCCGATCCGCATGTCGCGCCTCGGCAGATGATCTGATTGGAGCTTCGATGAGCGCATTCACCGTCGTCCTCGCCAAAACCGGCGTGACGCTGGAAGTCCCCGAGGAAAAGTCCCTGCTCGAGGTCTTCGAAGAAAACAACATTCCCGTCGGCTATAGCTGCCGCGCCGGCACCTGCGGCACCTGCGGCGTGCGCGTGATTTCGGGCGACATCGAGCATTACGACGAAGTGATGCAGCCGTGGGAGCAGGCGCAGAACAAGCTGATGATGTCCTGCGTCTCGCGCTGCAAGGGCGAATTGGTCCTCGACCTGTAAACGCCGCGTCGAATTTCGCGAAAAGCCCGCCACTCCCTTCCGGCGGGCTTTTTTTTATGCGCCGATGGTTTCATGCGCCGATGACCGCTAACCTGAACGCCAGATCATAGGAACAGATGATGAGCGCATTCAAAGTCGTCCTGGCGCAAAGCGGCATGACGCTCGACGTGCCCGACGACAAATCGCTGCTCGAAGTCCTGCTCGACGCGGGCCTGCCGGTGAGCTGGCGCTGCCGTCAGGGGTACTGCGGCCAATGCGGGGTGCGCGTCCTCGCCGGCACGCCCGATCATTACGACGAAGCCATGCCGGATTTTCAGCGCGCGACAAACACGCTCATGATGGCTTGCGTCTCGCGCTGCGTCGGCGACGAATTGACGCTCGATCTTTAAGCGCATAGGTTGCCCGCCATGATGGCCAGGAACGCCCATGGACTGCGCGGCTGGCGGCGCTTCGCCGCGCGCTTCGGCTTGGCCGGATTGCTGCTGCAAGGGCTGTTGCCGCTGCTCGCCTTCGGCCTCGCGCCGAGCGCGCCGGCGCTGGCCTGGGACCAAGTGGTCCTATGCACAGCCGACGGGCCCAAGAGCGTCTCGCTGTCGGAATTGGCCGGCGATCTGCCGCCCGCCTCCGAGCAAGCGCCCCACCTGCCCTACTGCCCGGCCTGTCCGGGCTATGCCCAGGCCCATGCGGCGATCACGCCGCCGGCCGTCCTCGCCGCCGCCCCCGGCCGCGTCGAGATCCTGTCCGTCGCGTTCATCGACGAACGCGAACCGGACGCCCGCCGCCACAGCCCGCAAAGCGCCCGCGCCCCGCCGTCTTTCGCCTGATCGACCCGCCGCGATCCGTCGCGGCTTCCATCATCATGCGAAATCCATAGGAGCGCTTTCATGCGTCGTTCTCTCATCGCCCTCGCCGCCGCGACGGGCTTCTCCCTCATCGCCTTCACCGCTCAAGCTCATGTCACCATCGAGCAGCAGCAGGCTGTCGCCGGCGCGACCGCCAAGCTGACCTTCCGCGTGCCGCACGGCTGCGAAGGCGCGGCCACGCAAACGTTCAAGGTGCTGATCCCCGAGGGCGTCCTCAACGTCAAGCCGATGCCGAAGGCGGGCTGGCAGCTCCGCACCGTCAAGGCGAAGCTCGACAAACCGATGTCCGGCGATCACGGCGCGACCATCACCGAGGTCGTGCGCGAGGTGATCTGGAGCGGCGGCAACCTGCCCGACGACCACTATGACGAGTTTACGCTGCGCGGCGCGATGCCGGCGAATGCCGGCACGCTCTACATTCCCGCCGTGCAGGAATGCGCGAAAGGGGCCGAACGCTGGATCGAGATTCCCGCCGCCGGCCAGAGCTCCCGCGATCTCAAGATGCCGGCCCCGCGCCTGCAGATTGTGCCGAAGCCGTAAGCTCGACCCTGCGGGGAGAGGTTCGCCTCTCCCCGCATCTTTTAGGGGCGCCGCCATGAAACGCCTGATGATCGCCGCTATCTTGCTCGCCTTGAGCGTGTTCGCCGCCGCTCCTGTCCATGCCCATGCCGTTCTGCTGGCAACGTCGCCGGCCGACCGCGAAGCTCTCGCCGAATCGCCGAGCCTGATCACGCTCGATTTCAACGAGCCGGTGCGGCCGATCGCCGTGCGGCTGCTCGACGAGAACGGCGCGCCCGTCGCGCCCGAGGCCGCGCTCGAAACCCAAGGCGGCCAAGTGCGCCTGACCTTGCGCGCGCCGCTCGCCGAGGGCGCTTACCTGCTGTCCTACCGCGTCACCTCGGAGGATTCCCATCCGGTCGCCGGCGCGATCCTGTTCGCCGTCGGCCCCGAGCCCGCCGCTTGGCGCGCTCCGCCCGCGCCGCGCGATAATCCGCTGTGGGCCGTCGCCGCCGCCGCGAACCGCGCGCTGCATCTCGCCGGCTTGATCGGCCTGGCCGGCGGCCTCGCCTGCCTGCTGCTGTTTCCGGGAGAACGCGTCGCCGAACGGCGGAGCTTGCGCCCGCTGCTCGACGCTTGCGCCGGCCTCGCCGCGCTGACCGCGCTGGCTGCCATCGGCCTGCAAGGGGCGCTGCTCGCGAATGCCGCGCCTGGCGACTTGTTCGCCGCCAGCGTCTGGCGCCTCGGCCTCGCCAGCACACGCGGCACAGCGGCGCTGACCGCGCTGGCCGCCGCTGCCCTGCTGTTCGCCGCCGCGCGGCTCGGCGCGCGCAAGAACCGGCCGAACCTGTTCGCGCCTCTAGCGCTGGCCGGCATCGCCGGCGCGGTCGCCACCTTCGCCCTGTCGGGCCATGCGGCGACCGCGCAGCCGCGCTGGCTGGCGATTCCGGCCTTGCTGGCGCATGTCGCCGTCGCCGGCCTATGGCTAGGCTCGCTCGCGCCGCTGCTGCGCGCCATCCTGTGGACGAACAAAGGCGCGCCGGACCGGCTCGCCGATTTCTCGCGCGCCATGAGCTTCGCGCTGCCGGCGATGATCCTCGGCGGCGCGGCGCTCGCGGCTTTGCAGTTGCAGGCGCTGGCGGCGATCGCCTCGACCCGCTACGGCGTCATCCTGGCGATCAAGCTGGCGTTGGTCGGACTGCTGCTGGCGTTCGCCGCCCACAACAAATTCCGGCTGACGCCCGCCTTGCGGCGCGGCGAATCCGGCGTTGCGGCCCGGCTCGCGCGCGCGATCCGCTGGGAGATCGCCCTCGGCTGCGCCATTCTCGCCGTCACCGCGCTCTTGTCGCAGACGCCGCCGCCGCGCGCGCTCGCGGCGCATGACGGGCACGATCATGCGGGGCCGCTGGCCGGCTACGCGACGGTAGCCAGCGCGCGCGGCCGTCTCGCCGTCATCACCCTCGATCCGGCGCGGGCCGGCCGCAACCGGATCGAGGTGCGCTTCAGCGATCAAAGCGGCCTGCCGTTCGCGCCGCTGGAAGCCGTGCTGGAGCTGTCGCATGAAATGGCCGGCGTCGAGCCGCTGACGCGGCCGATGCGAAACCTCGGCGGCGGCCGATTCGAGCTGACCGGGCCGGAATTGGCCATTGCCGGCGCGTGGCGCCTGCGGATCGACGCGCTGATCAGCGATTACGAAAAGATCGGCTTCGCCGCGTCGATTCCCGTCGCGCGATAAGGATTACAGGCTGCTGACGCCCTGCCCCGCGAGATAGCGCATCGGATCGACCGAGCGGGTGCCCTGGCGCAGCTCGAAATGCACCTGCGGCGAATCCACGCTGCCGGTCGCGCCGGCGCGCGCGATGGCCTGGCCGCGCCGCACCTTGTCGCCGCGCTGCACCAGCAGCGTCTCGTTGTGGGCGTAGGCCGTCACCCAGCCGCCGGAATGGCGCACCAACAGAAGATTGCCGTAACCCCGCAGTTCGTTGCCGACATAGACCACCTCGCCGTCTTGCGCGGCGCGCACCGGGGTGCCTTGCGGCACGGCGATGTTGATGCCTTCGTTGTAGAGCCCGCCAGCCTTCGGCCCATAGCCGGAAATGACGTTGCCCTGGACCGGCCAGATGAAGGCGCTCGCCGGCGCCGTGATCGGAATCTCGGGCGGCGGCGCGGCCTGTTGCGGCAGCGTCGCCTGGTTGGCCGGTTGGCTCGTCGGCGGCAAGGAAGCGATGTCCTGCGGCGCATTCGGGGGCGAGGCCGGCGCGGCTCCTCCTGGCGCGTTGGGCGAAACCGACGTGACGGATGAGCCGCCGCTGGGCGTGCCGAGCGTGCCGCTCGTCACCGCGCCGGGGCTTTGCGGCCCCTGCGGCTGGGCCGGCGATTGCGGCAATCCAGCGATGACGGCAGCGTTGGTCGCGACCGTCTGGCCGCCGGTGGTGGTCGGCAGCAGCACCGGCTGGCCGACATAGATCATGTAGGGCGCGTCGATGCCGTTGAGCCGCACCAGCTCCTGCGCCGAAACGCCGTAGGCGCGGGCGATGCTGGCGACCGAATCGCCGGCCGCCACCTGATGGTAAGCCTGACGCGGCAGGACGAGGTTCTGGCCGACGCGCAGCATGTAGGGCGGCGCGATGTTGTTGGCATTGATGATCGCGCGGATCGGCACGTTGCTGCGCCGAGATATGCCGTAGAGCGTGTCGCCCGACTGCACGACGACGCTGCCCGCCGCGGTGAATTGCGGCGCGGCCTTGCTGACCGGCGGCCGCTCGGAGGCCGGCCGGGCGATCGGCACGGCGGTGCCGCGGCCGTAGAACATGGCGCTGCGGTCCTCGATCGGCGCCGGCCCGCCCGTGCGCGCGCAGGCCGTAAGCGCAGCGGCGATCAGGACGAGGCAAAGGCTATGGGCGCGAATGGCCGTCATGGCGCGAGAGTCTAAGGAAGCGACGGGGTTGCGGCAATGGTTGTGACATCTCAATTGTCACCCCTGGGCTTGACCCGAGGGTCCATATCGACACCATACAGGCTGAGCCATGGATGCTCGGGTCAAACCTGAGCATGACGGCTTTCATGCAGCCTTACGCCCGCTTCTCCTCGGCGTCGCTGACCAGCGGCACGAAGCGGACGGGGAACAGGGCTTCCTGCGTGTAGCCCTCGGCGGTGCGGCGGATGCGCAGCACCTCCTGGTCGGAGCTGCGGCTGCCGACCGGCACGACCATGACGCCGCCGATGGCGAGCTGGCCGATCAGGGCCTCGGGCAGCTTGGTTCCGGCCGCCGTGACCATGATGCGGTCGAATGGCGCCTGCTCGGGCCAGCCGCGCGAGCCGTCGCCGGCGATGGCGGTGACGTTGGCCAGGCGCAGCTCGCGAAAGCGCGTCTCGGTGGTTTTCAGGAGGCTCTTGTGGCGCTCGATGGTGTAGATGCGGCGGCACAGCGGCGCGAGCACGGCGGTCTGATAACCCGAGCCGGTGCCGACCTCCAGCACCTTGCAGCGATCGTTCAATTCGAGCGCCTGGGTCATCAGGCCGACGACGAGCGGCTGGCTGATCGTCTGGCCCTCGCCGATCGGCAGAGCGATATTCTCGTAAGCCTGGTCAAGAAACTGCGGCAGCACGAACTTTTCGCGCGGCACGCGCTCGATCGCCCCCAGCACGCCCGCGTCGGCGACGCCGAGGCGGCGCAGCTCCATAAGGAGCCGGATCACGCGGGGCTCGCCCCCTGCCGGGCCCCGCTTGGTCATGACGCGTTACGCCGCTGGATCATCCGAGAACCTTACGCATGCTACGGAGCATCTTGTCCTGGGTCAGATCGAGACGCAATGGGGTGACGGAGACGGCCCCTTCGCTGATCGCCGTGATGTCGCTCTCGCGATGGCTGGCCTTATCGCTGCGCGGGCCGCCGATCCAGTAATAGGGCCGGCCGAAAGGGTCTGAGGATTCGGTGATGGTCTCGCGCACCCGGCGGCGGCCCTGGCAGGTCACGGTGATGCCCGTGACGGACGACGCGATCACGTCCGGGAAATTCACGTTGACCAAGCTGTCGCGCACCCAATCGGCGTCAAGCAGCTTGCGGATCAGATCCGGCGCGATGGTCTCCGCGGTCGACCATTTGACCTTCTGGCCCATGGTCGTGACCTGGCTGAGCGCGATCGAGCGGATGCCGAGCACCGCGCCCATCGAGGCGGCCGCGACCGTGCCGGAATGGGCGATGTCCTCGGCGAGATTGCTGCCGTTGTTGAAGCCCGACAGCACCAAGTCTGGCGCCTTGTCCTCCAGCACCTGAAGAACCGCGAGCATGACGCAATCGGTCGGCGTGCCGTCCACCGCGAAACGGCGCGGCGCGAGCTTCTTGACGCGCAGCGGCCGGCGCACGGTGAGCGAATGACTGGCGGCGCTCTGCTCGACCTCGGGCGCGACGACCCAGACGTCGTCCGACAGCGTCTGCGCCACACGGGTCAGCGCCTTGATGCCCGCCGACTGCACGCCGTCGTCATTGGAGATCAGGATGCGCAGGCTTTTCGTGCCGCGTTTGGCGGGTTTGCGCGTCGCTTTACGGACCATCGGCGAACTCCCTTACTTGGCGGCGGAAATGATCTCGATGCCGCCCATGTAGGGTTTCAACGCCGCGGGAACGCGGATGTTGCCGGCCGCGTCCTGATAGTTCTCCATCACCGCGATCAGCGTGCGGCCGACCGCGAGGCCGGAACCGTTGAGCGTGTGGACATAGCGCGTTCCCTTCTCGCCTTTGGTGCGAAAGCGCGCGTCCATGCGGCGAGCCTGGAAATCGCCGCAGTTCGAGCAGCTCGAAATCTCGCGGTAGCGCCCCTGCCCCGGCAGCCAGACCTCGATGTCGTAGGTCTTGCGCGCGCCGAAGCCCATATCGCCGGTGCAAAGCGTGATGACGCGATAGGGCAATTCGAGGCGCTTGAGCACCTCTTCGGCGCAACCGAGCATGCGCTCGTGCTCAGCCTCGGACTGTTCCGGCGTCGTGACGCTGACCAGCTCGACCTTGTCGAACTGGTGCTGGCGGATCATGCCGGTCGTGTCCTTGCCGGCCGCGCCGGCCTCGGCGCGAAAGCACGGCGTCAGCGCCGTGACGCGCATCGGCAATTGCGCCTCATCGAGAATCGTCTCGCGCACGAGATTGGTCAGCGGCACCTCGGCGGTCGGGATCAGCCAGAGATCGGCGCCGGTCTTGAACAAGTCGTCGGCAAATTTCGGCAATTGCCCGGTGCCGAATAAAGCATGGTCGCGCACCAGGACCGGCGGCCGCGTCTCGCGATAGCCGTGCTCGCCGGTCTGAAGGTCGAGCATGAACTGGCCGAGCGCGCGTTCGAGCCGCGCCAGCGCGCCCGACAGCATGACGAAGCGCGCGCCGGAAATCCTGGCCGCGCCCTCGAAATCCATCAGGCCGAGGGCGACGCCGAGATCGCCATGCTCTTTCGGCTTGAAATCGAATGTGGCCGGCTCGCCGTGCTTGTGGCGCTCGACATTGTCGTGCTCGTCCTTGCCCGCCGGCACGTCGTCGGCCGGCAGATTGGGAATCGTCGCCAACTCGGCGTCGAGCGCCGCCTGCTGCTCGGCAGCCTTGGCTTCGGCGGCGGCCTGCGCGTCCTTGCTCGCGGCGACAGCGGCGAGGATGTCGCTGGCGTCCTCGCCCTTAGACTTGCGGATGCCGATTTCTTTCGACAGGCGGTTGCGCTCGGTCTGGATGTTCTGCGCCGAGGTCAGCGTCTCGCGCCGGGCGGCGTCGAGCGCCAGCAGCTTCTCGCTCAGCGGCGCGAGGCCGCGCCGGGCCAGCGCCGCGTCGAAGGCGGCCGGATTGTCGCGGATCAGCTTGATGTCGTGCATGGCGGAGCGCTCGCTGGAAAACAGGCCCGCCCCTTATAGGCGCGCGGCGAATCGCCGTAAAGAGTCGGGCTCAGGAGCCGTATTCGGCTTCCTCCGCCGCTTCCTTGGCGGCGCGGTCGCGCTCGATCATCTTGGCGGTCAGGATCGAGATTTCGTAGAGCAGATAGACCGGGAAGGTCAGCGACAGTTGGCTCAGCACGTCGGGCGGGGTGATGACCGCGGCGACGCAGAGGATGCCGAGGAACGCGTATTTGCGCTTGCTCGCCAGCATCCGGGAATTGACGACGCCGATCTTCGCGAGCAGCGTCAGGATGACCGGCAGCTGGAACGACAGGCCGAAGGCGAAGATGAACCCCATCACCAGGGAGAGATATTCCGAGACCTTGGCTTCCAACTGGATCGGCAGGTTGGTCTCGCCGCTCGTCGTCTGGAAGCCGAGGAAGAATTGCCAGGCGAGCGGGAAGATCAAGTAATAGACCAGGGCCGCGCCGGCCAGGAACAGCACCGGCGTCGCCGCCAGGAACGGCAGGAAGGCGCGCTTCTCGTGGCGGTAGAGACCCGGCGCGACGAACATGTAGATTTGCGTGGCGATGACCGGAAAGGCTAGGCAGAAACCGGCCCACAGCGCGATCTTGACGTAGGTGAAGAAGGTTTCCGGCAGGCTGGTGTAGATCAGCCGCGCGCCCTCCTGGTTGCCGTAGGCTTGCGCCAGCGGCTTCACCAGAAAGCCGAAGATGTTCTCGGCGAAAAAATAGCAGAAGACGAAACAGACCAGCAGCGCGGCGATCGACCACATCAGCCGGTTGCGCAGCTCGATCAGATGATCGAGCAGCGGCATCTTGTTGTCGTCGGGATCGTCGTGCAGGGCCATCAGGGCGTCGGCCCCTTATAGGCGGTCTGGCCGGGTTCGAGCGGCGGTTCGGGGGGCGCGTCCGGCAAGGGTTCGACAGGCGCTTCGGCCGGCGCCGGGAGGGCCGCGTCGGCCTGGGCGTCGCTCACGGCGACGTCTGCGGCGGTCTTGGCTGGCGGCGCGTCCGGCTCGATGCGGCCGAGATCGGCCATCGCCTTCATCTGCGCGTCCATCTCGCCAGTCGGATCGATTTCCTTGCGCAACCGTTCGGCGGGATCCAGGCCGCTCATGCTGTTCTGGATCTGCTTGCGGACGTCGTCGACGCCGGACTGGCGCGCCATCTCGTCCATCTGTTCCTGGAAGTTGCGCGCGACCGAACGCGCCCGCGCCATCCACTGGCCGACCGTATGCAGGACTTTCGGGAGGTCCTTCGGGCCGATGACGACGATCGCCACCACGGCGATCATCAGCATCTCCATCCAGCTAATGTCGAACATGACGGACTACTCGCGCCGAGCCGCGGCGCTGGTCACGCCTTCGGCGCCTGATCCTTGTCGGTCTTCGCCTCGACCGGCTTGGCCTCCGTCGTCGTCGCCGGCGGCGCCGGCTCGTCGCGGATGCCTTCCTTGAAGTTCTTGATACCCTTGCCGAGATCGCCCATCACGCGCGGCAGCTTGCCGAAGCCGAAGATGATGACGACGGCCAGCAGGACGACCAGAAGATGCCAAATGCTCAAGCCCATGACTGCTCCTTAAAATGATGCGGCGGCGTCAGGCGGCCGGCGGCGCGCGGTCGTCGGGCGCGGCCGGCGGCTTGTGCGCCGTGTGGTCCGGCGAGCCGCCGAGGCTCGCCTTGAACTCGCGGATGCCCTTGCCGAGATCGCCCATCGCGCGCGGCAGCTTGCCGGCGCCGAAGATGATCACGCCCAACAGCACGATCAGCAGAATTTCCCAAAGGCCGAAATTCATCGCCCGCTCCGTTTCGCCGACCCGCCGGTGCGGCGGCCCGGTTTGGCATCCAGCATGATGCCAGACTGCGGCGAATCCCGCAATCCGCGCAATGGGATGGATGATGCGGCGCGGTCCCGCGCCAAGCGCGGCAAAAGACGGATATTTCAGCGAATCGCGAAGACGAAGGTCTGGGCGCGTTCCAATGTGACAGCAACGTGATCGCCGACTTTGGGCATCAGCCGGCCCGGCTCGCGCGAATGGAAGTGCAGATGCTGTCCGGCGAACTCGCCGAAGCAGAGATGAATGAAGCTGGCGCGGCGCAACATCCGCGCGTCGAGCACGTGGGCTTGCGCCTGCCCCGTCCGCAGCGGCCCGTCGAGCATGACGACGCGCAGCGCCTCGGGGCGGATCAGCACTTCGGCGCGCACGCCGTCGCTGAGGCCGGGCGCGGCGACGGGGCCGAACGGCGTCGCCACCGCCCCGCCCGACACCACGCCTTCGAGACGGTTGATCGAGCTGAAGAAGGTCGCGACGAACGCGTTGGCCGGCGCGTTGTAGAGCGTCTCGGGCGGCGCGGTCTGCTCGACGCGGCCGGCGTTCATCACCACGATGCGGTCGGCCATATACATGGCCTCCTCAGGATCGTGGGTGACGATCAGCGTCGTCGTGCCGCTATCCTTCACCACATGCAGCGTCTCGTCGCGGATATGCGCCCGCAAATTCGAATCGAGGCCGGAGAACGGCTCGTCGAGCAGCAGCACGCGCGGCTTGGGCGCGAGCGCGCGGGCGAGCGCCACGCGCTGCTGCTGGCCGCCCGACAGCATGTGCGGGTAGCTCTCGGCATAAGCCGCCATGCCGACCTGGTCGAGCGCGTCCATGGCGCGCCGACGCTTGGCCGCGCCGTCGAGCGCGGCGAGGCCGAACTGCACGTTGTGCAACACATCGAGATGGGGAAAGAGCGCGTAGTCCTGGAACACCATGCCGACGCTGCGCCGCTCTGGCGGCACGTGCAGCCCGGGCGCCGCGACCATCTGGCCCGCCAGCGTGATGCGGCCCTGTTGCAGTTCCTCGATGCCGGCCGCCAGGCGCAAGGCCGTGGTCTTGCCGCAACCTGAGGGGCCGAGCAGGCAGAGCAGCTCGCCGGCCTTGGCGTCGATGGCGACGTCATCGAGCACGCGCGCCTCGCCGAAAGCGTGGCTCACGCTCTCCAGCCGCAACACCTCTTCGCCGATCACGCTCCGCTCGCTCACGCCTTGCCGCCCCCGTTCCGGCCTATGTCCCGCGCTGCCGTCCATCAGGCTTTTTCCAGCGGGCTCTTGTCCATCACCGCCGCGGCGATGCGCTCCTGCCGGCTCGCCTCGTAGCCCGGCCGCGACTTGGCGATGGCCAGCGACAGCATGACGACCGGCACGATGCCGACGAGCACGATGGCCAGCGACGGCGCGGCGGCATCGGCCAGCCGCTCGTCGGAGGCCAATTGATAGGCGCGGATCGCCAGCGTGTCAAAATTGAACGGGCGCAGCAGCAGCGTCGCCGGCAATTCCTTCATGACGTCGACGAACACCAAGATCGCGGCGGTCAGCAGGCTGCCCTTGGTGATCGGCAGGTGGACGCGCAGCAGCGCGCCGAGCGGCTTCTGGCCGAGCGTGCGCGCCGCGTCGTCCATATGGCGCGTCACCTTGCCGAGACTCGCTTCGATGGCATTGAACGATACCGCGAGGAAACGGACCATATAGGCGAACAGCACGGCGACGATGGAGCCGCTCAGCACCAGCCCGACGCGGACGTCCCACTGGGCGACGGTGACGTCGTTGATCCAGGTGTCGATCTGCGCCAGCGGGATCAGCACGCCGACGGCGATCACCGCGCCGGGCACGCCATAGCCCATGGCGGCGATGCGCGCGGCATAAGTGGTGGCCGGCGAATGGCGCAGCCGTAGGCCGTAGGCCATGACCATGGCGATGACGACGGCGAGAACCGCGGCGAGGCTGGCGAGGACGAAGCTGTTGCTCATCTCGGCGAAGAACCGCTCATCGACGATGCGCGGGCCGGTCTCGACCGCCCAGCCCGCGAGCACCGCGGCGGGCGCGATGAAGCCGAACAGCACCGGCAGGCCGGCGGCCAGAAACGCGAACGCGGCATGGAGGCCGCGCAAGCGATAGCGGGGCAATTGGCGGTATTTGCTGGTGGTGTGATGGACCTTGCCGCGGCCGCGCGACAGACGCTCGAGCAGCACCAGAACGGCGATGAACAGCGTCAGCACGGCGGCGAGCTGCGCCGCCGCCGCAGGTTCGCCCATGCCCATCCAGGTGCGGTAGATGCCGGCGGTGAAGCTGTTGACGCCGAAATATTGCACGGTGCCGAAATCGTTGAGCGTCTCCATCAGCACCAGCGTCACGCCGGCGACGACGGCGGGACGCGCCAACGGCAAGGCGACGGCGAAGAAGCACCGCCACGGCCCGCAGCCGAGCGTGCGGCTGACTTCAAGCACGCAGACCGATTGCTCCAGAAAGGCGGCGCGCGACAGCAGATAGACGTAGGGGTAGAGCACCAGCGTCAGCATCGCGATGGCGCCCGGGAGGCTGCGGACGTCCGGGAACCAGTAATCGGCGCGGCCCCAGCCGGTCAGATCGCGCAACGCGCTCTGCACCGGCCCGGCGAAATCGAAGAGCCCGGTATAGGTGTAGGCGATCACGTAGGCCGGAATCGCCAGCGGCAGCAGCAGCGCCCATTCGAAGACGCGCCGGCCGGGAAATTCGCACAGGGTGACGAGCCAGGCGGTAGAGACGCCGATCACCGTCGCGCCGACGCCGACGCCGACCATCAGCCAGAGCGAGGTCGAGACGTAGCCCGGCAGGACGGTCGAGGCGAGATGTTGCCAGATGCCGCCGCTCGGCACGAAGACGTAGGCCAGCACCACCAGGATAGGCAGAGCGATCAGCGCGGCGATGATGAAAGTGAAGGCGGTCCAGCCGTCGATACGCTTGCGCGCGCGCGATGGAGGCGCTGAGGCGGACTCTGGGAGGCTGACGCTCGTCATCGAAACTTATGCACCTGGCGGCGGCTTGGCGCGAAAAATAATTGATGCGCCCGCAAATGGAAATGGAGGGGAGCGCCTAATGGCGCTCCCCTCTCATCGGCAGCTGGCCACCCAACGGCGATAAAGCGCATATCCACTGGAGAGAGAGCCACAGGGAAACGCCAACGCCGAGCCTGCCACCGACTTCCGGGTCCCGTCCGCATCCTGCTGGCCGGGAGTTTTTTTGCGAGTGCATCGCAATTGCTGTCTTGCGGTGTTTTTACCTGTCCGCCGAGCCCGGCGAAACAACTGATTTTGTCGAACTGCTAGTTTTTTCTCATATGGCAGGGGCCAAGCTAGATTGGCCCGGAAAAGCCAGGGGCGGCGGAGCCGATTGGATTCGCCGCCCTCGCCTTAGCGATTGGCTTACTTCCAGCCGGCGCGATCCAGCAGCTTCACCGCCTCGCCGTTCTTCTCGGCGAGGACCGAGACCGGCAGAGCGTCGGCCTTGAAGTTGGTGCCGTACTGGGCGATCGACGGCGCGACCTCGACGCCGGCGCGCACCGGATATTCGTAGTTGGCGGCGGCGAACACCTTCTGCGCCTCCGGCGTCGTCAGAAACTCGACGAACTTGATGGCGTTGTCCTTGTTCGGCGCGTGCTTGAGGACGCCGATGCCGCTGATGTTCACCTGGGTGCCCCGATCCTTCTGGTTCGGGAAGAACACGCCGAGCTTGTCGTACTGGCCCGGCTTTCCGGCCGCGATCAGGTGCCCGAGGTAGTAGGTGTTGGAGATGGCGACGTCGCCCTCGCCCGCCATCACGGCGGCGATCTGGTCGCGGTCGCCGCCCTTCGGCTCGCGCGCCATGTTGGCGACGATGCCCTTGGCCCAGGCCAGCGCCTTATCCTCGCCGTTGGCTTCCATCATGCCGACCATCAGCGACTGGTTGTAGACGTTGGTCGAGGAGCGGACGAGCAGCTTGCCCTTCCACTTCGGATCGGCCAGGTCTTCGTAGGTCGAGAGCTGCTCGGGCTTGACGCGATCCTTGTGATACATGATCACGCGCGCGCGGGTGCTGAGGCCGAACCAATGGCCCTGCGGCTCGCGCAGGTTGGCCGGGATGTTCTTCTCCAGCGTGGCCGACGTGACCGGCTGGAACAGGCCCTTGGCCTTCACGCGGCCGACGACGCCGGCATCTTCGGCGAAAAACAGGTCGCCGGGGCTGTTGGCGCCTTCGCGCTCGATACGGGTGATCAGCTCGTTGCCGCTCGCCTGCACGACATTCACTTTGATGCCCGTCTGCTTGGCGAACTCATCGTAGAGCTGCTTGTCGGCCTCGTAGTGGCGGCCGGAATAGAGGTTAACAACGCCTTGCGCCGAAGCGGCGGAGGCCACGCCGAAGCTCGCGCCGATCAGCGCCGCCGCGACGAAATTGCGAGTGATAGTCATCTGGTATCCCCTTGTTAGGATTGGATTATTATTATTCTAATATTTGCGAGCGCGTCTCAATCGCCCTACAAGGTTCCTCTATCGGGCTGCGTCTGTCCTGGCAAAGCAAATATGCGTCAGGTCGAAACAGCTTTTGCCCAGCAGCTATAGCGTTCGGGTATGACCAAGCCGCTCAACGGCGCTCATCGCGCTGATGGCGGCCGGCGCCGCGCTGGCTATTTCCAGCCGACTCGATCCATCAGGCGCACCGCGTCGATGTTGTTCTTGCCGACCTGGGAGATGTTCACCTGGTCCATCTTGAAGCTGCCGAAGGCTTTGACGCGCGCCGCCGGCTCGACGCCCGGCACCACCGGATATTCCGAATTGCCGTCAGCGAAGACGCGCTGCGCTTCCGGCGTGGCGAGGAATTCGAGAAACTTGATGGCGTTGGCGCGGTTGGGCGCGTAGCGCAGCAGGCCGCCGCCCGACACGTTGACATGAGCCCCGCGCCCGGCCGCGCCCTCGCCCGTCTGGTTGGGAAAGAACACGCCGATATAGTCGAGGATCGGCACGTCCGGATTGGCCTTGAGCAAATTGCCGAGATAGTAGGTGTTGGCCACCGTCAGCGGAAACTCGCCTTTGTAGACCGCGCCGATCATTTCGGTGTCGGCGCCCTTCGGCTCGCGCGCCATGTTGGCGACGATACCGCGCGCCCAGGCTTCCGTCGCCTCGACGCCGTGCTGGGCGACCATCGACGCGACCAGCGACTGGTTGTATGTGGTGTTCGAGCTGTTCACCAGCAGCTTGCCCTTCCACTTCGGGTCGGCAAGATCTTCGTAAGTCGAAAGCTGCTCGGGCTTGATCAGCGCCTTGTTGTACATGATGACGCGAGCGCGCGTGGTGAAGCCGAACCAATAGCCCTCGGGCTCGCGCAGGTTGGCCGGAATCGCTTTTTCCAGCGCGTCCGACTCGACCGCGCGAAACAGGCCGCGGGCCTGGGCGCGGCCGATCACGGCGGCGTCGGCCGCCATCAGGACGTCGGCCGGGCTGTTGCGGCCCTCGCGCTCGACGCGCTGAATCAGCTCGTTGCCGCCGGCCTGCACGACATTCACCTTGACGCCCGTGCGCTTGGTGAAATCGGCGTAAAGCTGGTGGTCGGAATCGTAATGCCGCGCGGTGTAGAGATTGACCACGCCCTGCGCCGACGCCGGCATCGTTGCGAACATGGCGACTAAGGCTGCGGCGGCGAATAGCAACGAAAGCCCGAACGGGATACGGGCGCGCGGCGAATGCATGGGGATACTCCGGAGGCGTCGAGTGCGTTGCGAACGAATCGCGACGCCGATAGTCGCACCGGAGCCGGCGCGCCGGAATGACCGAAACGCGCGCTTAGCGATAAGAATAATGGCTATCAGACAAGCCGCGCAGCGCAGACGGGCCGCGGCTTAAAAGGCAGGCGGTCAGGCGTCGCGCGGCTTCCCGGCCTCGTCATCATCGTCGTCGTCATCCGACTCGTCGTCGTCATCATCGTCATCCGACTCGTCGTCATCATCATCGTCATCCGACTCGTCGTCATCATCCGATTCGTCATCGGACTCGTCCTCGTCGTCGATATCCTCGTCCTCGTCGTCCGCCTCGCCGTCGATCTCGTCATCGCCCGACGCGTCTTCGCTTTTCGCCGTCGCGGGCGCGCCGTGGTCGAAATCTGCGGCAGCGTCCTCCATCAAACGGTCGTCTTCGGCGAGGGGGTTGCCCTCGCCGTTCTCGCCCTGCATCGGCTCGTCGTTGTCGTCCGCCAACGCCGCGTCGGTGATCTGGATCGCGGGCCGCTTGTCCAGCAGGCCGGCAGCCTTCAACTCGTCGACGCCCGGCAGGGCTTCGAGGCTGGCAAGGCCGAAATCGACGAGGAATTTCTCGGTCGTGCCCCAGGTGACGGGCTTGCCCGGCGTCTGGCGGCGGCCGCGCGGCATGATCCAGCCCTGTTCGAACAGCATGTCGATGGTGCCTTTCGACAAGCCGACGCCGCGAATCTCTTCCATCTCGGCGCGCGTGATCGGCTGGTGATAGGCGCAAATCGCCAGCGTCTCGATAGCGGCACGCGACAGTTTGCGCGCCTGCGAGGCATAGACGCGCATCATCGGCGCGAGATCCTCGGCGCTGCGGAAGAACCACTTGCCGCCGGCCTGCACGAGATTGACGCCGCGATTGGCGTAAAGCGCGACGACCTCGGCGATCAACGCGGAGACATCCGCGCCTTCCGGCAGACGCGAAGCGATCACCGCCTCGTCCATCGGTTCGGCCGAAGCGAACAGGACGGCTTCGAGCAGCCGCGCCAGTTGCGGATCGCTCTCGCCGGCCGCCTGGGGCGCGTCTTCCGCCGGGGTTTCGCTCACATGCTGCTCGGTCTCATCGCTCATTGCGGCTTGTCTTCTTGTTCGGATGCGGACGGGTCGGTATCGGTCGGTTCGGCGTCAACCTGATCGCCGGCGCCGCTCGGCGCGGCGGCGGGCTCGGCATCAGGCTGGCGCAGAAAAATTTCCTGGAAATGGCCGGATTGGCGGATCTGCAGCTTGCCCTCGCGCACCATCTCCAGGCTGGCGACGAAGGTCGCGGCAATGGCGGAGCGCATGACCAGGCTATCGTGGAGGCCTGGCGGCAGGAAGGACATCAGCGTCTTCCAATCGGGCATGCGGCCGAGATGCTCGCGCAGGCGCTCGAGCGCGACCTCGACCGAATAAAGCTCGGCTTGGGCGATCTCCAGCGGCGCGGCGGCTTCGGTCTTGTTGCGGATGTCGCCATAGGCGCGCAGCAGCTCGTAGAGCTTGGTCTCGTAATGGATGTCGGAGACGACCTCGACCTTTTCCGGCGCGCCGCGCGCGAAAACGTCGCGCCCGAGCAGCGAACGGGCGAACAGCCGAGCGCCGGCATCCTGCATGGCTTCCAAGCGGCGCAGCTGGAAGGCGAGCGCGGCGGCCATCTCGGCGCCGGTCGGCTCCTCGTCCGGCACTTCCGACACCGGCAGCAGCAGACGCGACTTGAGATAGGCGAGCCACGCCGCCATGACGAGATAGTCGGCCGCCAATTCGAGACGCACGCTGCGGGCCCGCGCGACGAAGGCGAGATACTGGTCGGCGAGTTGCAGGATCGAGATTTTGGTGAGATCGACCTTCTGGTCGCGCGCGAGCGCGAGCAGCACGTCGATCGGCCCCTCGAAGCCGTCGAGATCGACGAGCAGCTGGCTCTCGGTGACAAGCGCGTCCACGGCCTGCTGATCGACGGGCTGGCTCTCGGTGGCGGCTGTCTCGGTTTCGGCGGAAGCGATCATGGAACGATCTTAGGGCGCGCGGAGCGGCCGAACTGTGAAGGAGATCACGGGGATAGGCCCGTGACGAAGGCGACGAACCTGATGAGATAGTCTACCGGAGGACCGATCAGCCAGGAAAAAATATCAATATTTATCCCCAGTTGATTGCCGAGCATGGGCAGGATGAACAGCACGCCGATGAGCAGGAACAGGCCGAATCGCTCAAGCCGCGCGTAGCGCCAGGCGAGCGGCATCGGCAACAGGCCGGTGACGACGCGCCCGCCGTCGAGCGGCGGCACCGGGATCATGTTGAAAACCGCCAGGATGGCGTTGATCTGCACCGAATTTTGCAGGTTTTCCACAGCCCATGGCGCAGCGCTCTCGGGCAGCAGCAGCGCCGGATAGATCAGCAGCGCCGAAACGATGGCGAGCGCGACGTTGGTCGCCGGGCCGGCGGCGGCGACCCAGATCATGTCGCGCTTGGGCCGGCGCAGCCGGCCGAAATTGACCGGCACCGGCTTGGCGTAGCCGAACAGGAACGGCGCGCGGATCAGCAGCAGGATCGCGGGCAGCAGGATGGTGCCGAAGCGGTCGATGTGGCGCAGCGGATTGAGCGATAGCCGCCCCGCCCGCGCCGCCGTGTCGTCGCCTAAGCGCAGCGCGGCATAGCCGTGGGCCGCTTCATGCAAGGTGATGGCGAAAATCACCGGCAGCGCCCAGACCGAGAAGCCGTGCAGCAAGGCGGGAACGTTGATGTCGAACATTTACGAACGCACCGTGACGGAAAGCAGGTCATTGACCTCGGCGAGCAACGCCGCGCGATCCACGGCTTCGGGCCGGCGGACATGGCCCGCCGCTTTGATCAGCCGCTCCCAACTCCGCCCCGAGACGCCGCGGCACGCGCCGGCGACCGCTTCCATCTCGGCCATGTCGCCGTTGCAATGCAGGACCAGGTCGCACCCGGCGGCGAGCGCGCCGCGCGTGCGCCCGGCGAAATCGCCGGACAACGCCTTCATCGAGAGATCGTCGGAAATCAGCGGTCCCTCGAAACCGATCTCGCCGCGGATGATCTCGCCGATGACCGTGGCCGACAAAGTGGCCGGCGCGGACGGGTCGATGGCGCTATAGACGACATGCGCCGTCATCGCCCAGGCCGCCTCGCCCGCCAGCGCCTTGAACGGCGCGAAATCCGTGGCGCTCAGTTCGGCGCGCGCGGCCTCGACCACCGGCAATTCGAGATGGCTGTCCGAGCCGGCGCGGCCGTGGCCGGGGATATGCTTGACGATGGGCATGACGCCGCCGGCGCGCAACGCGCCGCACACGGCGCGGCCCAAAGCGGCAACGACTTCCGGCGTCTCCCCGAAGGCCCGGTCGCCGATGATGTCGTGCGCGCCGGGCACGGGCACATCGAGCAACGGCAGGCAATCGACGTCGATACCGAGATCGGCCAGTTCGGCGGCGATCAGCCGGGCGTTGGCCGCCGCCGCCCGTTCCGCCCCCTGCGGATCGCGCGCCCAAACCTCGCCGAACCGGCGACCCGGCGGCGCGGCCCGCCAATGCGGCGGCTTCAAGCGCTGCACGCGCCCGCCCTCCTGGTCGATCAGGACAGGCGCGGCGCGGCCGACGGCGTGACGCAGCTCTTTCACCAGCGCGCGGACTTGCTCCGGCGTCTCGACGTTGCGCGCGAACAGGATGAAGCCGTAGGGATCGGCCTCGCGGAAAAACGCCCGTTCGGTATCGCTCAAGCGCGGGCCGGCGCAGCCGAGGATCGCGGCGAGCGGCTTAGCGGACAACGATGCAGCCCACGTTGCGGGCTTTCAGCTTGGCGCACAGGTCGGCGGCGTCGGCGGCCGGACCGGCTTGGATGCGGTAGTAGATGCCGCGCTCGCCAAGGTCCGCCGTGACCACGTTCATGCTCAAACCGCCGAGCAGGTCCTTGTGGGCGTTCTGCAGCCGCGCCCATTCCTTCTGGGCCGCGTCGGCCGAGCGCACTGCGCCGAGCTGGACCCGTGCGGCACCCGCCGGAATGGATTGAGCCGCCGGCGCGGGAGCCGGCGTCGGGCGCGGCGCTTGAACGGCCTGCTGTGGCGCTTGGGATGGCGGCACGGCCTGCGACGGGGCCGGCGGCGCGACGGGAATCGGCGGCTGGCTCGGCACGGCTTGCGGGGCCACCGAATTGCTTGGGGGCGCGGTCGTCACCTGGCGCTCGCCGAGCGGCGGCGGCTGCAGGTCGGTCGGCGCGGCGGCTTGCGGCGCCTGGGGCGGCGGGACCGGGGCCGGCGCTTGCGGCCGCGCCACCGGCGCTTCGGCCGGCGGCAGCAGCCGCTCGACCTGCGGGGCGGCCATCTGGCTGCCCGGCGCGAGCCGTTCGTAGATCAGCTTGTCCTGATTGGGCACATCCATGCCGCCCGGCTGGTCGGGCCGCACGCGCGTCGGGCTGTCTTCGGCCTTGATGACCGGCACGACGCCGTCGCCGCCGCCCGCCTTGCCCTGGTTGTAAGCGTGCCAGACGATGCCGATGAAGCCGCCGATCGCCAGCACCACCACCAGGCCGGTGATGAGACGCCGGCGGCCCGGCTTGCGCTGCGGGCTTTCGTAGGCGATGGAACTCGAGCCGACCCGGCGCTCGCTGCCGCCGGAGGGGCGCTCGAAACTGTCGTCGTCGTCGTCGTAGCGGGACATCAACGCATCTCCTCGACTGGGGCGACACCGAGCACGTCCAAACCTGACGCGATCACCGTCGTCACGCCGCGCAAGAGCGCCAGACGCGCCTCGGTGATCCCCCGGTCGCCCGCCACGATGAAACGGGCGCCGATGTCGCTGTTGCCCTTGTTCCACAGCCCGTGAAACGCCGCCGCGACCTCCTGCAGATAGAAGGCGACGCGGTGCGGCTCATGGGCCTCGGCCGCGCTGTCGACGATGCGCGGCCAAGTGGCCATCAATTTGATCAAAGCGATTTCGTCCGGGTCGGTCAAGCGCGCCAGATCGGCCTTCGCCAGGCTCGCCGGATCGGTCGTCAGGCCGGCGAAGGCCTCGGCGGCGTTGCGGAAGACCGAATGCGCCCGGGCGTGGGCATATTGCACGTAGAAAACCGGGTTTTCCTTGGACTGCTCGACCACTTTGGCGAGGTCGAAATCGAGCGCCGCGTCGTTCTTGCGCGTCAGCATGATGAAGCGCACGACGTCCTTGCCGACCCGGTCCACCACCTCGCGCAGCGTCACGAAGGTGCCGGCGCGCTTGGACATTTTCACCGGCGCGCCGTTCTCGGTGAGATTGACGAGCTGGCAGATTTTGACATCGAGCGCGCCCTGCCCGCCGGTGATCGCCTTCACCGCGGCCTGCATCCGCTTGATATAGCCGCCGTGATCGGCGCCCCAGACGTCGATCTGCTGGGCGAAGCCGCGCTTGAACTTGTCGAAATGGTAGGCGATGTCCGAGGCGAAATAGGTCCAGGTGCCGTCGGATTTCTTGAGCGGCCGGTCGGTGTCGTCGCCGAACCCGGACGATTTGAACAGCACCTGCGGGCGCGGCTCCCAATCGTCCGGCGTCTTGCCCTTGGGCGGCTCCAGCACGCCGGTATAGATCAGGCCCTGAGCTTCGAGCGCCTTGAACGCCTCCTCGACCTTGCCGGCCTCGACCAGGGCGCGTTCGGAAGCGAAAACGGCATGGTTCACGCCGAGCGCCAGGAGATCTTCCTTGATCAGTTCGAGCATGGCGGCGATGGCGAACGCGCGCACCTCGGCCAACCAGTCCGCTTCCGGGGCATTGGCGAACTTGTCGCCGTATTTGGCCGCCAGGGCCGCCCCGACGTCTTTCAGATATTCGCCCGGATAGAGGCCGGCCGGGATCTCGCCGATATCCTGCCCGAGCGCCTCGCGGTAACGCAGATGCGCCGAACGGGCCAGGACATCGACCTGGGCGCCGGCGTCGTTGATGTAATATTCGCGGGTGACGTCGAAACCGGCCTTTTCCAGCAGACGCGCGAGCGCGTCGCCGACCACCGCGCCGCGGGCATGGCCGACATGCATCGGCCCGGTCGGATTGGCCGAGACGTATTCGACGTTCACTTTGACGCCCTTTTTGGGCGCGCTGGCGAACTTGGGGCCGGCGACCAGGATGCCGGCGAGCTGGCCGCGCCAGACGCCTTCGCCGAGGCGGATATTAACGAAACCGGGACCGGCCACGGCAACTTCAGTTACATCAGGTAACTTACGAAGACGCTCAGCCAGATTGTCCGCCAGATCGCGCGGCTTCAGGCCGGCGTCCTTGGCCAGCACGAGGGCGGCATTGGTCGAGAGATCGCCATGGCTGGCGTCGCGCGGCGGCTCGACGGTCAGACGGCCGAAATCGAGGCCGGCGGGCAAATCCAGAGCCTTAAGCTCTGTCTCAATTTTCGATTTGAAGTCTCTGTAGATATTCATCTTATTCTTCTTACTTAAACCACTCACGCAACTCTTAGAACAACCGCTCACGCTCGCGCATGGCGTATCCATCGGTCATGCCGGCGATATAGTCCGCCACCACCCGGGCGGTTTTCGGCGTGCCCGGTCCATTGGTCCGCGCCTGCCATTCCGACGGCAGGCTGTCGGGCTCCTGCAGGAACAGTGCGAACAGGTCGCGCACCACCCGCTTGGCCTTGGAGGTCATGCGGTTGACCTTGTAATGGCGATACATCCGCTTGAACAGGAAAGCCTTCAAAGCCCGGTCATGCTCTTGCATTTCCTGGGAAAAAGCCACGATCGGGCGGCCCAGGGCACGGACATCGTCGGCCGAGCCGGGCTTGGCTTCGGCGAGCCGGCGGCGGGTCTCGGCCAGCAAGTCGCCGACCATCAGGCTGATCAGCTTGCGGACGGCCTCATGGATCAGGCGGGAGCGTTCCAGCCCCGGATAGCGCGCCTTGATCTCGGCGAACACCGGCCCGACCAGGGGCACCTCGGCAAGATCCTCCGGCGCGAACAGGCCGGCGCGCAGGCCATCGTCGATATCATGGTTATTGTAGGCAATATCGTCAGATAAAGCAGCGACTTGAGCCTCGCAACTTGCGTAACTTGTCAGATGCAAGTCCACCTCTTGATTGTATTCCTGAATTGGAATCGGCAAGAGGCTGATATCTTTTGACTTACTGCCGCCAAGCAACGGCCCGTTGTGCTTCACGACGCCTTCCAGCGTCTCCCAGGTCAGGTTCAGGCCGTCGAAGGCGGCGTAGCGCTGTTCCAGCTTGGTCAGGATGCGCAACGTCTGGGCGTTGTGGTCGAATCCCCCAAACGCCGCCATGCAGCCGTGCAGCGCCTCCTCCCCGGCATGGCCGAAGGGCGTGTGGCCGAGGTCGTGGGCGAGCGCCAGGGCTTCCGCCAGGTCCTCGTTCAGCCCGAGCTGGCGGCTGATGGTGCGGGCGATCTGCGAGACTTCCAGGCTGTGGGTCAGCCGGGTCCGGTAATGGTCGCCCTCGTGATAGACGAAAACCTGGGTCTTGTGCTTCAGGCGGCGGAAAGCGGTGGAATGGATCACCCGGTCGCGATCGCGCTGAAACGGCGAGCGGTCGGCCGCCTCCGCTTCGGGATGCTGCCGCCCCCGGCTCTCCCACGGCTTGCAGGCGTAAGCCGCCAACCCCCTCGGCTCATGAGGGAGCTGATCGGGCGAACTGAAGGCCGCCTGAGGGAAGGATTCGGTCATGGCGCGGACCCTACACCCATCTTGGGGCCATTCCCAGGTGCCTCAGGCGAGTTACTCAAGGGCGGTCTTGGCAGAAGAAGCGCCAGCCATTACATAGTCTTCATGGCCCAGCACGTTCTCACCGTCACCGACAATGCCGCCAAGCGGATCGCCGAACTGGTGGCCGCCGAGCAGCCTGGCTTCATGCTGCGGGTCGCCGTCTCCGGCGGCGGCTGCTCGGGCTATCAATACGGCTTCACGCTGGACGACGCGGTGAACCCGGACGACAAGCTATTCGGCCCGGACGGCGCCAAGGTGGTGATCGACGAGACCTCGCTCGACCTGATGGGCGGCGCGCAGATCGACTTCGTCGACGAGCTGGTCGGCGCGAGCTTCACGATCAGCAACCCCAACGCCACGGCGAGCTGCGGCTGCGGCAACAGTTTCGCGCTGTAGCGCAAATCAGAAATCGTCACCCTCGGGCTTGACCCGAGGGTCCATGAGGCAAATTCCTGAGCGCAGGATAAATGGATGCTCGGGTCAAGCCCGGGCATGACGGTTTTTTTTGGGGGTAATTGTCCCCTCCCTACCCTAGCTTCACCGACAGCATGCTGATGCTGGCGAGGTCGATTCCGTCGGTAGGAAAGCTGACCGGCTCGCCCTGGACGCGCGCGCCCATCACGTAAAGCAGCGGCAGGTAATGCTCCGGCGTCGGCACCGAGAGGCGCGCCGCCTCGCCGAACTTGCCGTAATCGACCAGCGAGGCGTCGTCGCCGGCGGCGATGGCCGAGCGCATGGCGGCGTTGAACTGCGTCGCCCAGGGATAGGTCGCGCCCGCGCTCTGGCCGTCCGGCTGCGCTATCATCGCCGCGCGGTCGATCAGCCGCAGATTGTGGACGACGTTGCCCGAACCCAGGATCAGCACGCCCTCGTCGCGCAGCGGCGCGAGCCGGCGGCCGAGGTCGAGATGCCAGCCCGCCGGCTGGGCGCGGTCGATGCTGAGCTGCACCACCGGCACGTCGGCCTGCGGGAATAGATGCGCCAGCACCGACCAGGCCCCGTGATCCAGGCCCCAGCCCTGGTCGAGCGCCACGTCGGTCGGCGCCAGCAGCTTCCGCACCTCGGCGGCGAGGCCGGGCTCGCCTTCCGCGGGATAGCGGAAGTCGAACAGCGCCTGCGGAAATCCGCCGAAATCGTGGATGGTGCGCGGCATCGGCATGGCGGTGACGGCCGTGCCATGGATGTACCAATGGGCCGATACCGCCAGGATGGCGCGCGGCTTTTCCGGCAAGGCCCGGCCAAGCGCGCGCCACGCCTGAGTGTAGGAATTGTCATTGAGCGTGTTCATCGGCGTGCCGTGGCCGATGAACAAAGCGGGCATCTTCGCCATTGCCTCTCTCCCGTTCCGGCCATGCTACGCCGGATCGGAAAAGATGGGGCGTCAGATTTGGGCGATGCTGACCATGGCGCGCGCGACCTCGCTTTCGGCCATGACCACATGGCTCGCGCCGAGCTGCCGCAACCGTTCGGTTTCCTCGTCGGAATGGCTGCGCGCCAGAATTTCCAGGTTCGGATTGGCGGCGCGCAGCTTTTCGACCACCTGCCCCGCTTCGAAGGCGTTGGGGATGGCGACGAAAATCCGGCGCGCGCCGGTCATGTTGGCGAGGGTGCGGGTCTCGTCCTTGACCGCGTTGCCGGTGATGGCTTCGACGCCGAGCTCGCGCAGCTTGGCGACGCGCTCGCCGTTCTCCTCGACCACCAGGAACGGTAGGCCCCGGTCGCGCAGCGCCTGAATCACCAGCCCGCCGACGCGTCCCGCGCCGATCACCACGGAATGATCGTAGAGACCGGTGGCCTGCGGCGCGTCCTCCTCCGCTTCGGCCGCCGCCGGAGCCTCCGGCGCGGCCACATTGTCGGCCGGCTGGAGTTTCGGCAGCAGCTTGTCGATCAGCACGAAGAACAGCGGGTTGAGCAGGATCGAGATCAGCGCGCCGGCCAACACCAGATCGCGGCCGCGCTCGGGCATCAGATCGAGCGCGACGCCGATGCCGGCGAGGATGAAGGAAAACTCGCCGATCTGCGCCAGGCTGGCGGAAATCACCAAGGCGGTGCGCGTCGGATGCTTGAACGCCTTGACGATGGCATAGGCCGCGGCCGATTTGCCGATCAGGATGATGAAGACCGTGGCCAGCACCGCCAGCGCGTCGTCGATCAAGATGCGCGGCGAGAACAGCATGCCGATCGAGACGAAGAACAGAACGGCGAAAGCGTCGCGCAGCGGCAGGGTCTCCGCCGCCGCCTCGTGGCTCAGCTCCGACTCGCTCAGCATCATGCCGGCGAAGAACGCGCCGAGCGCGAAAGAAACGTCGAACAGCATCGCCGCGCCGAAAGCCACGCCGAGCGCGATGGCCAGCACCGCCAGGCGGAACAGCTCGCGCGAGCCGGTATAGGCGATCTGGTGCAGCAGCCAGGGAATCACCCGGCGGCCGACGATCATCATGATGGCGACGAAGGCTGTCACCTTGCCGATGGTGATGGCCAGCGCGAGCCACAAGCTGCCCTGGTCGCCTCCTCCGGCATCGGCGGTAAAGGCCGCGTAGGCCGGCAGCAGGACGAGCGCCAGGACCATGGCCAAGTCCTCGACGATCAACCACCCGACGGCGATCTGGCCGCGCTTGGTCTCCAAAATGCGCCGCTCTTCCAAGGCGCGCAACAGCACGACGGTGCTGGCGACCGACAGGGCAAGGCCGAAGACGATGCCGGCCGGAACATCCCAGCCGATCAGCAGGGCGAGGCCGAGACCGAGCAGCGTGGCGATGCCGATCTGCACGACGGCGCCCGGGATAGCGATGGTTTTGACCGCCAGCAGATCCTTGGGCGAGAAATGCAGGCCGACGCCGAACATCAGCAAAATCACGCCGATTTCGGCCAGTTCCAGCGCCAATTTCTGGTCGGCGACGAAGCCCGGCGTGTGCGGGCCGACGATGACGCCGGCCAGGATGTAGCCCACCAGGGGCGAAATGCGGAAACGGTTGGCGATGGCGCCGAGGATGAACGCCAGGACGATGCCGATGACGATTGTCGCGAGCAGCGGCGAGTGATGCGGCATCGGTGTCTCGGGCCTCATGCGGACGTGAAAGGGGCGCTCACTCTTTTTATGGACCGCGAGCCGCCGCATCAACCCACAATGCCGTCAGGCCGGGGCGTTCCGTCGATTTTTGCGCCGCAACCGGCTGACCGCGCCGGCGGCCTATGCTACGAAAAGGCCCGGTTCATCGTATTCCCCCTCCAGCATCGGCGGAGCCGCATGGTCAAGATCGCTACCTGGAACGTCAATTCGGTGAAGGCCCGTCTGCCCAACGTTCTGGCCTGTCTCAAGGAGGCCGCGCCCGACGTGGTGCTGCTCCAGGAGATCAAGTGCCTCGACGACGCCTTCCCGCGCCTGGAGTTCGAAGACCTCGGCTATAACGTCGCGACCCACGGCCAGAAGACTTACAACGGCGTCGCCATCCTCTCGAAAGGCCCGCTCGAAGACATCCGGCGCGGCCTGCCCCATCTTGAGGAGAACGGGACCGACGACCATGCGCGCTA
This sequence comes from Alphaproteobacteria bacterium, assembly GCA_046297835.1. Classification (GTDB taxonomy): domain Bacteria; phylum Pseudomonadota; class Alphaproteobacteria; order SMXQ01; family SMXQ01; genus CAMAVH01. The sequence goes on along the minus strand of JBKBHI010000005.1, from coordinate 184,648 downwards.
TATCGAGGCGGTGACGACGTTCGACGGGCTGGTGCTCCGCGTCGCCTCGATCTACCTGCCGAACGGCAATCCCTCCGGCCAGCCGCCCGAGATCACCGAGAAATACGCCTACAAGCTGAAATGGATGGATCGTCTCCGTTCGCACGCCAAAGCGCTACTCGAACAGGAGGAGCCGATCGTTTTCGGCGGCGATTATAACGTCATCCCGAGCGACGACGACGTCCACGACCCCGACGCCTGGCGGACCGACGCCCTGTTCCGGCTGGAGACGCGCGAGAAATTCCGCGCCCTGCTCGCCCTGGGCCTGACTGACGCTTTCAAGGCGCTACACCCGGTCGAGACCCATTGCTACACCTTCTGGGACTACCAGGCCGGCGCCTGGCAGAAGGACAACGGCATCCGCATCGACCATCTCTTGCTGTCGCCGCAGGCGGCCGACCGGCTCAGCGGCTGCCAGATCGACCGCAAGCCGCGCGGCCAGGAGAAAGCCTCCGACCACACGCCGATCTGGTGCGAGCTGACGTAACGCGTCCGATGGAAAAGCGCGCCCTCGCCGACCTGCTGAAGGATCTGCCGAACCTGCAACTCAGCGGCGGCATGCCCGACGAGCGCGCTTTCGAAGCGATGCGGATGCTCGGCCGCTTCAACGACGATTATGTCGGCATGGTCCGCTTCTCGGGGGAAAGCCCCTGGGAACGGTACGAAACTGACGAGTTGCTCTACATCGTCGAGGGCGTGGTGCGCGTCGTCATCGTGGAAGCCGATGGCGGCCAGCGCGAGCAAGAGCTGTCGGCGGGAGAGTTGTGCATCGTGCCCAAAGGTCTTTGGCACAAGCAATTCGCCGATCCGTCTGCGGCGCAATTGTTCGTCACCGGCGAAACCCGCCATTCGACGGCAGACGACCCGAGACTGGACCCGGCTCAGCCCTGAGCGGCCGTCACCACCGGCCAGTTCTCGACCGGGAAATTCACCGAATTGGCGATGAAGCAGGCGTCGTGCGCGGCCGCGTGCAGCGCCCTCGCCTGGTCCAGTTTGGCGGCGTCGGCGATAGCCACCTCGGGCTTCAGCAGCGCCGAGACGAAGCGCATCTTTTTATCCCGGATCGCCATCACGCCTTCGGCCTCGTCGCGATAGGAAACGACGCCGATGCCGGCGCGCGCGCATTCGGCGAGATAGCTGAGCGCGTGGCACACCGATAGCGCCGCGACCAGCATATCCTCGGGATTGTGCAACGCCGGATCGCCGCGAAACGCCTCCGCGGCCGAGGCGATCAGCGCCAGCTTACCCGCCATCTCGATCCGGCATTGGCGCGAATAGGATTCGTACGTCGCGCGCGGCCCTTCGGCCGAGACGATCAGCGGCGCGCCCATCCAGGTCAGCGTGGCGGCGAAATGGTGTTCGCGGGAGGGCATGGACTACATCTCCATTCGTCATGCTCGGGCCCCGGCCGGCAGAGCCGGCCTACCTAACGATCCATTTGGCTGAGCATCCATGCCACAGTCGCCTGAGCGCCGAAGAAATGGACCCTCGGAACAAGTCCGAGGGTGACGGTCTTTTATAAGAAAAAAGGCCGGATCGCTCCGGCCTTCGTTCGCATCCTAGATATCGGCGTAAGTATGCTTCTCTTTCTTCGCGCCCGGATGGGTGAGCGCGCCGAGATGGGCCGGGCCGACGAGCTGGGCGTATTTCCACAGCGCGCCGGACTGGTGGTTGTGCTCGCGCGGCCGCCACTCTTTGCGGCGCGCTTCCAATTCGGCGGCTGACAGTTCAACGTCGAGAACGCCCTTGATGGCGTCGATGACAATGATGTCGCCATCCTTCAAAAGGCCGATAGGCCCGCCGACCGCCGCTTCCGGACCAACATGGCCGACGCAGAAGCCGCGCGTGCCGCCGGAGAATCGGCCGTCGGTGATGAGCGCGACGCTTTCGCCCATGCCCTCGCCGTAGAGCGCGGCGGTGGTCGACAGCATCTCGCGCATGCCGGGCCCGCCCTTGGGGCCTTCGTAGCGGATGACGATGACGTCGCCCTCTTTGATCTTCTTGTTCACGACCGCGGCGAAGGCGTCTTCTTCGCAATCGAATACGCGGGCCGGGCCCTTGAAGACCTGGTTCTTGAGGCCGGCGACCTTGACGATCGCGCCATCGGGCGCGAGCGTGCCCTTCAGCCCGACGACGCCGCCGGTCGGCGTCAGCGGCTTGTTCGCCGGCACGACGACATCCTGGTTCTCCGGAAACACCACATCCTTATGATTCTCGGCCAGCGTCTTGCCGGTCACGGTGATGCAGTCGCCATGCAGGAAGCCGTGGTCGAGCAGCGTCTTGATGACGACGGGGATGCCGCCGATCTCGTAGAGGTCCTTGGCGACATATTTCCCGCCCGGCTTGAGCGAGGCGATGTAGGGCGTTTCCTTGAAAATCTTCGCGACATCGTCGAGCGTGAAGTCGATGCCCGCCTCGTAGGCCATGGCCGGCAGATGCAGGCCGGCGTTGGTCGAACCGCCGGTGGCGGCGACGACGCGCGCCGCGTTCTCGAGCGACTTGCGCGTGACGATGTCGCGCGGACGGATGCCGAGCGCGAGCAGGTTCATCACCGCGCGGCCCGAGGCTTCGGCGTAGGCGTCGCGGCTCTCGTAGGGTGCCGGCGCGCCGGCCGAAGCCGGCAACGCCAGGCCGATGGCTTCCGACACGCAGGCCATGGTGTTGGCGGTGAACTGGCCGCCGCAGGAGCCGGCCGACGGGCAAGCGACGCATTCCAGCTCGTGCAATTCCTCGGACGACATCTTGCCGGCCGCATGCATGCCGACGCCTTCGAACACGTCGACCACGGTCACGTCGCGGCCCTTGAACTTGCCCGGCAGGATGGTGCCGCCGTAGAGGAACACGCTCGGCACGTTGAGCCGGATCATCGCCATCATCATGCCGGGCAGCGACTTGTCGCAACCGGCGAGGCCGACGAGCGCGTCGTAGCAATGGCCGCGCATGGTCAGCTCGACCGAATCGGCGATCAGGTCGCGGCTGACCAGCGAGGACTTCATCCCCTCATGGCCCATGGCGATGCCGTCGGTGACGGTGATGGTGGTGAATTCGCGCGGGGAGCCGAAGGCGGCCTTGACGCCGGCCTTGGCGGCCTGGGCCTGGCGGTTCAACGTGATGTTGCAGGGCGCGGCCTCGTTCCAGCAGGTCGCGACCCCGACGAAGGGCTGGTTGATCTCCTCTTCCGTCATGCCCATCGCGTAATAATAGGAGCGATGCGGCGCGCGCTCTGGGCCGACCGTGGTGTGGCGGCTCGGCAACTTGGACTTGTCGAAGATCGGACGTTTCACGTCGTCGGGCATGGGGGCACCTGAACTGCGGACGGGGGTCTCTCTCGGGAGGCGGTTAAGATAAGGAACCGCCAGGGTCACGGCAAGCGAATGGCAGAGAAAAGCGCGAAAATCCAGCCATTCCAGCCGCTCTGGACTGCCGCGCTTTAAGCCGCCGAGAGGCGCGTGAGGGCTTCCGTGAGTTTCGCCTTGGCCGTCTCGAAGCTGGCCTGGCGCTCGCGGTTTTCCTCGATGATCTCGGGCGGAGCCTTCGACACGAACGCTTCGTTGCCGAGCTTGGCGAGCACCTTGGCGATCTCGCCGTCGACCTTGGCGATCTCCTTTTTCAGGCGCGCCTGCTCCTGGGCGACGTCGATCAACCCGGCGATGGGCAACACCACCGTCGCCTCGTCGACGACGAACTGGATCGCGCCTTTCGGCACTTCGCCGACGAGCGGCTCGGCCGTCTCCAGACGGGCCAGCGTCAAGATCAGCGATTTGTGCGTGGCGAGACGCTTGAGCGTCGTCTCCGACGCGCCCTTGAGCGACAGGGCGATCTTGGCGGCCGGCGGCACATTCATTTCCGAACGCACGCCGCGCACCGCTTCGATCAGGCGCACGACCCAATCCATCTCGGCGAGAGCTTCCGGCGCGTGCCAAGTGGCGTCGGGGCGCGGCCATTCGGCGGAAATCAAACTTCCGCCCTTCCCGTCCGTCAGATTGTCCCACAGCTCCTCGGTGAGGAATGGCATGAAGGGATGCAGCAGATGCAGAATGCGGCCGAGCACCCAGGCCGAGGTCGCGCGAGTCTCCGCCTTGGCGGCTTCGTCCGCGCCCTGGAACAGCGGCTTGGCGAATTCCAGATACCAGTCGCAATAGGCGCCCCAGGCGAACTGATAGAGCGCGCCTGCGGCCTCGTTGAACTTATAGCCGTCGATGGCGGTCTCGACCTGCCCCACCGTCTCGGCGAGGCGGCTAACGATCCAGCGGTTGACCACCTGCTTGGCCGAAGCCGGATCGTAATCGGCGGTCAAGGCGCAGCCGTTCATCTCGTTGAAGCGCGCGGCGTTCCAGATTTTCGTCGCGAAGTTGCGATAGCCTTCGACGCGGCTCTCGGCGAGCTTGATGTCGCGCCCCTGCGCCGCCATGGCGACGAGCGTGAAGCGTAAAGCGTCGGCGCCGTATTTGTCGATCAGGTCCAAGGGGTCGATGACGTTGCCCTTGGATTTGGACATCTTCTGCCCCTTCTCGTCACGCACCAGGGCGTGGACGTAAACGGTGCGGAAGGGCACGTCCTTCATGAAATGCAGGCTCAGCATCATCATGCGGGCGACCCAGAAGAAGATGATGTCGAAGCCCGTGACGAGAACGTCGGTCGGATAGTAGCGCTCGACCTCCTTGGCGTTGTCGGGCCAACCGAGAGTCGAGAAGGCCCACAGGCCCGAAGAGAACCAGGTGTCCAGCACGTCGGGATCGCGGCGGAGTTCGACGGCCTTGCCGTAATGCTTGTCGGCGGCGGCCTGCGCCTGGGCTTCGTCGTAAGCGACGAACACCTTGTCGTCCGGCCCGTACCAGGCGGGAATCTGATGACCCCACCAGAGCTGGCGCGAGATGCACCACGGCTCGATGTTGGTCATCCAGTGGAAATAGGTCTTCTCCCACTGTTTCGGCACGAATTGGGTGCGGCCGTCCTCGACGGCGGCGATGGCCGGACCGGCGAGCTTCTTGGCGTCGACGTACCATTGTTCGGTCAGGTAAGGCTCGACCGGCACGCCGGAGCGGTCGCCATGCGGCACCACATGGGGATGCGGCTCGGTCTTGACCAGCAGGCCCTGCTCTTCCAGCTCGGCGAGGATCTTCTTGCGCGCGTCGAACCGGTCGAGGCCGCGATAGGCTTCCGGCGCGTTGGCGTTGATCTGCGCTTCGGCGGTGAAGACGTTGATCGCTTCCAGATTGTGCCGCTTGCCGACCTCGAAGTCGTTGAAGTCGTGCGCCGGGGTGATCTTCACCGCGCCGGTGCCCTTCTCGGGATCGGAATATTCGTCGGCGACGATGGGAATCTTGCGGCCAACCAGCGGCAACACGGCGAACTTGCCGATCAGATGGCCCCAGCGCTCATCGGTCGGGTGGACCGCGACGCCGGTGTCGCCGAGCAGCGTCTCCGGTCGCGTCGTCGCCACGGTGATGAACGCGCCGGGCATCCCGTCGATCGGATAATTGATATGCCAGAGATGGCCCTTCACCTCGCGCTGCTCGACCTCCAGATCGGAGATGGCGGTGAGGAATTTCGGATCCCAATTGACGAGGCGCTTGTCCTTGTAGATCAGGCCCTCGTTGTAGAGATCGACGAACACCTTGAGCACGGCCTTGGACAGACCCTCGTCCATGGTGAAGCGTTCGCGCGACCAGTCGAGCGACGCGCCGAGACGGCGCAGCTGGCGCGTGATGGTGCCGCCGCTCTCCGCCTTCCATTCCCAGACTTTGTCGAGGAAGGCTTTGCGGTCGAGCAGCTTTTCATTGGTCGGCTCTTTCGCTGCCGCGCCGCGCGCCAGGCCGATGCCTTTGGCGGCGAGTTGGCGCTCGACCACCATCTGCGTGGCGATGCCGGCATGATCGGTGCCCGGCATCCACAGCGGATCGAAGCCCTTCATGCGCTTATAGCGGATCAGCGCGTCCTGCAGCGTGTTGTTGAGCGCGTGGCCCATGTGCAGGCTGCCGGTGACGTTCGGCGGCGGGATGACGATAGTGAACGGCGTGCGGCCGCTGTCCGGCTGGGCCGCGAAGGCGCCGGACTTTTCCCATTTGTCGTAATGCTTCGCCTCGACCTCAGCGGGCCGGAAGGTCTTTTCCAGCACGGAGTGCCTCGCAACCTTGAATGTAACTAGAAACGCCGGCGCGATGCCGGGCGAATGGGGAAAGAGCCCGGCTTAGTCCTCGGCGCGGCGCGACAGGCGCTCGAGCTCCTTGCGGACCAAACGCTCGGTCATGGCCGGCAAGTTCTTGTCGAGCCATTCCTTGATCATCGGACGAATCATTTCCTGCACAAGGTCTTCAAGCGTGCGACCGCTGCCAAGCGACATACCGCCTCCCGTCGTGTGTTGCGATGCCCGCGACAGACTGGCGAAGGCCGCCGTCGTGGCCGCCGCCGTCGCCGCCGCGACGAGCCCGCCCGCCGCTTGCTCGCCGATCAATTCGTCGGCCGAAAATTCGACCTTGCCGTCCTGCTCATCCGTCATCGCGACCTCGGGATTCTCCTCGTCTTCCGCGTCGTCGTCGTCGGGCACCGGCGGAATCTCGTCGTCGTCTTCGTCCTCGACGGCGATGCCCGAATCCTCCTGCTGGCCGGCGCGGCGGCGCAATTCGCTCGGATCGACCAGATTGTCCTCGACGGGAGAATCGTCGAACGGCGCGCTCAGGCTGACCACGGAGCCGTCCTCGGCGACCATATCGGTCAGCTCAAGAACGTCCTCGCCCGCAACAGGCGCGGCGGCTGCGGTGCCGGGAGCGGTGCCTGGGGCGGTGCCGGGCTGCTCGTCGTTTTCCGAAATGATGCGGCGGATGGAGGCGAGAATCTCCTCCATCGTCGGTTCGGGTTGGGCCTTGGTATCGCTCATCCGGGGTGCCGCGCCTATCGTTTGCCGTGACGCCCGACCGGCGTCTTATCGTTCACTGTAACAAACTCTTCGCGGGCGGGGTAGCGGCTGAAAGCCTCTCTCCGCCAGCAAAAGCGCAAAAAACCGGGGAGAACCGCCTATTCGCCTTGGATCGAGCTGCCCCACCACCGGCCGCGCACATCCTTATAGTTCTGCTCTTCGTCGTAATAAGGAATTTGCAGGCCCAATTCGCGGGCGGTCAGGGAGCCGACAGCGGCCTTCAACTCGTAAGCGGCGGCGATTTCGTTGCGTTGGGCGCGGACCAGATTGACCTTGGCGGTCAGCAATTCCTGCTCGGCGTCCAGCACGTCCAGCACGGTACGGGAACCCACAAGGGCCTCTTTTTCGACACCTTCCAGGGCGATCTGGCTGGCCTGAATTTCCGCATCCAGCGCACGCAGGCTGGCGCGCGCCGTTTCCAGCGACTCCCACGATTGCGTCGCCGTCTCGGCGGCGTCGCGGCGCGCTTGGTCGAACTGCAGCTTGCGCTGGGTCGCCGTCTGCTTGGCGGCGCGAATGCGCGCGGCGACGGAGCCCGCGGTATAAAGCGGCACGCTGATTTCCGCGGTGATCGAGGCGCTATTGGCTTCCGTGTTGCCGTTCGTGGTGCCGCGGTCAGCCGACAAGGTGCCGCGCACCCCGAGATCCGGCCACAATTCCCGCTCGACCGCGACGACGTTCGCGCGCGCCGACTGTTCGGTGTAATCGGCGGCGATCACATCGGGAAAACGCGACGAAGCGATGCTGATCGCCTCATCCTGGGACACCGGCAGATTGACCGGCGCTTGGGGGGGGACGAGGCCGGCCGGCGCGTCGCCGACGTTGTTGCGATAGACGGCGCGCGAAGCCGCCAAATTCCCTTCCGCCGTGATGCGATCGGAGATCGCGCGCGACAGGCGCGCCTCGGCCTGGGCGACGTCCGTGCGGGTGATTTCGCCGACCCGGAAACGGTCGTTGGCCGCGTCGAGCTGACGACGCAGGCGTTGCTCGTTATTGATGTTCAGGTCGAGCACAGCCTGGTCGCGCAAAACGTCGATATAAGACGCCATGGCGTTGAGCAAGACTTGCTGTTCAGTCGTCAGCAGCCGGGCCCGGGCGGCTTTCACGTCGAACTCCGCGCGTTCGGTCGCCGCGCCGGCGACCGGATCATACAGGGGCTGACGGATGCTGAGATCGACCCCGCGCGGCGTGGTGTAGCGCGTGGCCGGCGAACGCGTGTTGCTGTAGCTCTGCGTGCGCGAGATGTCCGCGCCGGCTTCGACCGTCGGACGCCAGCGCGACAGCGCCTGGGCGACGCCTTCGTCGGTCGCGCGCAAGGCGGCGCGCGCGGCGAGCAAGGTCGGGTTGGTCTGGTAGGCGCGCGCCAGCGCCTCGTCGAGGGTTTCCGCCGACGCCGGCGCCAAGACGGGAGCGACGAGCGCGGTGCCGGCGAATAGAGCGGCGGCGAGCAGGTTGCGGGAACGGAAGAAGCGACGCGAAGCCATCAGGCTCACCTTGGACTGCTAAAATACGAACGTCGGTTGCGGCGCGAAGCCCGGCAGCGCCGGGGTCGCCGCGTCGAACAGCACGCGGCGCGACAACGCGCCGTGACGGCGCATCATCAGGACCGCCTGCCCCGCACCGCCTTTATCCACGACCGCCACGAGGCGGCCGCCTTCGGCGAGCTGATCGGCGATGGCGGCGGGCACGTCATGCACCGCGCCTTCGAACAGGATAACGTCGAACGGCGCCTGCTTCGGGCAGCCGGCGGCGAGCTTGCCTTCGATGGTCGCGACATTGTCGAGACCGAGGCCGTCGAGATTAACGCCGAGCGACTTGGCCAGGGCGGCGTCTTCTTCGAGCGCGACCACGGTCGCTGCCAGCTTGGAGAGCACCGCCGCGCCGTAGCCGGTGACTGCGCCGATGTCGAGAACGACATCCGACGGCTTGATCTCCGCCGCTTGGACCAGTCGCGCGAACAGCATCGGCTCCATCAGCCAACGGCCGGCGGCCAGGGGCACGTCGTCGTCGACATAGGCGACGTCGCGCGCCGGCCCCGGCACGAACCGCTCGCGCGGGATGTCGAGCAGAGCCTGAATCAGCGGCAGCGAAGTGACTTTGTTGGGGCGAACCTGGTTATCCACCATGTTTCGCCGAGCGACAGAAAAGTCCATCGGAAGGGTCCGTCGTAATCAGCGGCAAGCGCTTGGAAACTCTTGGCTTGTATACTGTTCCCAGGCCTGGAAAACAACGTTGCACTGCGGCAAACCCGTCGCGCCGGCGGCGAATTCACCGCAATGTGCCCTACGGTTTCCCTCTTACCGAACGGTGACGGACTGCGACGCTGCGGTTTCCGGCCGCCGGACCGAACGCGCCGCCGCGCAGGTCCCCCGCTCTCGCCTGCCTTGACCCTATGGGCAGGCGCGGCCTATATGTCCCCTCCCCGCGACGGGGCCGGATAGCAAAGTGGCAATGCTCGGGACTGCAAATCCCGCACCGGCGGTTCGATTCCGCCTCCGGCCTCCATCGCCGGGCCAATTCTTGAAAATCCGCCAAGGCATTGAAGAAAAAAGGCCGGACGAGACTCTGGCCATGGCCGAAAGCCTCTGTTATAACCCGGCCCTCGCCGACGGACGGCCCGGTCTTCCGGGTCCAGGTTCGCGGCGAACACCGGCCATTCCGTGGTAGCTCAGTGGTAGAGCAGGCGGCTGTTAACCGCCCGGTCGGGGGTTCGAATCCCTCCCACGGAGCCAATTTCCCGCATCCCGACTTTCCTCCCCCCGTTCCCAGCGCTCGCGCCGGGGCTGGGCGGGGCGTCCCTATAAGCCCGCCGGCTACTGCAGAGCTGGCTCGTCTTCGGCGCTCGCCTCGGCCGCCGGCAGGGAAATGACGAACTCCGCCCCACCCTTGACGTTGCGCGCCGAGATGCTGCCGCCCATCGTGGTGATGATGCCGTAGCTCACCGACAGGCCGAGTCCCGTCCCCTTCCCCACTTCCTTGGTAGTGAAGAACGGATCGAACACGCGGGCGATGATGCTGTCGGGGATGCCGCCGCCGGTGTCGCGCACGAGGATGCGCAAGCCATCCTTCGCGTTTCGGACGCTCACCGCAATGCTGCCGATCGGCGCGCCTTTGGCGCGCTCCTCGGCCGTCGCCGGCGACGCTTCATTTTCCATCATTTGCGCGGTGATGGCGTCCTTGGCGTTGCTCAGCAGGTTGATCATGACCTGCTCGAGCTGCGACGGACGCCCCATCACCATCGTCGCCTTCTCGTCTAGCGTCACGTTGAGGCGAATGTTGGCCAGCGCGATCTGGCGGCTCATCAGTTCCACAGCCGCCGTGACGCTGACGCACGGATCGAACTTCTCGAAACCGTCCTTGTCGAGACGGCTGAACACCCGCATGTGGAGGATCAGCTTGCCGAGGCGCTCGCTCTGCTGGGCGATCAGCGCCAGGTTCTGCTTGAGGTAATCCTCACCGGCGATGCCGCGCTCCATGCGGATCAGCGCGTTGTCCGCCGCCATGCGCATGACGTTAAGCGGCTGGTTCATCTCATGCGCCATGCCGGCCGCCATCTCGCCGACGGTGGCGAGCTTCGACGCCTGGAACAATTGCGCCTGCAGCGCCTTTTGCTCGCTGATGTCGCGGATGATCGCGATCTGCAGCCAGCGGCCCGGCAATTCGACCGAGGTGACGGCGATGTCCATCGGGAATTGGCTGCCATCCATGCGCCGGCCCATCATTTCGCGCGGGCTGAGCGCCGGCATGCCTTCGAGATTCGTTTGCGGCGAGCCGTAGGAATCGGGGATCAATATGCGGATTGGCCGCCCGATCGCCTGTTCCGGCGCATAGCCGAAAATGCGCTCCGCCGCCGAATTGAAGCTTTGGATCTCGCCGGCTTGATTTGTCGTCACGATGGCGTCAGCGACGTTGTCGAGGATGGCGCGCAGCCGCTCCTCGCTCTCGCGCAGCGCCTGCTCGGCCTGCTTGCGCTCGCTCATGTCGGTGAAGGTGTTGATCAAGCCGCCGCCCGGCATCGGCGCGCGGTTCACGAACAGGGAGATGCCCGAGGGATAGGTATATTCCGTGCGGAACGGCTCGCCGCGACGCGCCGAGGCCACCCGCTCGCGCACTTCGTCATCCGCATTCGGTCCATAAGCGCCGTTCGCCGCGTGATAGGCCAGGATGTCCTCGAACTTGATGCCGAGGTGGATGAAGCCTGGCGGAAATTGCAGCAGGTCGATATAGCGCTGGTTATAGGCGACCAGCCGCAAATCGCTGTCGTAGACGGCGATGCCTTGAGCCATATGCTCGGTGATGGCCTCGAGCTGCGCCGACTTGCGGGCCGATTCGCGCTCGACCAGGCGGCGCTCGGTCACGTCGTCGCACACGCCGACCCATTCGCGCACGCTGCCGTCGTCGTTGAGCACCGGCACGCCGCGCACCGCGAAGGTGCGGTAGCTGCCGTCCTGCCCGCGCACGCGATATTCCGTTTCGTAGGGCTTTTCCGTCTCGATCGAGAGACGCCAGATGCGCCGCACATCGGCCAAATCGTCGGGATGCAGGGCCGCCAGCCAACCGTCGCCGAGCACCTCGGCGTCGCTCATGCCGGTGTAGGCCATCCATCCCGGCCCCATGTCCATGACGGCGCCGCGCCTGTCGGCGACCCAGATGATCTGCGTCGCCGAGGTGACCAGCGCGCGATAGCGCGCCTCCTTAGCGCGCAAGGCGATTTCCGCGCGTTTGACTTCCGTAACGTCCGAGAAGGTCGTGAGGAACCCGCCGTCCGGCATGGGGCTCAGGCGCAGCGCGATATAGCGGCCGCTCGCCGCGAGATATTCGTTGCTCTGGTAGCGATGCTCGCGAATCTCCTGCACGCGTCGCTTTATGAGCGCTTCCATATCCTTCGGCCGCAAGGTGCCGCGTGTGCCGGCGAGGCGCAATATATCCTCGTAGCTCATGCCGAGAGCGATGTACTCCGGCTTGTAACCCTGCAATTCGATGTAATTGCGGTTGTAAGCGATCAGGCGCATGTCCTTGTCGTAGACGCTGATGCCGTGCGTCATGTTCTCCAGCACCGCTTCGAGCAGCAGCGATTTGTTGGCCGCCTCGCGTTCGGCCTCCTTCAACCTGGTGATGTCGGCATGGTTGACGACGATCGTGCCGTTCGGCGCGTAATGGCGGCGAATCAGGAAGATTTGCCCGTTGGGGCGGCGATGCTCGTAGAAATTGGCCCGCCCGTAACGCAGATCGTCGAGACGGTCGCGGATATAGGATTCCGTGTCGGCGATCTCGCCATATTCGCGGCGTTCGAGGTTGAAGCGCAGGATCTCCTCGAAACCGACGCCTTCGCGGGCGATGTGCGGCGGCAGATCCCACATTTCCGCCCAGGAGTGGTTGAAGCTAATGAGCGCCAGATTCTCGTCGTAGACGCTGAGGCCGTCGCCCATGTTCTCCAGCGTCGAGCGCAGCAGCGTCGTCTTTTGCGCCAGCTCGCGTTCGGCGGCCACGAGATCGGTCACGTCGCTGTAGGCGGCGACGAAACCGCCGCCGGGAATCGGCTCGCGATGCTTCTTGATATATCGGCCGTTCGGCGTGCGGACGATGCTGCCGCGCTGCATCTGCCGCCGGCCGTACTCGACATGCTCGCGGACGAGATCATCGATGTCGCCGGGACCGTATTCGCCGAGCTCGGCCGACAGCCGCACCATCTGCTCGTGGGTCGTGCCAACTTTCGCGAACGCCTCGGGGAATCCGAAGCTCTCGACGATGCGGCGGTTGGCCAGCACCAGCTTGAAGTCCTTGTCGAAGACGCGGATCGCCTGGTGCATGCTGTCGAGAATGAGCTGGAGCAGCTCGGTCTTCTTCTCCGATTCCTCGTGGACGCGGACGCTCTCGGTGATGTCGGTGAAAGTGATGATGAAGCCGCCGTCGGCCATCGACTTGCGGAAAATCTGGTGCACGCGGCCGCTGCGGCCGCGGTGGATCGAGAAGCGCTCGTGGCCTTGGCGCACGCCTTCGAGGCGGTTGCGGACCACGTCCTCGACGTCCTCGCCCTCGTATTCGCCGAGCGCGGCGACAGCGCGGATGACGTTTTCGTAGCTTTGCCCCGGATATAGGACGCCCGGAGGAAATCCGACCATCTCGGCATATTGCCGGTTGAACGAGACGAGCTTCTCGTCGGCGTCGAACACCAGAACGCCCTGGTTGATGTTCTCGATGATGCCGACGACTTGGCGGTTCGCCTTTTCGCGGCGGCGAATCTGCCCGACGATGATGGCTGTGAGCTGCACCAGGACGAAAATCAGCGTCGCGACGTAGAAGACCGCCGTCCAGCGCGTCATCGTATAGGGCGCCAGAACTTCGTTCATCTCGATCCCGATGGCGACGACGAGCGGGCGGTCAGCCAGTTTGCGATAGGCGACGTAGCGCGCGAAATTGTCGCGATGGCGCGGGTTGAAATGCACGCCCGACGTCTTGCCGGCAGCGATCTCCTCGAACACCGGATCGTTGGCGAAGCTCTGCCCCACCGCCTCGGTATAGGGCGCGCGCAGCAACATGCGGCCTTCGAGATCGAACAGGGTGATGACGCTGTTCCGCCCGAGACTGAGCGAAGTGTGGAATTTCTGGAAATAATCGGTGTCGACCGCCGCGAAGGCGACGCCGCCGAAGCTGCCGTCGGGCTTACGCACCGGCCGGCTCAAGGCGATCACATGGTTGCCCAGACGCCGGGTGACGAACGGCTCCGAAATCGCCAGTCCCGAATCGGGATTGTCGCGGGCCTTGATGTAATAGCTGCGATCCTTGAAATCGAAAGCCGGCGGCGTCGCGCTCTGGCTGTCGGCCGCCAATATGCCGTTTTCATCGACGTAGATCAGGCCGGAGATTTGCGGAATACGGGCGACGGTCTCCCGCATCGCCTCGTAGAACTCGCGGGAATCGACGCCGCCGCGGGCGAGCGCCGTCTCGACATGTTCGATCGTGTTGAGAACCCCAGCGTCGCTGGCCTGGATGATGGCGCGGGTGTGCTCTTCCAGCGCCAAGGCGAGGTTCTGCGCCGATAACAGCGACCGCTCGACCACCAGATCGCGCTGGCGTCCCTGCTCCCAAATTATCAAGCCGGAGAAGACGACCGCGACGAACACGCCGAGGCCAACCACCCACCAGATCAGACCGACGCTCTCGCGCGTCGTCTGCTTCGGTTCCTCCATGGCGCTCAATCCCCAATCCGCCGCGACTAGCCTGCCGCTTCCCCCCTGCGGCATGTTGCGGCCCGACCGACCGCCGGACCTCCGCCAGCAAGCTTAGTCCATTGCGCATGGCCGCGCTTAACAAGATGTAAATACTAACAAAATTTGCTATATTTTTCCGATCATTGCAGCTTCGGGGACGCGGGTCATGGGAATTGCCGGAATCGTTCGTCGCGCAGCGCGCGGGATCTTCCTCCTGTTCATCGGCGGAACTGTAATGGGCGCATTATCGCCCCTCGCCGGCGTCGCCAGGGCGCAGAGCGGCGTCGTCGCCGGTTCGACGCTCGATCCGCAAACGCCCAACGATTCTCTAATCCCCATCGGCGGCTTCCAACTCGATGAACCCGCCGCGATCACGACGAGCGAGGAAGCCAGCCCTTGGCCATCCGCCGGCAATGCCGGCTTCGGCTTGCAGCTCTACGGCGGGTTTACGGCCGCGCCGTCCCATAGCTCGCCCACAACGCTCCCGCCGCCGGCGGAAGTAGCCGCTCCCCAGCCCTAACGCTCCCCGCACCGCAGACGGCCCGCTAAAAACTCTCGACAAGAAGATATGTTATTATATAACAATATCTCCTTCATGAAGTCGGGAAATACGGTCATGCGCTCATCGTTCGCCTGCATCGCGGCCGTCGCCGCCTTTCTTGCCCTGCCCGCCGCCGCCGAACCGCCGAAAGTCCTGACCACCATCAAACCGTTGCAGGCGCTCGCCGCCGCCGTCATGGATGGCGCGGGGACGCCGAGCCTGCTGCTGCGGGCCACCGCGTCGGCGCATTCCTACGCGCTACGTCCTTCCGACATGCAGGCGCTGCAGAAAGCCGACCTGATTTTCTGGATCGGGCCGGATTACGAATCCTTCATGGCCAAAGCCGTCCGCTCGTTGCCGAAACAGGCCCGCATCACCCAATTGAGCAAAGCTCCCGGAGTCAAACTGCTGCCGACGCGCGAAGGCGGCCTCTGGGAGAGCGACGATCACGGCCACGGCCATTCCCACGGCCATTCGCATGGACATTCGCACGCCCATGACGAGCAGGACATGCATCTTTGGCTCGATCCCGACAACGCCAAGGCGATCCTCGCCGCCATGAGCGGCGCGCTCGCCAAGGCGGACGCGGCCAACGCCCCCCGCTACGCCGAAAACGCCAAAGCCGCCGCTGCGGCCATCGATGCGCTCGACGCTGAGCTTGCGGCGACGCTCGCACCGGTCAAGGACAAGCCGTTCATCGTCTTTCACGACGCCTATCAATATTACGAGAAGCGCTATGGCCTCCGCGCCGCCGGGTCGATCACCGTGACGCCGGACCGCGTGCCCGGCCCGCGACGTCTCGAGGACCTTCGTAAAACAATCGCCGAGCGCGGCGCGCTCTGCGTTTTCAGCGAACCGCAATTCACCTCCAGCTTGGTCGATACCGTGCTCGAAGGCACCAAGGCGCGCGGCGGCGTTCTCGATCCGCTCGGCGCGTCTGCGCCCGATGGCGCGGCCGGCTACGCCGGCTTGATGCGCGGCATCGCCGACAGCTTGAAAAGCTGCCTGCTCGCGGCCTCTTGAACCCGTTTTCGTGGATTTTAGCGGCAGCGCGACGTTATAGTCGCGCATGCTGCGCCGCCTGATCTTCGTCCTACTATTCGCCGCCGCGTTGGCCATCCCTCGCCCCGGCGTAGCCCATCCCCACGTCTGGGTTTCGGCCATGGTCAGCTTCGTCTTCGAGGGCGGCAAGCTGGTCGCGCTGCGGCAAGCCTGGGTGTTCGACGACTTCTTCAGCGCCACCCTGATCACGGACTTCGATAAGGACAAGAACGGCGTGTTCGACGAGGCCGAGCAGCGCGATCTCGCCGCGCGGGCCTTCGCCGCCCTGCGCGATTACGATTATTTCAGCCGGGTGCGCCAGGGGCTGCAGAGTTTTCCCCTGCAAGATGCCGAGAACTTCTCCGCCACGCAGGCCAAGGGGCTGGTGTTCTACGGCTTTACGTTGCGTCTGGCAGAGCCGCTCGATCCGGCCGCGGCGCCGATCACCGCCGGCATCTACGACGAATCCTTCTTCGTCGATTTCGCGCTCGACGCCAACGATCCGGTACGGTTCGACGGCATGCCCTCCGGCGCGTGCAGCTACGCCATCCGCGAGGATCCCGCGGACGCGATCTACGGCGGCCTGGTCGTGCCGCCGAGCGTGACGATCGAATGCAAGGCGTCATGACCCTGCGCCGTCTCGCCTTCGCGCTGTCGCTCCTGTTGCTCTGCCTCGGGATCGCCGCGCCCGCCGCCGCGCAGAGCAACAACCCCTTCATGGGCGCGCCCCAACGCGAGCAAAGCGCGCAACCGGCGCGCGAAGCGGCGGCCAAGCCCGGCCTCCTCGCCCGCGCCATGCGCGAGATGCTGCAATGGCAGCGCCGCATGAATATGGCCCTCGCCGCGCAGATGCGCGCCATCCGCGACGGCGACGGTTTCGCCGCTGCGTTCGGCAGCCTGCTCGCCGGCATGGGCCTGGCCTTCCTCTACGGCGCGTTCCATGTCGCCGGCCCCGGCCACGGCAAGGCGGTGATCGTCTCCTACTTCCTCGGCCGCGAAGCCAAGCTGGCGCGCGGGCTGTGGCTCGGCCTGCAGATCGCCGCCACCCATGTCGTCGCGGCCATCGTCCTCGTCTGGCTCGCCGACGTGGCCTTGCGCCAGGCGTTCGGCGGCACGCCGGCCGAACTGCGCGCGGTGCAGGCCGTCAGCTACAGCGCGATCGTCGCCATCGGGTTGCATATGCTGTGGCAAGCGGCGCGTCGGCTGGCCGGCCGGCCGACGGCAGACCTCTGCGCGCATGACCATCATCATGCCCATCATCACGATCATGGGCATGACACGCACGATCACGGGGCGGAACGCGCGCGCCAGGGCGCGCTGTCCTTCGCCGTCGGCCTCGTGCCCTGCACCGGCGCGACTCTGGTGATGCTCTACGCCCTGGCCAACGGCATCGTCGGCGCCGGCATCCTGATGGTCGTCGGGATCGGCCTCGGCATGGCGGCGGCGATGGCCGCGATCGGTGTCGCCACCATCCTGGCGCGCCGCGCCGCCCTCGCCCGCCTGCCCGCCGCGCGCGGCGACGGCAGGGCGAGCGGCATCTTGCAATTGGCTGCCGGACTGGCGATTTGCCTGCTCGGCGCGCTGATGCTGTATGGCGCATTGAGCGGCTCAGCGCCGCCGCTCTGACCGCTCCCGGCCATATAAATTCCGTCTAAAAGACCAAGCCCGAAGGTCTTTCCGCATTTGCTTCGCCGCCGATAGATTTTGCGAACGGCTCGCAAATTAATTCGGCGAAGGGAACATTCGCGATGGCTGCGGCTCTGCATCTGATCGACGGCGACGACGTGCCGCCCGCCGCGCACCTGCGCCACGCGCCGCCGCGCCGGCTGGTCGCCGAACTGCCCGTAAACGCGCGTCTCCTCCTATGGGCGATGCGCCTGCTCGGCGAAAGCCGCGGCAATTGGACGATCGTGCAGCAAGAATTGTGGCTGTGCTGCGGTCTGGCTAGCGTCGAGAGCGTGCTGCAGGCGCTCGAAGATCTCCTTGCCGTGCTGGCGCGCGACGGCCGCCGGCCGCTGCTCCTGAAACCGTCCGACGCGCGCCGCATGACCGCCTGCGAAGAGGCCATCGTCGCTCTGCTCGACGCGGCACGCGACGGCGATGGCGAGCGGCTCGCCGCACATGCTCGCTGGCTGGCTCCGCCGCTCGCACAAGGTCCGCTCTGCGCCTTCGCCGTCCGCTTTGCGCGGGGCTTTCCTGCCGAGATGCCGGCCGCCGCTTGCGCCGAAGCCTGAGCCGAACAAGAAACGCCGGCGGTGTCCCCGCCGGCGTTCATGTCGCGATAGCGGCGCGGCCTATTCGGCCGGGCTGGCTTGCGTCCGCGCCTCATTGCGTTCGAGCGCGATGATCGCGTCGGCGACGTGTGTCACCGGCTTGGTGCGCTTGGCGAGCAGGATGTAGAACACCGGCACCACGACCAGCGTCAGCACCGTCGAGAAGGTGACGCCGCCCGCGACGACGATGCCGACCGCCTGACGCGCTTCCGCGCCGGCGCCGCTCGCCAAAGCCAGCGGCATGGCGCCGAACACGGTGGCGATCGAGGTCATCAAGATCGGCCGCAGGCGGGCGATGGAGGCTTCCGTCACCGCGTCGTGCAAATCGCGTCCCGCCGCGCGCAGCTGGTTGGCGAATTCCACGATCAGGATGCCGTTTTTCGCCACCAATCCGATCAGCGTGATGATGCCTATCTGGCTGTAGACGTTCAGCGTCACTCCCGTGAAATACATGCCTCCGAGCGCGCCAGTGACCGCGAGCGGCACCGACAGCAGGATGATGAACGGGTTGACGAAACTCTCGAACTGCGCGGCCAGCACCAGGAAGACGATGACCAACGCCATAGCGAAGGTCCAGTAGAGCGAGCCGCTCGTCTCCTTGAACTCGCGCGCCTCGCTCTTGTAGCCGATGCGGGCGTGCGGCGGCAGCACCTGGGAGGCGATGTTCTCCATATAGGAGATCGCCTCGCCCATCGTGTAGCCGGGCGCGAGCGAGGCGCGCAGCGTGATCGAGCGCATCCGGTCGACGCGGTTGAGCGCGCCGGGACCGGCGATATCGGTGACGCTGACGAGGTTGACCAGCGGCACTAGGCTATTCGTGCGGTTGGAGCGGATGAAGACGTTCTGCAAATCCTGCGGCGAGACGCGATCTTCCGAGCGCGCCTGCAGGATGACGTCGTATTGCTCGCCGCGATCGGTGTAGGTCGTCACCACCTTCGAGCCGAGCAAGGTTTGCAACGTCTCGCCGATATCGCGCACCGAGACGCCAAGATCGGCGGCGCGGTTGCGGTCGATCTCGACGCGAAGCTGCGGCTTCGTCTCGTCGTAATCGGAGGTCAGGTTGATCAAGTTCGGGTTTTCCGCGGCGCGCTCGAGCATGACGTCGCGCAGTTCGGCCAGCTCCTCATAGGTGTTGCCGCTGATGACCATCTGGAACGGCGAGTTGGTGCTGCGCCGGCCGAGCCCCGGCGGATTGACCGCGACCGAGCGCAGCCAAGGGTTGTCGCGCAGCTTGGGCGCGATTTCGCTCATGATCTGCTGCGTCGTTTTGTCCCGGTCGGCCCACAGCTTGAGGCGCACCGAGATGCGCCCTTCGTTGGCGGAGCCGAGGCTGCCGCCCGAGCCGCTGACGGTCAGCAAGCGTTCCGCGACGCCGCCTTCGACCATTTTCATCAGCTCGCGCTCGACTTCGGCGATGCGCTTTTCCATATATTCGACGCTCGCGCCTTCGGGGCCGGTGATCTGCACGGTGAAGGTGCCGCGGTCCTCGGTCGGGCCGTATTCCTTCTTGATCAGCTGGAACAAGGCGAAGGCGACGCCGGACACCATGACCGCGACCAGCACGATGGTCAGCGGATTGCCGAGCGACCAGCCGAGGATGCGGGCATAGACGCGGTTCATGCCGAGGAACACCGGCTCGGTCACGCGATAGAGGAACTTCTTTTCGTCCTCATGCGGCGACGACAACATCTTCGAGCAGAGCATCGGCGTCAGCGTCAGCGCGATCAGGCCGGAGAAGACCACGGCGACGGCGACGGAGATGGCGAATTCGGTGAACAGGCGGCCGATGTTGCCTTCGAGGAAGGCGATGGGCACGAACACGGCCACGAGCACCATGGTCGTGGCGATGACGGCGAAGCCGATCTGCCGCGCGCCGCGCACGGCGGCAAGCAGCGGCGGCTCGCCGAGCTCCATGCGCCGGTGGATGTTCTCGAGCACGACGATGGCGTCATCGACCACCAGGCCGATGGCGAGCACCAGCGCGAGCAGTGTCAGCACGTTGATCGAGAATCCCATCGCCGCCAACACCATGAATGAGGCGATGACGGACACCGGAATTGCGATGCTGGGAATCAGTGTGGCGCGCAAGTTTCGCAGGAAGACGAAGACGACGCCGACGACGAGCAGCAACGCGATCATGAGCGCGTGGTAGACTTCGTAGATCGACTGGCTGATGAAGGTCGATTCGTCGTAATTGACGTCGACCGCCATGCCGGGCGGCAGCGTGGCGGTCAACCGCCCCATCTCCTGCTTGGCGCCTTCGGCCACTTCCAACGTGTTCGACTTGGATTGGCGCAGAATGCTGATGCCGATGGCCGAGCGGCCGTTGGCGCGGACCGAGGAGCGCAAGTTCGCGGCGGCGCGCTCGACCTTGGCGACTTCGCCGAGACGGACTTGGTGCGCGTTGCCGCTGCGGCCGCTGACGACCAAGGCGCGGAACTGCTCGGGCGTGGTCAGGCCCGATTCGGTGCGAACCGTCAATTCGCGTTCGCTCGATTCGACACGGCCGGAAGGCAGCTCCACGTTCTCGCGGCGGAGCGCCGCCTCCACATCGGTCACGGTCAGGCCGCGCGCGGCCAGCGCGTTCTTGTCCAGCCAGATGCGCATGGCATAACGCCGCTCGCCGAAAATGCGCACTTCCGACACCCCAGGCACGGTCGCCAGCCGGTCGACCAAAACTCGGTTGGCGTAGTCCGTCAGCTCAAGCGCATTGTGCCGGTCGCTAGTCAGCGCGAACCAGAGAATCGGGCTGTTGTCGGAATCGGCTTTGGTGACGATCGGCGAGTCGGCCTCTTCGGGCAAGCGGCGAAGGACCTGTCCGATCTTGTCGCGTACGTCGGCCGACGCGCCTTCGATCTCGCGCGACAGGTTGAATTGGATAGTGACGCGCGAGCGCGCTTCCTCGCTCACCGAGTTGATCGTCTTGATGCCTTCGATGCCGGCGACGGCGTTTTCGATGACCTGAGTGACCTGCGTCTCGATCACTTCGGGCGACGCGCCGCGATAAGTGGTCGAAACGCTGACGATCGGCGGATCGATATCCGGATATTCGCGCACCGCGAGCCGCCCGAAGGCGATCAGCCCGAAGATGACCAATACGAGGCTGATGACGGTGGCGAAAACCGGCCGCTTGATCGAAACGTCGGAGAGCATCATGGCGCGCAAACCCCCAGGTCAACTGAGCGCAGACGAACAAAAGAAACGGCCGTGGAACCCTCCAGGGCCGCGAAACTATCAGCCGCGGCTCTCCGCCGCTTGGGTCGAGGCTCGGACGCGGATGCCGTTGCGGACTTTCTGCACGCCGCCGACGACGACGGCATCCTCGGCGGTCAATCCGTCGACGATCTCGACGACGCCCCGCATCCGCACACCGATGCGCACCAGCGTCTTGACCGCGCGGCCGTCCACCACTTTGTAGACGTATTGGTCGCTGCCTTCCGGCACGAGCGAACCTTCCGCGATGGTCATGGCCGCCGGGCGTTCGCTGAGCGGCAATTCGACCGTCATCAGCATGCCCGGCTTGATGAAGTTTTTGTCGTTCGGCACTTCGGCGCGCACCTGAATCGCGCGGGTCACCGGATCGACGCGCGAATCGATGGTGCGGATGGTGCCTTCGAAGCGCATGTCGGGATAGACGTCGTTGCGCGTCATCACCTTGCGGCCGATCTCGATTTTCGCGAGCAGCGTCTCCGGGATCGAGAAATCGAGCTTGATCACGCTGGTGTCGTCCAGCGTCGTGATCGTGGTGCTCTGCGTCACCAAGCTGCCGACGCTGATGCGGCGCAAACCGAGACGGCCATCGAACGGCGCGAGAATCTTAAGATCGGCCAACCTCGCCCGCGCGGCATCGGCCTTGGAGGTCGCGCCCTGATATTGCGACGTCAACTCGTCGACGCGCGCCTGCGGCACGTTCTGCGACTTGATGAGCTGCTGCGCGCGCTCGAGCAGCAGCTTGGCGTTGCGCACTTCGGCTTCGCTCTGCGCCAGGCTGGCGCGCGCCTCGCGGTCGTCCAGCTCGACCAGCGCGTCGCCGCGCTTGACCATCTGGCCTTCTTCGAAATTCACCGTCTTGACGACGCCCGTGACCTTGGCGGTGATCGTCACCGCCTCGTTGGCGTAGGCCGTGCCGAGCGCGTCGTAGCTTTCGATCACCGGGCCGATCGTGACCTTCTGGGTCACGACATCGATCGCGCGATTGCCGCCCTGCGGAGCCGAAGCCGTCGCGGGCGTCACTTTGGCGGCCCCGACGATGTCCTTGTAATACCAGGCTGCGCCTGCGCCGGCGGCGAACAACAAAACCGCGACAATGATGCGACTCAACATTAGGTCAAAATCCTCTCTGGGCCGGCCATGATGGCATGGCCCGCTCTCGTCCCCCCACCCCCGCCGAAGGCCCGAAGAGTCGACGGAGGCGCTCAACGCCCTCTATCGAAACATCGTGACACTCGTCGTATCGAACTCGCGTCGTATCGAAAACGGATCGCCAGAGCGATGTTCATACGGCCGTCCCTCCCAATGCAGGGAGCGTGCCGCACGCCCAGACGAAACCCGCGGTTACGCCCGCGTAATATTATTACTCAATTTTAGCAAGATTTGCCGGCTTTCACCACAAGATGCCAATAAGTTTACCAACGGCGGGCCCTGGGAATTCCGTCCCCGGCTTTTCCCCTGAATAGAGAAACGGCGGACGCCCCTTAGGACGCCCGCCGTTTCGGCAGAATGACGCCGCGAAGCCGCGTCAGGCTTGGCTCAGGTAACCTTTGATGCGCTCCGGGGTCAGCGGGCCGCGCCGCACGCGCACCCCTGTGGCGTCAAAGACGGCGTTGGCGATCGCCGCGGCGAGCGGGCGGATCGAGGCTTCGCCCGCCCCCGTCGGCCGCTCGCCCGGCATGTTGATCATCACGACGTCCACCGTCTCAGGCGCCTGCATCGTCTCCAGGATAGGATAGGTCGCCCAATCGACGCTCGTGACCCGGTCGCGGTCGAACATCACTTCTTCGAACAGCGCGCGGCTGGCCCCCTGGACGATGTTGCCTTCCACGGTCATCCGCAGCCCCTCCGGGTTCACGATCAGGCCGCAATCGTGCGCCACCGTGAACTTGCGCGGCCAGATCGCGCCGGTCGAGCGGTCGACCTCCACTTCGGCCACGATGGCGACGGTCGAGCCGTTGCGCCGGGCATAGGCGATGCCGCGGCCCGACACGGTGCCGGTGCCGCCTGGCTTGCCCTGCGGCCGCGCGCGCGGCTGCCAGCCAGACTTCTCCGCCGCCGCCTTGATGACGGCGATGTCGCGCGGGTTCTTCAGATAGCGCAGCCGCATCTCCACCGGATCGGCCCCCGCCGCCAGGGCGACTTCGTCCATGAATTGTTCGCTGGCGAACTGCAACTGCGGGCCGAGCGGATCGCGCAGGTGCGAGCTGCGCAGCGGATTGTTGTTCTTGAGGAACTGCGGAATGGTCTCCCAGCTCATCCATTTGTTGTCGAAGCCGTAGGATTCCTCAGGCACGTTGAAGGCCATGTTCGACTTGCTGACCGCGCCGGCCAGCTGCGTCGGCAGGCAATCGGCCGGATCGCTCTCGTTGGAATTCACGTCGAGGCGCGAGAAGCCTTTGCTGTTGAACCAATAGGCGACGATCTTGCCGGACGCGTCGAGCCCGGCCTTGGCGGTATGGACCGACGCGGGCCCCTTGGGATCCCAGGCCGTGCCCTCCTCGCGGGTGCCCTGCAAGCGCACCGGCTTGCCGACCATCTTGGCGATCAGCGCCGCGCCGGCGGCGGCGTCGCCCGCGTCGTTGCGGCCGTAGGAGCCCGGCCCCGGCACCCAGACGCCGTGCACCGCCTCCTGCGCCATGCCGAGAATCTTGGCGACGCCGTCACGGACGTAATGCGGCTTCTGCGATCCGGTCCACACCGTCGCCGTCTTGCCGCCGTCTTCGATCTGCACGATGGCGCAGGCCGCCCCCATGCTGGCGTGCGACTGGAACGGCCATTCGTACTCCGCCTCGACGACCTTCGCCGCGCTCTTCAGCGCCTCCAAGGCGTTGCCATTCTCGACCGGCTTGCCTTTGCCGGCGGACGGCGTCTTGCGGATGTGATCGTAGAGCGCGCTCTGGTCGGGGAACGGCGCGGGCGGCGTCGACCATACGACCTTGAGCTGCTCGCGCGCCTTGATCGCGTCCCATTCCTTGTCGGCGACGACGGCGACGAAATCCTTCTCGCGCACGACACGCGCGCCCTTGATGCCGCGGATCGAGGATTCGTCGATGCGTACCACCGACGCGCCGGCCGTCGGCGGCATGACGAGGCGCGCGTGGACCATGCCGGGCACGCGCACGTCGGTCACGTAATCGGTCGTGCCGTAGACCTTGCCCGGAATGTCGAAGCGCTTGTACGACTTGCCGACGACCTTGTAGTCGGAGACCGGCTTCGGCTTGGCCTTGCCGGTGACGGACATGCCGTTGCCGACCATGCCGTTCCACTCGACCTGCACGTTGAAATAGTTGCCGCCGATCATGTCGGCATAGCTGACTTTCTTCGACGGATCGCCGGCAACCGAGACGACGCCGTTAGCCACCGTCAGCTTGTCGGCCGGCGCGCCGAGAACTTTCGCGGCATGCTCGACCAGCACGCGGCGCGCTTCGGCGGCGGCGTTGCGCAGCGGGATGCCGCCGTTCTGGATCCCGGTGGAGCCGGACGCGCCGCCCTGGTTCACGGTGAAATAGGTGTCGCCCATCACGACATCGACGGTCTCGAGCGCGACGTCCAATTCCTCGGCGACGATCTGGGCGATGGCGACATCGACGCCCTGCCCCATGTCCATCTTGCCGAAGAAGGCCGTGACCTTGCCGTCGGCGGCGATCTTGAGCCAGGTGTCGAGCTGGGTCGGCTGCAACGCCGGCTTGGCGGCGACGCCCAGGCGCGCGGCTTGCGCCGCCGCCTTCTGCGACAGCACGAAAGTCGGCACCACGGCCGTGAGAACGAAGGCGCCGGCGCCTTGGAGCGCGGCGCGGCGGGAAACCGAAAAGCCTTTTTTGGCGGGCTTTCTGATCGCGTTCATGGCGCTTCTCCTCAACCCATCATGGTGCCGGCGCGCTTAACCGCGCGGATGATGCCCATATGCGTGCCGCAGCGGCATTTGAGCCCGGCGAGCCCTTCGCGGATCTGGGCGTCGGTCATCTTCGGATTCTGTTTGAGCAGCGCCGCCGAGGTCATGATCCAGCCGTTCATGCAATAGCCGCATTGCGCGACCTGCTCTTCCTCGAAGGCTTTTTGCACCGGATGGGGCTTATTCGGCGTGCCGAGACCTTCCAGCGTGACGATCTTGTCCGTGGCCGCGACGGCCGAGACCGGCGTGACGCAAGAGCGCGTCGCCTCGCCGTTCACATGCACCGTGCAGGCGCCGCATTGCGCCAGGCCGCAGCCGAATTTCGGATTGCGCAGACCGATCTCGTCGCGCAGCGCGTAAAGCAGCGGCATGTCGGGATCGACCGTCATGCTGTGCGTTTCGCCGTTGACATTGAGCGTGATGCGTTCAGCCATGGCCTATCCTTCCCTGTCGAAAGGTTGCGAAGCGTGAGGGATGTCTCTCTAGCCTGACGCCGTCTTGTCTTTTTTGATTGTTTGATCGGCAGCGCGGGCAAAGTCTCCCGCCGGCTTTCGGCCGAGTCAATCTATGCTTCAGGAAGATTGTCTCTACTTCCGCACAGCGCTCTTTCGCGGGACGCGCGCAGACGTTATGTTTAAGCCGATATAACGCGGGGCGCGCCATGGCCCGCGCCGTGATAAGATACGGCTTTGGAATCAGGCGCGCGTGATGGAAGATTGGGCGGCGGCAACCGCCGATCGCGGCCATATCTTCGCCACAATGCTCGCCATTCTGTGACGACCGCCCCATTTCGCATCCAGTCCCCCGCGCGCTTTCCCTGCGCAACCGAGAGTCCCATGCTCAAGCAAGACGTCCTGCCGTTCTTTCGCGCCTGGCTCGACAATCCTCTCGGCATCGCCGCCATCACGCCCTCCAGCTCGCCGCTGGCCGAGCTGATCACGCGCGAGATCGCTCCGGCCGACGCGCCGGTGCTGGAGCTCGGGCCAGGCACCGGAGTCTTCACCCGCGCGTTGCTCGCGCGCGGCGTGAAGGAGAGCGATCTGGTTCTGGTCGAAGCCAACGACGATTTCGCCCAGCTTCTGCGGCTGCGCTTTCCCGATGCGACCATTCTGCAAACCGACGCGGCGCTGCTGCGCCGCTTGCCGGTCGAGCCGCAGACGCAGGTCGGCGCGGTCGTCAGCGGCTTGCCGCTGCTCTCGATGCGCCCCGACAAGGTGTTGCTGATCCTCGCCGGCGCTTTCACGCATCTGCGTGACGGCGGCGCGCTCTACCAATTCACTTACGGCTGGCGCTGCCCGGTGCCCGAGCGCGTGCTCGACAGGCTCGGCCTCGAGGCCAAGCGCATCGGCGGCGTGATCGCCAACGTGCCCCCCGCCTCGGTCTATCGGATCACGCGGCGGCGCTAGACGGCCGCGCCGCTCTTGAGGAAATCGGCGAGCGCCGCCGGCTCGTCGATGTCGAGCAGCACGCCGCCGTCGTCCATCGCCACCTCCGCCACCGCTTCGGGATAGGCCCTGATCAAATGGCGCGCGCCGACGTCGCCGCGCAACGTCGCCATCTCGGCGAAATAGGCCCTGCCCCACAGCACCGGATTGCCGCGTTTGCCCGCCGCCGTGGGCACGACGATGGAGCGGCCTTCAAGCGGATTGAAGGCGGCGACCAGCTTGTCGAGCGCCGACGCCGGCACGCTCGGCATGTCGCCGAGCTGCACCAGCGCCCCATCGACGTCCGGCGCCATGGCGGCAAGGCCGGCTTTCAACGAGGTGCTGATGCCCTCGGTATAATCAGGGTTCTCGACGATCTCGACGTCGAGCCCCGCCAGCGCGGCGCGGACTTCGCCCTGCTGATGCCCGACGACGACCATCACCGGCCGCGCTTTAGACGCGAGGGCAGCCTTGGCGACGCGGGCGATCATCGGTTCGCCGCCGATGCTGGCGAGCAGCTTGCTGGGGCCGCCGCCGCTTTTCTCGATGAAACGGCTGGAGCGGCCGGCGGCCAGGATCAGCGCCGCCACTTTGGGCTGCGTCGCCGCGCCCTTTTTCCGCTTGGCCTCGGCGCGCGGCAGCGGCCGCGACGGTATCTCCATCAAGAGGCCGCCGACGCCCATGCCCTGAATGTCGCGCGGCGTGACTTCGATACCAGCGAGCAAGCGCTGCATCACCCAATCGACGCCGTTCAGCTTCGGCGAGCGGGCGCAGCCCGGCAGCCCGAGAATCGGCGCGCCGTCCGATCCACGCGCCAGCAGGAGCAGATTGCCGGGATCGACCGGCATGCCGAAATGCAGGACCGTGCCGCCAGCCTTCTCGACGCCGGCGGGAATCACGTCGCGCGCATCGGAGATAGCGGACGCGCCGACGATCAGCAGCATGCCGCAGCCTTCAGCCTTCAGCGCCCCGATCGCGGCGGCGATCTCCTCCGTGTCATGGCCGCAACGCCTTTCCGCCTTGAGCGCGCTGCCGAGCGTCTCCAGCCGTTCTGCGGTGACGCGAGCCGTCTTGTCGAGCACGGATTCCTTGGTGTCCGGCAGGCGCGTCTGGATCAGGCCGACCGCTTCGCGGCGCAGCGGCGCGACGCGGATCAGCGGTCCGCTTCGGCTAGCGATCTCGGCGCACGCCCGCACCGCCGTTTCCGGCGCGGCATAGGGAATAATCTTCACCGTGGCGACCATCTGCTTGGCCTCGACCAAGGCGAAAGGCGCGAGCGTGGCGATGGTGACGGCCGGATCGACCCGGTTGAGCGCGTCGACGCGCGCGGCGTCGAGCAAGACCAAGCCGGCCGTCGCCGCGTGCAGATTGACGCGACCGGTGTAGGCCGGACCGGCGTCGATCCCCGCTCCCGTCGCCGCTTTGGCGACGATGTCCGCCGCTTCGTCTTCGCCGATGTCGCCGGCCTCGAACCGCACGACGGTGACGCGGGTCACCCCGGCCGCTTGCAGCGCCGCGACGTCCTCGGCCGTCAATTCATGCCCTTTGCCGAATATCTTCGCCCCGGCGCGCTGGCGATGGACCAGCCGCGCCCCTGCGGCGGCGGCGATGGCGACTTCGCCGTAGATCACGCCGCCGCGTCCTTCTTCGCGCGCGCAGGATCGTCATGCAGGACTTGGGTGATCTGCGCCAGCACCGAAATGGCGATCTCGGCCGGCGAGACCGCGCCGATGGCGAGCCCGACCGGGCCGTGGATGCGCGCGATCTCCCCATCGGCGAACCCCTGCGCCTTCAGGCGCTCGACGCGGGAGGCGTGGGTCTTGCGGCTGCCGAGCGCGCCGATGAAGAAGCAGTCGGAGCGCAGGGCGGCGGCGAGCGCCGGGTCGTCCAGCTTGGGATCGTGCGTGAGCGTGACGACGGCGCTGCGCGCGTCCGGCTTGAAGGCGGCGAGCGCCTCGTCGGGCCAGTCGTTCGACAGGGTCACGCCTGGAAAGCGGAAGGCGTTGCCGAACGCGCTGCGCGGGTCGATCACCGTCACCTCGTGGCCGGCCATGGCCGCCATCGGCACGAGCTGCTGGGCGATATGCACCGCGCCGACGACGGCGAGCCGGCGCGGCGGCACGATCACGTTGACGAACAGGCGCTGGCCGCCGGCCTCGATGGGCGCGCTTTTCTCGCGCGCCAAGGCGCGCTCGGCCTCGGCTTGGGCTACTGGCGACAGAATCAGCTCGCTCTCGCCCGACGAAAAGCTGGGCGGCAGCAGCGTCTGCGCGCCGCTGGCGATGTCGGTGACGATGGCGTAAGGCCGCTTGGCTTCGGCGGCGGCGAGCGAGGCGCCGAGCATCGCTTCATGGCCGTTCGCGGCGGTGACGAGGATCTCCACCTTGCCGCCGCAGGCGAGCCCGACGTCCCACGCCTGCTCGTCGCTAATGCCGAATTGCAGAAGACGCGCCTTGCCGTCCTTGATCGCGGCCTGCGCTTCGCCGATCACCGCGCCTTCGACGCAGCCGCCCGAGACGGAGCCCTGGAAGTTGCCGGCGTCGTCGGCGACGAGTTGGCTGCCAACGGGGCGCGGCGACGAGCCCCAGGTGGCGACCACGGTGGCCAAGGCGACGCCCTTGCCCGCCTGCCGCCAAGCGGCGGCGGTGCGCAGGATGTCGAGGGTCGTCTCCTGAATGTTCGGCATGGCGGCCTCCTGGTTATATCTTAACGAATATAACCGCTTCTCCGCCGCCCTCCAAGACCATTGGCCGCTGGAACTACTCGCCGGTAAAGGCCTGCAGGCCGGTCTGGGCGCGGCCGAGAATCAGGGCGTGGACGTCATGAGTGCCCTCATAAGTGTTCACCGCCTCCAAATTCATCACATGGCGGATCACGTGATATTCGTCGGCAATGCCGTTGCCGCCGTGCATGTCGCGCGCCATGCGAGCGATGTCCAGCGACTTGCCGCAGGAGTTGCGCTTGAGCATCGAGATGGTTTCTGGCGGGGCGCGCCCCTCATCCATCAATCGGCCGAGGCGCAGGCAGGCTTGCAGGCCGAGGGCAATCTCCGTCTGCATGTCGGCGAGCTTCTTCTGGATCAATTGGTTGGCGGCGAGCGGCCGGCCGAACTGCTTGCGCTCCAACGTGTAATTGCGCGCCGCATGCCAGCAGAACTCCGCCGCGCCGAGCGCGCCCCAGGAAATGCCATAGCGCGCGCTGTTGAGGCAGCCGAACGGCCCCTTCAGGCCCGCCACGGCGGCGAACTTGTTTTCCTCCGGCACGAACACGTCCGATAGCATGATCATGCCGGTGGCCGAGGCGCGCAGGCTGAACTTGCCGTGGATTTCCGGCGCAGTCAGGCCCTGCCATCCCTTCTCCAGCACGAAGCCGCGGATGACGCCTTCGTCGTCCTTGGCCCAGACGACGAACACGTCCGCAATGGGCGCGTTCGTGATCCAGGTTTTCGAGCCGTTGAGCACGTAGCCGCCGTCGGCCTTCTTGGCGCGGGTCTTCATGCCGCCGGGGTCCGAGCCGGCGTCAGGCTCGGTCAGGCCGAAGCACCCGATCCATTCGCCGGTCGCCAGCTTGGGAAGATATTTGTCCTTCATAGCCTGCGAGCCGTAGGCGTAGATCGGATGCATCACCAGCGACGACTGCACGCTGAGCGCCGAACGATAGGCCGAATCGACGCGCTCCACTTCGCGCGCGATCAGCCCGTAGGCGACATAGCCGGCGCCGGCGCCGTAACCTTCGATGGTCGCGCCGAGCAGGCCGAGCTCGCCCAGTTCGCGCATGATCTCGCGATCGAACGTCGCGTCGCGGTTGGCCTGGAGGATGCGCGGCATCAGCTTGTCTTGGCAGTAATCGTGCGCGGCGTCGCGCAGCAGCCGCTCGTCCTCGCTCAGCTGTTCGTCGAACAGCAGGGGATCTTCCCAGCGGAACGCGGCCTTGGACTCGGACATAGGGGCACCTGGGGGATGGTCTAAACGGAAGCCGCCCGGCTCGCGGTTCAGCCGCGGGCCGGGCGGCGTGATTGCCGCAGTCTATAACGGAACGGCTATTCCTGCTGCAAAATCGGGCGGATCTTGGCGAGGAATTCCGGCTTCACCGAGCTCTGCACCTCGGCGATCACCTTTTCCAGCTCCACGTGAGTCGAAGGCGAAATCTCGAAGCCGCGCTTTTCCGCCGCTTCGACAAACTCCTTGTTCTGCAGCGTGTCCATGAAGGCTTTGCGCAGGATCGCCATCTGCGCCGCCGGCACTTCCGGCGGGGCGGCGAAAGCGCGCGAAAACACCGAGCCGCTCATCAGCAGATTGAAAATGGCGCGCTGCTCGTCGTTCTGCGCCAGCTCGATCAACAGCGGCACGTCGGGCAGCTCGGCGCTCCGCTTCGAGCCGTTCTGGACGATGGGGATGATCTTGCCAGATTTGACCCATTCGGCCTGAGAGATGCGGAAGCTGGCCCACGAGCCGCCGCGCGCGAAGACCTCGCCGCGCTCGATGGCCAGGTCGATCTCCGACACGTTGCCCGGGAACCCGTGCACGATCTTGAACTTGGTGCCGGCGATGGCGTTGAGCACGGCCGGAATGATGTATGTCTCCGAGACGCGGCTGTTGGCGCCGAGGATGACTTCCTTATTCTTGACGTCTTCGAAGGCCTTGACCCCGGTGGTGTGCCACACGGCGATCACGCCGTTGAGCGAGGCCATGTTGCCGAGGTACTGGAACTTGGTGATGTCGTATTGACGGGCCGCCTCAGGGAAGACGAACTGGTCGAACGGCAGCAGGTTGGTGCCAAGGCCGATCACGGTGCCGTCCTTCGGCGCCTGGCGGTAGAGATAGTTCATGGCGAGGCGCGAACCCGCGCCGACGCGATTCTCGACCACCACGTTCGGGTTGCCCGGAATGAACTTGCCGATGCTGTCGGCCAGCAGGCGGGCGTAAAGGTCATAGCTGCCGCCGACGCCGGAGCCGGCGATCACGGTCAGACGCTTGCCTTTGTAGAAATCCTGCGCTTGCGCTTGCGACGCCGCCGCGCTGGCGACGATGATCGCCGCCGCAAAAAGTCCGATTCGCTTCATATCCATTTGTCCTTCTCAAGTCGTCGTTCATGAATTCGAGAAACTGCGATCCTCTTGCGCTTCACGGCTTGCAATTGCCGGGCCGTTCCGCAGACCGATCGAGCGCCCCCGCTCGAATTTCGTTAAGTTTCTTATTCAATTTCCCAAGATATCCCGATTCGCCCGGCTCACCTAGAACCGCGCGCGGGCATGGTCGCGGATGCCGCGGCAGACAGGAAACAGCGCATATCCCCGGTTCGGCCCGCTGGCTCCCCGAGCCCGCGGGGCAACGCTACCCGAAGCGCGCCGCCAGGATTAGGCGCTTATGAGAGCGAGGCTGGATTGAATTATATTGAACAATAAAATTCTCCCCGCGCGGACCGGCCGCGTAGCATGGGCAGGATCGTCGATTTCGCGCTCGTCCGTCCGCGCGAATCGCGCGCAGTTTGTTCAAAGGAGTGCCACTCGATGCTGCCGACCGCCAAAAAGCTCGCCTTCACCGACGTGCCTATCGTCGATCTGTCGGCGGCTTGGTCCGACGACAAGCAGGCTCGCGCCAAGCTCGCGCAGGAGATCTCCGAGGTCTGCGGCCGCATCGGCTTCATGTACATCAAGAATCACGGCGTGGCCCAGAGCGACGTCGACGCCATCTTCGCCGCCGCCAAGGACTTCCATGACCTCCCCAAGGAGGAGAAAATGAAGTCCTCGATCACCTTGAACAACCATGCCCAGGGCTATCTGCACGGCATGACCAAGGGCAACGAGAAGACGATCTCGGCCAACCTGCAGGAAGCTTTCCAGATCCGCCGGCCGCTCGCCGAAAACGATCCCGACCTGCTCGCCGGCAAGCCGCTGCACGGCCGCATTCCCTGGCCCGCCGCGATGCCCGACCTGCAGCCGCGCATGATGGCCTATTACGAGAAAATGGACAGGCTGGGTTACGCTTTGCTCGCCCTGTTCGAGCAGAGCATCGGGCTGGCTGAGGGCGAGCTCAAAAAATACTTCAAGAAAGACATGAACTCGCTGCGGCTGCTGCACTACCCGCCGCAGAAGCCGGACGAGGACGGCGTGCATCTCGGCGCCCGCGCCCACACCGACACCAACGCCTTCACCATCCTGGCGCAGGATACGAACGGCGGCCTCGAAGTCCGCAACCGCGACGGCGAATGGGTCGCCGTGCCGCCGGTCGCAAACACTTTCGTCGTCAACGTCGGCGAGGTGCTCAAGGTTTGGACCGACGGCGTCTTCTCTTCGACGCTGCACCGGGTGATCAACCGCTCGGGCAACCGCCGTTTCTCGATCCCGTTCTTCATGTATCCGAGCTACGACGCGCTGATCCAGCCGCTGATCAAGAACCCCGACCCCTCGAACGTCGCGCCGGAGGACCTGCACACGTCGATGCCGCGCGACAAGCCGTTCGTCTACGGCGAACTCAAATCGCGCAGCACGGCGAAGATCATGCCGGGCAACGTCAAAACCGCCGACGCGGGGTATTGATCATGCCCGCATACGTCATCGGCGAAGTGCAGATCACCAACCCGGCCGGCATGAAGGGCTACGGCCCGATGGTCGCCGCCGCAGTGAAGCAATACGGCGGGCGCTACCTGGCGCGCGGCTCGACGCCGGAAGTGCTCGAAGGCGGGCCGGCGCACAACATCCTCATCATCGAGTTCGACGACATCGCCGCCGCCAAACGCTGGTTCAATTCGCCGGAATACGCCGCGGCCAAGGCGATCCGCCAGGGCTCGTCCAATCTCCGTCTCATCGTCGTCGATTCCTTCGTGAAGGAAGCGACCTGACGGCGGGCCGGCGCGCGCCTTCTGGCCCTGGAGGCGCGCGCCGGCCCGGCATTTCCGTCCCTTCCCGTCCTCCCGGCCGCTGCCGCGATCCAAAGATCGCGATTGGAAGCCGCCCCGACTTGCCCCTAAACTCCGCGATCCGCGCCCGGCGCGGCTCAAGAACGGTCACGTTCGTTCCGGCACGTCCAACCAGGGAAGGCCCGACAAGGGCCAGGAGGCATAGATGCGTTTCACCCCGATGTCCGCTTTGCGCGGGCTCGCCGCCGTCACCGTCGTCGCGCTCGGAACGGCCGCCGCCGCGCCGGCCCAGGCCCAGTTCATCAACGTGCTGACCGGCGGCACCGCCGGCGTCTATTACCCGCTCGGCGTCGCCCTGAGCAAAATCTACGCCGACAAGATTCCCAAGGCCCGCCCCTCGGTGCAGGCGACCAAGGCGTCGGTCGAGAACCTCGTCCTGCTCGAAGCCGGCAAGGGCGAGATCGCCTTCACGCTCGGCGATTCGCTGGTCTTCGCCTGGGACGGCAACGCCGAAGCCGGGTTCGAGAAGCCGCTGAAGAAGCTGCGCGGCATCGCCGCGATCTATCCGAACTACATCCAGCTCGTGGCCACCGCTTCCTCGGGCATCAAGACGCTGAACGACCTCAAGGGCAAGAGCCTGTCGGTTGGCGCCGCCAAATCGGGCACCGAGCTCAACACCCGCGCGATCCTGCAGGCCGCCGGCATGTCCTACAAGGACATGAGCAAGGTCGAATATCTGCCCTTCGCGGAATCGGTCGACCTGATGAAGAACCGCCAGCTCGATAGCACCCTGCAGTCCGCCGGCCTCGGCGTCGCCTCGATCCGCGACATGGCGAGCACCAACGACATCACCGTCGTCGCCATTCCCGCCGAGGCGGTGAAGAAGATTGGCGCGCCCTACATTCCCGTGACGATCCCCGCCAACACCTATCGCGGCCAGACCGCCGCGGTCGAAACCGCCGCCGTGGTGAACTTCCTCGTCACGCACGAAGGCGTGTCGGAGGAGCTGGTCTATCAGATGACCAAGACCATGTTCGAAAGCCTCGACACGATGGTCGCCTCGCACGCCGCCGCGAAGGACATCAAGCTCGCCGACGCCATGAACGGCATGCCGATCCCGCTGCATCCGGGCGCGGCGCGCTATTACAAGGAAAAGGGCGTCACGAAGTAGGAGCCTGCGCCCATGGCGGACAAGACGACGGACCCAACCGCCGCGCCCGCCGAGGGCAAGGCCGTCCATGAAAGCGCAATCGACGCGGTCGCCGGCTTCGGCGGCGGCCGCGCCGCGCCGCTCATCTACGCCATCGCCGTCTGTTTCTCGGCCTTCCAGCTCTACACCGCCGCCTTCAGCCCGCTGGCGAGCATCATCGTCCGCTCGGTGCATGTCGGCTTTCTGCTGCTGCTGACCTTCTGCTTCGCCTATCAGATGAGCAAAAGCGTCGGCGCGCGCGCCGTCGCCCTCCTGCTCGCGGCGACAGGCTTCGCCCTCTCGTTCTATCACTGGATTTTCTACAACGACCTGATCGTCCGCTCCGGCAGCCCGACCACGGAGGACATCGCGGTCGGCGTCGCCGTCATCGCCTTGCTGTTCTACGCGGCCTACCGCGTCATGGGCGTCGCCCTGCCGCTGATCTGCGCCGCCTTCCTGTCCTACGCCTTGTTCGGCCAATATCTGCCCTACCCGCTCGACCACCGTGGCTTCGATTTCGGACAGGTGATCGACCACATCTACGGCGGCACCGAAGGCATCTACGGCGTGCCGACCTACGTCTCGTCGAGCTACATTTTCCTGTTCATCCTGTTCGGCAGTTTCCTCGAGCGCGCCGGCATGATCCAATTGTTCACCGACGTCGCCATGGGCACCGTCGGCCACAAGCGCGGCGGACCGGGCAAAGTCTCCGTCGTGACGTCGGGCCTGATGGGCACCATCAACGGCTCGGGCGTCGCCAACGTGGTGACGACGGGCCAATTCACGATTCCCTTGATGAGACGATTCGGATTCAAGCCGGCCTTCGCCGGCGCGGTCGAAGCCACCGCCAGCATGGGCGGCCAGATCATGCCGCCGGTCATGGGCGCCGTCGCTTTCATCATGGCGGAGAACCTCGCCGTCGATTACATCGACGTGGTCCAGGCCGCCATCGTTCCCGCCATCCTCTATTTCGTCACCGCCTTCTGGATGGTGCATCTGGAGGCCGGCCGCTTGAAGCTCGAGGGCCTGCCCAAGGAACAATGTCCCAACGCGCTCGCCGCGTTGAAGAAAGGCTGGCACTTGATCCTGCCGCTGATCGCTCTGGTCTATCTGCTGTTCAGCGGCTACACGCCGCTGTTCGCCGGGACTGTCGGCCTCGCGCTCACCGCCGTGCTGATCCTCGGCGCCGCCGCCATCTTCCAGATTCGCGGCATGCATCTGCGCATCCTCGCCTGGGTCGCCATCGGCTTCGCCTGCGCCGCTTTCCTGCAATTCGGCATCGAGGTCGTTCTGGTCCTCATCGCGCTGCTGGTCGCGCTCAACGCTCTCTACAAGGGCGGGCGCGAGACTCTCCGCGCGTGCCTGGACGCGCTCGCCTACGGCGCGAAGAACGCCATCGGCGTCGGCATCGCCTGCGCCATCGTCGGCATCATCATCGGCGCCATGACGCTGACCGGCCTCGCCTCCAACTTCGCGCGCGTCATCGTCTCGGTCGGCGAAGGCAGCCTGTTCCTCAGCCTAGTGCTGACCATGCTCGCCTGCCTCGTCCTCGGCATGGGAATCCCGACGATCCCGAACTACATCATCACCGCCTCGCTCGCAGCGCCGGCGTTGCTGGAGCTCGGCGTGCCGCTGATCGTCAGCCATATGTTCGTCTTCTATTTCGGCATCATGGCCGATCTGACGCCGCCGGTCGCCTTGGCCGCCTTCGCCGCATCTTCCATCGCCAAGGAATCGGGACTGAAGATCGGAGTCAATTGCCTGCGCATCGCCATCGCCGGCTTCGTCGTGCCCTTCATGGCCGTCTACACGCCGGCTCTGATGCTGCAAGACGGCGGCCCCCTGGCCGAGGAGATCGGCTATTTGCCCGCCGTCGCCTATATCGTCGTCAAGGCGCTGATCGCCATCGCCCTCTGGGGCGCGGCCTCGATCGGCTTCCTGCTCGCGCCGATGTCGTGGCCGGAACGCGCGCTCGCCGCCGCCGCCGCATTCCTGCTCGTCGTCGCTTTGCCAATCACGGATCAGGCCGGGCTTGTTCTCGGCGCCCTCGTCCTCGCCTATCACTGGTGGCGCACGCGTTCCGCGCGCGCCGCAGCCACGACATGATTTCATGCTCTGCCTGAGCGCCGGGGCGGCCGTCGCGGTCCTCGCGCTCGAAGCCTTCACGCTCACCTGGGTCCATTCGGCGCAGAAAAGCGAGATTCAGGAAGATTGGCGCGTCGAGGCCGCCGGCTTGCGCGTCGTCGAGACGCGCATCAAAGGCTCCGCCGCCGGCTACGATCCGCCGCCCGACGCCCGCCTGTCGGATGGCTGGTGGCATTACGATCCCCATTTACCGCCATTGCCTGAAGTGACGCTGGCGCGGTCCGGCGCGGTCGCCGACTGGCGCTTATGCGCCGGCGGCCTATGCAAGCCGCTGAGCGAGCATCTGCGCGGCGCCGACACGGGAACGCCCGTCACCATGCGCGTTTGCGCGCGATAAGCGCGCGGACCGTTTCGCTTTTGGCATATATCCATGCCAGAAAAAAACTTAACCCCAGCCGCGCAAGGCCCTATAAAATCGAGAAAACAAGGGGCGCGCGTTCGCTTGTCCCTCATTTCCAACGATAATGGCTGCAGATCGCCGCATGCGGCGCGCGGCAGCCTTGTCCGAAAGGGTCGCAGAGGTCATGGGACAGTACGGAATTGGTCAGCCGATCCGCCGCAAGGAAGACCAGCGGCTGCTCACCGGCCAGGGGCGCTACACCGACGACGTCAACCTCGACGGACAGGCTTACGTCTATTTCCTGCGCTCGACCTACGCCCACGCCAAGATCGTCTCGGTCAACACAGCCGACGCCCTCGCCGCGCCGGGCGTGATCGCGATCTACACATCCGCCGACATCATCGCCGCCGGCGTCAAGCCGATCCCTTGCGAAGCCAACGCCAAATCCCTGAAAGGCGTGCCGCTGTTCAAGCCTCCGCGCCACGCGCTGGCGCACGAGCGCGTGCGTTACGTCGGCGAGCCGATCGCCATGATCATCGCCGAAAGCTTGAACGACGCCCGCGACGCCAGCGAGCTGATCCAGATCGAGTTCGACGAGCTGCCGGCCGTCGCCGACACCGCCCGCCTCGCCGACCCGGACGCGCCGGTCGTCTGGGACGAACTCGGCAGCAACGTCGCGCTGCATTGGGAAAGCCAGGAATCCTCGATCAGCGAGGAAATTTTCAAGAAGGCGCACAAGGTCGTCGAGCTGGAACTGACCAACAACCGCCTCGTCGGCAATCCGATGGAACCGCGCTGCGCCGTCGCGCATCATGACGCGGCCACGGGCCGCACGACGCTCTACGCGCCGAGCCAGGGCGGCCGCCGCGTGGTCAACGCCATCTCCAAAGACATCCTCGGCACGCCGCTGCAGAACCTGCGCATGATCTCGGGCGACACCGGCGGCGGTTTCGGCATCCGCAGCAAGACCTATCCCGAGCTGGTCATGATGGTCTGGGCCGCGCGCCAGCAGACGCGCCCGCTGAAGTGGCGCGCCGACCGCGGCGAGACCTTCGTGTCCGACGCCCACGGCCGCGATCAGGCGACCAAAGCTTCCGCCGCCTTCGACAAGGACGGCAAACTGCTCGCCGTGCGCAACGAGACCATCGTCAACGTCGGCGCCTACCTGTCCGAGAACGGCGCGATCCTCGCCATGATGGGCGGCGGCAAGATCATGGGCACCGCCTACGACGTGCCGGTGCTCTATTTTTCGGTGAAAAGCTCGTTCTCCAACACCGTGCCGACCGACACCTATCGCGGCGCCGGCCGCCCCGAAGTGAACTTCATCATGGAGCGCCTGATGGAGCTGGGCGCGCAGGCGTTCGGCGTCGATTCGGTCGAATTCCGCAAGCGCAACTTCATCAAGGAATTCCCCTACAAGACGCAGATGGGCTGCCTCATCGACAGCGGCGACTTCCACGGCACGCTCGACATGACCTTGGAGAAAGGCGATTACGTCGGCTTCGAAAAGCGCAAGGCCGAGTCCAAGAAGCGCGGCAAGCTGCGCGGCATCGGCATCGGCTATTACGTCGAAGGCGCCGGCGGCCGCCCGTTCGAGGAAATGCGCATCCGCTTCGAGAAGGACGGCACGATCAGCGTCTTCGCCGGCACCTTCTCGCATGGCCAGGGCCACGACACGGTCTATTCGCAGCTGCTGCACGAATTCCTCGGCGTCGATCCGGACAAGGTCAAATTGATCCAGGGCGACACCGACAGTTCCCCCAAGGGGGCGGTCGGCACCTTCGGCTCGCGCTCCTCGATGATGG
Organism: Alphaproteobacteria bacterium; assembly: GCA_046297835.1. Lineage (GTDB taxonomy): Bacteria > Pseudomonadota > Alphaproteobacteria > SMXQ01 > SMXQ01 > CAMAVH01. The sequence goes on along the minus strand of JBKBHI010000005.1, from coordinate 145,761 downwards.
GCGGCGTGGCGCTGAAACGCGGCGCGGCCAACATCGTCGAAAAGGGCAAGAAGATCGCCGGCCATCTGATGCAGACCGAGCCGGCGAACGTCACCTTCAAGGACGGCGTGTTCAAGGGCGGCACCAGCAGCGTCACGCTCGAGGAAGTGGCGCGGGCGGCGCAGGACCCGAGCAAACTGCCCGAAGGCGTCGAAGGCCCGCTCGACGAAAGCTACTATTACGAGCGCGAGGGCGAGAACCAGAACTTCCCGAACGGCTGCCATCTCATCGAGGTCGAGGTCGATCCCGACACCGGCACCGTGCAGATCGTCAAGTTCACCGCGATCGACGATTGCGGCACCGTGCTCAACCCGTTGATCGTCGACGGCCAGGTCCTCGGCGGCATCGCCCAGGGCATCGGCCAGGCGCTCGTCGAGAACACCGTCTACGATCCCGAGACCGGGCAGTTCATGACCGCGTCCTTCATGGACTACGGCATGCCGCGCGCCAGCGACTTCCCGATGATCGGCATCTATTTCAACAGCGTGCCGTCGCCGACCAACGATCTTGGCGTCAAGGGCGCCGGCGAAGCGGGCGCTTGCGGCGCGCCGCCGGCCCTCGTCCATGCCGCGCTCGACGCGCTGAAGGACTACGGCATCCGCCATATCGACATGCCGCTTACCCCGGAAAAAGTCTGGCGCGCCATTCAGGACGCCAAAAAGGGCAAAGCGGCTTAATTCCTTCCGACTTTCGTTAAAAGGAGACGCGTCATGGACATGAGCGGCGAGCAACGCATTCCCGCCCCGCAACAACAGGTGTGGGACGCGCTTTTCGACCCCGAAGTGCTGAAAGCCTGCATTCCCGGCTGCGACACCGTGGACAAGACCTCCGAGACGACCTTCACGGCGAAGGTCGTCCTCGCCGTCGGCCCGGTGAAGGCCAAATTCGCCGGCGACGTCGCCATCGAGGAGATCGACGCGCCGAACGGTTGCACGATCAGCGGCAAGGGCAACGGCGGCATTGCCGGCTTCGGCAAGGGCAGCGCCAAGATGACGCTGCGCACCGAGGGCGAGGAAACCGTGCTGAGCTACACGGCGAACGCTTCGGTGGGCGGAAAGATCGCCCAGATCGGAGCCCGGCTGATCGATTCGACCGCCAAGAAGCTCGCCGACGAGTTCTTCAAGCGTTTCGTCAAGCTGATGACCGAGCGGGCCGGCGCTTAAACCGGCCCTCGCCCCTGTCGCGGGGGCGGCGATCATCTGCTATGTAGACCGATAACAAGCCGGTCAGGCTGCCAACAGGAGAGAGATACGTGGCCAAGATTACCCTCAAGGTGAACGGCAAGACCGTCACCGGCGACGTCGAACCCCGCACCCTGCTCGTCCAGTTCATCCGCGAGCATCTCGGCCTGACGGGCACCCATGTCGGCTGCGACACCAGCCAGTGCGGCGCCTGCAACGTCCATTACAACGGCGAGGCGATCAAAAGCTGCACCATCCTGGCCGTTCAGGCCGACGGCAGCGACGTCGTGACCATCGAGGGGCTCGCCGCCGCCGATGGCACGCTGCATCCGATGCAGGCGGCGTTCCGCGAATATCACGGCCTGCAGTGCGGCTACTGCACCCCCGGCATGGTCATGGTGGCGGTCGATATCGCCCGCCGCCTGCCCGGCGCCGACGAAGAGACGGTGCGCGAGGAGCTTTACGGCAACATCTGCCGCTGCACCGGCTACCAGGGCATCGTCGAGGCGGTCATGGCTGGCTCCGAAGCCATGCAGACCGGCGTCCTGCCGCTCAAAGACCACCACTGAGGGAGGCGCGAGCCATGTATAGCTTCGACTATCTCCGCGCCCAGTCCGTCGCCGACGCCAGCCAGAAGCTGTCGGAAGCCGAGGATCCCAAAATCCTCGCCGGCGGCATGACGCTGCTCCCCACTCTCAAGCAGCGCCTGGCCCAGCCGAGCGTGCTGATCGACCTTGGCAAGATCGCCGATCTCAAAGGCATCACCGTCTCGGGCAAAACCCTGACGATCAAGGCGATGACGCGCCATTTCGACGTCGCCACCTCGCCCGAGGTGAAGAAGCACATCCCCGCCCTCGCCGTGCTGGCCGGCGGCATCGGCGATCCGTCCGTGCGCCACCGCGGCACGATCGGCGGTTCGACCGCCAATTCCGACCCGGCCGCCGACTATCCGGGCGGCATCATGGGCCTCGGCGCGACGATCGAGACCGATAAGCGCAAGATCGCCGCCGACGACTACTTCCTCGGCCTGTTCGAGACCGCGCTGGAGCCGGGCGAGATCATCACCGCCGTCCATTTCCCGATCCCGGACAAGTCCGGCTACATCAAGTTCGCCCACCTCGCCTCGGGCTACGCCACCTGCGGCGTCATGGTCTCCAAGACCGGCGACAAGGTCCGCGTCGGCGTCACCGGCGCCGGCCCCTGCGCCTTCCGCGTGCCGGAGATGGAGGCGGCCCTGGCCAAGAGCTTCACGCCCGACGCCATCGCCAACATCAAATATCCGGCCGACGAGCTGCTGTCCGATATGCACGCCAGCGCCGAATACCGCGCCCATCTGGTGACGGTGATGGCCAAGCGCGCGGTCGCCGCCGCCCTCGCCTAAACCATTCGTCGAACAGCATTAGGGCCTGACCTTCGACATGAAGGTCAGGCCCTAATTATTTAATATAGCTGTATTATTACGGCATCATTTCACCGGCGCGGATCCACGCCTCGACGCCCGTGCTCTTGGCCCCGAGCATGGTGAACTTGCCCGTCAGGGTGCCGTCGTCGGAGACGTCGTAAAGCGCTAGGCCGGGCGCGCTGGCCGGGCCGTAGTTCAGATAGGTCACGGCGAAGGTGTTGTTCTGCAGGATGCCGGTGCCGTAGAGCACCTGGTTCTGAATCTTCCAGATCACCGAATAGGTGCTGTCCTCTTTGACGACGAGAACCTGCCCCTTGTAGCGCGCCCCGCCGCCGGGATCGCGCCCTTCGATGATGTATTCGCCGTTCACGTCGGCCGCCGCCGCCGGCAGGGCCGCACCGAGGGTCAGCGGCGCGCAAACCAGAACGCCCACCAGCAAACGCGACACAAACTGTCCCATGAGCCGTATCTCCATTTCGGGGACAGATTGGCCTGTCCATTTCAATAAGCTTACGAAATCGCCCGCGCCTTGGATATCACGAGTCCGTTGCCTGGGCGGCATGGCTGCCCTGCCGCCCTTGCTTGACTGGCCGGTTCGGCCTCGCCTCAGGGCTTGAGGGCGGCGACGCGCTCATGCAGATGGGCAACGATCCGTTGCGCCGCTTCGTTCCCGCTCTCGCCCGCCCGCGCCGCGCCGAGCGCCCGCACCTCGTCGGCCGACAAAGGCGCGCCGAAATGCACGGTCACTTTGACGAATTTGGGGCTGTGGCGATGGCGCGGCAGCGCTTCGTACGCGCCGTCGATATAGGCCGGCACCACCGTCACGGGGCGGTCGAGCAGCACCAGCCCCGCGCCCGGCAGGAAGCGCTGCAATTCGCCGTCGGGCGAGCGCCAGGCTTCGGGAAACCACACCAGCCCGTTGCCGCGCGCCAGCACTTCCTTGCCCATGCTCAAAGTCGCCTTGGGCGAGCGTTCGTCGACCGGGAAGATATGCGTGGCGCGCGCGAATTTGCGGCCGACCACGGTCTCGAACAGGCGGCCGACGTCGCCCGACCAATAGAGCCGGCGCATCCGCCGATAAGGCATGATGCCGGCCAGCACCGGCGGATCGATGTCGCTCACATGGTTGGCGACGATCATCACCGGGCCCTCGGGCGGCAAATGCTCAAGTCCCGTCGCGCCGATGCGGAACATCGCCTTGAGCGCCAGCCGGTTGATCCAATAGAGCAACCAGCCCAGTGCGGTGAGCGACGGCCCAGTCGGGGCCAGCCATTTGTCGGCTGCCGCTTTCACGTCGGCGCTGTCGCCGCCATCCTTCGCCCCCGGCTTGGCTTTCGCCAGCACGGTCAGCAGGTCGCGCACCGTGTTGACGTCCTGCAGCGCCGCCTCGCTGACTTCGAGACCGAGTTTGGCCTCCAGGTCGAGCGCCAGCGTCATCCATTCGAGCGAATCGATGCCGAGGTCGAGCGACATATTGGCATCCAGCGTGATGCCGCGGTCGGCGTAGCGCGCGCGTAGCACTTCCCAGGCCTCGCGCGCCGGCGATTGCGACACCAGCGCCTGATCTTCGGCCGACAGCGCCGCCGCCTTGGGCCGCGCTAGGCCGGATTTGGCTTCGTCGTAGAGCTTGGGCAGCAGGAAGCGGCGGTATTTGCCGAGGCGCGTGCGCGGGAGCGGCTCGCGTGTCAAAGCATAGCCGGCGATGCGCTGATAGCTCGGCAAGGTCTGCGCCCGCTCGGCCAGGGCGACGCGCACGGCGTCCTCCAGCCGCGTCAGGCCGGCGGCGCGGATCGCCACCGGATCGGGCAACACCAGGGCGACCAGCTTGCCGTCGCGCTCCAGCACCGCCAGCTCCCGGATATAAGGGCTGGCGGCGTAATGCTTCTCGGTTTCCTCCGGATAGACGTTCTTGCCGCCGCCGAGCACGATCATCTCCTTGGCGCGGCCGGTGATGTAGACGAACCCGTCGGCGTCGAGATGGCCGAGATCGCCGGTGCGGAACCAACCGTCCGCCGTGAAGGCCGTGGCATTGGCCTCCGGATTGTCGCGGTAGCCGGCGAACACGCTGGCGCCCTTGAGCTGAATCTCGCCCATATCGGGCTGGTCCCCGTCGCCATCCTCGATTTTGGCAATGCGGATCTGGCCGTCGCCGATCGGCCGGCCTTCGCTCCCGATGCGCTGGCGGCCCGGCAGGTTGGCGGTAAACATCGACGCCGTTTCGGCCAGGCCGTAGCCGCTCAGCACCTGCCAGCCGAGCGCTTCGAGCCGCCACATGGCCGGCGCTTCCAGCTTCGCGCCGCCGCTCGCCATCAGGCGCAAATGGCCGCCGAGCTGGGCGTGCAGCGATCCGAACAACGTCCGGCCGATGGAGAGATTGAGCCGGCGGCGGGCGAACAGCGACAGGGCCAGGAAGCGGCGATAGGCGAAGGCGGTCAGGCCCCCGCGCGCCAGCGCCTTGGCTTCGATGCCGGTCAGCAGCGCGGTGAACAGGCGGGGCACGCCGACCATCACCGTCGCCTTGCTGACGCGCAGCGCCGTGGCGATCTGCGGCCCGGCGACCGCCTCCGGCAGCACCAGCGCCGAGCCGCTGGCCAGCGTGGTCAACATCCCGACCAGCAGCGGAAAGACATGATGCAGCGGCAAGGGCAGCAGCACGCGATCCTCGACGCCGACGATCTTCTCGGCCAGCAGCGCCTCGATATTGGCGGCGAGATTGGCGTGGGTCAGCGCGAAGCTCTTGGGCTTGCCGGTGGTGCCGGAGGTGTAGACCACCATCGTTTCGGCCGCGGGATCGAGTTTCGGCAGTTCGCCGGCCGCGTCCTTGAGCCAAGCGCGCCAGCCCTGGCCGGATTCGCCGCCGTCGAGCAGCTGCATACGATAGGATGCGCCGCCGGCCGCCAGATGTTCGGCATGGGCGGCGCTGACGAAGGCCAGCTTGCAGCCGCTGTCGGCAAGGAATCCGGCGATGTCTTCCGGCAGGCCGAGATCGTCGCAGGCCACCGTGACGGCGCCGACGGCGCCCAGGGCGAGACGCACGACGATCCAATCGACGCCGTTCGGGCCGACCAGGCCGACCGGATCGCCCGGGCGGACGCCTTCCGCGATCAATCCTTTGGCCAGACGGGTGGCAAGATCGGCCAATTCGGCCGCGCCAACGGTTTTGGCAGCTTCGGCCTGAACCTGCATGACGGCCGCGCGCCCGCCTTGGGCGGCGAGGCTGCGCAAAAGATCGGCGGTCATCCACATACGGTGGTCAATCCCTTCGCGGCTCTTGCCATGAGACGATGTGGCCGCTCGGTCAAAAGGTTAGCAAGCGGCGCGACGAGAACCAAGCGCATTGCCGCTTAACCTTCGGAGCATCCACAGAAAAATCGTCGCGGCCGAGCGCCCACGGGCTTCCCTGGCCCGGCGATTCGATTAAGATTGCCGCGCCTTTGACGGCTGGCCTGGTGGCCAGCGGCTCATTCCATGGGGGACCAGATGATTCGCTCGACGCGCCTTTGGCTTCTGCCCGCGCTGCTCGCCGGCTTCGCCGCGAATAGCGCTCTCGCGCAGGAGAAAACGCTCAACGTCTATAACTGGAGCGATTATATCGCCGAGGACACGCTGGCGAAATTCACCGCCGAAACCGGCATCAAGGTGAATTACGACGTCTATGACGGCAACGAGATCCTCGAAGCCAAGCTGCTCGCCGGCAAGTCCGGCTTCGACGTCGTCTTCCCCTCGACCTCGCCCTTCTTCGTCAAGCAGGTGCAGGCCAACATCTATCAGAAGCTCGACAAGTCCAAGCTGCCGAACCTCGCCGGCCTCGATAACGGCGTGATGGCCGAGCTGGCCAAGTTCGATCCGGGCAACGCCCATGGCGTGCCCTATCTGATGGCCGGCACCGGCATCGGCTACAACGTCGCCAGGATCAAGCAACTGATGCCCGACGCGCCGATCGGCAGCCTGGCGATGATCTACGACGTCAAAGTGTTGGCGAAGATCAAGGGCTGCGGCGTGACCATTCTCGATTCGGCCGACGAAGTGTTCAGCACCGCGCTCGCTTACGCCGGCAAGTCGCCGACCAGCCTGTCGCAAGAGGACCTCAAGATCGCCAGCGACGTCGTCTACAAGGCGCGGCCGAACTACAAATATATCCACTCGTCGGCCTACATCAACGATCTGGCCAACGGCAACACCTGCGTCGCCATGGGCTATGCCGGCGATCTCGTGCAAGCGCGCGAGCGCGCCAAGGAAGCCGGCGGCAAAGTCGAGATCGGCATCTTCCTGCCGAAAGAAGGCTCCGCCTTCAACCTCGACGTCATGGCGATCCCGGCCGACGCGCCGAACGCCGAGGCGGCGCACGCCTTCATCAATTTCCTGCTCAAGCCGGAGATCATCGGCGCGATCACCAATTCGGTCGGCTACGCCAACGCCGTGACCGCCGCCGACAAGTTCGTCGACCCGGACATCAAGGCCGATCCGGTGATCTATCCGCCGGCCGACGTGCAGGCCAAGCTCTACACCATGCCGCCGGCCGACCAGGCTTACGAGCGCGCCCGCACGCGCGCCTGGACGCGCGTCAAGACCCGCTACTAAACCGCGCCCCACCGTCGCTCAGGAGTTCCGCGTTGTCCGCAGCCGCCGCGTCGTCTTTCCTTCGCATCGAAAAAGTCTCGAAGCGTTACGAAGGGAGCGACGCGCCGGCCGTGGACAGCGTGAGCCTCGACATCCAGCGCGGCGAGTTCTTCTCGCTGCTCGGCGCGTCGGGCTCGGGCAAGACCACCCTGCTCCGCATGCTCGCCGGCTTCGAGACGCCTGACAGCGGCCATGTCTTCATCGACGGCCGTGACGTCACCGACCTGCCGCCCTACGAGCGGCCGGTGAACATGATGTTCCAGTCCTACGCCCTGTTTCCGCATATGAGCGTCGCCGAGAACGTCGCCTTCGGCTTGAAGCAGGACGGCATGGCGAGACCCGAGCGCGAGACGCGGGTGCGCGAACTGCTCGACCTCGTCCGCCTCGGCAACAAGGCTGGACGCAAGCCGCATCAGCTGTCGGGCGGCGAGCGCCAGCGCGTCGCGCTCGCCCGCGCGCTGGCCAAGCACCCCAAGCTGCTGTTGCTCGACGAGCCGCTCGGCGCGCTCGACCGCAAGCTGCGCGAAAGCACGCAGTTCGAGCTGAAATCGCTGCAAGCCCGCCTCGGCATCACCTTCGTCATGGTCACGCACGACCAGGACGAGGCCATGACGCTTTCCAGCCGGCTCGCGGTGATGGATCAGGGCCGCGTGCTGCAAGTCGGCGCGCCGCACGAGGTCTACGAATCCCCGGCGACGCGCCATGTCGCCGAATTCCTCGGCGCCGCCAACCTGCTCGACGCCGCCGCGACCGGCGTGGCCGATGGCTATGCCGCGCTCGCGCTTGACGGCCTGCCCGGCGCGTTCAAGGCGGCTGCCGCGACGCCGCCGGCCGCAGGCGCGCGCCTCGCCGTCGCCATCCGGCCGGAGAAGATTCGCCTGTGCGACGCCGCGACGGCCGCTGACAACAAGCTGCAAGGCAAGGTCAAGGATGTCGCCTATATCGGCGACGTATCGACCTACAACATCCAGCTCGCCAACGGCCGCATGATCCGCGTGCAGACGACCAACGCCAAGCGCGGCGCGGCCATGCCGGCCGAGGGCGCGGAACTGTGGCTGTCGTGGGACGCAGCCGACGCCGTGGTCATTCCCGAATGAGCGGTGCAGGCAAGATACGAGGCCGCAAAAGCCGCTGGTCCTTCCCGCTCGCGGCGATCCCGCCCTATCTCTGGCTGCTGCTATTCTTCGCCGCGCCGCTCGCCATCGTCCTCAAGATCAGCCTGGCCGCGCCGGTCATGGGCCAGCCGCCCTACACGCCGCTCTACGAGAACGGCGAATGGCTGATCCATTGGGACAATTATCTGCTGCTGCTCGACGATCCGCTTTACATCGCCGCGCTGCTCAATTCGCTGAAAATCGCCGCCGTCTCGACGCTCATCACGCTGCTGATCGGCTATCCGATGGCCTACGCCATCGCCCGCGCGCCGGAATCGCGCCGCGCCGTGCTGATGATGCTAGTGATCCTGCCGTTCTGGACCTCCTTCCTCATCCGCGTCTACGCCTGGATGAGCATCCTCAGCACCACGGGTCTGCTCAACAATTTCCTGATCTGGCTCGGCGTGATCGAGACGCCACTGGACATCATCTACACCAGCTTCGCGATTCACCTCGGCATCGTCTATTCCTACCTGCCCTTCATGGTGCTGCCGCTGGTCGCCACCCTGTCGCGCATGGACATGACGCTGCTCGAAGCCGCCGCCGATCTCGGCGCGAAGCCGTGGCAGGCGTTCCTGCGCGTCACCTTGCCGCTGTCGCTGCCCGGCATCCTCGCCGGCTCGCTGCTGGTGTTCATTCCGGCGACCGGCGAATTCGTCATCCCCGACCTGCTCGGCGGGCCGGAAGCGCTCATGATCGGCAAGATCATGTGGACGGAGTTCTTCTCCAACCGCGACTGGCCGGTCGCCTCGGCGCTCACCGTCGCCCTGCTCGTCCTGCTGGTCGGCCCCATGGTGGCGCTGCAATCGGCGCGCAAACGCGAAGCCCGGGCCGAAGCCCGCGCGCAAGGCGAAGCCGCATGAGCGCGCCGAAAAAATCCCTCTCGCCGCTCTATCTCGCGCTGGCCTTCGGCTACGCCTTCCTCTACGCGCCGATCGTGCTGCTCGTCTTCTATTCCTTCAACGAATCGCGGCTCGTCACCGTCTGGGCCGGTTTCTCGACCAAATGGTATGGCGAGCTGCTGCGCAACGAGCAGATTCTCAACGCCGCCTGGCTCAGCCTGCGCATCGCCTTCGTCAACGCCTGCATGGCCACCTTGCTCGGCACGCTGGCCGGCTTCGTCATCGCCCGCTACAAGCGCTTCCCGACACGCGCCGCCTTCCTCGGCCTGCTCAGCGCGCCGCTGGTGATGCCGGAAGTCGTGCTCGGCCTATCGCTGCTGCTACTGTTCGTCGCGCTGGAAGCCGCCGTCGGCTGGCCCGACGGGCGCGGCGCGGCCACCGTGACCATCGCCCACACCACCTTCTGCATCGCCTTCGTCACCGTCGTGGTGCAGGCCAAGCTCGCCAGCTTCGACCGCAGCCTGGAAGAAGCCGCCATGGACCTCGGCGCGCGGCCCTGGAAGGTGTTCTGCGTCATCACCCTGCCGCTGATCGCGCCCGCGCTGGCGGCGGGCTGGCTCTTGTCCTTCACTCTGTCGCTCGACGATCTGGTAGTCGCCAGCTTCACCTCCGGCCCCGGCGCAAGCACCCTGCCGATGGTGATCTATTCCAGCGTCCGCCTCGGCGTGTCGCCGCAGATCAACGCGCTCGCGACCATCATGATCGGCATCGTCGCCCTGTTCGTGATCCTCTCGGGCTGGCTGCTCTATCGCCAGGACAAGGCGAAGCGCGCTTAGACCGCCACCATTCCATCCGGCGCAGCCTTTAGCCGCGCGATGTCGCGGCCCGGCGGCGCGCCGAACAGGCGGCTGTATTCGCGGCTGAATTGCGACGGGCTTTCGTAGCCGACATTATGCCCCGCCGAAGCCGCGTCGAGCGACTGCGCCAGGATCAGCCGCCGCGCCTCCTGCAAGCGGATTTGCTTTTGGTATTGCAGCGGGCTCATCGCCGTCACCGCCTTGAAATGCTGATGCAGCGCCGAAGGGCTCATGCCCGCCGCTTTGGCGACGGCCTCGATGCTGAACGGCGCGGCATAGTTCGCCTTGATCCAGCCGATGGCGCGGTTGATCTGCGCTTGCCGGCTGTCCCCCATGGCGATCTGGCGCAACCGTGCGCCATGCGCGCCGAACAAAGCGCGATAGAGAATCTCGCGCTGCGCCATCGGCGCCAGCACCGGGATGTCGTGCGGGCTATCGAGCAAGCGCATCAGGCGCAGCGTCGCGTCGAGCAATTCCGGCGTCACCGGGCTGACGGACAGGCCGAGCTGCGCCGCCGCATCGGTCCCGGCCTTCGTCTCCTGCAGACCGCTTTCGAGCAGCAAAGCGCTGAGCATCGCCGGCTCGATGTCGAGTTGCAGGCAGAGATACGGCTTCTCCTCGCTGGCCTCGATGACCTGGCCGGCGATCGGCAGATCGACCGAGACGACGAGATATTTCGCCGCGTCATAGATGTGGATCCGGTCGGCGAGCTGCGTGCGTTTGCGGCCCTGCGCGACGATGCAGAGCGCGGGTTTGTAAAGCGTATGGATCGGCTGGGTCACGCGGCTCGACCGATGCAGCATGGCCTGCGGGATGGCCGTGGCGTGCGAGCCGTCGCCGTCGCTGTATCGTTCAATCAGCCCGGCCAATTCGGCCAATTGATCCATCGGAAACTCCTGGTTTTCTGCCATTCTCGTGAGAAAAACCTAAGTCGCTCTGGCGGGCTCTACCAGCCTATTTTGATCAATCTGTAGGATTAGGCAAGAAGTCCGGAGCATCGGTCTACCGCCTCGGCAGCGGTTTTCGACATTCTCCCGTCATCCGGCGCGGCGATCCCGCCCCGCCCAGAACCAGGAGAAATCCCATGACGATCCCGTCCGCAGCCCAATCCCTTCCCCAAGACCTCGCCGGCAAAAGCGTGCTGATCACCGGCGCGTCGAGCGGCATCGGCGAGGCGACCGCCCGCCATCTCGCCGCGCGCGGCGCGAAAGTGGCGCTCGGCGCGCGCCGCATCGACCGCCTGAAGGCCCTCGCGAACGAAATCACCGCACTCGGCGGCACCGCGATCTATCGCGCCCTCGACGTCAGCGACCTGGCCGACATGCAGGCGTTCGTCGACCATGCCGTCCAGGAATTCGGCAAGATCGACGTCATCGTCAACAATGCCGGCCTGATGCCGCTCGCGCCGTTCGAGGCGCTGAAGATCGACGAGTGGAACCGCATGATCGACGTCAACATCCGCGGCGTGCTGCACGGCATCGCCGCCGGCTTGCCGCTGATGAAGCGCCAGGGCTCGGGCCAATTCGTCAACATCGGCTCGATCGCCAGCCACGGCGTCTGGCCGACCACCGGAGTCTATTCGGCGACGAAATACGCCGTGCTCGCCATTTCCGAGGGCCTGCGCCAGGAGAATCAAGATATCCGCGTGACCATGATCGCGCCGGGCGTCACCGAATCGGAATTGGCCGGCACCATCACCCACGAGAGCACGCGCGATTTCATCATCAACGACTTCCGCAAGATCGCCCTGCCGGCGGAGGCGATCGCCAAGGCCGTCGGCTTCGCCATCGCCCAGCCAGACGGCGTGGACGTGAACGAGATCATCGTGCGCCCCACCGCCAGCCCCTACTGAGGCGGGCGGCAAAAGAAAAGGGCCGGCTGATTGCTCAGCCGGCCCTTCGTTTTAGCCGTCAGCTAAAGGACGGTTAGTCCTTCACGTACGGGATGCCCAGCAGATCGGCGAACTGCTTGTTGTAATCCTCGTACTTGGCGAAGCAGTCGGCGCTGCAGATCGCGAAGTGCTTGCCCTTGGCCTGCTCGTAGAGCGAACCGCCCTCGACCCAGGGGAAGCCGCGATAGGCGGCCTTGTCGATGATCGGCTGGCCCTTGGTGGCGAGCCAGACCGCGACGAGCTGCACCGTGGCCGGAGCCTCGGTCCACTTCGGCACGCCGACGCGGGTCGCGAGCTCGACCGGCACCACCTCGCCGAGGCGGAACTTCAGCGTCTTCTCGCCGCCGTCGATCATGCGCTGCGTGGTGTGGTAATTGATGTAGCAGGTGATGCCGAACTCGCCGGACACCACGCGGGCCAGAACCTGGGCCTGACCGTTGGTGATGACGACGCCGTTGTCCTTCATCCGCTTGATGATGTTCTTGGTGTCGGTGCCGGTGCTCGGATCGTGCATCAGCGCCTGGGCCTTGTTACGGCCGTCGATGATGTTCAAACCCTTCCACTTCGGATCGGCGCAATCGGCGAAGGTCTTGGGCGCCTCGGCCTCCTTCACCATGTTGACGTTGTAGGCGATGCCGCGCATCTGCGCGACGGTCGCGATGTATTTGCCTTCCGGGTCCATGGCGGCCGGATGGATCTTCGGCCAGCCAGCCGGCAGCGAATCGTTGATCGCCTTGTAGTCGTACTTCGGCTTCACGAAGAAGCCGGCGTCCCAGTACTGCTTCTCGAATTCGGAAGCGACATCGAACATCTCGTAGGGCGGAAACTGGTTCTGCTGGATCGAGATGAAGTAGCGCTGGAACGGAGCGACGCCGGTTTCGCGCTTGTAGTCCGGCTTAATGTGCGGAAACTCTTTCTCGAGAGCCGCGAACACCGGCTTGGCGTCGTTGACCGTCCAGTCGAAGCCGATCCGGAATTTGCCGCCGGTCTTGGCCATCTCGGCCTTGGAATCGGCGAGCAACTGCTCATAGGGCGTGGCGGCCACGACATTCGCGCTGTAAGCGAGAGCCATCGCACCGACGGCGACGGCAGTGAGCCGCGCGACGTTCTTCCGCATGTAGTCCTCCTTAATTAAATAGACGTCTTGGGGGTCGAAGCGGTCCACAATGAACCGCCAATAGGGCCTCGCAACTGTCGACTTCGCCCTCTCTCGGAGAGTCCCCATCCAGCCTTGCGAAAGGCAATTATCAAAAGAATGACTTTTAGAAGCGTCCCGTCGGCCTTGCAAATCGAAGGCCATTTTGTTTTCTCTTAGTATAGTCTCCGCTCGGCGAAACGCTGTCAATCTAGCTTCCGCTCTCTTGCCTGAAAATGGCGCAAAACCTGACCTTGCGCGCTTACGAAATGGTCAATAGATCGTGACCGCCGACCACCCCGCCTGCGCCGGCCGTCTTCCTTCGCCTTCAAACGAGTTATCCGCCGCATCATGACCGCTCCCGACACCCCCGCCAGCCCCAAGCCTGTCCAGATCGCCCCTGTTCAAGTGGCAAAAGGCCGCCACGGCGTCGTCGCCGCCGGCCATCCGCTCGCCACCCAGGAGGCGATCCGCGTCCTTAAGGATGGCGGCAACGCGGTGGACGCGGCCGTGGCCGCCGGCCTGGTGCTGACCGTCGTCGCGCCCTATGCCGTGACCCTGGCGGGCGACGCCTATTTCCTGATCCGCGATCCCAAGACCGGCAAGATCGCCGGGCTGAACGGCACCGGCCGCGCGCCGACCGGGGCCACCGCGAGCTTCTTTGAAAAAGGTATCGCGCGCGAGGGCATCCATTCGGCCTCGATCCCCGGCCTGCTCGCCGGCTTCCAGGACGCGCTGGAGCGCTACGGCACGCGCGACATGGCGCATCTGATCCAGAGCGCGATCCGCATCGCCGAAGACGGCTTCCCGATCTTCCCCTATTTCACCGCCCAGACGAAACAGCGCGGCGAGTTGGTGAAGGCCGATCCGGAAGCGGCCCGCATCTTCACGCCCGGCGGCGAGGCCATGACGCCCGGCACTCTGTTCAAGCAGCCCGAGCTGGCCGCCGTGCTGCGCGCCATCGCGGCGGGCGGCATCAAGGCGTTCTACGAAGGCGCAATCGCCGAAAACATGGTGGCCGCCGGCAAGACGCTCGGCAGCCTATGGACGCTGGGCGATCTCGCTGGTCATCGCTCGACGTGGCAGGAGGCGATGAGCGCGCCGTTCTACGGCCACGACGTTTTTACAATGCCGCCAAACAGTTACGGTCCGACTCTGCTTCTCCAACTGCTGTATTTGCAAGCCGGCGGCATTCATAAGATCGACCCGAACGGCGAGGAGTTCATTCATCGCGGCTATGCGGCGCGTAAAGTCGCCTACAAAACTGCGGGAAAATTCATCGCCGAGCCGACGCTGGCCGAGGCGCCGATGCGCGAATTGCTGGCCAAGGTGATCGCCGAGACGAGCAAATACGGCGGGCGCGATCCGGAAGCGGGCGCGATGCCGCCGGAAGCCAAGGACCGCTGCACCACCTGCGTCACCGTGATCGACAAGGACGGGCTCGCGGTCTCGATGATCGAGAGCATCTCCGCGCCCTACGGCGCCGGCGTGGTACTGCCCGGCACCGGCATCCTGCTCAACAACCGCATGGCCGGCTTCAACACCGATCCGGCGAGCGCCAATTGCGTCGCCCCCGGCAAGCGCCCGGCCCACACCCTCGCCCCCTGCATGGTGACGAAGAACGGCGAATTGGTGATGAGCGTCGGCACGCCGGGCACCGTCGGCCAGACCTGCGTGCTGGCGCAATTCCTCGCCCGCGTTCTCGGCTGCGGCCAGGATTTGGCGGCGGCGGCGCAAGCGCCGCGCTGGTCGGCCGATTTCGCCGGCAAGCTGGTGATCGAGGATTGCATGGAGCCGGCGCTGCAACAGGCGGTTCTGGCCAAAGACCCGGAGGCCAAAACCATGCGCACCGGCTGGATCAGTTTCGGCTCGATCAAGCTCGCTATGGTCGAGGGCGATGGCTTTATAGGCATGGCCGATCACCGCCGCGCCGCCAGCGCCGATGCCTATTAAAAAAGGCGCTTTATGCTTGCCAAAAAGGCATTTGGGAGAGCAGTTTAGCGCCGCCATTCGGCCCGCCATCGGCTTCTCCGATCACGGTCCAAACACCCCCTCCGCCGAGACCCGGCCGCACATCCGAGAGGAGCATTCTCATGGCTAACTACATCAATTTCGAGGTCGCCGCCCTCCAGACCCGCACCTGCCAGCTGTCGCTGACCGACGCGGCCGAGCGCGACCGCCAGATCCGCGCCAACATCGCGCGCATCTGCGACCTGATCGACTACGTGACCTCCTTCGGCAATTCCGAAGTGAAGCTGGTGGTGACGCCGGAATATTCGATCAACGCCAACTTCCGCCAGATCACCCTGGAACAGTGGATGGAAATCTCCACCACCATCCCCGGCCCCTACACCGACATCCTGTGCGAGAAGGCCAAGCAGCGCAAAATCTACCTCGCCTGCAACATGCTGGAAGTGCATCCGGACTTCCCGCGCCGCTTCTTCAACTGCTCTTTCCTGATCAGCCCCGAAGGCAAGATCGTGATCAAGCATTGGAAGATGAACAACAACTGCTGGGTCTTCCCCTACACGACGCCGGCCGACATCTACACCGAGTTCTGCCGCAAGTACGGCCGCGAGGCTCTGTTCCAGGTCGCCAAGACCGAGATCGGCAACATCGGCCTGATCACCTGCGGCGAGCTCGGCTTCCCCGAGAACGCCCGCTGCACGATGATGAACGGCGCGGAAATTCTCTGCCACCTGACGTCCGAGCCGAACAACATGAGCCACGGCGACGTGCGCAACTGGAAGAGCCTGCGCACCGCGCGCGCCTATGAGAACAAGGCTTATCTCGTCGCCGCGAACATCGGCCAGTACGAGGGCGCGCTGCGCGGCCTCGGCGACAGCCACGGCGACTCGGCGGTGCATTACTTCGACGGCACGATCCTCAACACGATCAACGGCCCCGGCGAAGCGAGCATCAAAGGCCCGATCAACCTCAACGACCTGCGCCGCGCCCGCTCCAAGCCGTTCCACCCGACGGTCATCCGCGCCGAGCTCTACGCCAAGGAATACGCGTCCTGGCCGAGCTGGCCGAACGACGGCTTCGCCGACAAGCCGATCGAGAGCATCCAGGACACCCGCGCGATCTTCCACCAGCTCGTGAAGAAGCGCCAGGAGCTGGGCATCGACCGCCCGGCCCAAAACTTCAACGAAGTCGACTAAGCCCGGCTTCGACGGCACGAAAAAGGCGGCCTCGCGAGGCCGCCTTTTTTTTCGCGCGATGCCGCGCATGGCCGCGCCGAAGCCGCCGCGCTTTATAAATGTCCGCGCGTGAAGCCGCGCTCCAGCCGGTCCGCCACCGCGCTCAAATCGTATTCGCTCTCGATGCGCGCGCGCGCCTTGGCGATCATGCTGGCATGGAGCGTCGCGTCGTCCATCAGCCGCGCCATCGCTTCGGCCAACGCCTTGCCGTCGCGTTCCGGCACGATGAGGCCGGCGCCGCCTTCGAGCAGCTCGGGGATGCCGCCATTGTCGGTCGCCACCACCGGCAAGCCGCAGGCCATGGCCTCGATCAGCGACACCGGAATGCCTTCCTTGTCGCCGTCGCGGGCGACGACGCTCGGCAGCGCCATGGCGTCCCACTCGCCGGCGCGCAGACGCTCGAGGAAGCTCGCATGGGGCAGCACGCCCGCGAAGCGGACGACCGCCGCCAAGCCGAGATCGTGACTCTGCCGCTCCAACTCGTCCCGCAAAGGCCCCTCGCCCAAAACATCGAGCGCGACCGCACGGCCCTGCCGGCGGAGATCGGCTAGGGCGTCGAGCAAATAGCGATGGCCTTTCTTTTCGACCAGCCGCGCGGCGATGACGAAGCGCCACGGCGCGCCGGGCGCGCGGCGGCGCGGCGGCGGCAACGGCGGCAGCACGACGCCCATGTGCAGCACGGTCGGCTGCGGCAGGCCCGGCCCGATGTGGTTGGCCAACTCGCGCGCGCCGGCGCGGTCGATGGCGCGGATCCAGCTGGCGCGGCGCGCCTTCGCCGGCAGCAGGTTGTTCTGGGCGATGTCGTAGCGATGGCAGGTCAGGCTGAACGGCAGCCCGGCGAGGCTGGCGGCGACCATCGCGTAAGTGCCTGGCACCGCGCCCCAATGGGCATGGATATGCGCGACGCCGCCTTCGCGGCAGCAGCGCGCCAGCCACAGCGCCTTGGGCATCGCCGCCAAATTCTTAACAAGCAGCCAGGGCGTGCGCGAACGCGCCAGCGGCGCGAGCGCGCGCAGCACGGCCAACGGCCGCGTCACGCATTCGAGCAAGGCCGCGCCGAGCACCGCGGGCGCGCATATGCCCGCCGGCCAGGTTATCTCGACCAAGGCGCGCGCATCGTCATGGCGGATATCGCCGCCGATTTGCAGCGGCGCCAGACGCACATCGTGCCCGCGCGCGCGCAACGCCTGCAACTCCGGTATGACGAAAGCTTCTTCATGGCCGTAGGGCAGCTTCTTGGCGATATAGACGATGCGCATGGTCAAGACCGCGTCGGCTCGGGCGCTTCGTATGGCGCGCCCTCGCTCTCGTCGATTTGCTCGTACAGATGGGCCTGCTTGCGCCGCTCGATTTCGGCGTAGAGCGCGACGAAATAGCTCGAGACGAAGTAGGTCATGTAATCGACCTCGCCGTTCGCCGTCCCGAACAGGCCGCTGCTTTCCGCCAAGCTGCGCAGGAACATGAACAGCACCAGCGTCGGGGCAAGAGTCGCCATCATCCGGTCGCGCTCGTCCAGAACATCGCGGCCGCGATAAAGCTGGACCGCGCAACGGAACAGATAGATCTGGATCGCGATGGCCGAGAGCAAACCCAGGGTCCCGCGTTCCGCCGCCATCGTCACGAAGCCGTTATGGAAGCTGCCGCTTTCGAGATTGCCGATCAGCGTCAGGAAGCGATCGCCGGTGCCCGGCAGGAATTCCAGCATCAGGTCGCGCCAGGATTCCGGCCCCCAACCGAACAACGGCCGCTGCAGCCACATTTCGAGCCCCGCGCCCCACATGTCGGTACGGCCGACGGAAATCTCCCGCAGCAGGTCCGCCCCGAAAATTTCGCGAATCTCCACAGCGTAATCGGCGAGGATGAAGACGCACAATCCGGCCAACGACGTCAGCAAGGCGATGCCGAAAGCGCCGACCAGCGGCGACGCGCTCCACATGAAGCGAAGGAAGCGCACGCTGGCCCAGGCGATCAGCAGCGCCGCCAAGGTCGCGCGCGATCCGAGCAGGAAGATGCACAAGAATCCGAGCGCCAGCAGCAGCATGTCGGCCACCGGATGAGGGCGATAGGCGATGCGCCATCCGAACAGCGCGATCACCGCCAGATAGGACAGGCTGTTGAGCCCGATGCCATGGTCGAGCAGCGCCACGCCCTTGATCATCCGCACGCCTTCGTAGCTGAAGCCGTAGACCGGCACGAAGGTCAGATAGACCCAGGCTGCCGCGCCGCCGGCCGCCAGGAGGATGGCGAGCAGCCCTCCCAGGCTCGCCATCCGCGCCTGGGGATCGCGCAGCAACATGACCAACGAGATCGCCAACAGCAGCATGAAACCCTGCCGGCCGAGCGCCGTCCCCACCGCATCCGGTGCCGAACTGCCGATGCAGGAGAAAACCAGAGCGATGAAGGAGAAGGCCAGGAGACCGATCCAGGCCGTTTCCGGCTTGTTGAAACGGCCGTTGAAGCACAGCAGCCCGGCGAGGATCGCGACCGCCAGGAGCGGACGCATCACCAGGTTGGCGTTTTCGACCAAGGACAAGGAGCCTAGCGCGATCGCCAGAGGCACCATGAAGCCGCCGAGGCTGCGCATTATCGTCCCGTCTCCCTCTCGGCCCGATGCCGGGCGAATTGACGCCAGCCGTTTGCGATCGCCGCCGCGCCTTCGGTCGCGACACAGGCCCAGATGACGCCTTCCAAGCCGTAAGCGGTCAGCGCCGGGAATTTGAGCAGATTGCCGACGCCGTAATTGGCGAGCATCGTCAACGTATAGCTTTTTCCCGTGCCGCTGATGAACGCCACCGCGGCGCACAGCTGGTTCGCCGCGATGCAGATCACGTAGAGCCCGTACGGCAGCAGCAAGGCCGAAACGCGCGCGGTGTCCGCCGCGTCGAACGCGCCGCGCTGGAAGAACAGCCTAACGACATCCTCGCCGAAATAGACCACGGCCATGATCAAGAAGCTGACGGCGGCCAAAGACAGGGCGTAAGCCCGGACGAACAGCCGCCGCCGACGGTCGGGCGCCGCGCTGCGGTAGATGTTCTGGAGGATCGGCGACAGCGGCGTCAGCAGCAAGGTCAGCGGCGTGAGCATGACGCGCGCCGCCAGGCCGTTCGCGGCGATGCCCCCCGCTCCCGTCAGGCCGGCGAAGAACATCGTCGCCAATTGATTGGCGAAAAAGCCAGTCGTTTCCAGCGAGGCATAGCCGAGATGGCGGCGGAACGAAGCCGTATCGGCGATCTCCTCGCCCGCCGGCCGATCTCGCCAGCGCAGGGCGAAAACCAGGCATAGGCCGGCCGCGACCGCGAAGCTCGCGGCGAAGGCGAAGCCGATGGGCGCGAATAGCCCGCCGCGCCACGCTTGGTCGATCAGCAGCAGCAAGGCGACGAACACCCAAGGCTGCGACACGCTCAGCAACACGGCGCTCGAATGGCGTTTGACGGCATGGAGCAGGCAGATCGCCAAGCCGCAAATCAGCGCCAAAGGCACGCTCAAGGCGCACGCCGTGGCGATCGCGGCATAGATGCCGCTCGAGAGCGAATCGGCCTCGATGCGGCTCTTCAGCAAAAAGGCGAAGATCAGCGTGATGCCGGCGACGGCGAAACCGCCGAGCAGCAGCCAGCCCGCCAAACGCCGTGCCAAGGCCCAGGCCGAGGCGCCCGGCGTCGTCAGGCTGGCGTAGAAGGCCACGCCGAACGGGCCCAGAATGTAAGCCTGCGCGTAGATCGGGATCGTGGTGAAAATCACGAACAAGTCGAGGCTGCCGCCCAACCCGAGCAGCTTGGTGAGCATCGCCTCGCGGACCAGGCCGATGAACTTCGACACCAGAGCGATCGCCGGGACCGCGAGCAGCGACAGGCCGACGCCGGAGGCGAAACGGCTCGCGGCGAACCATGCCCAGGCGCGCGTCACGGGTTGTTCTTCGCCGCCAAAGCGGCCGGCATAATTTCGGCGACGCCGCGCATGCGCAGCTTCTGCCATATCTTCTTGAGGATCGCCCGCGCGCGGCACAGCCAGGACCGCTCATATCGCTGAAAACGCAGAATGAAGGGCCCAATCGCGGCTTCGTGCGCGGGAAACGCCATGGCGAGCGCCTGCAACTGCGCCGAGTGGAGCCGATGATAGAAGGGGCCGGCGAGATTGCCGGCCAGATCGTAGAGCGACCAAGCGCCGGTGTCGTAGCGCGGCAAAAGCGCGAGCAGCCCCGCCAGGCTTTCCTCGAGCGGCGCGCGGGCCTCGGCCTCGTCGATGGCGAGGCCGTAATCGTAGAGGCCGAAGAGCGTGAATATCCAGCCGTTCAGCACCGCCGGAAACGTCGCGCCGGGATATTCCTCGAAAACCAGATGGCCGTCGAGCCGGCGGTTCATCAGCAAGGGCGAGCTCTCGTCGACGAGCGGCGCGAAGGCGCGCTGGGCGGCGGCGCGATAGCGTTCCTCTCCGGTTAGCGCGTAGGCCCGCGCCAGAACGGAAAGCCCCTGCCCTTGCGCCATGCTCGAATAGGGCGACGCGATCTCGCCGCGATCCAGCAGGTGCCAGCATGCCCACCCGTCTTTCGCGTCGAGATTGGCCGCGGCCCAATCGGCGATCCGCAAGAAACGCGCGCGATGCGCCGCATCGCCACGCGCCGACAGCAGCCAAAGATCCCAATGCCCGAGCGCCAGCTGGAACAGCATGATCGGGAAATGAAAGACCTGCCCCGTATCGGTCTGGGTCAGCGGCAGCCCCGCCGGATCGGCCGCGCCGCTCCAGCGCGTCTTGGCCGTCAAGTCGTTGAAATAGCCGTTCAGGACGCCGGGCTCGAACGCCTTGCCGACGCCCTGCGGCGCGTTGTGATAGGAGGTGCCGCTGAGATAGTGGACTAGCTTGCGCGCCCGCCAGAGATTGCGGCGAATCTCCAACAGGGCCGCGCCGGCCATCACGCCGCCTCGGACAGGGCTTGGCGGAATCCCGCGGCCACCTGCGGCCATGACGCCGCTTGCGACAGCGCCTTCGCGGCTTCGACCACGCCCGCATGACGCTCCGCCGCCGGCCGCTGACGGAAGGTCCGCAGGGCGTCCATGATCGTGTCGGCCGTCACCGGCTCGGCGATGCGCGCCCCGATGTCGCCCGCCGCGAACAAATCGGCGATGCCGCCGCTGGCCGTCGCGACGATCGGCCGGCCGGCGGCGATCGCCATCACGGCGACGCCGCTTTGCGACGAAAAATCCCGATAGGGCAACAGCAGCGCGCTACTGGCGCGAAACAGCGCCGGCAGATCGCCGTCGGCGACATAGCCTTCGCGCAGCTCGATCCCCTCCGGCGCCTCGGCGATCTGGCGTTTGCACGCTTGCCAATAAGCGCTTTCCTCCTTGCTCGCGGCGCCCGCGAGGATCAATCGCGTCGAACCATCCTCGCGTCGCAAGGACTGGACGGCG
The DNA here is from genome assembly GCA_046297835.1 of Alphaproteobacteria bacterium. GTDB lineage: Bacteria > Pseudomonadota > Alphaproteobacteria > SMXQ01 > SMXQ01 > CAMAVH01. The sequence continues at coordinate 124,032 of JBKBHI010000005.1, read as the reverse complement.
CGAATGCTCTCCATCACGCATTTGTTGGCGCGCAACGCGCCGAACACGAGGAAGACGCCATCCTCGTCGGGCGGCGGCAAGATCGCCGGGGACAAGGAGAAATCGCCGTGCGGCACCACGAAGATGCGCGCGCTGGGCACGCCATGCAGTTCGGCAAGCTCGCGCGCCGCCGCGTCGGTCTGCACGACGATGGCGTGCGGCAATCGATAGCACAGCGTGAACAGCAGCCGCTCGACCGCTTGCGGCACGATCCGCAGATGCCGCGCATGGGGGCGAACGTCATGCACGTTCAGCACCACGCGGCGGCCGCAGAGCTTGAGCGCCGCCAGCAGTTGCAGCGCGAAGACGACTTTGCCCGGAAACAGCACGAGATAGACTTTGGCGCGGCGGCGCAGCGTCAGCGCCAGCCATATCCGGCACAGCGTTTGGCGCTGCATCGCGAACGCTTTGAGGAGCGCCGGCTTCAAGCCTTGAATGTCGGGCAGATGGCGGCGGACCACCTTGGGGCCGAAGCCGCGCTCGCTTTCGTGCGGCGGCGAGACGACCGTCACCGGCTCGATGTCGGAAAGCGCGTTCGCCAGCTGCAAGAGGTAACGCCCGGAGCCTGAATGGAAGGCTTCCGACATGACGACGATTTCACCCCCGGCAGGCATCGGCGATCCTGTTTTTCGCCGCGACGACGGCCACGGCTCAAATCAGAAGATCAATTACTATGTCTTTGAAATCTATTACAATGACCAAATAAAGCCGTTTCCGCCAAAGCCATGCCGCACGCCGATTCACGCCCCCTGCGCGGGCCGCGCCGAAGCCCCTTCGCGCCGAGCCGCCGCCGCCTGCTGGCCGGACTGGCCGGCTTGGGCGTCCTTGCCGCCGCCTCGCCGCTGCGAGCGCAACAGCCATTGCCCCTGACCCAAGTCGCCGTGCTGGACGATCTGCGCCGTCTGCCGCCCGCCGGCGATGCCGCCCTCGCTTTCGCCGCCGCCTCGCTAGCCGCCGGAGATGGCGGCGGCGGCTGGTTCAAATGGGATGCGGCGAGCCGCGAGGCGGACGACGGCGGCTGCGTCGTCGCTGTCGAAAGCCGTTCGGTCGGCCGCTGGCTGCGGGTTTATTCCGGCGCGGCGGACGTCCGCTGGTTCGGCGCGCGCGGCGACGGGGTGGCGGACGACACCGCCGCCATCCAGCGCGCCATCGACCATCATGCCGACGTGCATTTTCCCGCCGGCGTCTATCGTCTAACCCGACCGATCGACGTGAGGGAATCCTGGGGCCGCCGCCTGAGCGGCGCTGGCCAGACCGCCAATCCGGGCGCGCCGGGCGGCTTCGACAACGGCCGGCTGAGCCTCGCCTCCACTCTGCTGCTCGACGCCGACGACGCGCCCGTCCTGCGGCTGGCCGGCAGCGGCAACCTGGTCGAGCGGCTCTGCCTGATGAGCAAGACGCGCCAGCCGCGCGACGCGGCGAACTCCTACGGCATCGAGCTGAACGCCTTTTCCCGTTCGCGCCTCAGCGATCTCCGCATCTTCAATTGCGCGACGGGCATCGGCTTGCCGCAGCGCGCGGTCAAGCGCGGCAAAAACTCCAACTGGATGTTCGACAGCGCGCTCTCGAACATCGACATCAATAACTTTTCGCGCTGCGGGCTGGATCTGCGCAACTACCAGGGCGGCGGCACGGGCAACGTCCTCAGCCAGATCTATATGGCGAATTTCGCCAGCGGCGAGCAGCCCAATCCGGAGGTTTACGAGACCGACCATTTCATCCGCGGCCACAATTGGTGGGAATACGTCCTGCAAGGCGTGCATTGCGAGTGGGCGCGCTGTCGCGGCGCGGCGCTCGAACTGCACAATTGCAACGCCGCGATCAGCGGCCTGCATATGGAAGGCGTGCGGTTCGCGGGCGAGGTTGACAGCGTCGTCCGGCTCGAGGGCGGCGCGACCGGCCTAACGCTCGACGGCGCGCAGCTCTATCAATGCCGGCTCGAGGGCGGCCCGGCCAGCGCGCCGCTGGCGCTGGTCTCGACCCATTCGGCGCGTTCGCGCGCCACTGTGCGCAACCTCTATCTATCGCGCACCACCACGTCGCTCGGCGGACGGAAATTCACCCCGGCGCGCATCCAGGGCGGCGACGCACGCATCGAAGTCTCGGGCATGATGATCGAGCCGTCGTCCGTCTACGTCGCCCCCGCCCCGGCCGCCGGCCTCACCTTACGCGAATGATGAGGCGCGAATGACAGATTCTCCACTCCGCCAACCGCTCTGGCTGTGCGCCGCCGTCGCGCCCGTGCTGATCTGGTCGGCGATCGGGCCGCACGAATACGGCACCTGGCTGCTCGAAGTGCTGCCGGTGCTGATCGGCCTGCCGCTGATCCTCGCCACGGCGCGGCGCTTTCCGCTGTCGGCGCTGCTACTGATCTTGATCGCACTGCATTGCTACGTGCTGATCGTCGGCGGCCATTACACCTATGCCCGCGTGCCGCTCGGCGAATGGGCGAAGGGCTGGTTCGGCTGGGAGCGCAACAATTACGACAAGATCGGCCATTTCTGGCAGGGCTTCATGCCGGCAATCCTGTCGCGCGAGATTCTGCTGCGCCGCTCGCCGCTGCCGCGCGGCAAATGGCTGAACTTCCTGATCGTCTGCGTCTGCCTCGCCTTCAGCGCCTGCTTCGAGATGATCGAATGGGGCGTCGCCGTGTCGCTCGGCGGCGCCGACAATTTCCTCGGCACCCAGGGCTACATCTGGGACACGCAAAGCGACATGGCCTGGGCCGGCATCGGCGCGGCTTGCGCGCTGTGGCTGCTCGCCAAAGCGCACGACCGCTCCATGGCGGCGCTGCCGGGCCGCCCCGCCGGCTAGGAACATCCGCCCAGCGCCGGCGTTATGTAGCCGGAGGTGGTCGTCATGTCTGCCAAGCCGGCCCGCAAATCCAAATCCAGCCTGCATCAGCGCGTCTTCGCGCGGTTCGCCCGCATCGTCGAAGCCGAGGTCGGCCGGCCCCATACGTTCGGCCTGGCCTTTCTCGTGGTCCTTGCCTGGGCCGTGAGCGGGCCGCTGTTCGGCTGGTCCGACACCTGGCAGCTTGTCATCAACACCGGCACCACCATCGTCACCTTCCTGATGGTGTTCATCATCCAATACGCGCAGAACCGCGACACCGAGGCGATCCAGCTCAAGCTGGACGAGCTGATCCGCGTCACCAAAGACGCCGACAACCGGATGATGGACCTGGAGGAACTCAGCGAGGAGGAGATGGAAGCGCTCAAGCGCGCGTTGCTGGAGGCGTCGCGCCAAAAGACGCCGGACTGACGCCCGTCTCCACGCGCGAAATATGGTGAACGCTCCGGCCCGGCCGCCGTTATCAGCGGGCAGACCCATCACCCAACGGGGACCACCATGAACATTCTCACCGCCCTGAAGAACGACCACAAGGAACTGAAGAATATCCTCTCCGACATCGAAGAGACGACGGAGCGCGCCGGCAAGACGCGGGCCACGCTGTTCGCCAAATTCAAGGAGGAGATCGTCGCCCACGCCCGCGCCGAGGAGAAAGTCGTCTATGGCGAACTGCTCGAAGTGCTGAAGAAGGATGACCGCGACACGATCCTCGAAGGCTACGAGGAGCACCATCTGGTCGATATCTGGGTGCCGGAAATCGACAAGCTGGAACCGACCGACGAGATCTGGGCCGCGAAATGCAAGGTGCTGAAGGAGATGCTCGAGCACCACATCAAAGAAGAAGAGGACGAGATTTTCGCAATGGTCCGCGAGGAGTTCGACACCGCCGCGCTCAAGACCATGGCCGAGCGCTTCGAAGCCTTGAAAATGCAGATCAAGAACAAGTCGGCGAAGGCCGCCTGACGCGATGGCGGCGGCGGCTTCCGGCGGCTTGCGTCAGGAGATCGCCGCCGCCGGCGCCGTCCATCTGTGTGTCGACATGCAGCGCATGTTCGCAGAGCCAACGCCGTGGCGCACGCCCTGGATGGCGCGGGTCGCGCCTGTCGTCGAGAGCGTCGCCGCCCGTCACGCCGCCCGCACGATTTTCACGCGCTTCATCCCGCCGATCCGCGCCGACGACATGCCGGGCCGCTGGCGCGATTATTATCGACGCTGGCCGGAGATGACCCGCGAGCGGCTGGACCCCGCCCTGCTCGAATTGATGTCGCCCCTATCCGCCTTCGCGCCGCCGGCCCGCGTCTGGAACAAGGCGGTCTATTCGCCGTTCGCCACGCCGCATCTGCACCGCCTGCTGCGGCAGGAAAGCGTCCGCACGCTCGCGATCACCGGCGGCGAGACGGACATGTGCGTGCTCGCGACGGTATTGGGGGCGGTCGATCTCGGCTATCGGGTGGTCCTCGTCGAGGATGGGCTGTGTAGCGCGTCCGACGACAGCCATGACGCCATGATGAGGCTTTATCGCGAGAGATTCAGCCAGCAGATCGAAGTCTGCTCAAGCGGCGAGTTGCTGGATGCCTGGCGCGCTTAGCTCTCGGTTTGCGTTTTCCGCTTAGCTTCCGCCTGATCGCGCGACAGGACTAGATTGAGCGCCTCGCGCAACGCCTCGGCGTCGAACGGCTTTTGCACCACGGGCTTGATCAGCCAGTCGGCCGGAATACCGCGCCGGCCGTATCCGGTCGCGAAGATGAAGGGCACTTCCATCGCGTCGAGCCGCTCGGCCACCGGATAGGCCAGCTCGTCGCGCAGGTTGACGTCGAGCACCGCCGCGTCGGGCCGATGCTGGGCGACGATATCGAGCGCCTCGCGCACGCTGCTGGCGTGCCAGACCGCCGTGCAGCCTAGATCCTGCAACATGTCCTCCACCAGGAAGGACACGGCGGCCTCGTCCTCGACGATCAGGATGTTGAGGCCCTCGAGCGAGGCGAAGGGGCTGGTGCGGCGCGCGTTCATCAGGCGGCGCTCCCCTGTAGCGGGATCGCGGCGCGGCAGCGCAGGCCGGAGGGATCGAACAGCAGATCGACCTTGCCTTTGAGCTGCTGGGCAAGGCCGCGCTCGACGAAGCGCGTGCCGAAACCGCTCTCCTTGGGCGGCGTCACGGACGGACCGCCAGTCTCGCGCCAATCCACCACGAGCGTTTGAACGTTGGGTTTGCCCTCCACACGCCAGCTCAGCGTCACGCGCCCGCCCGGCGCGGACAGCGAGCCGTATTTCGCCGCGTTGGTCGCGAGCTCGTTGAGCGCCATGGCGATGGTGAGCGCGGCATGCGGCGCCAAGTCGATGGCGGGGCCATCGATCGCGATGCGCTCCGCCGCTTCCTCGTCGCCGTAAGGTTCGAGCACTTCGGCGGCCAGCGAGCGCAGGTCGGCCGAGGCCCAGCGCGTGGAGGACAGCTGGTTGTGCGCCTTGCTCAAGGCGAAGATGCGCTTCTCGAACAGGTCGCGGACGTCGCGCGGCACCTCCGTCTTGCGGAATGTCTGCGCCGCGACGGACTGGACGGTGGCCAGCGTGTTCTTCACGCGATGGTTCAGCTCGTCCATCAGCGTCTTCTGCTCGGTCTCGGCGCGCTTGCGCTCGCTGATGTCGACCATCATGTTGACCGCGCCGATCATCTGGCCGGTCTTGTCGCGCAGCAGGGTCGGATAGGCGAGGAACGGAATGCGGACGCCATCCGGGCTTTCAAGCTGGGCCTCGGCGTCGCGGATCGCGCGGTTTTCCTGTATGGCCACGGCCATCGCGGATTCGTCATGCCGCATGTCCCGGCCGTCGGCGTGATAGAGCTTCCACGAACCACACCAGCGGGCGCTGTCGCTGTTCAGAGCCGGATCATGCCCCCACAGATCCGCCGCCGCTTGATTGTAGAAGGTCAGCCGGCCCTGAGGGTCGGTTGTGTAGACGGCGACCGGCAGGGCTTCCAGCAGGTCGCGGAATTGCCGCTCGCGTTCGCGGCGGATGGTTTCGACGCGCTTGCGGCGGCTAATGTCCTGCAACACGCAGACGCCGCCGATCAGGCCGCCGTTGTCGTCGAACAGGGGATCGAAATTGGCGAGCAGCGTGGTGCGCGAGCCGTCGACGCGCTCGATCATGAATTCGCGGTCGCGCGAAGGCCGCGAACTGGCCATAACCTCGGCCAGCGGACCTTCCAACACCGGCGCCGCCTGGACGCCGAGCGGACCCTGGATCGCGCTGCTGCGGGTCGATAGCCACAATTCGGATTCGGTTTCGCCGTGCGTCGGCTCGCGGCCCCACAATTCCGCCATACGGCGGTTGTGCTGCACGATGACGCCCGAATTGTCGCAGACATAAAGACCCACGGGGAGCCATTCGAAAAAGCCATCCCACGAGCGCAGGGCTTGCTGCAACGCGCCGGTCATGGCGGCGTAAGGCGCTTCCTGGTTTGTTTGGTCGATATTCGTCACGGTTCGCAACTCTCACGCTGGAGGAATCCACCCTCCCCTTACTCTGCTAACGCATAGGGCGCGGCCCGAGTTCCCGCTCGCGCCGCGCCCCTAGGCGCCTGTGGAAAATATTCACAAGATATTGATTACAGAGGATATTTTTCCTGTTCAAAACGGGCTGCGGCGGCCCGAGGGCCGGCCCGCCCCCGCCGAATAACCCAC
>JBKBHI010000005.1:0-117453 GCA_046297835.1 Alphaproteobacteria bacterium | reverse complement strand
TTTTCTTGGCCTGGTACACGCGGGGGGGGGGCGCCCCGCCCCCCCCCGCGCCGAAGCCTATTACCGCACCCCTATTTAGTCGGCGTATTTGAACTCCGGCAGAGCCTTGAGCTGGTCGCGGCTGGCATCGGCGATGACGATCTTGCCGTCCTTGATCGAGAGCGACGACGAGCCGACGACGACCAGGCGCTGGCCCATGCCGAGGAAGCCGCCGACTGCCAGGACCACATAGGGCACCTTGCCGTCGTTGCTGATGATAACGTCGTCCACCGTGCCGACATCCTCGCCGGCCGTGTTGAAGACGTCGCTGCCGACGATGCGCGAGGCGCGATAGCCGGTGGCCACCGTGCCGGGATCGACGCGCACCAGCCCCATGGTCTGCGGCACGCCCTGCGACCAGGCCGGGGCCAGCATCACCGTCGCCAAGGCCGTGGCGGTCAAGACGAGAACGACGAGCGTGGCTTCGACGACTTTCAGCATGGCGGCTCTCCTCTTCGCGGGGGTCCGGTCTGCGCGCTCTCGCGCCCGGTTTCGCGAGTTCAACGCGACTCGCCCCCGCCGCGTTCCCTTGCCGGGCCGTGGCAAAAGAGGGGCCGAAAAGGCCGGGGATGCGAAGCTTTTCGCCCCGGCCTCGATTCCGCATCAGCATCGTCCGTTAACGCATTAGGACTGCTGGATTCTTAGAAAATTTTCAGCAGCCCGTCGATCATCAGGCCGGCGGCGGAAATCAGCAGGACGAGTTGGAAGACCTGATAGAAGGTCTTCGGCGTCATGCCGCGGAACCAGCGGGTGCCGATCCAGATTCCGGCATAGACCACCGGCATCAGCAGCGCCGATTCGACGATCAGCTGCCAATCGATCAAACCGATCGCGGCGGTCGCCAGCACGCGCCACAGCGTCAGCATCGTGCCGAGCAGGATGGCGGTGGCGCGCAGGCTGATATGGTCGCGGCAGGCGTGCCTGAGATAGACCGACAGCATCATCATGCCGCCCGCCCCGGCCACGCCTGTGACCAAGCCGATGACGGTCGCGAGGCTGAAGGCGACCGGATAGGTCCGCATATCGACTTTTTGGGCGAGGCGGCTCAGCCATTTCCCCATGTCGAGGACGATGATGATCGTCATGATCGCGCCGAGTGCCAGCGACAGGCCATCGGAACTCAAGGCGGCGAACAGCCAGACGCCGGCCGCGATCGACAGCGCCAAGGCGAGGAACACCGGGCGGCAGACCTTCCAGTCGCCGTCGCGGACGCCCTCGGGCAGCATTTGCAACTGCGGGATGGTGGCGGCGATCATAGCGAGCAGGACGGCGTGATGCGGCGGGATCAGCCAGGAGGTCAGCACGATGGCCGGCGCGATGGCGCCGAAGCCGATGGCGCCGCGCGCCGCGAAAGCCAGGAAATAAACGACGACGATGCCCGCCAGGCTCGCCCAGGAGACGTCGTCGAAGGGCTGGCCGAACCAGAGGTAAAGCTCCTGCCCCGTCACCGCGTCACGCTGTCCGCGGCCGCATGACGAAACAAGCGACGCCGACGACGACGTTGAGCGTCGCCGAGACGGCCATCACGTAGAGCACCGGCCATGGCGTGTCGTCGGCAAACAGGCCGTAAAGCTGGGTGAAGACCGCGCCGCCGAGCAGCTGCAGGAACACGCCGATGCCCGACGCGGTGCCGGCCAGTTCGGGAATGGTGCGGATCGCGCCGGCCTGGGCGTTGGGCAGCGCCAAACCTTGACCGAAGGCGACGATGAAGGAGGGTATGAAGATCGCCAGCGCCGTCACCCGGTCGAGCACCACCGCGCCGGCGAACACGAGAACGCCGAGCAGAGCGACCATGGTGCCGATCAGCACCATCGGCTCGACGGCGATCTTGCCGGTCAGACGGCTGGCGGCGAGGTTGCCGAGCAGATAGCCGGCCGGCGAGAACAGGAAGAACAGGCCGAACTCCAGCGCCGAGCGGCCGAGATAGATCTGCATCAGCGCGCCCGACGCGCCGGCCAGGGTGAAGAAGGTGCCCGACGAGAAGGCCGTCTGCAGCACGAAGGCGGTGAAGCGCGGCTTGGCGAACAGCCGGCCGTAGCTGCCGAACAGGCCGCCGAGCGTCGCGCCGGTCCGCGCCGCCGGCGGATGCGTCTCGTAGATCACGAAAAAAGCCGAGACGGCGATGACGCCGCCCGCCGCGAGCGCGAACCAGAACACGCTCTTCCAGCCGAGCGTGTCGACCAGCAGGCCGGAGATCGGCGGCGCGATGAACGGGCCGAAAGTGTAGGCCATGGTGAGATAGGCGATGGCTTTGACCAGCGCGTCCGGCCCGTAGGCGTCGCGCGCGATGACGCGCGACAGGGCGATGCCCGCCCCCGCTCCCATCGCTTGCACGACGCGCCCCGCCACCAGCAGTTCCGCCGTCGGCGCGAAGGCCGACATGGCGCTGCCGAGCAGGAACAGGCCGAGTCCGGCGAGCATCATCGGCCGCCGGCCATAGCGGTCCGACAAAGCGCCATGGATCAGCGTGGTGAAAGCCATGGTGAACAGGCTGATCGAGAAGGCGAGCTGGGCCAGCGCGTCCGACACGCCGAAGTCGCTCTTGAGCCACGGGATCAGCGGCAGGAACAGATGGATCGCCAACGGCCCCATCAGCGCGATGGAAGCGAGGACGACGGCGAAAGCCGCCGATGGAGTCCGCGTGGGCTCCGCTACGGGCGTGCTGGTCATGGATGAGGGATCGGGCTGGTAACGCGAAAATGAAACGGCAGGCCATAATCAAGCCTGGAACGCATCATACAGAAACCCTACATGGAGGCTAGGTTCGCGGACGGTTCTTTATCGCGCATTTCGCCAACCGATTTTCCGCTCTCCCCCGGCAATCACGGACGTTTCATGCGCTGGCTTCTCGCCTTCATCGCTCTCAATCTCGGCCTTTGCGCGCTGGTGCTCGCCGCCATTTGGGGATTCACCGATCTGCTGTCGGGCCATGGCGTCATGAGCGGACACGGCTGGATCGCCATGGGCCTCGGCGTCGTCTTCACGTCGGGGCTCGGCGTCGGCCTGATGGGGCTCGTGTTCTACAGCGACCGCTCGCGCAAGGACGACGAGATCCGATGATCGCCCGCGTGCTGGAATTCCTGTCGGGCAAGGACGCGCCGCGCGCCGCCTCCGCCGACGATCTCGAAATCGCCGTCGCCGCCCTGCTCATCGAAGCGGCCCGCATGGACGACGGTTTCGACGCCGCCGAGCGCGCCGCCATCGGCCGCCTGCTCGGCGAGAAGTTCGGCCATGGCCCCGAGCGCGTGGCGCGACTCGTCGCCGACGCCGAAGCCGCCGTCGACCGCTCGACGCAGATGTTCCCCTTCACGCGCGAGATTTGCGCCCGGCTCGACCACGCCGCGCGCGTGCGGATCATCGAGATGCTGTGGCGCGTCGCCTATGCCGACGGCAAGCTCGACCCGCAGGAAGACATGCTGCTGCGCCGCATCGCCGGCTTGATCCATGTCGACGACCGCGACCGGATGCTCGCGCGGCAACGCGCGGTCAAAGACTAAGCGCGGCAATGCGCCAGCGAGAACGTCGCGGCCGTCTTGGTTAATGCGATCTTAACCACGCGATGCCGGGCTTTTATCTCAAATATCTCGCAGAATATTTCATCGGCACGGGTCATTTAGCGCCGCCGCTATTGATCCGTGGATGATCTCAGGCCGTAGGAACGTCTACCTCGCATTTAGCCAGGAAGGCGAAGCCTCTCGATCGCTCGCGGCCTCGAAACGGGACGACATCCGGTTTCACGCGAGCCGATCCTGACGGCTTTGCTTGTCACGTAGACGAGCCATAGGAAAATCCATCCGTGTTCCGTACATCCAGTGCCGATCGCAAGGCCGTTCTCGCCGCGATCGGGAAATCGCAAGCCGTCATCGAATTCAAGCTCGACGGCACTATTATCACGGCCAACGCCAATTTCCTCGACGCGATGGGCTACAGGCTGGAAGAAATTCAAGGCCGCCATCACGGCATGTTCGTCGAGCCCGCCTATCGTGACAGCGCGGAATACCGCGAATTCTGGGCCAAGCTCAATCGCGGCGAGCATCAGGTCGCGCAATACAAGCGGCTCGGCAAAGGCGGCAAGGAAGTCTGGATCGAAGCCTCGTACAATCCGGTGTTCGACCGCCGGGGCCGTCCATACAAGATCGTCAAGCTCGCCACCGACGTCTCGCGCCAAAAGGCGGTCTTCGCCGACCTGCAAGGCAAAGTCGACGCCATCGGCCGCTCGCAAGCCGTCATCGAATTCGCGCTGGACGGCACCATCCTCGCCGCGAACGACGCGTTTCTCCGCACGATGGGCTACAGACTCGACGAGATTCAGGGTCGCCATCACAGCATGTTCGTCGAGCCGGCCCACAAGGCGAGCGCCGAGTACAGGCAGTTCTGGGAAGCGCTCAATCGGGGCGAATACCGGGCGTCGCAATACAAGCGCCTCGGCAAGGGCGGCAAGGAAGTCTGGATCGAGGCGAGCTACAACCCGATCCTCGATCTCAACGGCCGGCCCTGCAAGGTGGTCAAGTTCGCGACCGACCTGACGCAGCGCAAGGCGCAGAACGCCGCGCTCGCCAACGAATTCGAGAACGGCGTGAAGTCGCTCGTCTCGATCGTGGCGGGCTCCGCCGAGGAGATGCAGAACACGGCGCAGGTCCTCGCCTCGGCCGCCGAGCAGACGAACCGGCAATCGTCCAGCGCGTCGGCCGCCACCGAGCAGCTTTCGGCCTCGGTCGGGGAGATCGCGCGCCAGATTTCCGAATCGAGCAAGATCATCGACATCGCCGTCGACGAGACGCGCAGTTCGGAGCGCATGGTGGCGAACCTGGTCGATGCCGCCGAGAAGATCGGCGCCGTCTCGCAGATGATCGCCGAGATCGCCGGCCAGACCAACCTGCTGGCCCTTAACGCGACGATCGAGGCCGCCCGCGCCGGCGAATCCGGCAAAGGCTTCGCCGTGGTCGCCGCCGAAGTCAAAAGCCTCGCCAACCAGACGGCGCGCGCGACCGAGGAGATCAAGCAGCAGATCGACGGGATTCAGGACGCCAGCCGCGTCACCGCCGACGCCATCCGCCAGATCGGCCAGATCATCTCGCAGGTCAGCGAGATCAGCACGTCGATCTCCAGCGCCGTCGAGCAGCAGTCGGCGGCGACCCGCGAAGTCTCCGGCAACATCTGCGGCGTCACCCAAGCCGCCCAGGAAACCGGGGAATCTTCCGGCAACGTGCTGAAATTCGCGCGCACCCTCTCGGCGCAATCGGGCGATCTCGGTCAGCGCGTCGATCAGTTCCTGCTCAACGTCCGCGCCATGTAGGCGCGGCGACGGACGAGCGCGCCCGCTAGAGCGCGCCGCGCAGACGGTTGTTCAGATAATATTCGTCGCGCGGGAACAGGTCGGTGTTGGTCTCGCCGCCATCGCGCGCGTCGGCTTGCGACCACACCCGCGGCGCTTCCGCGAATTTGGCGCGCAAGCGGCCGAAATCGGCCCCGGCGTCTGCAAGATAGGCGCGGATCGCCGGCTCGTCGAACCGCGCGGCGAGCGCGGCCGCGTCGAAGGAGATCGGCGCGTCGCTGCCGATCAGAACCGAAACAGGGCGCAGATGCACGACATACGGAAAGACCTGCGCAAACGTGTCCACCGTACGCTCGGTCGGCGCCCATAGGACGTAATAGCCGCCGGGCTTGAGCGCCCCGCGCACCAGTTCGAAGAACTCGCGAGAATAGAGCACGCCGGAATTTGACGTCTCCGGCATGATGGCGTCGGACTGGATCACGTCGTAACGGCCGTGCTTGACGAAAATCTCATGACGGCCGTCGCCGGCGACGAGCTTGTAGCGCGGATCGGAGAACAGGCGCGCGACGATCGAATCGGCGCGGGTCGCGATGTAATCGCGCAGCACCTCATAGACAGGACGCACCAACTCGATGGCGGTGACCGCCTCGGTCGCGGGGTTGACCCCGGCGGCGTAAGGCGTGCCGCCCGACCCGACGCCGATCACCATGACGTCCTGCGGATCGGGATGGACGAGCGGCCCGATCGCGCCGAGGAACAGGTGGATCTGCAGGAACGGGACATGGCTCTGGCTGAAACCGCCGATGAACATGCGGCCGCGCTCGCTGCCGTCCGCCGTAGGCTCGACGCGCATATAGGCGAGGCCGGAACGGTCCTCGGCGACATGGCCGGCCGTCTCGCCCTGCTGGCGATGCACCCGGGACCAGAACTCGGCGTTCGACGGCGCGACCGCCGCCAGCGCCAACAGCGCCGCGCCATAAGCGGCCGGCGTCGCGGCGAACCGCAAGCCGCCCTCCCCGCGCGCGCGCAGCCAAGCCCAGGCGAGCAGCAGCAGCGCCGCCAAGATCGTCGCCGTCTTGAGCGTGCCCATGCTGCCGAGCAGGTCGAGCAGCAGCAGCCCGGCCGCGATGGAGCCGGCGGCGTTGCCGAGGATGTTGGCGAGTTGGACAAGGCCGACGCGCTGGCCGACGCGTGCCAGATCGCGCTGCACGGCATGCTGCACGAAGGGGAACGACATGCCGAGCAGGAAGGCCGGCGGCGCGACGACGAACAGCGTCAGCAGCATCGACAGCTCCAATCCCGCGCCGCGGAAGCGCAGCAAGTCCGGCTGCATGATGGCGACGAACGGCTGCCAGTCGTAAAGCGCGTAAATCGCGAGGAAGGCGAGCGCCGCGTGCAGCGCCGCGAACGCCTGGATGGCGAAGAAGGCCGGCCGCGAATCGCGGATGCGGCGAGTGATCGCCGCGCCGGCCGCCATGCCCGCACCGTCGGCAATCAGGAAGATCCCGAGGATGAAGGAGAAGCTGTAGGCCGTCTGCTGCCACATCACGCCGAGCACGCGGATCCACAGAATCTCCAGCGCGATGATGAAGAATCCCGAGAGGAACATCAGCACGCACCAGGTCGGGAAGCCGAAAGCGCCCGCCGAATCCCGCGCGTCGGCCAAAACCGCGGCGGCTTGGCGCGCGGGGGCCGCCGTAACCGCGCCAGACGCGCGGCGCAGCACGAGGACCGCCAAAGCCACGGCGGCGAAGTTCAGCCCCGCGCCGATCCAGAGCGCGCCCTCGAAGCCGAGCGTGCCGGCTAGCCACCAGCCGCCGAGCACCGCGCCGGCCCCCGCGCCGAAAGTGTTGGCGCCGTATAGCCAGCCGATGCGCGACGCCGCGCCCTCCAGCGTCACGACCACGGCGCGCGCCACCAGCGGGGTCGACATGCCCATGAGAAAGGTGGGGATCAGCAGCCCGAGGAAGCAGACGAAGAACACCAGCAGCCGGTCGCCCGCCAGACCGTCCAGCTCGCCGACGATGAAATCGTGGAAGAACCAGGGGCTGGCCAAGGCGAACAGGGCGATGGCCGTCTCGCACAGCGCGTAATAGCCGACGGCGCGGCGCGGCGTCAGCCGGTCGGCGAAATAGCTGGCGATCAAGGAGCCGATGCCGAGCCCGAGGAGAAACGCGCCGACCACCAGAGCCGCGCTGGTCGAATCGGCCCCCGCGAACAGGCCGAGCATCCGCTGCCAGATCACCTGGTAGATGAGCGCGCCCGTTCCCGACAGGAAGAAGGCGGCGATGAGAAGACGCAACGCGAACAAATCGCGCGCCTTTGCGGCGTCGCGAGACGGATAGGCGGTCATGAAGTCCCCCGGTGGCTCTCCCCGCGAGAAACTCTGCGGGAAGCCGAGAATGCGCGCAAGCCGGAGAATATGGCCAAAACGGCCCTATCGGCCAGGCGGTCAGCCCGCGCCGAAGAGGCTGCCAAGCCCTGCCCGGCGATCAGCGCCGCGCAGAACAGCGCGCTGAAATAGACCAGCGTGTCGATCAGTGCCGAGATGGCAGGACGCGCGGCCGCCAGATCAATCGGCCAGCCCGGCCAGCAGCGGCGCGAAAGCCAGGGCGGCGAGCGTCACCAGAACGACCGACAGCAGGTTCATGACGATGCCGGCCCGCACCATCGCCGCGACGGTGACGTGCCCCGTGGCGAAGACCAGGGCGTTGGGCGGCGTCGCGACCGGCAGCATGAAGGCGCAGCTCGCCGCCATGGCCACGGCTGCCGAAATGACGACCACATCCATGCCCGTCCCCGCCGCCACGGTCGCCATGATCGGCAGCAAGGCGGCGACCGTCGCCGTGTTGCTGGCCAGTTCGGTCAGCGCCACCACGGTCGCGACCAGCAGCAGCAGGAACATCACCGGCGTCAGATCGCCGAGTCCGGCGAACCCCGCGCCGATCCAGGCGGCGAGCCCGCTCGAATCCATCGCCCCGGCGAGCGACAGGCCGCCGCCGAACAGGATCAGCACCTGCCAGGGGATTTCCTGCGCCTCGCGCCAGCTCATGAGAAAGCGGCGGTCGGCCGGCATGCCGCTCGGGATGAAGAACAGCGCGACGGCGCACAGCAGGCCGACGCCGGCATCGCTCAGGCCTTCGAGGCCGGGCAGCCGGTTGAGCAGCGGCCGCGCGATCCAAAGCGCCGCCGCCGCGAGAAACACGATGCCGACGCGACGTTCGGCCGGCGTCATCCGGCCGCCCTCGCCCAATCCGGCGATCAGCCGGCCATCGCGGAACGCCGCAGCGAAGTCGGCCGACACGGGATAGAGCAGCCGCGTCAGCATCAGCCATGCGATCGGCAGAAACACGGCCACCAGCGGCATGGCCACCGCCGACCAGAGCGCGAAGGAAATGTCGATGCCGTGGCGCTCGCCGAGATAGCCGGCGAGCAGCGCGTTGGGCGGCGTGCCGATCAGCGTGCCGACGCCGCCGATGCTCGCCGCATAGGCGAGGCCGAGCAGCAGCGTCAGCGCGAAGCGGCGCACGTCTTCGGCGGCGCAATGCGCCGTCTCGACCATGGCGATGATCGACACCGCGACCGGCAGCATCAACACCACGGCGGCGGTGTTGCTGATCCACATGGAGAGAAAGCCGCTCGCCACCATGAAGCCGAGCGCCAGGCGGCGCGGCTCGCCACCGATGGCGCGCACGGTGGCGTGGGCCAGCCGGCGATGCAGCCCCCAGCGCTTGACGCCGGCCGCGAGCAGGAAGCCGCCGAGAAACAGGAACACCAGCGGGTTGGCGTAGGGCGCCGAGGCCGCGGCGATATCGGCGGCGCCGATGAGGGGCAGAACGATCAGCGGCAACAGCGCCGTGACGCCGAGCGGCAGCGGCTCGGTCGTCCACCAGACCGCCATGAGCAACGCGAGGCCGAGCGTGCGCCAGCCCGCCTCGGGCAGTCCGGCCGGCGCCGGCAACAGCCAAGTCGCGATGAACAGCGTCAGTCCGCCGATCAGCCCGCCCAGGGCCGGCGCAGACAGCAAACGCCGCGGCTCGCCGGTCTGGCTCATGGCCTCGCCTCTTATCCGCCGCCGAACATCGAGGACAAGCCCTGCCCGGCGGCGAAGGCGGCGTAGAACAGCGCGCTGAAATAGACCAGCGTGCCGAGCGTCGCGAGATAGCCGAGCGCCACGAACAGCCCGTCGCGCTGCAAGATGCCGAGCGCCAGGAACAGGATGGCGAAGGCCGGCAGGGTGTTGGAGAACGGGATCAGCCCGAACGGCATGATCAGCAGCAGCCCGCCGAACATGATGCCGAGGCCGTTGACGCGGCCCATCAGCCGGCCGTCGGTCAGGCCGCGCCAGCGCGGCTTGACCACGGCGTCGATACGCCCGACCAGCGCCGCGCCCTTGCGCAGCGTCGGCACCAGCTTCTCGGTCGCCAGCGGCCGGTCCATGATCTTCCTCGGCAGCCAGGGCAGCCGGTTGAGGAAAATGCCGAGGCTGATGAGGATGATCGCCGCGCCGAACACGGTCGAGACGCCCGGGATCGACACCGGCACCAGGAACGGAATGGTCAGCAGCGCGCACAGCAGCAGCAGCCCCTGCTCGCCGATCAGCGCGAACAATTGGCGCAGGGTGATGGTCTCGCCGTGGATCGAATCGATGACGGAAAGAAGCGTGGCGCTGAGACTTTCCTGTGTATCGCGAAACTCGCTCATGCCGACGGGCCGACTCCGCGAAGCTGGCGTCCCCAAGGGGATTCGAACCCCTGTATCCACCGTGAAAGGGTGGTGTCCTAGGCCTCTAGACGATGGGGACGAGGCTGCATGGCGGCCGATATGGTCAGGCGGGCCGCCCCAGGAAGGTGCGTCTGATTACGGGGAAATCGCCGCCGAATCAAGGGCCGATTGGCGCGAAATCCGCCTTATCTCCTAAAGCCTTACGGGGGTTGGCTTCCCTCACCGCATTCGCCCCTCGGGCAGGGCCCGGCAGCGCCGGTTTTAGAGCTGCTACCAACGGAAACGGCGGCCAGGTCGCCCTGGGCCGCCGCTTCGTCCCCTCGATCGCAGGCGCTTACTTCATCGCTTCCTTGGCCTTGGCGACGACCGCCGGCGAGGCGTTCATCGTCTGCTCGATGATCTTGGTCGTCTCGCGCCAGTCGCGGAAATCCGTCTCGAAGGACAGCTTCTTGCCCTCCTCGATGAACTGCGGGTCCTTCACCGCCTCCTCCAGCGCCTTGCGCAGCACGGCGATGCGGTCGGCCGGCACGCCCGGCGGCGTGTTGATCGGCCGGCCGAGGTTGGTCGGCGCGGCGATCAGGTCGAGGATCTGCTTCTGCTCGTCGGTCTTGGCCAGTTCGGTCCACAGCGGCACGTCGGCGAGCACGCCGCCGTCGCGGCTGGTGCCGATCTGCAGCAGGAAGCGGACCTTCTTGTCGGTGATCCATTCAGGATTGCTGTCCTGATAGGCCGAGAGGCCGCCGGCGCGGCCCTGCACCTCGCCGCGCTCCATCGCCACCAGCAGCTCGGGCACCGTCTTGTAGCCCTTGATGATCTTGAACTTCGCGCCGAGCACGTTGTTGATCGCGGTGGTGTAGCGGTACGAGCTGGAGCCCTCGCCCGTCGCGCCGATGACGATCTCGGTCTTGGTCGCGTCCTCGAAGGTCTTGACCGGCGCGGTGTGCCACACCGCCATCGCCGGATTGCTCTCGGTGAAGCGGCCGAGCCAGATGAACTTGCCGGCGTCGTAGCGCACGCCCGCGCCGTCGATCACCTGATGCGCCGGCACGTTCTGATTGAGCGCGGCGAGCACCGTGCCGTCCTTCGGCGCGACGTTGTAGATGTGGTTGGCCGCCAGCATGTGGCCGCCGCCCGGCATGTTCTGCACCACGAAGGTCGGATTGCCGGGAATGTATTTCGGCAGGAAGCGCGACAACGCGCGCGCCAGCGTGTCGTAGCCGCCGCCCGAGCCGGTGCTGACGATGATCGACATCTGGCGGTTCTTGTAGAACTCGGCGGCGCTCTGCGCCTGCGCTCCTGAAACGAGCGCGGCTCCGGCGGACAAAATTCCGGCAGCCAGTAGAACGGTCTTCATTTGGCGTCTCCCTGTTTGAATCCGGCGCTCACTTCATCGCCTCGATGGCCTTGGCGACGACGTCCGGCGACGCGGCGAGCGTGTCGGCGACGATCTGCGTCGTCTCCTGCCAGCCGCGGAAGTCCGTCTCGATCTCCTGCTTCTCCGCCTCGGCGAGGAACGTCGCGTCCTTCACCATCTTCTCCAGGCCCTCGCGCAGCGCGGCGACGCGGTCGGCCGGCACGTCCGGCGTCGTGTTGATCGGCCGGCCGAGGTTGGTCGGCGATGCGATGAGATTGAGGATCTGCTTCTGCTCGGCCGTCTCGGCCAATTCGGTCCACAGCGGCACGTCCTTCAGGTAGGCGTCGCGCGTGTAGCCGACCTGCACGAGAAAGCGCAGCTTGTTCTCCTTAAGCCATTCCGGCTTGCCTTCTTCGTAGGCCGAGAGCGCACCGGTGCGGCCCTGAATCTCGCCGCGGTCGATGGCGAGCAGCAATTCGGGCACCGTCTTGTAGCCCTTGATGATCTTGAACTTGGTGCCGAGCACATGGTTCATGGCCGAGGTGTAGCGATAGGAACTGGAGCCCTCCCCCGTCGCGCCGATGACGATCTCGACGTTGCGCGCGTCGGCCAGCGTCTTGACCGGCGCGGTGTGCCAGACGGCGAGCGCCGGGTTGCTCTTCTCGGCGAAGCGGCCGAGCCAGATATATTTGTTGGCGTCGTAACGCGCCGCCGCCGGCGTCACCAGTTGGTTCGACGTCACGTTCTGGTTGAGCGCGGCGATCACCGTGCCGTCCTTCGGCGCGACCGAATAGACATGGTTGGCCGCCAGCATATGGCCGCCGCCCGGCATGTTCTGCACGATCATGCTGGGGTTGCCGGGAATGAATTTCGGCAAATGACGCTGAATGGCCCGCGCCAACACGTCATAGCCGCCGCCAGCGCCGGTGCTGACGATGATCGTGACGGTCTTGCCTTTATAGAAATCGGCGACGCTCTGCGCTTGCGCCGGCATTGCGGCGAGCGCCGCCAGGCTGGCGGCGGACAGAATCGTGGCGGCGATGAAAGTCTTGGACATGATCTCTCCCTATATGTCGCGCTGTGGCCTCGTCGGGCCTGCCGCGCTTGAGCATGGCGTTATTCGACTTTTATAGCCGTTTGGGCATGGAATTTCCCATGGTTTCTTGCAAGGAACGGATTAGATTTCGCATCGCGCCATCGTTATCGCAGCGTGAGCCGATAATCACCGGGGGATTTCATAATGGGTTATCATCGCGGCCTCGCCGCCGCCGCGCTCTGCGCCGCGCTCGCCGTCGCTTCAAACGCCGAAGCGCAGAATTTCAGCATCGTGCCGCCGCCGGCCCCGGCCGACAATCAAGCCGTCGCCATGCGCGACGGCAAGCAGCTCGTCGGCCTCGGCAACAAATGCATCCAGGCCGGCGATGGCATGAACGCGCTCAGCCAATATTCGATGCTCACCTTGCAGGATTGCAATTCGAGCGCGCCGAACCAGCGCTTCAAGTTCGTCAACGGCCGCATGATGACCGCCGCCAGCTTCCTGACCTGGACGAGCGGCGCGATGGGCATGCGCGAAGCCGGCTCCTATCGCTGGCAGCCGGTCTGCGTCGTCGCGATCAGCGAATGGGGCATGCAGGTGCAGCGCTGCAGCGACGCCGAAACCCAGTACGCCAAAGAGACTGGTCGCCTCACCTGGTCGCTCAACGGCAACGCGATCCGCAGCAACAACACCTGCCTCGACGTGCGCGCCAGCGCCACCGCGAACGGCACGCCGATCATCCATTGGAATTGCAACGGCGACGCCAACCAGCGCTGGGCGCTGCGCTGAGCCGAGCGACGATCGAGAAACAGAAAATCCCGGCCTGCGCGCCGGGGTTTTTCTTGCGCGCTAATCCTCGACCAGCGCCGCGTCGTCGACCTGCAATTCGACCGACGACTTGCCCATCCATTCGTTGACGCGCAGGCGGCCGGCGAGCGCGACGGCGCGGCCCTGCGCGCCGAGCAGCGCGCGGCCCAAATCCTGATCGGCGGCGCGGAAGGCCATGGCCTTCAACTGGCCGCCGCCGCCCGCCTTCGCGCCCGCGCCGAGCATGTCGCCGGTCACGAACATGCGGACATGCGCGCCGCCGAGAATGTCGATCTTGGCGATCTTCACCGCCGGCAGCCAGAAGCGCGGCTCGGGATTGCCGGCGCCGAACGGCCCGAGCGCCTGGATCTGCTGCGCCAATTCCACCGTGCAGGCTTTCGGCAGCAACGCGCCGTCGAGCGACAGGCTCGGCTCGACCTTGGCCGCCGCGAGATCTCGGGCGATGCGCGCCTCCAGGAATTCGCGCAGCGCCGGGATTTTCTCTTCCGCGACCGTGAAGCCGGCCGCCATGGCGTGACCGCCGCCGTTGACCAGCAGGCCGGCCTGGCGCGCCGCGATCACCGCCGCGCCGAGATCGAGACCGCGCACCGAGCGGCCCGACGCTTTCGCGACGCCGTTCTCCAGCGCCAGCACGATGGCCGGCAGATCGAAGCGCTCCTTCAGGCGCGAAGCGACGATGCCAATGACGCCGGGATGCCAGCTCTTGCCGACAGCGAAGACGACGGCTTGCGGCTCGCCCGCCGCCCCCACTTGCGCAATCGCCTCCTCCAGCACCTGCGCCTCGATGGCGCGGCGCTCGGCGTTCAATTCGTCGAGCCGCTGCGCCAGGGCGCGCGCCTCGGCCGGGTCGTCGGTCGAGAGCAGGCGCACGCCGAGATCGGGATCGCCGACGCGCCCGCCGGCGTTGACGCGCGGGCCGAGGAAGAATCCACAATGCCAGGCTTCCGGCTTGGCATCGAGCTTGGCGATGTCGGCGAGCGCGGCGATGCCAGGATTGCGCCGCCGCGCCATCACTTTGAGGCCCTGCGCCACCAGAGCGCGGTTGACGCCGGTGAGTTGCGCCACGTCGCACACCGTGCCGAGCGCGACGAGATCGAGCCATTGCAGCAAGTCCGGTTCGGGCAGGTTCTTCAGCCGATACCAGCCGCGACGGCGCAGGTCGCTATGCAGCGCGACGACGAGCAGGAAGGCGACGCCGACCGCCGCCATCTGGCCGTGCGCGCTGTCCTCGTCGAGCCGGTTGGGATTGACGATGGCATGGGCGAAGGGCAGCTTCGGCTCGGCCTGGTGAT
Organism: Alphaproteobacteria bacterium; assembly: GCA_046297835.1. GTDB lineage: Bacteria > Pseudomonadota > Alphaproteobacteria > SMXQ01 > SMXQ01 > CAMAVH01. The sequence goes on along the minus strand of JBKBHI010000005.1, from coordinate 102,904 downwards.
GGTCGATGACGATCACGTCGAGCGGGCTGTTGCCCTTGCGGTATTCCTCGTTATAGGCGCGCACGCGCTCGAACGGCTCGTGCGCCGAGATGCCGCAATCGACGGTGATGACGACTTGCGCGCCTTGGTCGCCGAGGCCGAGCAGCGCCGGCCCGTTTGGACCGTAGCCTTCCAGCATCCGGTCGGGGATATAGACCAGGGGCTCCGCGCCGCACGCCCGGAGAAACCGCCGCAGCAAAGCGGACGACGTCGCGCCGTCGACGTCGTAATCGCCGAAGATAGCGATGGTCTCGCCGGTGCGGATGGCGCGGCTGATGCGCTCCACCGCCTTGTCCATGTCGATCAGGTGCGACGGATCGGGCAATTGCTCGCGCAGGGTCGGCGCGAGATAGAGCGCCGCCTCCTCCGCGCCGACGCCGCGCGCGGCGAGCAGCCGGCCGACGATCTCCGGACAGCCGAGGCGCTGGCTCAGCGCCAGCCCGGCGCGCTCGTCGGCCAGGCGCTGCTTCCAGCGCTTGCCGGTGAAGGAGCGCGCGACGACCGTCTCGCCTTCGGTGGCGAGGGCAGCGGAAGTTGCGACGACTTCCGCCTTCATCGTTTACGGCTTGTCCGGCCGGAAGCCGAGCTTGGTGGTGAAGTTGTGGTGCGTCTCGACCTTGCGCACCGTGCCGCTCTTGGAGCGCATGACGATCGAATGGGTCGTCGCGCCGCCGGAGAAGCGGCGCACGCCCCGCAGCATCGTGCCGTCGGTCACGCCGGTGGCGGCGAACATGACGTTGCCCGAGGCAAGCTCCTCGGTGACGTATTTGCGGTTGAGATCCTTGACGCCCCATTTGACGGCGCGGGCCTTCTCGTCCTCGTTGCGGAACAAGAGACGGCCCTGCATGAAGCCGCCGATGCAGCGCAGCGCCGCAGCGGCTAGCACGCCTTCCGGCGCCCCGCCCGAGCCGACGTACATGTCGATGCCCGAGCCCGGCTCGGAGGTGGCGATGATGCCCGACACGTCGCCGTCGTCGATCAACATGATGCGCGCGCCGGCTTCGCGCACCTTGGCGATCAGCTCGGCATGGCGCGGCCGGTCCAGGATGCAGACCACCAGTTCGGAAATTTCGGTCTTCTTCGCCTTGGCCAGCGCCTTGAGATTCTCGGCCGGCGTCTGATCGAGATCGACGAGGTTCGCCGGCAGGCCGCCGCCGATGCCGATCTTGTCCATATAAACGTCCGGCGCGTTGAGGAAGCCGCCATGCTCGGCCATCGCCATGACGGCGAGCGCGTTGTTGCCGCCCTTGGCGGTGATCGTCGTGCCTTCCAGCGGATCGAGCGCGATGTCGATCTTGGGGCCGCCGAGGCCGACCTTCTCGCCGATATAGAGCATCGGCGCTTCGTCGCGCTCGCCCTCGCCGATCACCACCGTGCCCTCGATCGACAGGCTGTTGAGCGCGGTGCGCATGGCGTCCACCGCCGCTTGGTCGGCCGCCTTCTCGTCGCCGCGGCCCATCAGACGCGAAGCGGACAGCGCGGCGGCCTCGGTCACGCGCACGGCTTCCAGCGCCAGATTGCGGTCCATCATCTCAGACATGCTCGTCTCCAGTTTTTTATCGTTCAAAGTTAGAGGAAGCCTTACGGCTCCTCGATGCGGATCATGCAGGGCGGCTCGGTGACGGTAGCGAGCGCGGCGATTTTCGCAAGCGCGCGCGCCATATGTTCTTCGCGCGTTTCGTGAGTCACCAGCACGATGGGAACCGTTTCGCCAGGCGAGCGCCCGCGTTGCAGCATTGACTCGAGCGACACCTCGTTGTCGCGCAGAATCGCCGTGACATCGGCGATCACGCCCGGCTTGTCCACCACCATCAGGCGAATGTAGTAGGCCCCGACATGGCTCGCCATCGGCGAGGCCGGCAGATCGGCGAGCTGGGCGGCGGGAACCGCAAAGGTCGGCACCTTGGAGCCGCGCGCGATATCGACCAGATCGGCGACCACGGCCGAAGCGGTCGGGCCGGCGCCGGCGCCCCTGCCCTCGAACACGTTGGTCTCGGCGTAATCGGTTTCCGCCACCACAGCGTTGAACACGCCCTCGACATGGGCGATGGGCGTGCCGACCGGCACCATGCAGGGATGCACGCGCTGCTCGACGCCCGACTCGGTGCGGCGCGCCAAGCCGAGCAATTTGATGCGATAGCCGAGCTCGTCGGCGAAGCGGATGTCGAGCGCCGAGACGCGGCGGATGCCCTCCACATGGACGCCGGCGAAATTGGTGCGGCAGCCGAAGGCGACGGCGGTCAGTACTGCGAGCTTGTGCGCGGCGTCGATGCCGTCCACGTCGAAGCTCGGATCGGCCTCGGCGTAGCCGAGCTGCTGCGCCTCGGCGAGCACCTCGCCGAAGTCGCGGCCGCTCTGGCGCATCGTGGTGAGGATGTAATTGCAGGTGCCGTTGAGAATGCCGTAGACGCGCTTGACGCTGTTCGCCGCCAGACCTTCGCGCAAGGCTTTGATGATCGGAATGCCGCCGGCCACCGCCGCCTCGTAGGCGAGCGTCACGCCCTTCTTCTCGGCTGCGTCCGCGAGCGCCGCGCCATGCAGCGCCAGCAACGCTTTGTTCGCGGTCACGACGCTCTTGCCGCTGGCGATGGCCGCTTCGCAGGCCGCCTTGGCCGGGCCGTCGGAGCCGCCGATGACCTCGACGAACACGTCGATGCCGTCGGCCTTGGCCATGGCGACCGGATCGTCGAACCAGCGCAGCTTGGAGATGTCGACGCCGCGCTCGCGCGCCTTGTCGCGCGCCGAGACGGCCACGACCTGGATCGGCCGGCCGCAACGCGCTTCGAGCAGCTTGCCCTTGTCGGCGACGAGCTTGAGCGTGCCAGCGCCGACGGTGCCGAGACCGGCGACGGCGATTCGCAATGCGTCGGGCATCAGGAAACCGCCCGCAGCTTCAGATTTTCTTCGAGGATGCTGTCGGCCGAGCGCAGGAAGGTTTTGATGTTCTTCGCCGCCTGGCGGATGCGGTGCTTGTTCTCGACCAGCGCGATGCGGACATGGCTGTCGCCGTATTCGCCGAAGCCGATGCCGGGCGCGACGGCGACGCCGGCGTGCTTGAGCAGCAGCTTGGAAAATTCCAGCGAGCCGAGATGGGCGAAGGCCTTGGGGATCGGCGCCCAGGCGAACATCGTCGCTTCCGGCGACGGGACATCCCAGCCGGCGGCCTTGAGGCTGTCGATCATCACGTCGCGGCGCTCGCGGTACAGCGTGCGGACATGCTCGACGCAATCCTGCGGGCCGTTGAGCGCGGCGGCGGCCGCCACCTGGATCGGCGTGAAAGCGCCGTAATCGAGATACGATTTGATGTGCGCCAGCGCGGCGACCAGCGTCTTGTTGCCGGTGGCGAAGCCGATGCGCCAGCCCGGCATCGAGTAGGTCTTGCTCATCGAGGTGAACTCGATGGCGATGTCCTTCGCGCCGGGAATTTCGAGGATCGACGGCGGCTTGCGGTTGCCGAAATAGATTTCCGAATAGGCCAGATCGGAGATCACGTAGATCTCGTGCTTGCGGCAGAACTCGACGATGGGGCGATAGAAGTCGAGATCGACCACCATGGCCGTCGGGTTGGCCGGGAAGTTGAGCACGACGCAGAGCGGCTTCGGCACCGAATGCTTCACCGCGCGCTGCAAGCCCTCGAAGAAGTCGTAGCCTTCGCCGATGGGGATGTGGCGCACGTTCGCGCCGGTGATGATGAAGCCGTAGGGATGGATCGGATAGCTCGGGTTCGGCACCAGCACCACATCGCCGGGCGCGACGATGGCGTTGGCCAAGTTGGCCAGGCCCTCCTTCGAGCCGATGGTGACGATCGTCTCCGTGTTGGGGTCGATATCGACGTTGAAGCGGCGCTTGTAATAGGCGGCGTTGGCCTTGCGCAGGCCGGGAATACCGCGCGACGCCGAATAGCGGTGGGCGCGCGGGTCTTTGGCGGCCTCGCACAGCTTGTCGATGATGTGCTGCGGCGTCGGCTGGTCGGGATTTCCCATGCCGAAATCGATGATGTCCTCGCCGGCGGCTCGGGCCTTCGCCTTCATCGCGTTCACTTCGGCGAAGACGTAAGGGGGCAGCCGTTTGATCCGGTAGAATTCTTCTTCCATGGCGAGGACGGGTCGTTCCGTGAAAAGGCGGCGTGCGGGCAGGCGTCGGGAATTTCAACCGCCCCTTGTGGGCGGGCCCGCAGAAAACCGCTATATTTATACTAGGCCCTTGTAAAAAAGGACAGTGGCGGGAATAGGGCCGAAACCGGTTCTTTCCGCGGTAAGGGCTTAATAATCCAGACTGACTTCGACCCGCCGGGCCAAAGCCGCATCGACCGCCCCGGCATTGCCGCTGCTGATGATCATGCGGTTCATCGGCACGCCGAGCCGGGCGAGCGCCTGGGCCGCCGCTTCGGCGCGCTGACTGGCGATGCGGAAGTTGGCGATCTGGGCGTTCGCCGAGGCCGCCTGGCCCGACGCGAAGCCGACGATGCGGATGCTGCCGCCGTGCTGCTTGAAGCTGGTCGCCAATTGTTCGAGTCCGCGCCGGCCTTCGGCGTCGATCACCGCCGAATTGTTGGCGAAGAACACGGTGGCCGATTGGGTCACGCCTTGCGGGAAAGTCGCGCTCTGCGGCGTGGCGGGGATCGGCGCCGGCGTTTGGCGGGTCTGCATCGCCGGCGGCGGCAGGGCCGCGCTCTGGGGGGCCGGTTGGGGCGGCATCGGCATCGGCTCCGGCGGCTGAACCGGCGGGCGGGCGACCTGGGGCGGCGCCGGCACGGCGGCCGGCGGCGTCGGATCGATGGTCGGCTGTCGCTCCGGGGCGCTTTCGGCGTAACGCGCGTTCTCGCGGTCGGCGGCGAGGCCCTGGGCGATCTTGCCGCGCTCGGCCGACGGCGTGACCACGGGACGTTCCGGCACGCTGGCCAGATTGGGATAGGGCTGATTCGCGCCGGGCAGCGGCGTCGCTTCGCGGGCAGTGCGCGCCTCGGCGCGCTCCTGCTGCTGCTCGTCATCCTCGAACACGCCGGCCACGCCGCGATACCATTCCACCGGATTGACGGCATCGGGCACCGACGAGCAGGCCGCCAGGCCGCCGATCGCGAGCCAGCCCCACAGCAGGCCAGCCACGATTTTGCTGCACCTGCGAAGGAAGATTTGCGGCTCGGCTGCTAGGCGTGTCATTATCCCTCTCGCGCTCCTACTCTATGGCTGAGGCCTGCCCTCCGCCGCTGCGCGAGGAAAGGGATAGAACCCCTTAGAATTACGCGCAAATATCGTCAGTTTGTAACGGACTTCCGGACCAGCGTAAAGCGCGCCGCAGACCGAAGGGATGCCAAGATGAGCGATCAGACGACGCCGTACAAGGGCGATGCGAGCAAGCCGGGCGACGCGCCGAAGAACCAAGCGCCGCAAAGCGAGGCGGCCCCGTTGCCCGATCCGGCCCAAGTCGCCGCCCAGATGGGCGAACTGGCGGCCAAGAGCCAAAAGCTGGTGCAGGACTTCTTCGCCCGCCAGCAGGCCGAGGGCGGCAAGAGCCAGCCGCTCGACCCGCTCAATATCGGCCAGGCGTTCTTCGAGCTTACGACGCGCATGATGGCCGATCCGGCGAAACTGTGGGAAGCCCAGGCCGCCTTGTGGAAGGGCTATCAGGATCTGTGGCTGGCGACCTGGCAACGCGCCGCCGGCCAGACGCCCGCCGCCCCCGTCGCCGCGCCCGAGAAAGGCGACCGCCGCTTTAAAGACCCCGAGTGGGACGAGAACGCCGTCTTCGACTACATCAAGCAGTCCTACCTGCTGACCGCGCGCTGGATGCGCGGCGTGGTCGATGAGGCGAGCGAAGGCAGCGATCCCGAGACGGCGAAGAAGATCGACTTCTACACCCGCCAGTTCATCGACGCCGCCTCGCCGAGCAATTTCGTCATGACCAATCCGCAGGTATTGCGCGCCACGGTGGAAAGCGGCGGCCAGAACCTGCTCAAGGGCCTCGGCAACCTGCTCGACGATCTCGAACGCGGCCAGGGCAAGCTTGCCATCAAGATGACCGACCCCGACGCCTTCAAGGTCGGCGAGAATCTGGCGGCGACGCCGGGCAAGGTCGTGTTCCAGAACGACCTGATGCAGCTCATCCAGTACGCGCCCTCGACCGAGACGGTGGCCGAGCGGCCCTTGCTGATCATCCCGCCCTGGATCAACAAGTTCTACATCCTCGACATGCAGCCCAAGAACTCGTTCATCAAATGGGCGGTGGACCAGGGCCAGACCGTGTTCGTCATCTCCTGGGTCAACCCGGACGAGCGCCACGCGCAAAAGACCTTCGAGAGCTACATGGTCGAGGGCCCGCTCGCGGCCATCGCCGCCGTCAGCGAAGCGACCGGCGTGAAGGACGTCAACGTCATCGGCTATTGCATCGGCGGCACGCTGCTCGCCGCGCTGCTGTCCGCCATGGCCGCGCAAAAAGATAGCCGCGTCGCCAGCGCCACCTTCCTCACCACCATGACCGACTTCCAGGAGGCCGGCGAACTGTCCGTCTTCATCGACGAGGCGCAGATTCAGGCGCTGGAGCAGAAGATGTCGGAACGCGGCTATCTCGAAGGCGCCGACATGGCCGGCACCTTCAACATGCTGCGCGCCAACGACCTGATCTGGTCGTTCGTGGTGAACAACTATCTGCTCGGCAAGGATCCTTTCCCGTTCGACCTGCTTTATTGGAACAGCGATTCGACGCGCATGCCGGCGCTGATGCACAGCTACTATCTGCGCAACATGTACCAGAAGAACCTGCTGGTGCAGCCGGGCGCGCTGACGCTGCTCGGCCAGCCGATCGACCTGACGCGGATCAAGACGCCGGTCTACATGCTCTCGACGCGCGAGGACCATATCGCGCCGTGGAAGTCGACCTATGCCGCGACGCAGCTTTACAAAGGCCCGATCCGTTTCGTGTTGAGTGCGTCGGGCCATATCGCCGGCGTCGTCAACCCGCCGGCCTCCGGCAAATACAGCTTCTGGACCAACGATAAGCTGCCGGCCGCGCCCGACGACTGGTTCGCCGGCGCGAAAGAGCAGCCCGGCTCCTGGTGGAGCGACTGGATCAAATGGCTCGGCCAGTATGCCGGCAAGCAAGTCCCTGCCCGCGTGCCGGGCAAGACCGGCAAGCTCAAACCCATCGAGGACGCGCCGGGCTCCTACGTGAAAGCGAAGTGAGCATAGATAAAATCGTCATGCCCGGGCTTGGCCCGAGCATCCATCGGGCCGATGCCTGAGCGCCTGACATATGGACCCTCGGGTCAAGCTCGAGGGTGACGGTTTATCGGAATAAAAAAGGGCGCGGGAAATATCCCGCGCCCTTTTCGTTTTCACCGGCCTAGCGCCGGCGTGGCGTGTAGATCTGGTCGAACACGCCGCCGTCGCCGAAATGCGCCTTCTGCGCCGTCGGCCAGCCGCCGAAATCGGCGATGGTGACGAGATCGAGCTTGGGGAATTTCTCGGCATAGCGCGCCGCCACCTCGGCGTCGCGCGGCCGGTAGAAATTCTTCGCGGCGATCTCCTGGCCCTCCGGGCTATAGAGAAACTTCAGATAGGCTTCCGCCACCTCCCGCGTCCGCTTGCGATCGACATTGCGATCCACCACAGCGACCGACGGTTCGGCGAGGATCGACAGGCTGGGCACGACGATGTCGAACTTGCCGGCGCCCTCTTCGATCTGCGCCAGGAAGGCTTCGTTTTCCCAGGCGAGCAGCACATCGCCGATGCCACGCTGGGTGAAGGTGGTGGTCGAGCCGCGCGCGCCGGTGTCGAGCACCAGCACGTTCTTGAACAGGTCGCCGACAAAGGCTTTGGTCGCCGCTTCGTCGCCGCCGTTCTTCTTCAGCGCATAGGCCCAAGCGGCGAGATAATTCCAGCGCGCGCCGCCTGAGGTTTTCGGATTGGGGGTGATGACGCCGACGCCCGGCTTCACCAGATCGTCCCAATCCTTGATGCCCTTGGGATTGCCGGCGCGCACCAGGAAGACGATGGTCGAGGTGTAGGGCGCGCTATTGTCCGGCAGGCGGGCCATCCAGTTCTTGTCGATCAGGCCGCGCGCGGCGATCGCGTCGACGTCGGACGCCAACGCCAAGGTCACGACGTCGGCCGGCAAGCCTTCGACGACCGAGCGCGCCTGGCTGCCCGAGCCGCCATGCGACTGGTTGATCGTCAGCCTGCGATCCATCTGCGGCTGCCAGGCCGCGATGAACGCTTTGTTGATCTGCTGGTAAAGCTCGCGGGTGGGATCGTAGGAAACGTTCAAGAGCTGAACGCTTTGCGCCATAGCCGGCGTGGCGATGAACGCGGAAAGCAAGGCTGCGAACGAAAGGGCGATCGTTCGGAGCCGCGCCGCCGGACGGATTCGGATCGGATGATGAGGCATGGGAATCCTCCAGACAGTAAACGCAAGCTGCTAGAGAGGCGTATCGCGCGTCGTCGTGTCAGGCGACGATCATGCCGGCGGCGACCGTGGCGTTGGTCTGCGCGTCGATCAGGATGAAAGCCCCCGTCGCCCGGTTGTTGGCGTAATCGTCGTAAGGCGCCGAGGACTGGAGCATAACACGAACGCACGCGATGTCGTTGCGGTTCAATTTGTCCGGCGATTCAACGCGCTCCTGCGTCGACACGTCGAGCCGGTGGATGAGTTCCGCGATTTTCGCCGACAGCGTGCGGGTGCCGAGGCGCGCCAGATAGCGGCCGCGCGGATCGAACGGCTCGTCGGCGAACCAGCACAGCGTCGCCTCGAAACGGTCGGCGACGCGCGGACGATCCGTTTCGTGCGCGATCAGGTCGCCGCGCGCGATGTCGATATCGTCGGCGACTTCCAAGCTGATCGATTTTGGCGCTTGCACCTCGGCGAGCGGGCCGTCGAACGTGGAGATGGCGGCGACGCGCGTCTTGCCGCCAGCGGGCAGGACGACGATCTCGTCGCCGACCTTGAGGCTGCCGCTTTCGATGCGGCCCTGATAGAGCCGCTTCTGCCCCCCGCCCTCGTCGCGCACGCGGGCGACGAGCTGCACGGGAAAGCGCAGGGGCGATTGGCCGACGCGGATGGCCGGCGGCAAATCTTCCAGCAGCGTCAGCAGCGTCTCGCCGCGATACCATGGCATCCTGTCGCTGCGGTTCACCACATTGTCGCCGAGCTTGGCCGACAGCGGCACGATGCGTGGCGCAGCGATGCCGAGCGAGCCGGCGAACGCCCCGATCGCAGCCGACAATTCGGCGAACCGCCCCTCCTCGTAACCGACGAGGTCCATCTTGTTCACCGCGACCAGCAGATGTGGAATGCCCAAGAGATGCGCCAGCGTGAGATGGCGGCGCGTCTGCTCGATCACGCCCTTGCGCGCGTCGACCAGGATCACGGCGGCGTCGGCCGTGCTCGCGCCCGTCACCATGTTGCGGGTGTATTGCTCGTGGCCCGGCGTGTCGGCGATGATGAACTTGCGCTTGGCCGTGGCGAAATAGCGGTAGGCGACGTCGATGGTGATGCCCTGCTCGCGCTCGGCGGTCAGCCCGTCGGTGAGCAAGGAGAGATCGACGCTGCCGTCGCCGCTTTTCGCCGCCGTGCGTTCGAGCGCGGCGAGCTGGTCGTCCGGCACCGCCTTGGCGTCGAACAGGATGCGGCCGATCAGCGTGCTCTTGCCGTCGTCCACGCTGCCCGCCGTGGTGAAGCGGAATAGGCCGCCTTGCGCGCGGGCTTGCGCGCCGGCCGGCGAAATCGAGGACGCCATCAGAAATACCCCGCCTTCTTGCGTTCTTCCATCGCCGCTTCCGACGCCTGATCGTCGAGCCGCGTCGCGCCGCGCTCGCTGACCCGCGCGCTCACGGTCTCGGCGATGATCTCCTCGATGGTCGCGGCGGGCGATTCCACCGGCGAGGTGCAGGTGATGTCGCCGACGGTGCGGAAGCGCACTAGGCGCGTCTCGACGCGGTCGCCCGGCTTCGGCTCGATCAGCTCGGAGACCGGCAGGATGGCCTTGCCACGCACCGTCACCGGGCGCTTGTGCGCGTAATAGAGCGGCGGCAGCTCCAGCCCTTCGCGGGCGAGATACTGCCAGACGTCGAGCTCGGTCCAATTGCTGATCGGGAAGACGCGCATATGCTCGCCGGCATCGACGCGCGTATTGTAAAGGCTCCACAGCTCGGGGCGCTGGCGGCGCGGATCCCATTGGCCGAAGGAATCGCGGAACGAGAAGATGCGCTCTTTCGCGCGCGCCTTCTCCTCGTCGCGCCGCGCGCCGCCGATGCAGGCGTCGAAAGCGAATTCGGCGATGGCGTCGAGCAGCGTCACGCTCTGGAAGGCGTTGCGGCTTTGGTTCGGGTGCTTGAGCTTGATGCGCCCTTGCGCGATGGAATCGTCGAGCGAACGCACGATCAGCCGCTCGCCCAGGCGCTCCACCGTGCGGTCGCGAAATTCGATGACCTCGGGGAAATTATGCCCTGTGTCGACATGCATCAGCGGAAAGGGAAACTTGCCGGGACTGAACGCCTTTTCGGCGAGGCGCAGCAGCACGGTGGAATCCTTGCCGCCGGAGAACAGCAGGACCGGATTGCGGTATTCCGCCGCCACCTCGCGCAGGATGTGGATCGCTTCGCTTTCGAGATCGTCGAGATGGCTCCAGACGCCGTCCGGTTTCGCCGGAGGCGCGCGCAGCGGCACGACGTTGCCGATGCTTTCGGTGGCGATCTCGGGGACGGTTTCGACGCTGCTCATGACGCTTTCCTGTCGGCGCTATGCGCGGGATGCAGCCCGCACTCTTTGGTCTCGGGGTTCTCCCACCACCAGCGGCCGGCGCGGATGTCCTCGCCCACGGTGATGGCGCGGGTGCAGGGCGCGCAGCCGATGCTGGCGAAGCCGCGGTCGTGCAGCGCGTTGTAGGGCACCTCGTTGGCGCGCACGTAGGCCCAGACGTCGTCGTTGCTCCAGGCCGCCAGCGGGTTGAACTTGGCCATGGCGTTGGCATCGTCCCACTCCTGCACGGGCAGGTCGCGGCGCGTGATCGAATGCTGGCGGCGCTGGCCGGTGATCCAGCCCCGCTTGTCGGCGAGCGCGCGCCGGAGCGGCTCGACTTTGCGGATGGCGCAGCAGCTCTGGCGCAGCTCGACGTTGTCGTAAAAGCCGTTGGGGCCATGCGCGGCGACGTAGGCTTCCACTGCCGCGGCCTGCGGCGCGTAAACCGCCACCGGCGTGCGGTAGCGCGCGCGCGTCGTCTGCATCAGCGCGTAGGTCTCGTCGTGCAGCCGGCCGGTATCGAGCGTGAAGATGCCGATGGCGAGCGCGTGCCGGTCGATCAGATCGGTCAGCACCATGTCCTCGACGCTGAAGCTGCTGGCCAGCGCCGTCGCGCCGAGCCGCTCCGCGTCGCGAAGCGCGCCGAGCGCCTGCTCCGTCAGTTCCGCAAGATCACCATTCATCAGTAAAACTGCTTAATTCAATTCGCATGGGAGATTGGAAACTATATTTTCGTATTTTATTTGTAAATATCTTTATTATACAATTTATTTATGTTTAATATAGGCAAGCGAAGCGCCGCCGGGCTCAACAGGCCAGCGGCTTGCTAATTGCTCAGGTAATTGCGCGCCAATTCGACGTAATGCTGCGCCGACTTGAGGAAGGCGGCGTAATCCGCGTCGCTCAAGGGCCGCATGAGCTTGGCCGGACTCCCGGCCCACAATTCGCGCGATTTGACGCGCTTGCCCGGCGTGACCAGCGCGCCGGCGGCGACCATCGCGCCGTCCTCCACCACCGCCCCGTCCATCACCGTCGCGCCCATGCCGACGAAGCTGACGTCGCCGAGGGTGCAGGCATGCAGGATGGCGGCGTGGCCGATGGTGACGTCCGAGCCGATGTAGGTGCCGAACTTGCCGCTCGTCACATGGACGACGGTGCCGTCCTGGATGTTGGTGCGCGCGCCGACGCGAATCTCGTGAACGTCGCCGCGCATCGTCACGCCATACCAGATGTTGCTCTCGTCGCCGATCACGACGTCGCCGATGATCGCCGCCGTCTCGGCGACGAAAACGTCGCGGCCGAGCTTGGGGACGATGTTTTTGTAAGGGCGGATCAAACCGGCCATCAGGGGAACATCGCCTCCTGCTCGAGCGCGGTGGTCTCGGCCAAGCCGCACATCACGTTGAAATTCTGGATCGCCTGGCCCGACGCGCCCTTCACCAGATTGTCGATCACCGAGACGAGGATGGCCCGGCCCGGCACGCGGTCGGGGAAGACGGCGATGCGGCAATGGTTCGAGCCGCGCACATGCCGCGTCGCCGGCGACTGGCCCGCCGGCAGCACATGCACGAAGGGCTCGGAATCGTAGCGCCGCTTGAGCGCGGCGCGCAGTTCGTCGGCCGTCGCACCCTTGGCGAGCTTGACGTAGATGCTCGACAGGATGCCGCGGCTCATCGGCATCAGATGCGCGGTGAAGTTGACGATGACGCCCTTGCCAGCGGCGGCGCTCAGCCCCTGCTCGATCTCAGGCGCGTGGCGGTGGCCGCCGACGCCGTAGGCGTGGATGCCTTCCGTCACTTCCGAATAGAGGTTCGCCTCTTTCGCCTCGCGGCCGGCGCCGGTGACGCCCGATTTGGCGTCGATGATGATGTCGTCGGCCTCGATCAGCTTTTCCTGCAGCAACGGCACCAGGGGCAACTGGGCCGAAGTCGGATAGCAGCCGGGATTGGCGACGAGCCGCGCCGCCGCAACGTCGCCGCGCGCCAGTTCGGTGATGCCGTAGACCGCCGCGCGCTGCAGATCGGGCGCGAGATGCTCATGGCCATACCATTTGGCGTAAGTCGCGACATCGTGCAGCCGGAAATCGGCCGACAGATCGACGATCTTGAGATGCGTCGGCAGCTTGGCGATGACTTCCTGCGTCAGCCCGTGCGGCAAGGCGCAGAACACCGCCTCGATGCCGGAGAAATCCACATCGCCGATCTTCACCATCTTGGGCGCGTCGAGGTTCGCCAGATGCGGAAACACCTCGCCGAGCGAAGCGCCGGCGCGCTTTTCGGCGGTGAGCGCCTTCACGCGCACGTTCGGGTGCTTCGCCAGCAAGCGCAGCAGTTCCGCGCCGGTATAGCCCGACGCGCCGAGGATGGCCGTGTTGATCGTGTTCGCCGACATGTGGTTCTCCTGACTGACGCAATCATATAGCGCGGCGAGCGCAAAGAAAAAGGGCGTCCCCGAGGGGACGCCCTGAAGTGTGAGAGCAGAATACCCGCAGGTAATTTAACGCTTCGAGAACTGATGGCTGCGACGAGCTTTGTGGCGGCCATACTTCTTGCGCTCGACGACGCGCGGGTCTCGGGTCAGCAAGCCGGCGGCCTTCAGCGCCTTGCGCAGAGCCGGCTCGTAATAGGTGAGCGCCTTGGAGATGCCGTGACGCACCGCGCCGGCCTGGCCGGAGAGGCCGCCGCCGATGGCGGTCGCGACAACGTCGTACTGCTCCTTGCGCGCCGTGACGTCGAACGGCTGATCGATGATCAGGCGCAGCACGGGGCGGGCGAAATAGCTGGTCCAGTCGCGGCCGTTGATGGTGATCTTGCCCTTGCCGGGCTTGATCCACACGCGGGCGATGGCGTTCTTGCGCTTGCCGGTCGCGTAGGCGCGGCCCTGCTTGTCGATCTTCGGCTCGGGCAGAGCGGCCGGCGCGGCTTCGGTCGCGGCGCCGCCCTTGAGGTCGGCGAGGCTGCTGATGGTGTCCGCCATGGTTAGGCGCTCCTCTTGTTCTTCGGATTCATCGCCGCGACGTCGAGAACCTCGGGGTTCTGCGCCTCGTGCGGATGAGCGGCGCCGGCGTAGATGCGCAGGTTGCGCATCAGCTGGCGGCCGAGGTTGTTGCGCGTGATCATGCGCTCGACGGCCTTCTCGATCGCGCGCTCAGGATGCGCGCCGCCGAGGATCTGGCCCATCGTGCGGCCCTTGATGCCGCCCGGATTGTTCGTGTGCCAGTAGAAGACCTTCTGCTCCAGCTTGCGGCCGGTCACTTTGACCTTCTCGGCGTTGATGACGATGATGTTGTCGCCGGTGTCCACGTGCGGCGTGAAGGTCGGGCGATGCTTGCCGCGAAGGCGCGTGGCGATGACCGTCGCAAGACGGCCGAGCACCAGACCTTCGGCGTCGATCAGCACCCACTTCTTGCTCACGTCCGCGGGACGGGCGGAATAGGTCTTCATGATGTCTACCTAGTCGGTAAAAAAAATCGGGGTCGGAAAAAGGATCGGGGCGGTCGCGCCACAGATGTTCATGGCAGCGCCTGCCCCGTCGAGAGCGCGGAATATGCCGCCCGCCCCTCGCCGCGTCAAGGAAATCCAGGCTTTTCCGTGGAGGTATTATAATACCTAAAAAAGTCCCGGGCCGCAGTGGCCATGGCGGTTTTCCTTGCCGGAACGGCCCGATCCTAGGATACCGGGGTGCGTTTTCACAGCTCGGGTGCCCCATGGCCGACCCCTTCGCGAACAAAGGCTTCGAGACCCGCGCCGTCCATGCCGGCGGCGGTCCGGACAAGGCGACCGGCGCGCGCGCCGTCCCGATCTACCAGACGACCTCGTATGTCTTCGAGTCGGCCGACCAGGCGGCGAAACTGTTCAATCTGGAAGAATTCGGCCAGATCTATTCGCGGATCACCAACCCGACCGTGGCCGCCCTGGAGACCCGCCTCGCCAGCCTGGAAGACGGCGTCGGCGCGACGGCGGCGGCGTCGGGCCACGCCGCGCAGTTCCTCGCTCTCCTGCCGCTGATGAAATCGGGCGACAGCTTCCTCGCCTCCAAGGCGCTCTATGGCGGCTCGATTACGCAGTTCGGCCAGTCCTTCGCCCGGCTCGGCTGGAGCGCGATCTTCATCGATCCCGCCGATCCGGAGAATTTCCGCCGCGCGCTGACGCCCGATTGCCGCGCCATCTTCATCGAGAGCCTGGCCAATCCGGGCGGCCTCGTCATGGACATCGCGGCCATCGCCGAGATCGCCCACGACGCCGGCATCCCGCTGATCGTCGACAACACGCTGGCGACGCCCTACCTCTGCCGGCCCGGCGAATGGGGCGCGGACATCGTCGTCCATTCCACGACCAAGTTCATCGGCGGCCACGGCAATTCCGTCGGCGGCGTGGCGATCGACACCGGCAAGTTCGACTGGTCGCGCGTGCCATCTCTCGGCGCGCCCTCGCCCGCCTATCACGACCTGAATTTCGCCGAGACCTTCGGCAAACTCGCCTTCACGGTCTACGGCCATGCCGTCGGCTTGCGCGATTTCGGCGCGGCGATGGCGCCGTTCAACGCCTTCCTGACGCTGACCGGTGTCGAGACGCTGGCGCTGCGCATGGCGCGCCATTGCGAGAACGCGCTGGCCGTCGCACAGCATTTGGAGAAGCACCCCAAGATCGCCTGGGTCTCATACGCCGGCCTGCCGTCGAGCCCGCATCATGCGCTGGCGCGAAAATATCTGCCGCGCGGCGCGGGCGCGGTCTTCACCTTCGGGCTGAAGGGCGGCCCCTCGGAAGCTTGGGCCGCCGGCATCAAGCTGGTGGAAGCCTGCAAGCTGTTCTCGCATCTCGCCAACATCGGCGACACCCGCAGCCTGATCATCCATCCGGCCTCGACCACGCATCGGCAATTGTCCGACGCCGATCGCGCGGCGGCCGGCGCGGGCGACGACGTGGTGCGGCTCTCGGTCGGCATCGAAAGCGTCGGCGACATCATCGCCGATCTCGATCAGGCGCTGGCGCAGGTGTGATTATTCGGCCGGGCCGGCGGCCCGGATCGGCGCGACCGTGATCGGCAGCGCGTTGCCGGTCGGGTCCGGCGCGGCCGGGACCATCTCCTCGGCCTTGTCTTTCGGCAGCAGCAAGATGGCGACGGCGACGATGGCCGCCGCGCCGGCGAGCGTGATGTAGAGCCATGAGAAATCGCCGGTGCGCTCGTGCAGGTAGGAGACGAGCTGCACCGCCACCGGGCCGACGCCGAGCGACAGCACGAATTTCGCGCCGAAGGCCGAGCCGCGCCATTTCGACGGCGTATAGCGCGCCATCAGCGCGTTCTCCGCCGGCAGCGAGCCGACATTGCTCACCACCATCACCAGCATGGCGAGGAAGAACGGCAAGCCGGCGAGCGCCGAGGCGGCGGCGATGGCCGGCACCTGCACGCAATAGCTGACGAAATAGGCGCTGCGCAGCGAGAAGCGGTCGGTCAGCCAGCCGGCGAAAATCTGCACCACGCCGCCGACGACATAGACTGCCGTGAACAGGACGCCGACGCCGAGCGCGCCGCTGGCGAAAAAGTCCGGCATGCGCTCGCTCAGCGCCTTGGGCATAGCGATCTGCGTCGCCTGATAGATCAGGCCGGCGAGAAACACCGTCACCGACATGACGACGAAAGCGCGGATGACGTCGCCGCGCGGCGGCTCCTTGTGCGGCGCGCGATCGCCCGGCAATTCGACGACGCGCCGCGTCATCAAGCCGAACATGAGAACGAGGCCGGTCACGACCGAGACGAGGCCCGGCACCCAAAAGGCCGCGCGCCAATCGACCCAGTCGATCAAGCCGCCGGCGGTGAAGCCAGCGAGCGCCACGCCGAAGCCGCCGAAACTGCCCCAGATGCCGAGCGAGGTGCCGCGGTTGGCCGCGGTCTTGATCAGCCAGGCCATGCCGACGGGATGATAGATCGAGGCGAAGACGCCGAGCGCGGCGAGCGCCACGGTCAATTGCAACGGCGATTCGACTAGGCCGCAGGCGACGGCCGCCGCGCCGGAGCCGACGAAGAAGATCACCATCATCCAGGCGTTGCTCCAGCGGTCGCCGAGCCAGCCGGCGAGAGGCGCGCAAGCGCCGACCAGAAACGCGCCGAGCGTCCACAGGCCGATGAGCGTGCCGTATGCGATGCCCCATTCGCGCTCGAGCGACAGCACGATGGTCAGATAGAGCGCGACCAACAGATGCATATAGCCGTGGCCGAGCCAGGCGAAGAGCTGGGACCAGGCGGCGGATCTGCCAGAAAGCGAGGATTCGGCGGCGGGCGACATAGGGCTTTTATAGGCCCGCGCGAACGCGCCGACAATGTTCGCCAGCGCAGCTATTTTCGCGAAAAACTCATGCCCGGCCGCTCTCGTCCCTCACCCAATCGAGGTAAGGCGCATGGCCCGTCTCGATTCTCCAGGCCACGACGCAGGGCAGATCGTAGCTGTGCAGTTCGACGAGGCGCTCGGTCAGCCGCTCAATCTGGCGAGCCGAGGTCTTGAGGACCAGCACCGCCTCGTCCTCCTCCTGCAGCTTGCCGTCCCAGCGATAGATCGCCGTCATGCCGTCGAACACGTTGGCGCAGGCGGCGAGCCGCTCCTCGACAAGCGCGCGCCCGAGCTTCAGCGCTTCGGCGCGCGACGCGGTCGTCACGTAGGCCATCATCACGTCCGGCTGGGCCATCCTCTCCTCCGCGCGGGTTCGATCCGTTAGCGATTGCGAAAGATTTTGCGGCGATTCTGGCGCATGAAGCGCTGGCGCGCCGGGCGGACTCTAAAATAAACTGGCCGCGCCGTCAGCGGGCACCCGCAGGCAAAGGGGAGGATCACATGAGCGAGACAGCGGAACGTAACGCGAGCCATGACGCTCATGCCCATCGCCCGAGCCTGCCGCAGCGCAATTGGCTGGTGCGCGGGCTCGATCAGCCCGGCGGCAAGCTCCCGCTGTTCGACCGCGACGGCCAGCGCATCGACACGCAGACCGTGCGCAGCTGCCTCGCCGCCGGTTGGGCCGAACCCTGGTTCAACAATCCGCTCAAGCCCGATTGGCTGGTGTGCAAACTCACCGAAAAAGGCCGCAAAGCTCTGGCGGACAACGACGCGCCCTAAGCAGCCTCATACTTTCGTATTCTTTTTTTCAGTTTAGGTTCCTGTAAACTCAGGGAACTGTTCCGCCGGAAAATCTTCTTAGTGCGGAACCATTCCGCGTTCCTGTATGCCTTTGGACATATGCATTCCGCATAATCCTGAGTTCATACAGGAGACAGCATGGACGCGCACGCCGACCCGGCCCTCGCAACGACGGGCCCCGCCGCCGCGATCGACGATACGATCGTCGCCTTTCAGGTTCCCACCGCCCTCGCCTGTCTCGCCGTCGCCGCCCGCCATCGCGGCCTGCATCTCAATCCGGCGCAGATCTCCCGCGAGGAAGGCTACGGCCTGAACGAGCCCGACGACGACGCCTTAGCCGGCCTGGCCGGGCGTCACGGCCTGGAACTGGCCAGCCTGGCTATCGCCGAGATCGACGCCCGCCGACTTGCCAGCGCCTTGCCGGCGCTTTTGCGCCTGAAGAACGGCAACTGCCTGCTGCTGATCGAACTCGCGCAAACGCCGGAAGGCTGGACCGCCAAGCTTTACGATCCCGCCGTCGGCGAAGCGACGCCGCTCGTCGCCGATTGGACGCGCATCGCCGCCGCCGCCGAGCGCGCGCTGCTCGTGAAATCCGCTGCGGCGGCGCGCGACGACGACGACGCCGCCTTCGGCATCGGTCGCCTCGCCGCTGAGGTCCGCCGCGAGCGCCGCCTGTTTCGCGACGTCGCCGTCGCCGCCGCGCTGATGAGCGTCACCGCGCTGGCGCCGGCGCTGTTCTGGCAGCTCGTCGTCGACCGCGTGCTGGTCTACAAGAGCCTCTCGACGCTGCACGTGCTGGTCGGCGGCCTCGCCTTCATCGTGATCTTCGACACGCTGTTCGGCTATCTGCGCCGCAGCCTGGTCCTCGTCGCCTCGGCACGCATCGACGCGCGGCTGTCCTCCTTCATCTTCGGCCGTCTGCTCGGGCTCGGCATCGGCTTTTTCGAGCGCACGCCGACCGGCACGCTGATCCGCGACGTCAACGAGATCTGGCGCGTGCGCAATTTCCTCACCGGCCAGTTGTTCGGCACGCTGCTCGACGCCATCGTGCTCCTCGTCGTGCTGCCGGTGATGTTCTGGTTCAGCCCGGCGCTCGCCGCCGGCGTGCTCGGCATCGGCGTAGCGATGATGCTGGCTATCCTCGCCTTCCTGCCCTTCGTGCGGCGCAGCGCCGGCCGCGCTTTCGAGGCCGAAGGCCGCCAGAACGCCTATCTCGTCGAATCGGTGCAAGGCATCCGCGCCGTCAAGTCGATGGCGATGGAGAACCGTCGCCGCCGGGTGTGGGACGGCCATGCCGCCGACGCCGCGCGCCTGCGCCGCGAAGCCGGCGGCGTCGTCAACGCGCTGCAGACGGTGGTGACGCCGTTCGAAAAGCTGATGACCAGCGGCATTATCGCCGTCGCCGCCTATGTCGCGGTCGCCAGCGACGATCCGGTCCATGTCGGCGCGCTGATCGCCTTCGGCATGCTGACGCAACGCGTCGCCCAGCCGCTGATCCAGCTCGCCTATCTGGTGCAGCAATTCGACGAGGTCGGCCGGGCGCTCCGCGCGGTGGCCGGCGTCGTCAACCAGCCGCGCGAGGACGGCCAGGACGCCGGCGGCCTCGTCGCGCCGCTCAAGGGCGCGGTGACGTTCGACAACGTGCGTTTCCGCTATCCGGGCGCGTCGGGGAGCGCGCTCGACGGCGTCTCCTTCAAGGCCGCAGCCGGCGCGATCTTCGGCATCATGGGCCGCAGCGGCTCGGGCAAGACCACCGTGACGCGCCTGCTGCAAGCGTTGCACCGCGACTATGACGGCCTGATCAAGATCGACGGTACGGACATCCGCGCCTACGACCTCGGCCATCTCAGGCGCAGCACCGGCGTGGTGCTGCAGGACAGCTTCCTGTTCTCCGGCACGATCCGCGACAACATCGCCGCTGGCGCCCCCGGCGCGAGCTTCGAGCAGGTCGTCGCCGCCGCGCGGCTGGCCGGCGCGGAGGAGTTCATCGAGCGTCTGCCGCGCGGCTACGACACGCTCGTCGAGGAGAATGGCAGCAACCTTTCCGGCGGGCAGAAGCAGCGGCTCGCCATCGCCCGCGCGCTGATCGTCGATCCCGCCCTGCTCATTCTCGACGAGGCGACGAGCGCGCTCGATCCCGAGAGCGAGGCTATCGTCAACGCCAACCTGCGGCGCATCGCGAGCGGCCGCACGGTGATCGTCATCTCTCATCGTCTCTCATCGCTGGTGCAGGCCGACGCGATCCTCGCGCTCGACCACGGCAAGACTGTCGGCGTCGGCCCGCACGAACAACTGTTGCGGACCTGCGACCTCTATCGCCGCCTCTGGCAACAGCAAAACGGACACGCCCTTTACGCGGGAGCCGCCGAATGACGCGCCGATCCATGACCACGACAACGGCCGACGCCGTCCTCGCCCGCTTCGGCTCCGAAGTGGAGGCGCTCGCCCAGGAGCGCGAGCCGCGCCTCGCCCGCGCCACGCTGCTGGTCGCCGCCGGCAGCTTGGCCCTCGGCCTGCTGCTTGCCTCGCAGGCGCGCATCGACCGCATCGTCACCGGCACGGGCCAACTCGCCACCGCCGAACGCACCGTGGTCGTCGGCACGCTGAACCGCGCCATCATCAAGTCGATCGACGTGCGCGAGGGCGACATCGTGCGCGCCGGCCAGGTGCTCACCACGCTGGACCCGACCTTCGCCGAAGCCGATGTCGCCCAGCTGCAAGTGCAGGTGCAGAGCTTGGATGCCGAGATCGCCCGGCTCGACGCCGAATTGGCGGACAGGCCGCTGGCCGCCGATACGCTCGCCGAATCTTACGCGCTGATGCAGCGCAGCCTGATGGCGCAGCGCGCCGCGCAGAAGGCCGAGCAGATGCGCGCCTACGACGCCAAGATCGGCCAGCAGGACGCGACCATCGCCAAGCTTGCCGCCAACCGCCAACGCTACGCCGAGCGCGGCAAGCTGATGCGCGAGGTCGAGGACATGCGCCGCAAGCTGGCCGAACAGCAGGTCGGCAGCCGCCTGACGCTGCTGCAGGCCACCGACCAGCGCATCGAGATGCTGCGCAACGCCGAGTTCGACGCGCACAGCTTGGAAGAAGCGCGCCACGCCCGCGACAGCCTGCGCGCCGAGCGCGAGACCTTCCTCGAACAATGGCGCACGCAAGCCCAGCTCGACCTGATGAAGGCGCGCACCACGCGCGACGGCGTGGTCGAGCAGCTCGCCAAGGCCAAAAAGACCCAAGACCTCGTCACCCTGCGCGCGCCGGCCGACGGCATCGTCCAGCAGATCGGGCAGTTCTCGGTCGGCTCGGTGCTCAGCGAGGGCGCGGCGCTCGTCACGCTGGTGCCGCTCAACGCCAGGATGGAGACCGAAGTCGCCATCGACGCGCGCGACATCGGCTTCGTCCGGCCGGGCGATCCGGTGCGGCTGAAGCTCGCCGCTTACGACTATCTTGAGCACGGCCATGTCGATGGCGTGGTGCGCACGATCAGCGAAGACGCCTTCAGCCGCCAGGGCGAGCAGGCCGTGCGGCCCTATTACAAGGCGACCATCGCCATCGAACGCGCCGCGCTGCGCAACGTGCCGGAGAGCTTCCGCCTCAACCCCGGCATGCCGGTGACGGCCGACGTCAAGGTCGGCACCCGCTCGCTGCTGTCCTATATCGCCCGTGGCGCGCTGCGGTCGGTCGACGAGGCGATGCGCGAGCCATGATCCGCATTCTCCAACGGCTCGCCGGCCTGCTGCGTCGCCGGCCCGGCCCGCGTCCGACGCTGGCTCAATTGCGCCGCGCCGCCGAGCGCGGCGATGTCGAGGCGCGCTACGCGCTCGGCGAGGCCTGCCTCGCCGGCTATGGCGCGCGCGACATCGCGCGCCAGGCGGTGAACTGGCTCGAACTTGCGGCACGCGATGGCCACGCCCAAGCGCAGCATCGACTCAGCCTGATCTATCTCAACGGACTCGGCGCCAGCCCGATGATCGCGAACTGGCTGGCGGAAAGCCGCGACACGCGCGCCCAGGCCAACGCCGGCCTGCTCTTTCCCGATGGCGCGGGCATCGCGCCCCACCCGGAGCGCGCATTCCTCCTCGCCGAAGCCGCGGCGGCGCAGGGCCACGCCGCCGCCCAGGCCAATCTCGGCATGATGCTGCTGCGCGGCGTCGGCTGCGCGCAGGACTACGCCGCCGCGAACCTGTGGTTCGCCCGCGCAGCGGCGCAAGGCGATCCAGGCGGAGATCTCGGCCTCGGCCTGATTTGCGAGCACGGCCTCGGCCGCGCCGCCGATCCGCTCGAAGCCGCCAGCCATTACCGCCGCGCCGCCGCCGCCGGCAACGACGCCGCCGCCACCGCGCTCGGGCTGCTGCATGTGAACGGCCGCATCGCGGGCGACTTGCGGCAGGCCGAACGCCTGCTCGCCGGCCCCGCCGCGCGCGGCAACATCTTCGCGCAAAAAGGCCTGCAACGGCTGCGCGACGCCCACGCCTCTTCCGTCCTTCGCACCGTCCAGTAGAAAGGGTCCGTCATGCCTCTCAACAATCTGCGCCTGACCTTCCGCGACGAATTCAACAGCCTCAGCCTCGACACCGGCACCGCCGCCACCCAAGCGAATTTCTGGAATAGCTCGATGCACAACGGCTATATCCGCTCGCTCGCCGGCAACAACGAGAAGCAGATCTACATGGACGCCGACTATCTCGGCCTCGGCGTCAATCCCTTCTCGGTCAACGACGGCATTCTCACCATCAACGCCGCCAAATCCTCGAGCGCCGTCAAAGCCGCCACGGGCTACGACTACACCTCCGGCGTGCTGACCTCGCAGGGCGCGTTCTCGCAGACCTACGGCTATTGGGAGGTCCGCGCGCAGATTCCCGAGGGCAAGGGCCTATGGTCGGCCTTCTGGCTGCTCAACGAAAACGAGAACTGGCCGCCCGAGCTCGACATTCTCGAAGCCATCGGCAGCGAGACCAACTGGCTGCACCAGACCGTCCACACCGCGACCGGCTCGGCCACCAGCGCCCCGACCTGGAGCGTCGACAAGCTGTCGCAGGGCTACCACACTTACGGCATGAATTGGACGCAGCACGAGATCACCTTCTATCTCGACGGCCGCGCCACCTTCACCATGCCGACGCCGACCGATGTCCACACGCCAATGTACATGGTGCTGAACCTCGCCGTCGGCGGCAACTGGCCCGGTTCGCCCGACGCGACGACCAATTGGGCCAACGCCAAATACAACGTCGACTACGTGCGGGTCTACGAACATACCGGCGCGGCGACGAACGGCTATTTGAACCCGGACGGCTCGGTCTACGTCCCGCCGGCCGCGCTCCAGCTTGCCGGCCTGATCATCAGCAACGGCGGCGACGTCACCGGCATGACCGGCATCAAATTCGCCGCCCCCGACACTGGCCCCTCGACGAGCAAGACCTACACCGCCGCCCAGCTCGGACTCGGTACGCCGTCGAGCGCGACCCTGACCGTCGCCTATGACGCGCAGAAGAACGTCGCCGTCGCCAACAACGGCAAATGGAACGACATCAAGAACGGCGCTTATGCCTCCGACACGGTAAAGGGCGTGACCCTGACCAATTTCGTCGATGTCAGCGTCCATATGAACGGCGATCAAGACGCGCGCGTGACGGTGAAGGATGCCAAGCGCGGCAAGATCATCACCACCGGCGGCAACGACACCATCGTCGTCGATGCCTGGAGCAACGGCACGACCGACAACACCTTCATCATCGACACCGGCGGCGGGAACGACAGCATCGCCTTCTCCGGCGCCGACAACACGCGCGCCGCGATCAAGGCCGGCGGCGGCAACGACACCATCTCCTTCTCCGGCATGGCGAACGGCTCGGCCAACGGCGAAGGCGGCGACGACCGCTTCGTCATCCGCTCAGGCGGCCTCGTCACGCTCACCGGTGGCGGCGGCGCGGACAGCTACGATCTCGCGGCCGGCAATCGCGTCACCGTCACCGATTTCAAGATCGGCGAGGATAGCCTCAGCTTCAACGGCGTTGCTGCCGGCGCGCTCAAAGTGCGCCACGCGAACGGCAACACCTATATCGACGTCAACAACGTCAATGCCGCGACGCTAACCGGCGTCACCGCCAGTCTCGCCGATCTCGCCGGCGGCGGCGTCAGCGCCCCGCCGCCGCCCGCGCCGGTGACGATTCCGGTCTTCGACGCCAAGACCGCGACGCCGACGGCGCTGCTGACGCCGGAAGCCTCGTTCACGAATTGGCCGATCGTGCACGCCAAGCTGAGCAACGGCGATACGATCTCCACCGCCGGCGGCGCCAGCTTCGCCGCCGCCGAAAGCGGCGCGAGCAGCGCCAAGACATACAGCGCCAGCCAGATCGGCCTCGGCAGCGAAGCCGGCACAAGCGTGACCATCGCCTACGACGCCGCGAAGAACGTCACGGTGACGAACAACGGCGCGTGGGGCGGCATCGACAACGTCGCGATCCGCTCCGGCGCGATGACCAAGATGACGGTAAGCAATTTCGCCGGCGTCGATCTCGACATCAACGCCAACCAGCACAGCGCCATTTCCGTCAGCGGCGCGAAATACGGCTCCATCGCCACCGGCGGCGGCAACGACACGATCAACGTGACCGGCTCCAGCGACGGCGTCAGCAACAACCTGCTGACGATCTCGGCCGGCAACGGCGCGAACACCGTCAATTACAGCGGCGGCGCGAACAACCGGGCGGCGATCATCGCCGGCGCGGGCAACGACACGATCACCTTCGCCGGCCAGGCCGACGGGGCGATCAACGCCGGCGCGGGCAACGACCGCATCAATATCCGCTCGACCGGCAACGTCGCCGTCACCGGCGGCGCGGGCGCGGACGTGTTCTCCTTCATCGCCGGCGCGCACGCCACCATCGCCGATTTCAACGCCGGCGAGGACCGGCTGGAATTCTCCGGCGTCAGCGCGTCGAACGTGCAGGTCCGCAACAACGGCGTCAGCACGGTCATCGACCTCAACGGCCAGAGCGCCGTAGTCCTGTCCGGCGTCGCCCTATCGGCGAGCCAGCTGAACCTGAGCTACGTGTAAGCCGAAACGGCCCGGCGGCACGATCCGCCGGGCCGCCATCACCGTCTGTCGCTTGCGGAGAGGAGCGATTTCGCGCCATAACTGCGCCCATGACGGACACTCTCTCCCAGCGCCTGATCGACATCGAGCAGCGGCTCGCCCACAGCGAGCGCGCGACGGAGGATCTGTCCGCCGTGGTCGCGCGCCAGGCGGCCGAGATCGACTTGCTCAACCGCAAGATCGAGGTGCTGAGCCGGCGGCTGAAGGACGCGGCGGCGCAATGGGATCCGTCGCCGCAGGACAGCACCCCGCCGCCGCATTATTGAGGCCGCGGGTGACGGACGAGACGCCGGGCTATTTCGTCTATGTGCTGCGCAACGGCGGCGGCACGCTTTACACCGGCATCGCCAAGGATGTGGATGCGCGATGCGACGCGCATAATACCGGCAAGGGCGCGCGCTTCACGCGCGGGCGCGGCCCCTGGTCGGTGGCCCATGTCGAAGGGCCGCTGGCGCACGGCGACGCCTTGCGCCGCGAGGCCGCGCTCAAGCGCGACCGCGCGTTCAAGGCCGGCTTGAAAGCGGCGACGCTTTAAGAAGCGCGCGGCTCAATCACACGCGACGGGCGCGTGCGGCGTCCAGAAATAGATCAGCTGGCAGCCGAGACGCTGTTCGAGCTTCTCCAGCGCCTGATGGGCGGCGCGGCGCTGGGCTTCGTGCAGCGGCTCGCCGGGCTTGCGGCGAATGGAAACGAACACCGCCTCGCCCTCCTCCAGATCAGGACCGACCACGGCATAGGCCTTGCCGCCGGCGATGCCGAGGCTGGCGCGATCGATCACCGAAGCGAGGCCGGCCTTGGCCGAAAGGGCGATATCGAGAGCCGTCGCGGAGCCGGTCGGCGGCGCCGAGGTCTGGATCGTCATGCGCGTCTCCATGGATGAAGGAACTCCCGTTGCCGGGGAATACGGAAAGCTTAACGCTGCACTGCAGCATCCGCTCCGTGGCAAACGCGCCGTCACAAAACGCCTATAAGTGTGACCGGAGAATGGCGTGCCGCCACGCTATACTGACCGAGTTCCCCCAGCCGACTTTTGGAGAAAACGTCCCATGACCGCATCCCGCCGCTCGCTGCTGCTCGGCTTCAGCACCGTCCTCCTCGCCGGCCCCGCGCGCGCGCAAGGAAGCCTGCTCGATCAGGGCCGCAATCTGCTTGGCGGCGCAGGCACTTCAGGGGGCGGCAGCTCCGGCGGCGCGAGCGCGCTGTCGCCGCAGCAAGCCGACGCGGGCCTGCGCGAAGCATTGCGCGTCGCCAGCCAGCGCACGGTGACGCAGCTCGGCCGGCCCGGCGGCTATCTCAACGATCCGCAGGTGAGGATTCCCCTGCCCGGCTATCTCGAAAGCGCGCGCAACATGCTGGCCAAGGCCGGCATGGCGGGCCAGCTCGACGATCTGCAAACGCGCATGAACCGCGCCGCCGAGACCGCCGCGCCCAAGGCGCTCGACATTTTCGTCAAGGCGATCTCGGCGATGTCGGTCAGCGACGCGCGCGGCATCGTGAGCGGCCCGCAGGACGCCGCCACGCAATATTTCAAGCGCACGACGACGCAGCCGCTGGCGCAGGCGTTCCGTCCGATCATCGACCAGAGCCTGTCGCAAGCCGGCGCGACGCAGACCTTCAACGCCGTCTCGAAGAGCCTCTCGTCGAGCGCAGGCGGGGCGCTAGGCGGTTTGGGCGGCGGACTTGGCGGCTTGGGCGGCGGCGCGAACGCGCCGCAAAACTTCAATTTCACCGACTATGCGCTGGAGAAGGCGCTCGACGGCCTGTTCAAATATATCGGCCGCGAAGAAGCGGCGATCCGCGCCAATCCGGCGGCGCGCACGACCGACCTCCTGAAGCAGACCTTCGGGCGGTGACAGCCCGCCGCTAAGGGCGGCCGCCTTTGAGAAAATGGCGGATGTAGAAGATCAACAGCACGACCACGATGGCCGCGATGACGATCTTTCCCCACAGCGGGAAACCTTCGGGGACGATGATCGGGATCATCTTTTGCCTCCGCAAATATTAAGCGGCGGGGGACGGCGCGGCGGCCGCTCGACGCGAACGGCGGCGACGGCCGGCAGGTTCGCGATTTGGAAAATGGTCGGGACGATAGGATTTGAACCTACGACCCCTTGACCCCCAGTCAAGTGCGCTACCAGGCTGCGCCACGCCCCGACCATGGCCGCCGGCCGGCATGGGAAATCGTAAGCCGTCGGCGGAGGGGGCGGAATGTAGCCTGCCCACCCCACCGCCGCAATGACAGAACGCGGCTAAATTTCGCAAAGAAACAGCGCGCCTATCGCGCGCTTGGATGCGGAAAACAGGAGGGCCGCAAGGCCGCTCTGCCTCGATGCGGCCGCGCTATTTGCGCAGCAGGGCGCGCAGCCCGGACAATTCTTCGAGCAGCGATTTCAGCGCCAGCTTGGTGTCGTGATCGAGGCCGGAGGCGCTCACCGCTTTGGCCGCGACGGCGATCGAGGCCTGGCCTTGCGGCGCGGCGGCGGCCGGACCATGGCCCGCGGGTTTCGGCGCTTCGACGATGCGCGGCGCGCCCACCGTTCCATGCGGCGGCGCGTCCGGCGCGCGGCCGGGCTTGAGGCCGCCGTCGCGCAGCAGCTTCTGCACGCCCTTGATCGTGTAGCCGTCGCCGTAGAGCAGCGCGCGGATGGCGCGCAGCAGTTCGACATCCTCGGGCCGGTAATAGCGCCGGCCGCCGCCGCGCTTGAGCGGGCGGATCTGCGAGAATTTGGTTTCCCAGAAGCGCAGCACATGCTGCGGCACGTCGAGATCGGTCGCGACCTCGCTGATCGTGCGGAAGGCGCTGGCGGATTTCATGCCGCGGCGCTCCGCCCCGTCGAGCGGGACGGCGGTCTGCTCTGCCGGATCGGCCATGTCACGCCGTCATCACGCCTGGGGCGGCGTCGGCGGCGCGGCGGCCGGCGCGTCTGGCGCGGCGGCGGCGTTGATGCGGTTCTTCAGCACGTGGGAGGCGCGGAACACCAACACCCGGCGCGGCAGGATGGGCACTTCCTCGCCGGTCTTGGGGTTGCGGCCGACGCGCTGGCCCTTCTGGCGGACCGAGAAGCTGCCGAACGAAGAAATCTTCACCGGCTCGCCGCGAATCAGCGCGCCGCTGATCTCCTCCAGCACCGCCTCGACCAGATCGGCCGATTCGTTGCGGGACAGGCCGACTTCTTGATAGACGGCCTCGCTCAACTGGGATCGGGTAACCGTATTGCCGCTCATGCCACTCCCCCAAACGCTGCTGTCATTCCCCGTGAATGGGATAACGTTACTGCCCGGCTAGAAAACCGTCAATATCAAAGGGATGGCAGATTTCGCTCACGCGTCGCCCGAATCGCGTCACAGAAGCCCCGAATCGCGCGGGCTCTAGCCGTCGAAGGCGGAAAATCGAGACCCGGGCCGCCAAAGGCGGCCAAATCAAGAAGCGGGGCGTCTAAACGAATCGAGGATTACCAGCGCACCGCGGCGGACGCCCAGGTGAAGCCCGCGCCCATGGCTTCGAGCATCACCAGCTGGCCCGGCTTGATGCGGCCGTCGTTGGCGGCTTCGGCGAGCGCCAGCGGAATCGAGGCGGCCGAAGTATTGGCGTGGCGGTCGACGGTGATGACGACCTTCTCCGGCGGCAAGCCGAGTTTCTTGGCGGTGGCGTCAAGGATGCGCAGGTTGGCCTGGTGCGGCACCAGCCAGTCGATCTGCTCGGGCTTGAGATCGTTGGCGACGAGCGCCTCTTCCAGCACGGCGGCCATGTTGACGACCGCGTGGCGGAACACTTCCTTGCCCTGCATCCTGACCTTGCCGACCGTGCCGGTCGAGGACGGGCCGCCGTCGGCATAGAGCATATCGTGCTGGCGGCCGTCGGAATGCAGATGGGTCGAGAGGATGCCGCGGTCGGCGCTCGTGCCCTGCCCTTCGGCGGCCTTGAGCACCACTGCGCCGGCGCCGTCGCCGAACAGCACGCAGGTGGTGCGGTCCTGCCAGTCCAACAGGCGCGAGAAGGTCTCCGCGCCGATCACCAGCGCCGTCTTGGCCTGGCCGAGGCGGATGAAGTTATTGGCGACCGCGAGGCCGTAAACGAAGCCGGAGCAGACCGCCTGCACGTCGAAGGCCATGGCCTTGTGCGCGCCGAGCGCCGCCTGCACTTTCACCGCCGTCGCCGGGAAGGTGTTATCGGGCGTCGCCGTCGCCAGAATGATCAGGTCGAGGGTTTCGCCCTGCTCGCCAGCCTTTGCCAAAGCCTGTCGCGCGGCGGCGATGGCGAGATCGGACGTCGCCTCGCCTTCGGCGGCGACATGGCGCTGGCGGATGCCGGTGCGCTCGACGATCCATTCGTCAGAGGTGTCGACGCGCTGCGCCAGTTCGTCGTTGGTGACGACGCGGCTCGGCAGATAGGAGCCGCATCCGGCGATATAGGCGCGCGTGAGCATTACGGGACCGGAGATGCTTGCGGCGCGGGCGCGGCGGCGGATGCCTGATCCGCGGCAGCCGGCGTCAGCGCCTGGAGTTCGTGAAGGATCTTGGCGTTGAAATCGCCCGCCGCGAGATCGATGGCGACGCCGAGCGCGTTGGCGAAGCCGAACGCGTCGGTGCTGCCGTGGCTTTTCACGGCGATGCCGTTAAGGCCGAGGAACATCGCGCCGTTGTAGCGGCGCGGATCGAGCCGCGCGCGCAACTTGTTGAGCGCCGGACGCGCCAGCAGATAGCCGATCATGGCGAGCAGCGACGAGCGGAAGGCGGCGCGCAGGAAATTGGTATAGAGGCGCGCCAAGCCTTCGGCGGTCTTGAGCGCGACATTGCCGGTGAAGCCGTCGGTCACGACGACATCGACCGCGCCGGCCCACACGTCGTCGCCTTCGACGAATCCTTCGAACAGGATCGGCAGTCGGCTGGCGCGGATCAGCGCGGCGGCGTCGCGCAGCACGTCATGGCCTTTGAGGTCTTCCTCGCCGACGTTGAGCAGCGCCACGCGCGGCTTGACCATGCCGAAGACGGTGCGCGCGAAGACGTCGCCGAGGATAGCGAACTGCGCGAGGTTGTTGGCGTCGACCGAGATGTTCGCGCCGAGATCGAGCATCACGCTCTCGCCGCGCTGGGTCGGCACGATCGAAGCGATGGCCGGGCGGTCGATGCCGGGCAGCGTCTTGAGCACGACCTTGGCCATGGCCATCAGCGCGCCGGTATTGCCGGCCGAGACCACGCCGGCCGCCTCGCCGGCGGCGACGGCGTCGATGGCGAGGCGCATGGAGGATTGGCGCGCGCTGCGCAGCGCCACCGAAGGCTTGTCGCGGTCGGACACCGCGACCTCGGTATGGCGCAATTGGCAAACCGCTGCCGCCGCCTTGTGGCGGGCGAGCAGCGGCTCAAGCTTGGCTTTGTCGCCGTAAAGAAGAAATTGCGCCTCGGGATGGCGCTGATGGGCGATCTCGACGCCCCGCACGACCATGTCGGGGGCTTTCTCGCCCCCCATGGCGTCGATCGCGATCGTCAAGCGCTCGGCCAAAGCCTCGCCCCCGCCCGAATCGGACCGGCGGCCGATTTAGGCGCGGCTCTTGGGCGCGACGACCTCGCGGCCGTCGTAATGACCGCAAGAGGGGCACACATTGTGCGGACGGGCGAGTTCGCCGCAGTTCTTGCACTCGACATGCGCGGTGGTCTTCAGCGCGTGGTGCGAGCGGCGCATGCCCATGCGCGACTTGGAAGTTTTAGCTTTCGGAACAGCCATGATACGTCTCTTTCAACCGCGTTAGTCGAGGGGCCGACGGGCCCCGGTGATGCAAATCTTGATGGCGAGAGTCTGCCCGGATAATTCAACGCCGGCACGGGCGCCCCACGGAATCCTCCCCGGGGCAAGCCTTGGCGGCCGGCGGAAAGGCGCTTACTTACTCAAAAAGGCCGAGTGAGGCAAGCGCCACGGTTCATTTGTCGCTCTTTCTTACCAGCCTTGCCAGGGCCTTGAAAGGCGAATTCTTGGGCGTGGAACCCTCGGATTCCGCAGCATCCTCCAGGGTTTCCCCCGCCGATTCGCCCACCAACTTGCCGGGCAGGACTGCCCCCGGCGCGCGCGGATAGGGATCGAGGGCCAGGGCGAGCTGCTCGGCCGCCGCCTCGCCAACGTCCACCGCCTCCCCCTCCAGCGGGTCCGGCGGATCGGCCGCCTCGGGATCCAGCTCCAGCTCCTTCTCGATGGCCGCCACCGCCGCGTCGTCGGCGAAATCCAGCGCGAAACTCTCGTCGATATCGGCCCCGACCGGCTCCAAGGTGACGACGCAGCTCTGGACCACATGGGCGCGAACGCGCCCGCGCAACGACGCGCGCCGGCCCCCGTCAAGGGTCGCCAACGTGCCTTCGGCCGCGAAACTGTCGATGGCGATGATGCCGAAACGCTTGGCCAGGGCGGCGCGCTCGTCGGCGTTCGCCTCGTAAGCGAAGCTTTGCACCGGCTCGACGCCGCGATGCACCGGCAGGCGGCGGGAAAATTCTGGATTTTGCATGGCGGCCTCGCTCATGCGGCGGCGGCCGGCGGCGGCGCGAAGCGGAGCTGCCCCGCCGTCACCTCGGCGATCGGCTGCGCCGCCAGAGCCGCGTCGGCCTGGCGCAGATAGGCGGCGAGCGCCGCCAAGGCGGCCGGCGGCGCGACCTGATCTTCGTAGACGTTGCGCGCCAGGGCGTCTTCAAGGCGGCCGGGGAGCGCGCTGGCTAGGCCATCCTCATAGGCCGCGATGCGGCCATAGAAGGACTTGGCTAGCTTCTTGATGCGCTTGCCGACAGCGAGATCGCCGGTGCCCAGTTCGCGCAGATTACGGTCCATGTCGGCGAACATCAGATCGAACAGGTCTTGCGCCAGGGCGTCCGCGCCGCCGCCCGTCTTGAGCCGACGCAGCACCAGGAAGGCATGGAGCGCGATCATCTCGAACCGCCCCTGCACCGTGTCGGGCACGGCGCAAACCGTATAGAAGGCCGGCTGGCGCGCCTGGGCGACCAGTTGGCCATAAAGCGCGGCGGCGGTATCGACGCCCGCGGGGCGGAACAGCTTACGGAAAAACATGATGCACGAAGGTCCGCGAAGGATGGAACAAAGCGTGATTGACAGCTGGGCGAGGCCGGTGCGACTGTCCTCCGCTGCCGCGCAAGATGGCGATTTCGCCGCCATCCGTCAACCGAAAGAGGCTCGTGCGGCTTGTGAGGTTTTATGAATAGGACTATGAAAAACCTTCTGATTTCCGTGAGCGCCGCCGCTCTGCTGGCGACCGCCGCCTGTTCCACCGACATCGCCGCCCGCGGCAATATGCCGACGGCGGACAAGCTCGCCGAGATCCAGCCCGGCGCGACGCGCGATCAGGTGCTCCAGACTATCGGCTCGCCGACCGCCATGGGCACCTTCGACAACAAGACTTGGTACTACGTCGGCCAGCTCACCGAAGACTATGCCTTCTATCAGACGAAAGTCATCGAGCGGCAGGTCGTCGCCATCACCTTCGGCGACGATGGCACGGTGGCCGAGGTCAAGAACCTGACCAAGGACGACAGCCAGGACGTGCAAATGGTCTCGCGCACGACGCCCTCGGTCGGCCGCGAAATCAATCTGTTCAACCAGATCTTCAGCAACCTCGGACGCGGCACGATGATGCCCGGCACCAGCGGGACCGGCTCCGACAGCGGCCTGTGAGCGTTCCGCCCCCCGCTCCAGCAGCGGGCGCGATCTAAACGAAAAGAGCCGCGCGGTCGCCCGCGCGGCTCTTTCTTTAGGCGGTCTTCTTTAGATCGCTTACGCGGCGAGCGCGAGCAACAGCAGCGCCACGATGTTGACGATCTTGATCATCGGGTTGATCGCCGGGCCGGCGGTGTCCTTGTACGGATCGCCGACCGTGTCGCCGGTCACAGCGGCTTTATGGGCTTCCGAGCCCTTGCCGCCGAAGTGGCCGTCTTCGATGTACTTCTTGGCGTTGTCCCACGCGCCGCCGCCCGAGGTCATCGAGATGGCGAGGAACAGGCCGGTGACGATCACGCCGAGCAGCATCGCGCCGACCGCCGTGAAGGCCGAGGACTGGCCGGCGATGAGCAGGATCACGACATAGAGCACGACCGGAGCCAGGATCGGCAGCAGCGAGGGGATGACCATCTCGCGGATCGCCGCCTTGGTCAGCATGTCGACCGCCTTGCCGTATTCCGGCTTGGCGGTGCCCTCCATGATGCCCGGGATCTCCTTGAACTGGCGGCGCACCTCGACCACCACGGAGCCGGCGGCGCGGCCGACGGCCCGCATGCCCATCGAAGCGAACAGATAGGGCAGCATGCCGCCGAACAGCAGGCCGATCACCACGAACGGATCCTGCAGGCGGAAACTCACCTGCAGGTTCGGGAAGTAGTGCGTCAGATCTTCGGTGTAGGCGGCGAACAGAACCACGGCGGCGAGCGCGGCCGAGCCGATGGCGTAGCCCTTGGTCACGGCCTTGGTGGTGTTGCCGACCGCGTCGAGCGCGTCGGTGACTTTACGCACTTCCGGCGGCAGATGCGCCATCTCGGCGATGCCGCCGGCGTTGTCCGTCACCGGGCCGTAAGCGTCGAGCGCCACGACCATGCCGGCGAGCGCCAGCATCGCCGTCGCGGCGATGGCGACGCCGAACAGGCCGGCCACGAGGTAGGAGCCCAGGATGCCGCCGCAGATGACGATCGCCGGCAGCGCCGTCGATTCCATCGAGACCGCAAGGCCCTGGATGATGTTGGTGCCGTGGCCGGTCTCCGCCGCCTTGGCGACGCTGACCACCGGGCCGCGGCCCGTGCCGGTGTAGTATTCGGTGATCCAGACCAACAGGCCGGTGACGACCAGGCCGATGATCACCGCATAGAGCAGGCTCAGGCCGGTGAAGGTCTTGCCGGCGACGGCGAACTGCGTGCCGAAGCCGATCCAGTAGTTGATGACGAGGCCGACCAGAACGGCCGAGATCACCGCGCTGGCGACGAAGCCCTTATAAAGCGCGTTCATGATGTTGTTCGACGCGCCGAGGCGGACGAAGAACGTGCCGGCGATCGAGCCGACGATGCCCATCGCGCCGATCACCAGCGGCAGCAGCATCATGGTTTCCTGCATCGCGCCGGTGAAGAAGATCGCGCCGAGCAGCATGGTCGCGACGACGGTCACGGCGTAGGTCTCGAACAGGTCGGCGGCCATGCCGGCGCAGTCGCCGACGTTGTCGCCGACGTTGTCGGCGATGACGGCCGGGTTGCGCGGATCGTCCTCGGGAATGCCGGCTTCGACCTTGCCCACCAAGTCGGCGCCGACGTCGGCGCCCTTGGTGAAGATGCCGCCGCCGAGACGGGCGAAGATGGAGATCAGCGACGCGCCGAAGCTGAGCGCGACGAGCGCTTCGAGGATCGTGCGCACCTCGAGGCCTTGCTGCTTGAGCACGAAGTAGTAGACGGCGACGCCGAGCAGGCCGAGGCCGACGACCAGCATGCCGGTGACGGCGCCGGCCTTGAAGGCGATCGCCAGCGCGGGCTTGAGGCCGACGCGGGCGGCTTCGGCCGTGCGCAGGTTGCTGCGCACCGAAATGTTCATGCCGATGTAGCCGGCGAGGCCCGAGAGCACCGCGCCGATGACGAAGCCGATGGCGACAGTGAGGCCCAACTGCCAGGCGAGCAGCGCGGCGATGACGACGCCGACGACGCCGATGGCGCGATATTGGCGGTTGAGGTAGGCGGCGGCGCCTTCCTGCACGGCGGCGGCGATTTCGCGCATCCGGTCGTTGCCGGTCGGCGCGGCGAGCACGGAGCGGCTGGCGAAAATGCCGTAGAGCACGGCAAGCACGCCGCAAGCGAGCACCACCCAATAAGCAGTCATGATACTGAATCCCCTTATGTGAAGCGTATGTACCCTGCGGACGCCACGCGGCATCCGGTTCCGGCCCGGCGCTTTTGTGATCGGACGCGCCGCGGTTCGGAGTGCCTTCGAACGGGGAGTATCAGCCCCTAACCCGCTCAAAAAACTGGCGAAAGATGACAGAACTGGCCGCGCGCCGCAACGCGCCCTCGCGCGCGGCAAAAAAACTTTTTAGATCAATTGGTTGCGCGGAACTTGAGCCACAGAACCGCCACCAGAGCCCCAAGCACCAGCGGCGCGACGCTCAAATTGACGAACATCCATCCCATCTGATGCTGCACCGCGCCGGACGCCAGCGAAGCCAGCGCCACCGCGCCGAAGATGGCGAATTCGTTGAGCCCCTGGATCCGCGCCTTCTCCGCCGTGTCGTGCGTGCTGGTCAGCAGGGTCGTCGCGCCGATGAACATGAAATTCCACCCGACCCCGAGCAGCACGAGGGCGACGATATAGTTGGCGAAGGCCACGCCCGAGAGATTGACGCCGATGCAGGCGAGGATGAGCAGCGCGCCGGCCGCGATCACGGCATGGACGCCGAAGCGCGCGATCAGGTGGCCGGTGAAGAAGCTCGGCGCGAACATGGCGAAGACATGCCACTGGATGACCGTCGCCGCCTGATCGAAATGGTGGTGATGGCCGACCATGGAAAGCGGCGTCGCCGTCATCACCAGATTCATGCCGGCATAACCGGCGACGCCGGCGAACATGGCGACCAGTAAGGGCGGGCGGCGCAGGATGGCGCGCCACGGCGCCCCGCCCTGCCCCGGTCCGGCGGCGGCGGGCTTGGGAATGTCGATGCCGGACAGCAGCAGCAGCGTCAGCAGGTGGACGCCGGCGAGCAAGGCGAAACTGCCGGCGTATAACGCGCCGGCGACGCTATCGACGCCGAGCCGGGCGAGATTGGGGCCGATGAACGAGGCGACCACGCCGCCCGCCATCACCAGCGAGATCGCCTTGGCGCGGAACGCCGGATCGGCGCTGTCAGCGGCGGCGAAGCGGTAGAAGGCGGCGCAGCCGTTGAGCACGCCGATCAGCAGAGCGCCGAGGCAGAACAGCAGGAAATCGTGGCGGAGCAGCGCCAGCAGGCTGAGCCCCGCGCCGAGAATGCCGCTCGCCGCGCCGAGCGCGAAGCCGGCGCGCCGGCCGTAGCGCCGCATGAACAGCGAGGCCGGAATGGTCGCCGCCATGGTGGCGATGAATTGCAGCGACAGCGGCAAGGTGGCGAGGATGGGATTGGGCGTCAAAGACGCGCCGGCCAGCGCCGTGACGGTCAGGACGAGCGAGGTGCCGCTCATGTAGAGGGCCTGGCAGA
Organism: Alphaproteobacteria bacterium; assembly: GCA_046297835.1. Classification (GTDB taxonomy): domain Bacteria; phylum Pseudomonadota; class Alphaproteobacteria; order SMXQ01; family SMXQ01; genus CAMAVH01. Next base: position 66,720 of record JBKBHI010000005.1, on the reverse strand, counting down.
TGGCGAGCAGACCGACGTTGCGGCGGGCGCGGCGTTTCTGGCTATCGTCTGCGGGAAGGTCGGCGGCGGCGTTCATGATCGCCGACAATGCGCCGGAGCCGGCCGGGTTGCAATGGCCCGCCGCGCGCATCAGAACGATGCGCGTTAATTGATCGGCCGCTGCGATATGCCGCGCACCAGGATGTCGTTGACGACCCCAGGGCCGAGCACCTTGTCGCTGACGCGCGCCAGGCGGATTTTGACGACCTGCTGGTCGAACAGCTGGCCGTCGGCGCGCTTGATCGCCAGCAACCCGTAAAGATCGCGCAAATAGGCGTCGTAGAGCTTGTAGCGGCCGGCGATAATCTTATCGCGGTTCTTTTCGCCCTTGGTCTCGATCATGATCGCGATATTGACGTGATCGGTCACTTCGTTGTCGCGGATGACCGGAATGCTGAACAGCGGCAGCGGCGTGTGCAAAATCAGCTCGCCACCGAACATGGCGCGAATTTTGTCCTCCGCCGATGGCTCGCTTTTGTCGCCGCTCGCCCACGCGGGAGACGCGACGGCGCAAAGGCCCGCCAACCCGCAGGCCAGCAGGACGGACGCCAGAATCGCGATGGGAAGGCGCGGCTTTTCCATGCCGCCAGCCTGGGCCGTCGGCGGTAAAGATCGCGTTAAGGGAGGCTTTTTAGGCGGCGCCGAGGATGCGCCCGGCGGGCGGCGTCGACAGGTGCAGCACTTCGTAGGTCTGCACGGTGTCGGCGCGGGCCTTGTTCTTGCCCGCCGCCTCGTCGCGCCACAGGCTGAAGCGGACCAGCTCCCAGCGGTCGGCGTCGAGCGCCACGGCGTGGGAATGGAGGCCCGATTGGCTATGGAGCTTTTCGTGGGCGGCGCGCTCGACCTTGGCCAGGTCGGAGAGGCGGCTTTCCGGCTCGATGGCGTCCGACTCGCGGACCGCCAAAGTCGGCGTCATGGTCGGATCGAACACGTCGTAGCTGATAATGCTCCAGGTGCGCACGCGCGGACGGCTGAAGGTGTCGCTGACGTTCTGGAACACATCGCCGAGCAGGAAGTCGCGGGCGGCGTCGTGATCGGCCCAGATGTAGAACGGCGCATAGAGCCGGTCTGTCGGATTGAACAGGTAGGACTTGTGCGCCAGCCCCGGCATGTTGTCGAACATGGCGTAGCGCTGCTGCACGCGGGTGCGGATGTTCTGCGCGCCATAATCGTCGGCGAGGCGAATCGTGTACTGCATGGCGATCATGGCGGGGGACACCTAACGCTTTGTGACAGGTGGGTTTACTCGACCGGCGGGATTTACCACAAATGCCGAGGCCGCATGGCTCCTATGCACGTCATTTCAATGACTTGGCAAAGTTCATTAAGACTTTGAGGAAATCGGCTTAAGCTATTGCTCTGATTAGAAATGCCTATAGCCTTTTTGCACTAGCGAAATAACCGCGCCATCCGCGCCAATGACCGTCACGCCCTGCCCGGCCGCGATCCGGCCGACGGCGGTCGCTTCCACCTCGAACCGTTTTGCCGCCGCCAGGATGGCCGGCGCGGCCTCGGCGGCAGCCGTAAAGACGATCTCGTAATCGTCGCCGCCCGACAGCAGGCGCGCCCGCGCGTCGGCGACGGCCATCGCCGCCGATGCCGCCGGCGAGAGCGGCAGCTTGGCGAGTTCGAGCATCGCCGCCAGCCCGGAGGCGGCGCAGATATGGCCGAGGTCGGCGGCCAACCCGTCCGACACGTCGGCCGCGGCATGGACGCCGGGGATGGCGGCGAGCGCCTGGCCCAAGGCGACGCGCGGCCGGGGCAGACGGTAGCGCTCGATCAGCGCCGCGCGATGCTCTGCCGCCAGGCCGGCGAACTCGCCCTGCTGCACGGCGAGGCCGAGATGGGCGTCGCCGATGGTCCCGGTGACGAAGACGAGGTCGCCGTCCTTGGCGCCCGAGCGCAGCAAGGGCGCGCGGCCCTGCGGCACCAGACCGACGGCGGTCAGCGACAGGCACAGCGGCCCGGGCGTCGAGGTGGTATCCCCGCCCGCCAGCGGGAAGCCATACTCGGCCGCATCCGCCGCCAGGCCCTTGGCGAAAGCCGCGATCCAGCCCTCCTCCGTGCCCTTGGGCAGGGACAGGGTCAGCAGGCAGGCGTAGGGCGTCGCCCCCTTGGCGGCGAGATCGGACAGGTTCACGCGCATCAGTTTGCGCGCGATCAGGTCCGGCGGGTCATCTGGCAGGAAATGCACGCCGGCGACCATGGCGTCGGCGGTGACGACCAGGCGCGATCCGGCCGGCGGATCGAACAGGGCCGCATCGTCCTTGAGGCCAAGCGCGCCGGGAAAGGCTGCCGCGATCGGCGCGAAATAGCGCGCGATCAGGTCGAACTCGCCCATTTTGGAATCAATGGGCGCGCTCATGGGCGGCTTAAGACCGCGCGGCGGACGAGCCCGCCAATTCGCCGTCTCGAAAGCCGCGCGCGATCTTGTCGAGCACGCCGTTGACCAGCCCTGGCTCCTGGCCGGCGTAAAAGGCATGGGCGACATCGACATATTCGGTGATGACGACGCGCGGCGGAATGTCGGCGCGCTCGGTCAACTCGAAGGCTCCCGCCTCCAAAATGCGGCGCAGCACCAATTCGAGGCGGGGCACGGTCCAATCGCCCGACAGCGACGCGCCGACGATCTCGTCCAGCGCCTCGCGCTTGGCCGAGACGCCGACGACCAGCGCGCCGAACAGGCCCTTGTCGAACTGCACGAGCTTCTCATCGAGCCAGCCCTCGCCATGGTCGGGGCCGAGGAATTGCGCGACGACGGCGTTGGCCGAAATGCCCGTCATGTCCATCTGATAAAGCGCCTGCACGGCGGCGAGGCGCGCCGACGAGCGGCGCACCGCGCCGTTCTTCGGAACGGCGGTCTTGACGGCTGCGGGTTTGGACTCGTTGCTCACGGGATCCTCAAAAACTGGCCTCAAAGCGCCGGAAGACCGAAATGGCGCTTCATCTTGATCATGTCGAGGCAGGCGCGCGTGACCGTGCCGCCCTTGTCGCCTTCGCTGACGCGGGCGCGCGCCCACGCCTGAGCCTCGTTCTCGACCGTAAGGATGCCGTAGCCGATGGCGATGTTATGGCGCAGTGCCAGATCTTGCAGGCCGCGCGCGCTTTCGGTGCAGACATAGTCGTAATGGGTCGTCTCGCCGCGGATGACGCAACCGAGACCGACATAGCCGTCGAACTTCTTGCGCGTCGGGTCGAGCTTCTGGCCCTGGACGGCGAACTGCACCGCCGCCGGCACCTCGAACGCGCCCGGCACGGAGAACTTCTCGTAGGTCGCGCCGGCCGCTTTGACGGCGGCGAGCGCGCCTTTCAACATCTCGTCGGCGATGTCCTCGTAGAAACGGGCTTCGACGATCATGATATGCGGCGCGTCGGACACTCGGGCTCTCCTCTCAAATGACGGGCGGACCATAACGTCAAACGCCCGCGACCGCAAAGCGGCGGTTAACTGCCTCAATAAACGAGGCTTTCGGCAATTCGGATCAACCGTCCGGGCGGCTTATTCTTTGCCCAGCGCTAGTCTTTGCCCAAGGCCCTGGCGACGTAACGGGCGAGCATGTCGATCTCGATATTGATCGCGTCGCCCGCCCGGGCCTTGCCGAAGATCGTCTCCTTCAGCGTGTGCGGGATGACGTTGACGGCGAAGCTCTCGCCCGAAACCCTGTTCACCGTGAGCGACACGCCGTTGAGCGTGATCGAGCCTTTGGCGGCGATATAGGGCATCAGTTTGGCCGGCGCCTTGAAGACGAATTCGGTGCTGCCCCATCTGTCGCCGACGGGGGTCGCGGACAGTATCTCGCCGACGCCATCGACATGGCCCGACACGATGTGGCCGCCGAACTCGTCGCCGACCTTCATGGCGCGTTCGAGATTGATCTGCGTCCCCTCGCGCCAGGAAGCCAGGGTGGTCAGCGACAGCGTCTCGGGCGAGACCTCGACCGCGAACCAATGCTGTCCCGCATCCGTGCCCTTTTCGATCGTGCCCTTCTCAATGACGGTCAGGCAGACGCCCGAGCAGGCGATCGACGCGCCGAGCGCGATGCCGGCGGGATCGTACGCCGTCGCGATGTCGAGGCGGACGTCGGTGCCCGGCACGACGCGCCGGACCCGACCGATGTCGGAGATGATTCCCGTGAACATGCGCTTAAGTTAGTGCGCCCGGTCGTAGTATTCCACCAGATCGTCGCCGACCTGACGAACGTCGGTGCGCTTATAGCGGTGCATGTCGGCCAGCTTCTCGACGCCGTAAGGCTGCGCCGCCTGCTTGCCGTCGCCGCCCATCAGGCTTGGCGCGTGGAACCAGACCAGCCGGTCGATCAGGTCTTCGCGCAGCAGCGCGCCGGCCAGCTTGGCCCCGCCCTCGGCGAGCAGCGTGGTAAGGCCGCGCTCGGCCAACGCTTCCAGCATCGGGACCAGCAGCGGCTTATGGTCGTCGTCGGCGGCAACCTCGATCACCGCGCAGCCGACATCCTCGAACGCCTTACGGCGGTCGGCATCGACGCCGGCGGTGACGATCATCCAGGTCGGCGTCTCGCGCGCGGTGGCGACCAGCTTGGCGGTCAGCGGCGTGCGCAGGCGCGAATCGGCGACGATGCGGACCGGCGAGCGGTCCTCCAGGCCGGGGATGCGGCAGGTCAGCATCGGATCGTCGGCGAGCAGCGTGCGGAAGCCGACGATGATCCCGTCGTTGGTGGCGCGCAGCATATGGCCGAGCCGGCGCGCCGGCTCCCCGGTGATCCACTGGCTCTCGCCGGACTTGGTGGCGATGCGGCCGTCGAGGGTGGTCGCGAGCTTGAGGGTGATGAGCGGACGGCCGCGCCGCACCTTGCTGAAGAATCCCGCGTTGAGCTCCTCGGCTTCGGCCTGGCAGACGCCGACCGTCACGTCGATGCCCGCGTCCTTCAGCATCTTGATGCCGGCGCCGTTCACGCGCGGATCGGGATCGCCGCAAGCGACGACGACGCGCTTCACGCCGGCTTCGATCAGCGCGCTCGCGCAAGGCGGCGTCTGGCCATGATGGCTGCATGGCTCGAGCGTAACGTAAGCAGTGCCGCCTTTGGCGCGGCTGCCGGCGCGGTTGAGCGCTTCGGTTTCGGCATGGGGACGGCCGCCGCGCTGGGTCCAACCGCGGCCCGCCACCTGCCCTTGCGCGTCGAGAACGATGCAACCGACCGCCGGATTCGGCCAGACCGTGCCAAGGCCGCGCCGCGCCAGGGTCAGCGCGGCTTTCATCCAATCCTGATCCATCGTGCGGCTACTCGCGTTCTAGGCTGCCGCCGCCAAGCTTGCCGAGGAATTCCTCGAAATCCTTGGCTTCGCGGAAATTGCGATAGACCGAGGCGAAGCGGACATAGGCGACCTTGTCGAGATTGGCCAGCGCGTCCATCACCAACTCGCCGATGACGGTCGAGGGAATCTCGCTCTCGCCCGAGCTTTCCAGGCGGCGCTGGATCGAATTGACGATGCGCTCGACTTGCTCGTCGTCGATCGGGCGCTTGCGCACGGCGATGCGGATCGAGCGCGCGAGCTTGTCGCGGTCGAACGGCGCGCGTTGGCCGCCCTTCTTGATCACCGTCAGCTCGCGCAAATAAACGCGCTCGAACGTCGTCCAGCGCGAGCCGCAGGCCGGGCAGAAGCGGCGACGGCGGATCGCCGCGTTATCCTCGGTCGGACGCGAGTCCTTCACCTGTGTGTCGTCATGGCCGCAGAACGGACAACGCATCCTCTATCTCCCCTTCGCGCCCTGGCGCGGATTCCCCTAACGCTTACTTCGTCTCGGCGTAGATCGGGAAGCGTTCGCAAAGCTCGAACACCTTGCGGCGCACCGCCGCTTCCGTCTTGCCGTTGTCGTCCGGATTGGCGGCGAGACCGTCCAGCGTCTCGCCGATGTACTGGCCGATGGTCTTCCATTCGGCGATGCCGAAGCCGCGCGTGGTGCCGGCCGGCGTGCCGAGGCGCACGCCCGACGTGACGAACGGCTTTTCGGGGTCGAACGGGATCGCGTTCTTGTTGCAGGTGATGCCGGCGCGCTCAAGGCTTGCCTCGGCGAGCTTGCCGGTGAGCTTCTTCGGCCGCAGATCGACCAGCATCAGATGGGTGTCGGTGCCGCCGGAAACGATGTCGAGCCCCTGCCCGACCAGCGTTTCGGCCAGCGCCTTCGCGTTGTCGCGCACGGCGGCCGCGTAAGACTTGAATTCCGGCGTCAGCGCCTCGGCGAAGGCCACCGCCTTGCCGGCGATGACGTGCATCAGCGGGCCGCCCTGGATGCCGGGGAAGATCGACGAGTTGATCTTCTTGCCCAGCTCATGATCGTTCGAGAGGATCATGCCGCCGCGCGGGCCGCGCAGCGTCTTGTGCGTGGTCGTGGTCACGACATGGGCGTGCGGCAGCGGGCTCGGATGCGCGCCGCCGGCGACGAGGCCGGCGAAATGCGCCATATCGACCATGAAGAACGCGCCGACCGCGTCGGCGATCTTGCGGAAGCGCGCGAAGTCGATGATGCGCGGATAGGCCGAGCCGCCGGCGATGATGATCTTCGGCTTATGCTCGTTCGCCAGCTTCTCGACCTCGTCGTAGTCGATCAGATGGTTGTCCTGCCGCACGCCGTACTGCACGGCGTTGAACCACTTGCCCGACTGGTTGGGCGCGGCGCCGTGGGTGAGATGGCCGCCGGCCGCCAGCGACATGCCGAGGATCGTGTCGCCCGGCTTGGCCAGCGCGAAGAACACCGCCTGGTTAGCCTGGCTACCCGAGTTGGGCTGCACGTTGACGTATTCGCAGCCGAACAGCTGCTTGGCGCGGTCGATGGCGAGCTGCTCGACGACGTCGACGAATTCGCAGCCGCCGTAGTAGCGCTTGCCCGGATAGCCTTCGGCGTATTTGTTGGTCAGCACGGTGCCCTGCGCGTCGATCACGGCGCGCGAGACGATGTTCTCCGACGCGATCAGCTCAATCTGGGTGCGCTGACGCTCAAGCTCGCCCTGCACCGCCTTGAACAGCACGGGATCCTTGTCCTCCAGGCTCTGCTGGAAGAAACGGTCGAGATTGGAACCGGCTTTCACGCTCGCACTCATCAGACGCTGACCTCTCGTGTATTTCCGTCCGCGCCCGCTCAGCAGGCTTGGGACATCTTGGCGACGCGGCGGGCATGACGCCCGCCTTCGAATTCGGTCTTCAGGAAAATGTCCAGGCAGTCCCGGGCCAGTTCGACGCCGAGGATGCGGCCGCCCATGGCGATCACGTTGGCGTCGTTGTGCAGGCGGGACAGGCGCGCCGTCAGCCCGTCATGGACGAGCGCGGCGCGGATGTGCGGATAGCGGTTTGCGGCGATGCTGATGCCGATGCCGCTGCCGCACAGCAGCACGCCGCGGCCCGCCTTGCCCTCTCCTATCGCCTGCGCCATCAGCGCCGCGTAATCGGGGTAGTCGACCGAGTCGGGGCCGTTCGTGCCGAGATCGAGAATCTCGAAGCCTTTGGCGCGCAAATCGTCGATCAACAGTTGCTTGAGATCGTATCCGCCATGGTCGGACGCGATCGCGATGGTGGCTGCGGACATATCGCCGGAAATCCTTAAAACGCGAGCGCGTTATCTACCATATGTCGAAAGGCCGCGCCAGCGCGCCACTACCTGTCGCGAGAGCGCCGAATCCGCGCGAATCCTGGGGTTCGGCGCAGGCCGCTGGCGCGATAGTAATTCGCCAGATTAACTATAATAATTATGGTTAATATTTACGGCTTTCTGAACTTCTTTTCAATAACTGCATACAGTAGAATGTATAGTATTGTTATTTATAACTAGAGTCGAATTGACAGCAAATAACTATCATGCAAAGACGGCGCCCACTTCCTGGCCGGCCGTCCCTCCGCGGCGGGCGCGACGAGCGAAAGACTTGCGATGCCCCATGAGCGTACCGCCCCGACGTCCGCGGCGCCGGACCTGCTATCCCTCGCCACCGATATCGTCGCCGCCTATGTCAGCAACAACGCGGTGCCGACCGCGACCCTCGCCGACCTGATCCGCGCGGTCCATCGCGCGCTCGCCGATTTGCGGGCGGACGGCGGCGAAGCCGCGACGGCCCAGACTCCGGCCGTGCCGGTCAAGCGCTCGGTGACGCCGGACCATCTGATCTGTCTGGAAGACGGCAAGAAGCTGAAAATGCTGAAGCGCCATCTGCGCAGCGCCTACGGGCTGACGCCCGAGCAATACCGGCGCAAATGGGATTTGCCGAGCGACTATCCGATGGTCGCGCCGAACTACGCGGCGCAGCGCGCCGCCTTCGCCAAATCCATCGGCCTCGGGCGCGGCGCGCGCGGCAAGGCGGCGAAGAAGCGCGGCAAATGAGTCAGCGCGCCGCAGCGCGAGACAGCACGTAATCGAGCTTGCGCAGCACGTTGTCGGTCATCTGGCGCTCGCCGAGGCCGGCAGGCGCGATGATCGAGACTTCCGTCAGGCTGACCGGATCGAGCGCCGAGACTTTGACCTGACGCCCCAGGCGATGAAATTCGACCAGCGCTTCGCGCGCGCCTTCGGCGAAACGGCCAGACATGACGGCGTCGGCGCGCGGCATGGCGCTCAGGCGGCGGCCGAGCGCCGCGCGGCGATGGCGAGCTGGCGGTTCCAGAACTGCTCGAGCACCTGAAGCTGCTTGATGACGTCCTTGAGGCCGTCTTCGGTGATGGCGGCGTCGCCGAGCGCGGCGATCTGCCGAGCGAACATGTCGGACATGCGGCCGAACAGCTCCAGCCCCTTCGGGCTCAGGCGCAGACGCACCGAGCGGCGGTCGTGGGTCGAACGTTCGTTTTCGAGATAGCCGTTTTCGACCATCTTCTTGACGTTGTAGGAGACGTTGGAGCCGAGGTAATAGCCGCGGTTGGTCAATTCGCCGACCGTCAGCTCCTCCTGGCCGATGTTGAAGAGGATGAGGGCCTGGACGTTGTTGATATCCTCGATCCCGCTGCGGTCGAGCTCGACCTTCACCACTTCGAGGAAATGGCGGTGCAGGCGTTCGATGAGAAAGATCGCGTCGCGGTAGGGATGGGTCACGGCTTGCCTCGGCTTTGAATCTGACGATGGGGCCGGAATAAGGACTCCGACAGATTCGCAGTATTGGCGCTTATTTCTTAATTTTTCCTTGCATACGGAGGAATGCGGAGGCTTCGGCGCGCGCCAAAGCCGCGCGCAAGGCCCTGGACGGCATGGCTTTATTGTATTGCTAAGCCGAACGACATAGGATGCGCCCCCAGGAAAGACCGATGAACATTCGCGCCATTCTCGACGGATCAGCCTCCAGCGCCGGGGACCGCAAGGCCCCGCTCGGCGCCTATCCGCGCACGCGCCTGCGCCGGATGCGCGGCGACGACTGGTCGCGCCGCCTGATGCGCGAGACTCAGCTCACGGTCAACGACCTGATCTGGCCGATCTTCGTGCAGGCCGGCGACGCCGCCGAGACGCCGGTCGCCTCCATGCCCGGCGTCATGCGCTATGGCGTGACGCGCGCGGTCGACGCCGTGGGCGAAGCCGCCGCGCTCGGCATTCCCGCCATCGCCGTCTTCCCAGTCGTCGATCCTGCGCGCAAGACCGAGGACGGCCGCGAAGCCGCCAATCCCGAAAACATCGTCTGCCAAGCCGTGCGCGCCATCAAGGCGGCGCATCCCGGCATCGGCGTCATCTGCGACGCCGCGCTCGACCCCTTCACCAGCCACGGCCAGGACGGGTTGCTGCAGGGCGGCGAAGTGGTCAACGACGAAACCGTCGCAGCCCTGGTGCAACAGTCGCTCGTGCAGGCGCAGGCCGGCTGCGACGTCATCGCGCCGTCCGACATGATGGACGGCCGCGTCGGCGCGATCCGCGACGCGCTCGACGCCGCCGGCTTCGTCCATGTGAAGATTCTCGCCTATTCGGCGAAATACGCCTCGGCCTTCTACGGCCCGTTCCGCGACGCCGTCGGCTCGGGTACGGCGCTCGGCCTCAAGGGCAAGCAGACCTACCAGATGGATCCGGCGAACGGCGACGAGGCGCTGCGCGAGACCGCGCTCGACATCGCCGAGGGCGCCGACATGGTGATGGTGAAGCCCGGCCTGCCCTATCTCGACGTGCTGTGGCGCGTGAAAGACGCCTTCAAGCTGCCGACCTTCGCCTATCACGTCAGCGGCGAATGGGCGATGCTCCAGGCCGCCGCCGCCAACGGCTGGCTCGACGGCGACAAGGCGCTGATGGAGACTCTCGCCTGCTTCAAGCGCGCCGGCGCCGACGGCATTCTCACCTACGGCGCGATCGCCGCCGCGAAGACGCTCCGTTCCGGCGGCTGACGCCGTCCCATTAAGGGTCCCCATGTCGTTTCCGCGCAGGCTCGCCCGCTGGCTTATCGGACTCCTGGCAAGCCTCGTCTCCCTCGCCGCGTTCGGCGGCCTGGCCCTGTGGTTCTTCCTGCAATCGTCCCTGCCCCAGACCGAAGGCCGCCTCGCCGCGCCGGGCCTGCGCGACGCCGTCGCCATCGACCGCGACGCCGACGGCGTGCCGCGCATCCGCGCCCGCTCGGAGGGCGACGCCTATTTCGCCCTCGGCTATGTCCACGCGCAGGACCGCTTGTGGCAGATGGAGGCAATGCGCCGCCTTAGCGCGGGCCGCCTGTCCGAAGCGCTCGGCCGCCAGACGCTCGCCATCGACCGCAGCATGCGGGCGCTCGGCCTCTACCGCATCGCCGAGCGCATCTACCCCGGGCTCGATCCCGAAGTGCGCGCCGGCCTCGACGCCTATGCCCGCGGCGTGAACGCCTATCTTGGCCAGCACAAAGGCGCGTGGCCGGCCGAATATTACGTCGTCGGGCTCAGGCCCGAACCCTGGAAGCCCGCCGATTCGCTGGTCTGGGGCCAGCTCATGGCGCTGCGCCTGTCGGGCGATTGGCGCAGCGAGCTGACGCGCCAGCGGCTCGCCGCGCGCCTGTCGCCCGAACAACTCGAACAGCTGATCGACAAGCCCTCGCAAGGCAGTCTGGTGACGATCGAAGAGCCGGCGCGCCGCGCCGCCGCGCCGCCGCCGCACGACCGCGCCGACTATCGGCCCGCCTTCGATATCTCCGAGCGCCTGCTCGCCGAGACGATGCGCCTGCTGCCCGACGCGAGCGTCATGGGTCCGGGCACCGCCTCGAACAGCTGGGCGCTCGCCGGCGCGCGCACCGCCAGCGGCAAGCCGCTGCTCGCCAACGACCCGCATCTCGGCCTCGAATTGCCGAGCACCTGGTATCTCGCGCGGCTCGACGCGCCGGGCTTCAGCATCGCCGGAGCCACCGCGCCCGGCGTGCCGTTCCATGTCCTCGGCCATAACGGCCGCATCGCCTGGGGCTTCACCACCACCGGCTCGGATGTGCAGGACTTGTTCATCGAGCGCACCGATCCGGCCAACGGCATGCGCTATCTGACGCCGGAGGGCTCGCAGCGCTTCGTGACGCGCACCGAGACGATCAAGGTGCGCGGCGCCGACGATGTGATTCTGGCGCTGCGCGAGACGCGGCACGGCCCCGTGGTCAGCGATCTGGCGAGCGAGACGGTGCAGGACCTGCCGGCCGGCGACGTGCTCGCCTTCGCCGCCGCCGGCCTGCGCGACGACGACCGCTCGGCCCAGGCGCTCTACCGGCTCAACCGCGCGCGCGACTGGGACAGCTTCCGCCGCGCCGTCAGCGATTTCCACTCGCCGCAACAGAACATCGCCTATGCCGACATCGACGGGAACATCGGCCTCTATGTCGCCGGCCGGGTGCCGCTGCGCAAACGCGGCGAAGGGCTGTTCCCCGTGCCGGGCTGGACCGGCGATTACGACTGGACCGGCTTCGTGCCGTTCGACGAGCTGCCGCACAGCTACAACCCGGCGAGCGGCCGCATCGCCAACGCCAACAACCGCGTCGTCGGGCCGGACTATCCCTACCCGCTCGGCCGCGACTGGACCGAAGGCTTCCGCATCCAGCGCATCGAGGACGTCCTCGCCGCGACGGCGCGCCACGACATGGACGGCATGGCGGCGCTGCAGGGCGACGTCCGCAGCCTGGTGCCGCAGGCGCTGCTGCCGCTGATGCTGCCGGCGCTGCGCGCCATGCCGCTCGGCGAAGGGCGCTATGCCGGCCTGATCGACAGCCTCGGCGCGTGGGACGGCGAGATGGCGCGCGACCGCGCCGAACCGCTCGTCTTCAACACATGGCTGCGAGAGCTGACGCGGCTGATCGTCGCCGACGAATTGGGACCGCTGTTCGCCTCCGCCTGGCGGCCGCAGCCGGCCTTCGTCGCCAACGTGCTGCGCGAGGACCGCCGCTGGTGCGACGACATCGCCACCGCCGAGACGGAGACCTGCGAAATCCTGATCCAGCGCGCCTTCGTCGCGGCGATGGACAAGCTCGCGGCGGCGCACGGGGCCGACCCGGCGCGCTGGCGCTGGGGCGACGCCCATGTCGCGCGGCTCGCCAACCGCGTGCTGTCGAACGTGCCCGGACTGAGCGCGCTGGCGAACATCAATGTGCCGACGCCCGGCGACGATTCGACGGTCAATCGCGGCAGCACCAGCATCCGCAACGAGAGCGCGCCCTGGACCCATGTCCACGGCCCCGGCCTGCGGGCGATCTACGACCTCGCCGACCTGGAGCGCTCGCGCTTCATCATCGCCGGCGGCCAGTCGGGCAACGTCATGTCGCGCCATTACGGCGACATGGCGACGCGCTGGCGCGATCTCGCCTACATCCCGCTCGGGCGCCAAGCCGCCGCGCCGCGCCGGCTGGTCATCGCGCCGGCCCCGTGAAAAGCGCCGCAATAGCGCGCATTTCGGCAAACAATCCAGCCGGATCAACCGCTTGATCCGGCGCGCATAAACGGCTTCTTAACCAAATCCGGCGACACTCAGGCGGTCATTCTTCTCCAGCCGCCGGGGCGCCATGCTTCTCATTGTCGGATCCATCGTCGTCACCGTCTGCGTTTTTGGCGGCTATATGGCCATGGGCGGCCATCTCGCCGTGCTGTGGCAGCCGTTCGAGCTGGTGATCATCGGCGGTGCCGCGGTCGGCGCCTTCATCATCTCCAACCCCAAGAGCGTGATCGGCAAGACCGCCAAGGCCATCGGCCATCTCGCCAAGGGCTCGCGCTACGACAAGGAGTCCTATCTGGAGCTCCTGAGCCTGATGTACACAATCTTCAAGCTCGCCAAATCGAAGGGCATGCTGGCGCTCGAGCCGCACATCGAGAACCCGGAGGAAAGCGACCTGTTCAAGCGCTTCCCCAAATTCCATGCCGACCACCACGCCATGACCTTCCTCACCGACTATCTGCGCATGATGGTGCTCGGCTCGGAAAACGCCCATGAGATGGAAACCCTCATGGAAGAAGAGATCGAGACTCATCACCATGAGCATATGCATGTCGCGAACGCTCTACAGGGCGTGGCGGACGCCATGCCGGCCCTCGGCATCGTCGCCGCCGTGCTCGGCATCATCAAGACCATGGGCGCGATCACCGAGCCGCCGGCCGTGCTCGGCAAGCTGATCGGCGGCGCGCTCGTCGGCACCTTCCTCGGCGTGTTCATCGCCTACGGCTTCATCGGCCCGATGGCCAGCGGCCTCAAGGCCGTGGTCGACGCCGAAAGCAAATATTATCAGTGCATCAAGATCGCGCTGCTCGCCCACATGAACGGCTACGCGCCGTCGGTGTCGGTCGAGTTCGCGCGCAAGGCCCTGCTGTCCCACGTCCGCCCGAGCTTCTACGAAGTGGAAGAAGCCGTGCAGGCCGTGCCGGCCGTCTAAGCGAAAGGCCGCGAGAACGCCATGGCCGCCACGAACGCGCCCGTCATCATCATCAAGCGCGTCAAGAAGGGCGGCCACGACGCCCATCATGGCGGCGCCTGGAAGGTGGCCTACGCCGATTTCGTGACCGCCATGATGGCGTTCTTCCTGCTGCTCTGGCTGCTCAACGCCACGACGGAAGAGCAGCGCAAAGGCATTTCCGACTATTTCGCGCCCAATAGCGTGTCCAAGAATTCCAGCGGTTCGGGCGGCATGCTCGGCGGCACCACGCTGACGCGCGACGGCTCGCTGCGCCGGCTCGGCGCCAGCGTCTCGCTCACCATGCCCACCCCGCCCGCCGAGGCCGACTACACGCAGCCGCTCGACGGCGAAAGCCCGGGCTCCGGCGGCGAGATGGACGAGGCCGAGCAGGCCAAGGCGAAGCTCGGCGAGGACGCCGAAGCCGAAGATTTGCAGCGCCTGCGCGTGAAGCGCGAGAACGAAGCCTTCGGCGCCGCCGAGAAGGAGCTGCGCCAGGCGATCCAAGAGATTCCCGAGCTGAAAGCGCTGGCGGACAGCCTGATCGTCGATCGCACGCCCGAAGGCCTGCGCATCCAGATCGTCGATCAAGACAAGATGTCGATGTTCGCGCTCGGCTCCGCCGTGCCGCAGGAGAGCACCAAGAAGCTGCTCGGCGAGATCCAGCGCATCGTCAGCAAGCTGCCGAACAAGATCGCCATCTCCGGCCACACCGATTCGACGCCCTACTCGCGCTCGTCGACCTACACCAATTGGGAGCTGTCGAGCGACCGCGCCCAGGCCGCCCGCCGCGCCCTGCTCGAAAGCGGCCTCGACGGGGCGCGCGTCAAGCAGGTGGTCGGCCGCGCCGACAACGATCCGCTGCTGCCCGGCGAGCCCGCCTCGCCGCGCAACCGCCGCCTGAGCATCGTGCTGCTCAGCGACCCCAGCGTCGCCGGAACCGGCGGCGCGGCCGACGCCGCCCCAGCCGCGCCCGTCGCCCCGCCCCCCGTGACCCGCGTCGGCCCTAGCGTCGTGCGGTAACGCACGCCTGGAAACTGTGCGCTAACGCACGCCTGGAAACCGTGCGGTAACGCACGCCGGGATAACCCTGCTGTCACGTTCTGCATCAGCACTATTCTTAGGCACTTCGCGGGCCTTTCACGCGCCGGCCCGCCGTGGCAAACTTGGCGCATGAGCGGCGACAGACCCGGACCTTTGCAATTCTTCCACAGCACGCGTGCGCGGCCCTGCCCTTACCTGCCCGGCCGCCACGAGCGCAGCATCGCCGCCGAATTGGACAGCTTCGCCGCGCAGGAGGTCTATGACGCCGCCTGCGCCGCCGGCTTCCGCCGCAGCCACGGCTTCATCTACCGTCCCGCCTGTTCGGACTGCGACGCCTGCCTGCCGGTCCGCATCGTCGCGCGCGACTTCGCGCCGAGCCGCAATCTGGCCCGCGTGCTCAAACGCAACGCCGACCTGACCGGCCGCCTGCTCCCGGCGTTGGCGAGCGCCGAGCAGTTCGCCCTGTTCGCGCGCTACCAGAAAACGCGCCACGCCAGCGCCGAATCGAAAGACGAGCCGGGCGGCGGCGAATCGGGCGGCATGGACCGCATGACGCGCAGCGACTACACGGCGATGATCGAAGACAGCCCGGTGGACAGCAACGTCGTCGAATATCGCAGCGCCGACGGCGTGCTGCGCGCCGCGATGCTGATGGACCGCGTCGCCGACGGGCTCTCGGCGGTCTACAGCTTCTTCGCGCCCGACGAGGAGCCGCGCAGCCTCGGCAGCTTCATGATCCTCGATCTGGTGCGCCGCGCGCAGGCCGAGGGCCTGCCCTACGTCTATCTCGGCTATCTCATCGCTGAGACGCCGAAGATGTCCTACAAGGCGCGCTTCCGGCCCATCGAGGCGCTCGGCCCGGACGGCTGGAAGCTGCTGGAGCTGTAGCAGCCCTTTATTCGTCATTGCCCGGCTTGGTCTGACCGAAGGTCAGCCATGGGCTGACGGGCAATCCATCTCTCATCACATCGCTGGATGAATGGACCCTCGGGTCAAGCCCGAGGGTGACGGTCTTTAGGTTCAGCTAAACCGGTTCGACTTCGGGAAGCCCTTGGGCGGCAGGCGGCCGGCCTGGGCGCGCTCGCCGATCCATTCCTTGATCTGCGTCTCGCCGCGCTGCTGCGGACCGATCATCCAGGTCAGGCCGTTCTTGCGCGTGAAGGTCTTGGCGTCCGACAAGCCGCCGTCCTTGTATTTCTGCAAGGTCAGGCCGCGACCGCGCGTCATCTGCGGCAACTGTTCCAGCGGGAACAGCAGCAGCTTGCGGTTCTCGCCGATCACCGCGACGAAATCGCCATCCACCACCGTGCAGACGCGCGCTTCCACGTCGCCCGAGACGTTGAGGACCTGCTTGCCGTTGCGCGTCTGCGCCAGAACATCGTCTTCGCCGACGACGAAGCCGCGCCCGTCCGACGAGGCGAGCAGCAGCCGGCGGCCCGGCTGGTGGATGAAGGCGGTGACGATGTCATGGTCGTTCGACAGGTCCACCATCAGGCGGATCGGCTCGCCGTTGCCGCGCCCGGGCGGCAGCTTGTCGCCGCCGAGCGTGTAGAAGCGGCCGTTGGTGCCGAAGATCACCAGCTTGTCGGTGGTCGACGCTTTGAGGATGAATTTCTCGCGGTCGCCTTCCTTGTATTTGATCTCGGAGGTGTCCTCCATGTGGCCCTTGAAGGCGCGCACCCATCCCTTGTCGGAGATGACGATGGTGATGTCTTCCTTCTCGATGGCGATGTCGATCGGGATCACCAGCGCCGAGGGCGCGTCGCCCAGTTCGGTGCGGCGCTTGCCGAGCGGCGTCTTGGGGCCGAACTTGGCTTTCACCTCGGCGATCTCGTCGGAAATCGCCTTCCAGCGCAGATCGTCGCTCTTGAGCAGCGCCTGGATCCCTTTGCGCTCGGCCGACAGCTCCATGTGCTCGCCGCGAATCTCCATCTCCTCGAGCTTGCGCAAGGCGCGCAGGCGCATATTGAGGATGGCTTCCGCCTGGTTCTCGTTGATCTTGATCTTCTTCATCAGGACGGGCTTGGGCTCGTCTTCCGTGCGGATGATCTTGATGACGAGATCAAGGTTGAGATAGGCCGCGAGATAGGCTTCGAGCACTTCGAGACGCTGCTCGATCTTGCCCAGGCGATGCTCGCTACGGCGCACCAGCACGACATGGCGATGGTCGAGGAACGCCTGCAGCACTTCGCGCAGATCCATCACGCGCGGCGTCTGGCTGGCGTCGAGCACGTTCATGTTGAGCGAGATGCGCGCTTCCAGATCGGTCTGACGGAACAGGCTCTCCATCAGGATGTTCTCGTCCACCGCGCCGGTCTTGGGCTCCAGCACGACGCGCACGTTCTCGTCCGATTCGTCGCGGATGTCGGCGAGCAGCGGCAGCTTCTTGGTTTCGAGCAGCACCGCGATCTTCTCGATCAGGCGCGACTTCTGCACCTGGAACGGGATTTCCGTGACGACGATCTGATAGAGGCCGCGCGGCAGCTCCTCGCGCGCCCATTTGGCGCGCACGCGGAACGAGCCGCGCCCGGTCTTGTAGGCTTCGACGATGGACTCGCGCGATTCGACGAGCTCGCCGCCGGTCGGGAAATCCGGCCCCGGCATCAGATCGACCAGCTTGGCGATCGTGGCGTTCGGCGTCTTGATGAGATGCTGGAGCGCGTCGCAAATCTCGCCGACGTTGTGCGGCGGAACGCTGGTCGCCATACCGACGGCGATGCCGTTCGAGCCGTTGGCCAACAGGTTCGGGAAGGCCGCCGGCAACACGATCGGCTCATGGTCTTCGCCGTCGTAGGTCGGGCGGAAATCGACCGCGTTCTCGTCCAGCCCGTCGAGCAGCGCGGCGGCGACCGCCGTCAGGCGCGCTTCGGTGTAGCGCATGGCCGCCGCGTTATCGCCGTCGATGTTGCCGAAATTGCCCTGGCCATCGACCAGCGGATAGCGCACGGCGAAGTCCTGCGCCAGGCGCACCATCGCGTCATAGACCGCGACGTCGCCGTGCGGGTGGTATTTGCCGATGACGTCGCCGACGACGCGGGCGCATTTCTTGAAGCCGGTGGTCGGATCGAGATTGAGCAGCCGCATGGCGTAGAGCAGCCGGCGGTGGACCGGCTTCAGGCCGTCGCGCACATCCGGCAGCGAGCGCGACATGATGGTCGAGAGCGCATAGGCCAGATAGCGGTCGCCGAGCGCGCCGGCGAGCGGCGATTCGACGATCTTCTGCGGGACGGCGGCGGCGGTGGGCTTCTTGGCCATGGCGGAACGGTCGCGATAATGACGGAAAGGACGCTATATATAGTCAAAAATCAGCGAAAGGCTTCAACAAATCGCGTCCGCGCCGCCGGCAAATTGAGGTTCTGCGGCGCGAAGACATGGCGTTCGAGAAACCAGCCGGTCAGCGCCAGACCGTCTTTCACGGCCGCCGGGTCCGCCGCGCCGTAAGCATCGCCGTTCTCGCGGAGAAAATCCGGCAGGCGCAGCAGCTTTTCGCGCCACGGCGCGCCCGCGACCGCCGTGACCGCGCGTCCGGTGTTGGGCGAGACATAGGCGAGCCCGTCGGTCTCGCCGGTCAGCGCGCAGGATTCCAGATCGAGGCCGTAGCCCATGTCGCGCAGCAGGGCCAGTTCCCAGCGCACATAGGCGGGCGCCCATTGGTCCGCGCCCGCTCCCGCCGCGACGCTGAGGAGGTCTAAGAGATGCAGGCTGTCCTCGAACAGTGCCGGATGCGGCTCGCGCTCGGGCAAGGCACGCTCCAGCAGGGCGCAGAACGCACCGAGCGCGCCGAGGCGCTGCGGATCGTCAAGCAGCGGCCCGGCATAGCCGCGCAGCAGTTCGCAGGAGAAGCCGCCGAGATGCTCGGCCAAGCGGCCGCGCCAATGGGCGTTGACGAGATTACCGGCCTGATAGATGCCGCGCGCGCGGGCCGACGCGCCGCCGCGCACCAGCCCGGCATGGCGGCCGCGCTCGCGCGTGAGCAGGCTGAGGATCACCGCGCTTTCGCCGTGCTTGCGCGCCGCGATGACGATGCCGTCGTCGGTCCAATCCATTCAGGTTGGCCAGTCCATAGGCTATGAGCCTAGTCTTCGAAACGCCTAGTCTTCAAAGTCCAGCCCGATGGCGCTGTAATGCTCGGGCTTGTCCTGCCAATTCTCGCGCACTTTGACATGCAGGAACAGATGCACCGGCCGGCCGAGTTGGTCGCCGAGCTGCTTGCGCGCGGCGCTGCCGATGGCCTTGAGGCGCGCGCCGCCCTTGCCGAGCACCATGGCCTTGTGGTTCTCGCGGCCGATGATGACGACCTGATCGACCTTCACCGAGCCGTCCTGCCGCTCCTCCCACTTTTCCGTCTCGACGGTGAGCGCGTAGGGCAGTTCCTGATGCAATTGCAGGAAGGCCTGTTCGCGCGTGATCTCGGCGGCGAGCAGACGCAGCGGGATGTCCGAGAGCTGATCCTCGGGATAGAGCCACGGCCCTTGCGGCAGCAGGCCGGCGAGCCGCGCGCGCAGATCGATCACGCCGTCGCCGTTGAGCGCCGAGAGCATGAAGGTCTCGTTGAAGGCGTAAGCCTTGTTCAGCGCGTCGGCCAGCAGCAGCAGTTCGCCGCGCTCGACCGTGTCGATCTTGTTGAGCGCCAGGATCGCCGGGCGGCTTTCGCGCTTGAGGCCCTCGACGATGCGCGCCGTGTCGGGGTCGAGATGGCCCTCGGCCTTGATCGCGCGGCCGGCATCGACCAGCAGCACCACGGCGTCGGCGTCGGCCACGCCGGCCCAGGCCGCCGTGACCATGGCGCGGTCGAGCCGGCGCTTGGGCGCGAAGATGCCGGGCGTGTCGACGAAGACGATCTGCGCGTCGCCTTCGATGGCGATGCCGGTGATGCGCGAGCGCGTCGTCTGGACCTTGGGCGTGACGATGGACAGCTTCGCGCCGACCAGCCGGTTCATCAGCGTCGATTTGCCGGCGTTGGGCGCGCCGACCAGGGCGACGAAGCCGCAACGGGTCGTGGGGGTATCGGTCATTGAGAAAGTCCCGTGGGATCGAGGTTGAGCAGCAGCGCGTCGGCGGCCGCCTGCTCGGCCATGCGTTTGGAGCTGCCCTGCCCTTCGGCCTCGCCGGCGCCGAGCACGGTCACCCGCACGGCGAAGATCGGATTGTGCGGCGGGCCTTCGCGCGACAGCGTCTTGTAATCGGGCAGCGGATGGCCGCGGCTCTGCGCCCATTCCTGCAACCGGGTCTTGCCGTCGCGCTTCGGCCGCTTGGCCTCGGCGATCAACGGCGTCCAATAGCGGTGGATGAACTGCGCCGCCGCCGGCAGGCCGCCGTCGAGATAGAGCGCGGCGATCACGGCCTCGCAGACGTCGGACAGGATGCTCTTGTTGACGCGGCCGCCGGCCGCCTCCTCGCCCGCCGCCATGATGAGATGCGCGCCGAGATCGATCTCGGCGGCGATGTCGGCGAGCGTCTCGCCCTGCACCAGCGCGTTGAAACGGCGCGCCAGCGCGCCTTCGGATTCGGCGGGAAACCGTTCGAGCAGCAAGTCCGCGACGACGAGGCCGAGCACGCGGTCGCCGAGAAATTCCAACCGCTCGTAGCCGTAGCGGTAAGGCCCGTTGACGACGACCGCGCTGCGGTGGGTGAGCGCCTCGGTGAGCAGCGTCGGCTTGGCGAAGCGGTGGCCGAGCGACTCGCCGAGCGCCGCGTAGCTGGCGGCCGGGCCTTTCGCTTTCGCCGCCTTGGCGGCGGGCGCGGCCGCTTTGGGGCGCGCGCCGGAGCGCGGGGGCTTGGAGGAGAGAGCGTCCGCCACCGTCAGCGAATTTTCGTGAACAGGCGGGAGAAGCGGACGGCCGAGGGCCATTTCCAGAACTCCCAGATCGACGCCGAGCCGTTCGACGAGAAGAAGATGAACTCGGCGCGGCCGACGAGATTTTCCACCGGCACGTAGCCGACCTCGAAGCGCGCGCGGCTGTCCATCGAGTTGTCGCGGTTGTCGCCCATCATGAAGTAATGGCCGTCGGGCACGACGAACTCGCCGGTGTTGTCGAAGATGCCGGCGTCGGTGATCTCGATGATCGGATGGACGCGGCCTTCCGGCAGCGTCTCGTTGAACAGGGTGCGATAAGCGCTGTTGCCGTTCGGTTCGACCTCGACGTAATTGCCGAGGCGCTCGCGCTTCACGGCGGCGCCGTTGACGTGCAGGATGCCGTCCGTCACCTGAATGCGGTCGCCGGGCAGGCCGATGATCCGCTTGATGTAGTCGGTCTTGTTGTCGCGCGGCAGCTTGAACACCGCGACGTCGCCGCGCTCGGGCGCGCTAGCCAGGATGCGGCCCGAGAACAAGTCGAGGCCGAATGGCAGCGAATAGCGGCTGTAGCCGTAGGAATATTTCGAGACGAACAAATAGTCGCCGATGAGCAGCGTCGGCACCATCGAGGCCGAGGGGATGTTGAACGGCTCGTAGGCCACGGTGCGGATCGTCATCGCCAGCAGGAAGGCGTAGACGACGGTGCGGATGGTGTCGAACCAGCCGCCGGATTGCGCTTTCTTCATCGAGGACAGCCGATTGGACTCGTGCAAAACAACCACCGCACGTTAGGGGTGCATGCGCGCGCGGCCGCGACGCGCACCCCAGAAAAGGCCGAAACTGGGCCAAAAACAAGGGCATCAAGCCCCCCGAACCCCCGCCTGTCAAGCCGAACCGCCCAAGCCACTAGCCGGTCCCCTCTTGCGGGCGCGCCGAGATGATCACGATGGCCTGGGCCATCGGCGGCTCGTCGGTCATGCTCAATTCGATCTCGGCGACCATGCCGGCGGGCACCAGAGCGGCCAGACGCCGGGCGGCCCCGCCGGTCAGCTTCAGGGTCGGCTTGCCCGACGGCAGGTTGACGACGCCCATGTCGCGCCAGAACACGCCCTTGCGAAAGCCGGTGCCGAGCGCCTTGGAGCAGGCCTCCTTGGCGGCGTAACGCTTGGCGTAGCTGGCGGCGCGCAGCATCCGCCCCTCCGACTTGGCCCGCTCGGTCTCGGTGAAGACCCGCTCCAGGAAGCGCGCGCCGTAGCGCTCCAGCGTCTTTTCGATCCGCCGGATGTCGATCAGGTCGGAGCCGATTCCGAGGATCATGCCCTGAGCGCCTCGCCGCCGGCGCGCGCCGCGTCCATCAGCCCGCGCATTTTGGCGATGGCCGCCTCGAAGCCGATGAAGATCGCCTCGCCGACGAGGAAATGGCCGATGTTCAATTCGGCGATGGTCGGGATGGCCGCGACCGGGCCGACGCTGTCGAAGCTCAAGCCGTGGCCGGCGTGGCATTCGAGGCCGATCTTGGCGGCATGGGCGGCCGCCGTGTGGATGCGGGCCAGTTGGCGGCGCATGCCCTCGCCCGCCGGATCCTCGTCGAACGCCTCGCAGTAGGCGCCGGTGTGCAGTTCGACAACCGGCGCGCCGAGCGCCTTGGCGGCATCGAGCGCGAACGGATCGGGCTCGATGAACAGCGAGACGCGGATGCCGGCGGCGCTCAAGGCGCTGACGTAGCGCGCGAGCCGCTCCTGGCGGACGTCGAGGCCGCCCTCGGTGGTGCGCTCCTCGCGCTTCTCCGGGACGATGCAGGCGGCGTGCGGCTTGTGCTTGAGCGCGATGTCGAGCATCTCGTCGGTCGCTGCCATCTCCAGGTTCAGCGGCAGCTTGATGTCGCGCACCAGGGCGACGATGTCGGCGTCGGAAATATGCCGGCGGTCTTCGCGCAAGTGCGCGGTGATGCCGTCCGCCCCCGCTTGCGCCGCCAGATGCGCGGCCCGCACCGGATTGGGGTGCAACCCGCCGCGCGCATTGCGGATGGTGGCGACGTGGTCGATGTTGACGCCGAGGCGCAGCTTGCCCATGTCGCCCTCAGCCGCGCGCCCGCTCGACCGAATTGATGGCCGGCGTCGCGCGCAGGGCGGCGATGATGTTGGTGAGGTGCTTCAGGTCGTCCACTTCGACGTCGATGATCATCTCGAAGAAATCCGTCGAGCGGTGGGTGATCTTAAGATTGAGGATGTTGCCGAGGTTCTTGGCGATCACCGTCGAGAGGCTGGAGAGCGCGCCCGGCTCGTTGATGACCACGAGCTTGATGCGCCCGACATGGTGCTGGCTGCCGAGCTCGGCCGGATTCCACGCGACGTCGAGCCAGCGCTCGGGCATTTCGGCGAAGCTTTCCAGCGTCGGGCAGTCGATGGTGTGGATCGTCACGCCCTTGCCTTGCGTGACGATGCCGACGACGCGATCGCCCGGCAGCGGATGGCAGCAGCCGGCGTAATGCACCGCCATGCCAGGGATGAGGCCTTGCAGCGGCACGGCGTAGCCTTTGCCCTTGCCGTCCTTCGCCGCCGGCTTCTTGCCGCGGCGCGGCGCGAGCGGCACCACGTTGTCGCCGGTCGCGGGCAGCGCCGCCTTGGCCTTGTCCTTGATGCCGGGGAAGACGGCGCGCACGACCTCGCGGCCGCTGTGGTTGCCGGCGCCGACGGCGGCGATCAGATCGTCCGGCGTGTCGACCTTGAAGATCTTGAGCACGCCCTTCAGCGCCTTGTCGGAATATTCGTAGCCTTCCTGGTCGAAGGCTTTTTCCAGGATGGCGCGGCCGAGATAGACGTATTCCTGGCGCTCGCGGTTGCGCACGAAGCGGCGCACGTGCGAGCGCGCCTTGCCGGTGACGACGAAGCTCTCCCAGGTCGGCGACGGCGATTGCGCGCGCGAGGTGATGATCTCGACTTGGTCGCCGTTGGCCAGCTCGGTCTTGAGCGGCACGATGCGGCCGTTGACCTTCGCGCCGACCGTATGGTCGCCGACTTCCGAGTGGACGGCGTAGGCGAAGTCGACCGGCGTCGCGCCGCGCGGCAGATTGATCAGGTCGCCCTTGGGCGTGAAGCAGAACACCTGGTCCTGATACATTTCGAGCTTGGTGTGCTCGAGGAATTCCTCGGGGTTCGACGCCTGCTCGAGAATGTCGAGCAGCTCGCGCAGCCAGCGGAACTTGCGGCCTTCGGTCGCCTCGCCGTCGCCCTGCTTGTATTGCCAGTGCGCCGCGACGCCGCGCTCGGCGATGTCGTGCATCTCGCGCGTGCGGATCTGAATTTCGATGCGCTGGCGCAACGGCCCGATGACGCCGGTGTGCAGCGAGCGGTAGCCGTTGGGCTTGGGCGTCGAGATGTAATCCTTGAAGCGGCCGGGCACGACCGGATATTTGCCGTGCAGCAGGCCGAGCGCGGCATAGCACGCGCCGATGTCGCCGACGACGACGCGGAAGGCCATGATGTCGGAGAGCTGCTCGAAGGCGACGTTCTTGCGCTGCATCTTCTCCCAGATCGAATAGGGCGACTTCTCGCGCCCCTCGATCTCGGCGATGACCCCGCCCTTCTCCAGCGTCTGCTTCAGCTCGACGACGATCTGGCCGACCAGCACGCTGCCCTGGTCGCGCAAATAGCCGAGGCGGGCGATGATCGAGGCGCGCGCCTCCGGGTTCAGCTCGTTGAAGGCGAGATCGACCAGCTCGTCCTTGAACTCCTGCATGCCGATGCGCTCGGCGAGCGGCGCGTAGATCTCCATCGTCTCGCGGGCGATGGCGCGGCGCTTGTCGGGGTTCTTGATGTAATGCAGCGTGCGCATGTTGTGCAGCCGGTCGGCCAATTTCACCAGCAGCACGCGGATGTCCTGCGACATGGCGAGCAGGAACTTGCGGAAATTCTCGGCCTGCTTGGTCTGGTCGGACTGCAATTCGATGCGCGACAGCTTGGTGACGCCGTCGACCAGCTTGGCGATGTCCTTGCCGAAGACGCGCTCGATCTCCTCGTTGGTGGCGAGCGTGTCCTCCACCGTGTCGTGCAGCAGCGCGGTGACGATCGTCGCCGTGTCGAGCTTCATGCCGGTGAGGATGCCGGCGACTTCGAGCGGATGGGAGAAATAGGGATCGCCCGACGCGCGCTTCTGCATGCCGTGCGCCTTCATCGAGAAGACGTAGGCTTTGTTGATGGCGTCCTCGTCGGCGGCCGGGTCGTAGGCCTTGACGCGTTCGACGAGTTCGAATTGGCGGATCATCTAAAATGCTCCGTCTGGCGGAGCGCGCGCTCTTTAGCGCGAAGGAACGGAAGCGGCCGGGAGACGGCAGCGCGGAACGGGAATGCTATGCCCGCGCTGCCCGTCATTCACTCCTCTTCGTCGGCGCTCTCCGCCGGCGCGGCATCGTCCGCCGGCTCGGCGTCCAGGCCGGCGTCGTCGCCGTCCATGCCGCCGTCCGCGCCGAGCGCGTCGCTGCCGACCGCGAGCACTTCGTCGGCGATCTCTTCTTCGACGAGGCTGCGGCGGTTCGCCGGCTCGAGGCCGATCAGATCGTCGCCGGCGGCGAGCAGGTCGGGGTTGTCTTCCTCCGGCTCGTCCTTCTCGACGTGCTTCTGCAAGTTCTGAACGAGATGCGCGTTCAGCTCGTCGATCTTCACCGTCTCATCGGCGATCTCGCGCAGCGACACGACCGGATTCTTGTCGTTGTCGCGGTCCACCGACAGCGGCGAGCCGGCCGAAATTTCGCGCGCGCGCTGCGCCGCGAGCAGGACCAGTTCGAAGCGATTGGGAACCTTGAGGACGCAGTCCTCGACAGTGATGCGAGCCATTGAAAGTCGGTCTCCAAACCTTTGGAAGAATTACCGGATATATAGGCGGCGGCGGCCGCGAAAGCAAGGCGCGGCGCGCCTTTGCGGCGTTTTGGCCACGCCGCTGTGGCTGGCGGGCGACGCCTAATCGGCCAGCCGCCGGCTCGCCTGGGCCGGATCGAGCCCGGCCAGCAGCGCGGCGATCCCCTCGCCGCTCGCCGGATGCCGCCAATCGGGGGCCACTTCCGCCGCCACCTCGGCCAGGGGGCGCAGCACGAAAGCCCGCTGATGGGCGCGCGGATGGGGCAGAATCGGCGCGTCCGGGCCGGGATTAACCCTGTCGTGATAGGCGATCAGGTCCAGGTCCAAGGTGCGCGCGCCGTTCACGGCCAGCCGTTCCCGGCCGTAATCGGCCTCGATCTTGTGCAGCAGGGCGAGCAGCGCCGCCGGGTCCAGGTCCGTCTCGACCGCCGCCACGGCATTGACGAACCAGGGCTGATCCGACGCCGGCACCGGGGCCGTCTCCCAAAAGCCCGACCGTGCCAAAATCCGCACGCCGGCCGCTTGCAGATCGGCCAAGGCGGCCGTCAGCGTCTCGCGCGGCGAACCGGCGCGGGACGGCAGATTGGCCCCAAGTGCTATGAAAATCATGCTGTTAGCCTTGTGCGGGGTTGTTCGCGGCGGCGAAGGACGCTAGACAATAAGGCGAGGGTCAAACGACGGTCCCGTCATTTCACGGAACACGGCCGCGTCTGTCGCATTTTCGGCTCACCCCCGCACCTTCCTCCGGCGGCGCCATAGCCATGGGAATTTCACCATGATGCATTTCTACGCCCAGGACCGGATGGCGATGTTCATCGACGGGTCCAACCTCTATTCCGCCGCGCGCGCCCTCGGCTTCGACATCGACTACAAGAAGCTGCTCGGCGTGTTCGCCGGCAAGGGCCGCCTGATCCGCGCCTTCTACTATACGGCGCTGACCGACGACCAAGAATATTCGCCGATCCGCCCGCTGGTCGATTGGCTCGACTACAACGGCTACACGATGGTGACCAAGCCGGCGAAGGAATATACCGACGCGACCGGCCGCCGGAAGATCAAAGGCAATATGGACATCGAGCTGGCCATCGACGTGATGGAGATGGCCGAGCGGCTCGACCATATCGTGCTGTTCTCCGGCGACGGCGACTTCCGCCGCCTGGTCGAAGCGGTGCAACGCCGCGGCGTGCGCGTCAGCGTCGTCTCCACGATCAAGTCCTCGCCGCCGATGGTGGCCGACGAGCTGCGCCGCCAGGCCGACAATTTCATCGAACTGTCTGACCTCGCCTCGCAGATCGCCCGCGTCCATAGCGGCGGCCCGCGCCCCGATCACGGCCCGGGCGGCCACCCGCAAGCGACTCCGGCGCGCCCGAACCCGCGCGACGAGGAAATGGAAGACAGCTACGCGCCGTGAGGCGCGCGGCTCTCTCTCCGACTCCGCCGCCCAAGATGGCCGCATCTATCGCCGCGTCGCAGCCGGATCGCGACTGCCCGCTATGCCCGCGCCTGCATGATTTCATCGCCGGCCAGCGCCGGGAGCATCCCGATTGGCACAACGCGCCGGTGCCGTCCTTCGGCCCGGCCGACGCGCGCCTGCTGATCGTCGGCCTCGCGCCGGGCCTGCGCGGCGCGAACCGCACCGGCCGGCCCTTCACCGGCGATTACGCCGGCAAGCTCTTGTATCCGACGCTGATCAAGTTCGGCCTCGCCACAGGCGAGTTTCTGGAGCGGCCCGACGACGGCATGACGCTGGTGGACACGCGCATCACCAACGCCGTGCGCTGCGTGCCGCCGCAGAACAAGCCCGAGACGGCCGAGATCAAGACCTGCAACGCTTTCCTGAAAGCCGAGTTCGCGGCAATGCCGAAGCTGAAAGCGATCCTCGCGCTCGGCAACATCGCCCACGCCGCCGTGCTGACGACGCTCGGCCTCAAACGCGCCCCCTACCCCTTCGGCCACGCCGCGATGCACGACTTGCCGAACGGCCTGACGCTCGTGAACAGCTACCACTGCTCGCGGCTGAACACGAACACGGGCCGGCTGACGACGGCGATGTTCGAGGATGTAGTGAAGGCGATTAAAGCGCGGCTTTGAATAACCGAAATAATTGAATATTTATAAAGAATTGTGATCGAGAAAAGAGCGAGGATATTCACCTGAACGAAGCAGACTTTGAGATATGACCTCCTCCGTCCCCAAGCCGGAAGTTGAGGCCACGCCGGAGATGACAGAGGCAAGGCCGAAATTCTACGCTTAGCCATTTCTAACTTGGCGTCGGGACACGCGACGCCAAGCGCGATTAGCAGTCAAGTTTATTGCGCGATGGCGAGGGCGCGGGCTGACGCAAGAGTGCCACGATAGAACGCTCTATCTCCTTTGCCCTTTGAGCCTGCTCAATAAGGTCCGACACGCGGAACGGGGCACCTTCCATTGCGCCACTCATAAACTTCTTCGGACGGGCCGACATTGAAACTGCGCTGTCTCCGAACACCATCCACCAGCCATGGATGACTTTGTTCCGAAACTGCGTAACCGCCTCAAGTTTTGCGATAAGCGGCTTAAAGGCCGCGAGCGGTTCTGGATCAGCTAAATCGGAAAGAAGTGCGATGACAATCTCGCATTTCGGCCGAATGTCAAGGCGTCCCGTCATGAGCCGCCCAATTCTGTGATTAGCGAGATCTGCAGCCCACCATATGAGTCGATCAAGCGCGACTTCAATTCGGCCGAAATTGATAACTAGGTCCGCAAGCGCCACCTTAAAATCTTCAGGCACAACCATCGCATCGCGTAAAAATTCGTCGTCGCCATAATCTTCAACCATTCCCATGGCGAAATCCCCCCGCAAGAAGCCGTGAAGCGCAAAGAAGCGGAAGCGGTATTATCAAAGCTATCTCCGTGCTTAACTTCACCCATACCGTTGCTCGGTCCACGGGTCGCCGACGTTGTGATAGCCGCGCACTTCCCAGTAGCCGGGCTTGTCGGCTTCCAGGAAGGTGATGCGCCGCACCCATTTGGCGCTTTTCCAGAAATAGAGTTTCGGCAGGATGATCCGCACCGGGCCGCCGTGTTCGGCGGTGATCGGCTGGCCCTGCCAGCTATGAGCGATCAGCACATCGTCGTCGTCGAACGCGGCGAGCGGCACGTTGGTGGTGTAGCCGTCATGGCTGGCGAACTCGATGTGC
Organism: Alphaproteobacteria bacterium; assembly: GCA_046297835.1. Classification (GTDB taxonomy): domain Bacteria; phylum Pseudomonadota; class Alphaproteobacteria; order SMXQ01; family SMXQ01; genus CAMAVH01. The sequence goes on along the minus strand of JBKBHI010000005.1, from coordinate 38,015 downwards.
GTCGCGGTGGGCTTAGGCTTCACCGTCGCGAGCAGATGCTTGGCCGAGACGCCCTGCCATTTGTTGTCGTAGAGCGACCAGGTGGTGACGCAATGGATGTCGGAGACGTCCTCGAACTGCGGCTGGGCCATATAGTCGGCCCATGACCAGAGGAGCGGCTGCTCGACCGCGCCGTCCACTTCCAGCTTCCATTTGTCGTGCGGGATTTTCGGCTGCAAGCCGAGATCGAGGACCGGCCATTTGTCGACGAGGCGCTGGCCCGGCGGCAGGCGGTCTTTGTGCGCGGGATCTGGCGCGCCGGTCAGGTGCTTGCCGGCGGCGGCCTCGGCCTGCTTCTTGCCGACCAGCTTGTCCTTGATCTTGCCGAAGATGGAAATGCCGTCGCTGCCATCGTCCGCCATGGGCCTCTCCCGCGCTGATGGGAAAGTCTAAGCCCGGCAGGGGATTTCGTCCAATAGCGCCCATAATCGTCATGCTCGGGCTTGACCCGAGCATCCAGGGCGGGCGCTTGAGCGCCGGATCAATGGACCCTCGGGTCAAGCCCGAGGGTGACGGTTTGTGGTCGCCTGAGGATGACGGTTTGTGGTCGCCTGAGGATGACGGTTTGTGGTGGGGCCGAGGGTGACGGTTTATGGTCGCCCGAGGGTGACGGTTTGCTTTGAGGCGATAGGCTTTGCTAGTTCGTCATGGCCGGACTTGTTCCGGCCATCCACGGCTTGCGATGCGGATAAAGGATAAGGCGTGGATGCCCGGGACAAGCCCGGGCATGACGCTAGATAGGCTTCGCGGTTCGGCGCGCTCGACCGACTGGTCGGGCGGCCCTACTCGTCCCGGCCTTTGCTGCGCATGGCGCGCTGTTTGTCGCGGTTCCAGGCGCGCTCTTTGATCGCTTCGCGTTTGTCGTGCTGCTTCTTGCCCTTGGCGAGGCCGAGCTGCACCTTGGCCATGCCGCGCGCGTTGAAATAGATCATCAGCGGCACGGCGGTCATGCCTTCGCGGCTGATCGCGCCCTGGATCTTGCTCACCTCGCGCGCTTTGAGCAGCAATTTGCGCGGCCGCTTCGGCTCGTGGTTGTTGCGGTTGCCGTATTTATATTCGTTGATATGCGCGTTGAGCAGCCACAGTTCGCCGTTCTGCTCGGCGGCGTAGGCGTCGTTCAGGTTGGCCTGGCCGGCGCGCAGCGACTTGACCTCGGTGCCGAGCAGCACGAGGCCGGCCTCCATCGTCTCCTCGATGAAGTAATTGTGCCGCGCCTTGCGGTTCTGCGCCGCGATGCGGTCGGGGCTGATCTCGCCCTTCGCCATCAGTTTTTCAGAATGCCGACGTGCTTGAGCGCGTCCTTCACGGCGGCCTTGGTCGCGTCGCTCACCTCGCACAGCGGCAGGCGCAATTCGTCCGAGCACAGGCCCATCAGGCCGGCGGCGTATTTCACCGGGCCGGGACTGGTCTCGACAAACATGGCGTCGTGCAGCGGCATCAGCAGATCGTTGATGCGGTAGGCCTCGGCGTAATCGCCCTTGGCCCAGGCGTTCTGCATGTCGGCGCAGAGGCGCGGCGCGACGTTAGACGTCACCGAGATGCAGCCGTGGCCGCCCTGCGCCAGGAACGGGATCGCGGTCGCGTCCTCGCCGGAGAGCTGGCAGAAGTCCGCGCCCATGGCGAGGCGCGTCTTGACCGGGCGCACCAGGTCGGCGGTCGCGTCCTTCACGCCGACGATGTTCGGATGCTTGGCGAGACGCGCCATCGTCTCCGTCGTCATGTTGACCACCGAGCGCGCCGGAATGTTGTAGATGACGATCGGCAGATCGACGGCGTCGGCGATCGCCTTGAAATGGCGATAGAGCCCTTCCTGCGTCGGCTTGTTGTAATAGGGCGTGACGTGCAGCGCCGCATCGGCCCCGACCGCCTTGGCGTGCTTGGTCAGCGAGATCGCTTCGTCGGTCGAGTTCGAGCCGGCGCCGGCGATGACGAAGGCGCGGCCCTTGCAAACCTCGACGCACAGTTCCACGACGCGGTTGTGCTCGTCATGGCTCAGGGTCGGCGATTCGCCGGTGGTGCCGCAAGGCACCATGCCGTGGGTGCCTTCCTTGATCTGCCAATCGACGAACGCCTGATAGCCTTTCTCGTCCACTTTCCCGCCCTTGAACGGCGTGAGCAGAGCGGTGATGGACCCCTTGAACATGATCGGCTCCTGGCTGGCGGGCGGCGGCGTGGGTGTGCGGAAGGCGGACCTTTTTCGGCGGTCCCGCGAAGGGGCGAACCATAGACGCCCGACCGATCCGCCGCAAGGCGGGCGCGGCGTTCCTTCCTATCGCGCGACATCGTGAAAAGCCCTTTGCCGGCGGGCGCTTGGCGGCCGGATGAGACATGGCTAGACTGCGGCACGAATCGAGAACCGCCCCGGCCCGTCATGCCCCGGGGCCGCAACCGGGACCGCCCTTGCTCATTTCACGCCTTCGCGCCGCCCTCCTCGCCTCGGCTTTGACCGGCGCTCTCCTCGCCGGCCTCGGCGTCGCCGCCCCCGTTCTGGCGCAGAGCGCCGCCGAAAAGTCCGCCGCGCCGCAACTGCTGGCCGCCGCCGAGCGGCGCAATTGGGCCGACGCGCGCAGTATCGCCTCGGCCGCGCGCTCGCCGCTGCTCGCCAAGCTCGCCGCCTGGCTCGAATATAATTCGCCCAATTCCCGCGCCTCGTTCGAGGAGATCGCCGGCTTCCTCAAGGCCAATCCCGAATGGCCGAACCAGACGGCGCTGCGCCGCGCCGCCGAGGAGGCGATGACCGCCGAGACGTCGGACCGCGCCGTGCTCGACTGGTTCGCGGGCGGCGAGCCGCGCAGCACCCAGGGGCGGATGCGCCTGATCGTCGCGCTGAAGAACGCCGGCCGCCAGGAAGAAGCCGTCGCCTATATCCGCAAGACCTGGATCGAGGCCAATTTCGGCAGCGACCAGGAGCGCGACTTCCTCAAAGCGCACGGCGGCCAATTGCGCGCCCAGGACCATCGCGCCCGCGTCGACCGCCTCTTGTGGGACGGGCGCGGCTGGGAAGCCGAGCGCGTCCTGAAGTTCGTCGACAAGGGCTATCAGCTCGTCGCCCAGGCGCGCATCCAACTGCGCGGCATGGGCAGCGCCGCCGACGCGGCGATCCGCAAGGTGCCGAAAGAGCTGCTCAACGATCCGGGCCTGGTCTATGAGCGCGTGCGCTGGCGGCGGCGCAAAGAATTGGACGTCGAGGCGCGCCAATTGCTCGCCAATCCGCCGAAAGAGCTGGTGCGGCCCGACGCCTGGTGGGCCGAGCGCGCCATCCTGGCGCGGCGCGCGCTGCGCACCGGCGAAGCGTCCCTTGCCTACGAGCTGGTCGGCAAGCAGAGCCAGGCGAGCGGCGCGGCGCTCGCCGAATCGGAATGGCTCGCCGGCTGGATCTCGCTGCGCTTCCTCGGCAATCCGCAGCGCGCCCTGACGCATTTCACGCGCCTGCACGACAACGTGCGCTTCCCCGTGTCGCTGTCGCGCGGCGCCTATTGGGCGGGGCGCGCCGCCGAGGCCAAGGGCGACAAGAAACTCGCGCTGCAATGGTACGCCAAGGCGGCGACGCACGTGACGACCTTCTACGGCCAGCTCGCCGCCGCGCATCTGCAAAGCGAGCCCGGCGCGCTGCTGCCGGCCGATCCTCAGCCGACGCCGGCGCTGCGCAAGAGCTTCGCCGAGCGCGAATTGGTGAAAGCCGCGCGCCTCGTCGCCGGCGCGAAGGACCGCCGCCTGCTGCGCGCCTTCACCCTCGCCCTGGTCGAGCAGGTGCAGAGCGCCGAGGAGCAGGAGCTGGTGACGGAGCTGGCCGGCGAACTCGGCCGCCCCGACCTCGCCGTCACCGCCGCCAAATTCGCCGTCCGGCGCGGCGTGCAGCTCGTCTCGACCGGCTATCCGGTGAACGGCGTGCCGCTGCGCGCGGCAACCGGCGTCGAGCGCGAATTGCTGCTCGGCCTGATGCGCCAGGAAAGCGCCTTCGACGTCGAGGCGCTCAGCCCGGCCGGGGCGCGCGGCCTGATGCAGATCATGCCCGCCACCGCTAAGGGCCTCGCCAAACAGGTCGGCGTGCCCTACGTCGAGCAGCGCCTGACCGGCGATCCCGACTACAACGTGACGCTCGGCAGCCGCTACCTCAGCGACCTGATCGACCAGTTCGGCGGCTCCTACGTCATGGCCATCGCCGCCTACAACGCCGGCCCGGGCCGCGTGCGCGCCTGGGTGCGGGCCTACGGCGATCCGCGCGCCGGCGCGCTCGACATCGTCGATTGGATCGAGCTGATCCCGTTCGAGGAGACGCGCGACTATGTGCAGCGCGTGCTGGAGAACACCCAGGTCTATCGCACGCGGCTCGCCGCCGGCAAGCCGGTCGCCGTATCGCTGCGCGACGATCTGGAGCGCCCGCGCAGTCTGGCCAATCGCTAAAAGCCGCGCGCCAAGAAACGCGCGCAAAAGAAAAAGGGCGACGCCGCGGCGTCGCCCTTTTGGTTTTCCGCTGAAAGCGGCTTATTCGACGAGCGCCTTGGCGCGCGCGACCAGCGGCGCGGGCGTGGTGAGCAGCTTGGCCGCCAGCGTCTGCATCGATTCGCCGGTGATCGGCGAGATATCGACCTTGAGCTTCGTCGCTTCGCCGAGCAGTTCGGCGTCCTTGGTCATGGCGGCGAAGGCGGCGCGCATGGCGGCGACGCGCTCGGCCGGCACGTTCGGGCCCATGGCGAAGGGACGGCCGAAATCGGCGCCCGAGAAGACCAGGTTCAAGACCTGCAGATCGTCCGGGTTCTTCACCAGATCGGCCATCGACGGCACGCCGGCCGGCATGGTGTCCGGCTTGGGGCCGGCGTAAGCGATCACGACGAACTTGCCGTCGCGGATCCAGTCCATGCGCGACGTGACCCAGCTCGCCCAGCTCGTGCCGCGCGCGCCGACCTCGCCGCGCTCCATGGCGGTGTTCATGTCGGGCGAGCCCGAGTAGCCGGTGACGACCTTGAACTTGGTGCCGAGCAGCGCGTTCATCGTCTCCGGGATGTAGCTGGAATTGGCGCCCTTGCCGGTCGCCGCGGCGACGATGGTCTTCTTCGTCGCGTCCTCGACGGTCTTGACGTTCTCGGTGTGCCAGACGCCCATCGATTCGACGGCGGGCGACAGCGAGCCGATCCATTGGAATTTCGCCGCGTCGAACTGCACGCCGGGGCCGTCGATGACGTCCATCATCGCCGTCGCGTTCATCAGCAGGCCCAGGTTGGAGCCGTCCTGGGGCAGCTGGTTGTAGATCGCGTTGGCGACGCGCAGGCCGCCCGCGCCCGGCATGTTCTGCGGCACGACGCGCGCGCCGCCCAAATGCTTGGCGATGTGGCGCGCGACGAGGCGGCCCTCGAAGTCGTAGCCGCTGCCCGCCGCGGTGGCGATCATGACGTTGACGGTGGCGCTTTTATAGAAGTCGGCGGCCGACTGCGCGCCGGCCGGAGAGGCCGCAGCGGCGGCGCAAATGGCCGCGATCATGATGGATTTCAATGGCATAGGAAGGGGGATGCGAGAGGTCATGCGATGCTCCTGAGACGATAAGGCCGACGCCTCGCGGCGTCGTTGCGTCCAACGATGCAATCTTCAGGCCATCGCTTCGCTGACTCACCAATCGCCGCAGCTACGCGATGCGAAACGCGTTTCATCGCCGCGCTTCGCGCGGCATCAGCTTCAAGGCCGGGCTTTGCACGGCGTCAGCTTCAAGGCCGTGCTTCGCGCGGCGTTCGCTTAGGGCCGCGCGCTTGCGCGGCTAGACGATGCCGCCGCTTTAAGCGGCGGTGGCTTCCGGTTGCTTGACGGCGGGCGTCGCGTCCTCGCCGGCCGCCGTCTCCACATCGGAGGGCGCTTCGGCCGTTTGATCGCCGGCCGGCGCGTCCTCGACCACGGTCGCGATGGCGAGATGGCGGCAATGGCCTTCGAGGAAGGCTCCCGATTCGATGACGAGATTGCTGTGCACGACATCGCCGACGACGCGGGCGCTGGCCCCGAGCACGACGTTCTCCGCCGTGATCTGGCCGTTCACCTGGCCCTGGATGTAGACGTTGTCGGCCTCGATCGCGCCGTTCACGGCCGCGCCATGGCTGATCGTGAGCACGCGGCTTTTGACGTCGCCGTCGACGATGCCGTCGATCTGGACGTCGCCAGCGCTGACCAGGTTGCCGACGATGCGCAGGCTCGCGCTGATGATCGAGGGCACCTGCTTGCGCGCGTCGGCCTTGGCCGCCGCGTCGCCGTTCGACTTAGCCTTTGAAAACATGACGTCCTGCCTGGATGAATTTCATGGGGTCGATCGGCTTGCCGTTGAGCTGGATCTCGTAATGCAGATGCACGCCGGTCGAGCGGCCGCTGTTGCCCATCAGCGCGATCTTGTGGCGCGTGCCGACGGTCTGGCCCTTCTTGACCAGCGCCTGAGAGAGATGGCCGTAGCGCGTGACGATGCCCATGCCGTGGTCGATATCGACGGCTAGGCCGTAGCTGCCGTTGTAGCCGACGGCGACGACCCTGCCGGGGCCGGTCGAGAAGATCGGCGTCTTCATCGGCGCGGACATATCGACGCCGTAATGCACCGCCCATTCGCCGTTGAACGGATCCTTGCGCCGCCCGAAGGTGCTCATGATCGCGTAATTGTCGACCGGCGAGGCCAGCGGCAGATGGCGCACGATGGTCTGCAGGTCGTCCCACTTGTCGATGTGGCTGTTCAGCGCGGCGAGCGAGGGGTCGGGAATCGCCAGCCCCGACGGCGGCGTCTTGGACAGCGCCGTCTGGCCCTTCGCCGGCTTCAAGGCCGGCGCCGCCACGAACGGGCCGCCGACGCCGCCCTGCGCGCCGACGCGCGCCAGCAGGCGGTCGGCGTCGAGGCCGGTCATGCCGATGATCTCGCGCGCCTCCTCGATGCTGCCGACGGTGCGCGCCGCCAGCTTGTCGAGCACCTTCTTCTGCGCCGCCTGGAGATCGGCGAGGCGCTGCTCGAGCTCGCCGGCCCGCGCCTGAAGCCGGCCGTGCTCCTGCAGCGCGCGGGCGCGTTCGGCCAGCACGGTCTGCAATTCGCCGGTGCGGGCGTCGAGCGTGCCGGCGAGCTGGTGCTTCTCGGCCGTCGAGGCGCGCAGCGACGTTTCGAGCTGGAGCATCTGCGCGCGCAGCGCCTCGCGCGAGGCGAGGATGCGGGCGCGCTCGCTCTCGCTGGAATCGAGCTGGCCGCGCACGTGGCTCAGGCTCTCCTTCAGAGTGCCGTTCTGCTCCAGCACGCCGAGCAGATAGGCGTGCTTGGCTTCGAGCGTCTGGGTGATGAGCTTGTAGCGCGTCTCCGAATCGGTCGCTTCCGATTGCAGCGCGCGATAGGCCTGCTTCATGCGGCCTATCTCGGCGTTCTTCGCCGACAGGATGCTGTCGTGAAACATCTTCTCGGCGGTGGTGTGGCCGAACCAGCCGGCCAGCCCGAGGACGCCGGCGAGCATGAGCAGCTGGACGTTGCGGCCGAGGCGCAGGAAGCGGACGCGGCCGTTGCTGCGCAGCAGGATTTCGCGATCGGGAAACGCGCGCGCGAAGCCTCGCCCCACGGCTGCGGCCGTGGCTTGCATCGCTCTCATCGCGCGTCCGCCCTTCCCTGAGGACGCGTGAGACCAGGCGGCTCCTGGTAACTGCAAGACTTCCCCGTCTTGGTCGTGGCTGTGATGACCCCTACGCGGACCGGACGCGTTTCGTCGTGAAACGCCTCCCGAGGCGATCCCCGCGTCGCGCGCCGCCGGCAGCTTCCCCCTGCCCGCGACACGTTCCCCAACGCGCGAATCGCGGCCCTCGCAAAAGCCGCGACGTCCGCCGCGACAAATCGCGCGCCGGACTTTGAAACCGTAACCAATTCGGCAGGACGCTTTCAAGCGCTTTAAGCCGAGGTCATCCTTCTGAAATAAATGGATAAATCTCGAATTGTCGCGATATCCGCCAGCTTTCCCCGAAAAATCAGCGCCCTAGCCGGTTGCCCTAAGAGTATGCATCGGGATTGCGGCGGGTCGCCCAAGCGGTGGCCACAATGGGAATCATCAGCGCGACGCCGACCAGCAGGAAGCTGTTGGCGATGCCGACGCCTTCGATCACCGCGCCCATGGCCAGCGGCACGACGAGCGAGGAGACGCGGTTGACCGTGGTGCGCAGCCCGCCGCTCGGGAATGTTGATGAGCGCCGCCGGGTCGGAGATCAGGTTGGCGCAGGAGACCAGCAGCCCGATCTGCGTGCCGGTCAATCGAGATCATCTCTAGATAGACCACGTAGAATGACGATTGCAGGCCGAACACGGCGATGCGCATGAAGGTAAAGATCATCACCAGCCCGATCACCGGCACAGCGCAGAGCGCGAAGGCGCGGACGTAATCCTGCCAGCGCGGCGCCAGATCGGACACGTTCAGCTTTTGTAGCGGCGGGTCGATGTCGCGCGGCAGGATCGCCACGAGCACCGCCAGCGACCAGACAGCGAGCGCGGCGAAGATGCCCACCGGGCCGGAATGGTCCCGCCGTGGATCGACAGGAACATGGGCAGCAGCGAACGCGCGGCGATGGCGATGCCGATCCACAGCGGGCGGAGGCGGGCGGCGCGGCGGATGGGGGGCATGCGACCGATCGGCTGAGGCGGAGCGAGCCGCCGCATCGCGCGGGCCGCCGGCCCTTTAGAAATGGATACCGCTACTTAGCCCAATGCGGACGGCTCGCAAACGCAAAGTTGGCTGTTTGCCGGGCGAAACGCCCCTCGCCGCCTGAAACCCATGGCAGAGCGAATCGGGATGGGTTATGACGTTAACGCTTATAAACAGGGCGAAACCAGGCTTCATGGCACGCGGGCGGCCCTGACCATCTCATTCGTTAGGAGTGCGCCGATATGGCAGACGACGTCCTTAAGGACAACGAGACCGACACATTCATTAAGCCGGGCGAGGCTGGCCACAACCAGGGCAAGGAAGTGGTCTGGGAGCGCTGGCAGAAGAAGCGCACCTTCGTCCGCGCCCTCGAAGGCACCTACGGCGAGGTCTACAAGAGCCTGTTCGCCCAGCCGCGCGTCTATTCGACGACCGACTGGAAGTGGAAGGGCGGCCCGCACAACTACGGCAAGAAGATCATCAATCCGCAATCCGTCGAGATCGCCCAGTCGATCGAGTGCCACGTCGACTGCTATGCGCCGGGCGGCCACGGCCAGAAGCACGGCCACATGAACTCCGCCGTGTTCTTCGTGCTCAAAGGCAAGGGCTACGACGTGCATGACGGCGTGAAGCTGCCGTGGGAAGCCGGCGACGCCTGCATCGTCGAGAACGGCTGCGTCCACCAGCACTTCAACGCCGATCCGCACAACGAAGGCATCGTCCTGATCATGAAGGCGAAGCCCCTCTTCCTCTTCATGCACATGATCTTCCAGAAAATGGTTGAGTACCCGCCGACCACGCCGCCGCCGGGCGCCGAGAACTATCAGCCGCCCGCCAACCTCTGAGGCTGACCGGTTTTCCACCATTCATCGGGCGCGCATCCATACGTCGCAGCCCGGCCAAGGAAGAAAGACGCCATGTACGCTGACGAGAAAGCCAAATCCAAGTCCAACCACTTCTGCAATTACTACGCGGAAGGGCTCGCCGAATCCGCGCAGTTCCGCAAGGAATACCGCGAAAACCACAAGAAGGTCGTCAAGGCGCACGAGATGCCGATGGAGCGCTCGCCCGACGGCCTGATCAAGCACATCATCCACGAGAAGATGAAGACGACGGAGATGTGCATCGACGTCTACATGCAGTTCCTCGACGGCGGCAAGTCGACGGGCAAGAGCCGCCACCTGACCGAAGAGATCGCCTTCATCGTCGAAGGCAAGGGCTACGACCTCCATTGGGACGTCGAGTTCGACTGCAAAGACAAGTTCGAATGGGAATGGGCGAGCGAGCCCAAGAAATTCGAATGGAAGCAGGGCGATTTCCTCTACATCCCGCCTTACGTCACGCATCAGCGCTTCAACGCCGATCCGAAGAACGACGCGCGCATCGTCGTGGTCAACAGCCGCATCGTGAAAAAGATGGGCTTCGACTGGTTCGAGCAGCTCGAGAACGCCGAAGGCTTCTAATCGCCCTGCCGCACTTGCGAAATGCTTGCAGATGAGGGGCTTCCGGGCGACCGGAAGCCCCTTTTCCGTGCGCGGCCGGCGATTTGGCGCATTACCGGCTTTGCAAGCCGGAAAGCGTTTCATAATATGGCTTTGCGCAGCGAGCGGAATAATCCCGCCCGGAACGGATGACAATGCGCCCGCCGGCGAAGACCAGCGGAAAAATCATAAAGACGCCGCTGCGGCGGCGTCGCGACAGAGATGCTTTTACCTGCCGGCTCCTCGCGCGAGCGCCGGCCGTCAGTTCGGGGAAGATTTTGATTTCCATATTTAAGTCCCTGCCCGCCCGCCGGGAATCCGTCCGTCGCGTCTCCGACATCGGGGGCGTCGCGCCATGATGGACACGATGTTCTCCTCGCTGTTCACGCTGCTCAGCACCGGGCACTTGATGTTCCTGATGTGCGTCGGCGTGTTGATCGGCATTTTCGTCGGCATCACGCCCGGCATCGGCGGCCGACTGTCCATCGCCCTGGCCATTCCCTTCGTGTTCGGGATGGACATGGTCGCCGGCGCGGTGCTGTTGCTCGTCATGCACGCCGTCAACGGCACCAGCGGCCAGATTTCTTCGATCATGTTCGGCGTGCCGGGCGACGGCGACGACGCCGCGACCACCATCGACGGCTACCCTATGGCCAAGAAGGGCGAAGCCGGGCGGGCGCTCGGCGCGTCGATGACCGCCTCCGGCGTTGGCGGCATCATCGGCGCGGCGGTCTTCGCCGTGATGATCCCCATCCTCGAACCGGTGGTGCTGTCGTTCAGCCCCGCTGAGTTCTTCCTGCTGGCGCTGCTCGGCATCACCTTCATCGCCGTGCTGGCCGGCGGCAAGAATTTCCTCAAGGGCCTCATCGTCGGTTTTTACGGCATGATGCTGGCGACCATCGGCATGGATCCGGCGACCGGCATCTCGCGTTACGCCGGCGACTTCCTGTTCCTGTGGGACGGCCTGAGCCTGGTGACGGCGGTCCTCGCGCTGTTCGCGGTGCCCGAGATGATCTCGCTCGCCGTCAAAGGCGGCTCGATCGCCACTGTCGGCGACAGCAAGGTTCGTTTCACCTACCGCCAGATTCTCGACGGCGTGCTGGAAGTGCCGCGCAACTGGTGGCTGGCGCTCCGCACGTCGATCATCGGCGCGCTGATCGGCATGATCCCCGGCCTCGGCGGCTCGGCGGCGGCCTGGCTGTGCTACGGCCACGCGGTGCAGACTTCCAAAACGCCGGAAATGTTCGGCAAGGGCGCGGTGCAGGGCGTGATCGCGCCGGAAACCGCCAGCAACGCCAAGGAGGGCGGCTCGCTGCTGCCGACGCTGTTCTTCGGCATCCCGGGCTCGTCGGGCATGGCGGTGCTGATGGGCGCCTTCCTCATCCTCGGCATCCAGCCCGGCCCGACGCTGATCACGACCAATATGAGCCTCGTCTGGACGCTGATCTGGGCGCTGGTCGTCGGCAACGTCATCGCCGTCTGCTTCCTGCTGTTCGTCGCCCGCTGGGTGTCCCTGCTCACCTTCGTCAAGGGCACGCTGATCGTGCCCTTCATCCTGACGATGACGGTGTTCGGCTCCTTCATCAACGAGGGGCAATGGCAGAATCTCGTCATCCTCGTGGTCCTCAGCGCCATCGGCTACGGCCTCTTGCGCTTCGGCTGGCCGCGCGCCCCCTTCGTGATCGGCCTGGTGCTCGGCCCCATCGCCGAGGAATCGCTGCACAAGGCGCTGTCGCTGTGGGGCATGAGCTTCTTCACCCGCCCGCTGTCGATGGTCCTCATCGGCCTCATCGCGCTGACCATCGGCTACGCCATCTATCAGACCGTGCGGCCGCGCCACGCGCCTTCGGAGACGACCCTTTATGAGTGACGCGACGATGAGCAAGTCCGCCGGCAAGATATTCATGAGCCTCGTCATGCTGGCGATCTTCGCCGGCATGGTCGGGATCGCGACGCAATATCCGCCGCAAGCCCGCTTCATGCCTTTCGTGATCGGCATTCCCGGCATCGCCATGTGCCTGATCCAGCTCGCGCTGGAGATTCGCGGCGCGCTGCGCTACGGCAAGGACGACGAAGACGACGGGCGCAGCGAAATGGCTAAGGCCGAAGCCGAGGTGGCGCGGATCACCGGCCGCAAGATGGATTTCCGCGAAGCCGAGGGCGCCAGCGCCGTGGTCGTCGAGGAATCGCGCGAGGGCCGCGGTCGCCGCGAAGCGATCGCCTGGGCGAGCTTCCTCGGGCTGATCGGCGGCATCCTGCTCTTCGGATTCTGGATCAGCGTGCCGATCTTCATCCTGAGCTTCCTGCGGTTCTTCGCCGGACGGAGCTGGCGTTTCGCTCTGCTGCTCACCGTCATATCGTCGGTTATTTTCTACTGCGCCTTCATCCTCGGGCTGAAAGTCGTGCTGCACGAAGGATTCGTCATCGAGGCGATCAAGGAGCGTCTCGACCTCTACTAAGGAAGACTGGCACTAAGGAAAACTAGGCAACGACGGCGGACGCACCGCCGCGTCACCAACAACAGGAGGTTTTCACAATGGATAAACTTTCGTCGCTGCGCGCCGGGCTGACCGCCGTCGGCGCTTTGGCCGGCGCCGCCTTCGTCGTCGCCCCGGCTGCCGCCCAGCAGGGCCCGGCCTTCTTCAAAGGCAAGACCGTCACCTACATCGTCGCCACCGCCGCCGGCGGCGGCTACGATTTCTACGGCCGCTTGGTGGCCGATGCGATGCAGAAATACCTGCCCGGCTCCACCTTCGTCGTCCGCAACATGCCGGGCGCCGGCCATATCATCGGCGCCAACGCCATCTACGCCTCGCGCGCCGATGGCCTGACACTCGGCACCTTCAACACCGGCCTGATCTACAACCAGCTCGTCGGCCTCGAAGGCATCCGCTTCGACCTGACCAAGATGTCGTGGATCGGCAAGGCCGCCTCCGATCCGCGCACGTTCGTCATCTCGCAAAGCTCGCCGATCAAGACCTTCGAAGACCTGAGGAAGTCGCCGCAAGTGAACTTCGCCGTCTCCGGCGTCGGCAGCGCCTCCTACGTCGAGACCAAAATGCTGGCCGACGCGCTCAATCTGCCGATCAAGATCATCGCCGGCTACAACGGCACCGAAGACATGATGGCGATGCGCCGCAACGAGATCGTCGGCATCATCGGCTCGCGCTCGTCGTTCGACGAGTTCAAGAACAACGGCTACGCCCGCTACATCGCCCAGATCGGCGGCAACGACAAAGACGTGCCGCAGCTCTCGACGCTGGTGAGCGATCCGGACGCTAAAGCGCTCGTCGCGCTGATACAGTCGCAGGGCGATATCTCGCGCTTCACCGCCGGCCCGCCGAACATCCCGGCCGAGCGCCTCGCCACCCTGCGCGCCGCCTTCAAGAGCGCAATGGAAGACAAAGAGCTGCAAGCTCGCGCCGAAAAGGGCGGCCGCCCCGTCGAGCCGGCCTACGGCGACGACGTCGCCAGGATGGTCCAGGAGGCGTTGAATCAGCCGCCCAAGACCATCGCTCTGCTCAAGGCCGCGCTCGAAGTGACGGTTCCGGTGGCCAAGGCCAGCGGCCCTCTGCTCGACGTGCAGGACAAGGGCCGCAAAGTCACCTTCGCCGCCGCCGACGGCAAGAAGCTGACGGTGGAGCCGAGCGGTTCGCGCACCAAAATCCAGATCGCCGGCAAAGAGGGCAAGCGCGACGACCTGAAGGCCGGCCTGAACTGCGACATTTCCTACAAGCCGGACGGCGACCACGAGCCGACGGAAATCTCCTGCAAGTAATCGGCGCGCGGCCCAGTGTCGAAACGCGCTGCAAGCCGCGACGCACGAGTGCTAACCTGAGCGCCGCCGGGACCATCCCGGCGGCGTTTAATTTTACAATCCCCCGGAGGCCTTCATGACCCTGATCCTGTCCAACGACGACGTCAGCAAGCTGCTGACCATGCCCGACGTGATCGCGGTCCTCGAGGAGGCCTATGTCGAACTGGCGGAGGGGCGCGGCGTCAACCGCACCCGTTCGGACTCGCTGGCTCCCACGACCTGGCCGGAAGCGACCTATGGCCTGAAATCCATGGACGGCATCGTGCCCAAGCTCGGCGTCGGCGCGGTCCGCATCAATTCCGACATCGTCACCTGGCCCAAGCGCGGCAATAACATCCGCCGCGAAAAGGTGCCGGCCGCGCCGAACGACCGCTGGGTCGGCTTGGTGCTGCTGTTCTCCACGCACAACGGCGAGCCGCTCGCGATCTTCCCCGACGGCGTGATGCAGCGCACACGCGTCGGCGCGACCAACGGCCTCGGCGCGAAATATCTCTCCCGCCCCGATGCCGAGACGGTCGGCATTCTCGGCTCTGGCTGGCAGGCCGGAACCCAGTTGCGCGCCGTCTGCGCCGTGCGCGACATCAAGACCATCCGTTGCTTCAGCCCGAACAAGGACAACCGCGAAGCCTTCTCGCGCCTCATGAGCGAAGACCTCGGCATCACGGTCGAGCCGGTGGCGCAGCCGGAGGACGCGATCAAGGGCGCCGACATCGCCATGTGCGCCAGCAATTCGATCGACAACATCTTTTTCGCCCAATGGGTCGAGCCCGGCATGCACATCAGCGAGATCAAGCGGCCCGAGATCGAGTTCGCCGCGCTCGCCAAGGCCGACCGCATCGCCATCCACACCAAGGACCCGCATCCGCTGCACTTCACCACCAAGGATCTGCCGATGCCCGAGAAGGTCAAAGGCAAGGGCTGGGCCGAAGCCAAGGCGACGCTCGACATCGAGAAGCTGCCGACCCTGCCCGAGCTGATCGTCGGCCGCGCCAAAGGGCGCGACAAGCCCGAGCAAGTCACCGCCTTCCTCAACAACATGGGCATGGGCTACCAGTTCGCCGCCGCCGGCTCGTTGCTGGTGCGCAAGGCCAAGGAAGCCGGCGTCGGCCACGAATTGCCGACCGACTGGTTCACCGAGGACGTCCATCCGTAAGGAGTCGCGACATGACGCTGATCCTCTCCAACGACGACGTCACGCGGCTGCTGACCATCGAAGAGTGCATCGCCGCGCTCGACGAGGGCTATCGCGAGATCGGCGAAGGCCGCGCCGGCAACCGCACGCGCTCCGACATCGTGACGCCGACCATCCATGAGGGCGGGCTCTACGCCCTCAAATCCATGGACGGCGTGATTCCCAAGCGCAAGGTCGCGGCCATCCGCATCAATTCCGACATCCTCACTTGGGAGATGCGGGCCGGCAACCGCGTGCGCGTGAAAAAGCCCGCCGCGCCGGGCGACCGCTATGTCGGGCTGGTGCTGCTGTTCTCGACCGACACCGGCGAGCCCCTGGCGATCTTTCCGGACGGCGTGATGCAGCGCCTGCGGGTCGCCGCCACTTCGGCCCTCGGCGTCAAGCTGCTGGCGCGCGAGAACGCCCAGACCGTCGCCCTGCTCGGGGCCGGCTGGCAGGCCGGCAGCCAGGCCATGGCGGTCTGCGCCGTGCGCGACGTGAAAGAAATACGCGTCTACAGCCCGACGCCGGCGACGCGCGAGGCCTTCTGCCGCGAGATGGCCAACCAAGTGCCGGCCCGGCTCACGCCCATGACCAGCCCCGAAGCCGCCGTGAAGGGCGCGGACATCGTGCTCTGCGCCACCAATTCGCTCGGCGCGGTTTTCAAGGCCGATTGGGTCGAGCCCGGCATGCATCTCGGCAGCATCAAGCCGGCCGAGCTGGAGCCCGCCGCCGTCGGCAAGGCCGCCGTCGCCGTGACCCATTACCACGACAACGAGCCGACCATCATCCGCACCCATGTGGATCCGGCCAAGGAGGACAAGCACGGCGTGCGCCACGAGCCGACCGGCATCGACGAAGACGCGCTGCCCACCCTGCCCGACCTGATCCTGGGCCGCTGCCGGACGCGGCAGTCGGATAAGGAGATCACCGCGTTCCTCAACCACGCAGGGCTCGGCTATCAGTTCGCCGTCTGCGGCGCGGCGCTGCTGGACAAGGCCCGCGCCGCCAAAGCCGGCCACGAGCTGCCGACCGACTGGTTCACCGAGGACGTGCATCCGTAAGCGGCGCAGTCGCGCCAGAGGCGCGCATATCGAGTAAGTCGCGCCCGAGGCGCGCAAAACTTGAAAAAGAAAGGGCGGAGCCTCGCGGCTCCGCCCTTTTTCGTCAGGTCTCGCGTTCGGCTTACAGGCTGGGGATGCCCAGGGCCTTGATCGCCGGGAACGTCGTGCCCACCAGAGTCTGCGGCCACGGAATGGTCAGCAGCTGGTCGAACACCATGTAGACGAACGCCACCACGCAGAACGCGTAAGGCAGGACGATCCGCCACGGCTCCTTGTTCTCGAGACGCATGAACAGGATGACGAACAACGGCGCGGTCGGGATCAGGCCGATGGTCGCCATCGACGCCATGAAAGCGACGAGCCAGCCGAAGAACACCAAGCTGCGAAGCGCGATCGTCTTCGGCGGGATGTGCGCCGTATCCGATTCCAGATCCATGTGGATCTTCTGCACGACCTCTTTGGTCTCTTTGTTCTCAACCGTTTCCATCGCCACATCCGCCAGGCTCTTTGTCTGGACTGGACGCCGGAAGATTTGATTGAGCAAGCTAACCGAGCAGAACACCAAGCCGGCAGAGCCGACGATCATCGGCACGATCTTCGCGTCGAAGTTCCAGCGCGAAGCTTCGATCAGCATGTAGCCCATGATGCCGAGGAACAGCACGTAGAAGATGTTCGACAGCTTGAAGGTCGGCGCGCCGAAGTCGGTGAGCATGTTCTTCAGGCCGCCGTGGCTGCGGACGTCCTGCAGCACCGGACGCAAGAAGCCCAGCAGAGCCATGGCGAGCACGACCATCACGACCGGACGCTGCAGCCAGTCGAGGCCGTAACGCTCCACCGAGATGAACATGTAGCGCTCGATGATATCGCCCAGAACCAGGCCGAGAATCAGCGGCGGACGCGGCCACTTCAGCTGCTTCATGATCCAGCCGAGATAGCCGAAGAAGAGCAGGAAGTAGAGGTCGCCCCACTGGCGCGAGCCTTCGAAGGCGCCGATGTAGATGACCGACAGGACCGCCGGGCAGATCAGCGTGTAGCGCAGGGTGGCGAGCTTGGCGAACCAGCCCGACCACAGGTAGCACATGCCGGCGCCGACGATGTTGGCGATGGCGATCGACCACACCATCGAGTAGGTCACGCTGAGGTTCTTGCCCAGCATGTCCGGACCCGGGACGAGGCCGTGGATCAGGAACGCGCCGAGCAGGATGGCCATGCCGGCGCCGCCGGGGACGCCGAACGCCACCGTGGTGACGAGCGAGCCGCCTTCCTTGGCGTTGTTGGTCGATTCCGAAGCGATGACGCCGCGGACGTCGCCCTTGCCGAAGGTCTGGCTGGCGCCGCGCTCGGTCTTGAGCGCGTGGCCGTAAGCGAGCCAGTCGACGACCGAACCGCTGATGCCGGGAACCGCGCCGAGGCCGGCGCCGATCCAGGAGCAGCGGATGATCAGCCACCAATGGCGCAAGCAGTCCTTAATGCCCGCGACCATGCCCGACTTGATGTCGTATTTGGCGGTGCCGGCGATCGCCGTTCGGGCGATGGCCAGGTCGCACAGTTCGGGCAAGGCGAACAGGCCGAGGGTCGCCGGGACGAGCGGCAGGCCGTCCCAGAGATACAGGCTGTTCATGGTCCAGCGGAGCGTGCCGGTCTGCGGGTCGGAGCCGATCATGGCGAGCATGATGCCGAAGCAGGCCACCGTCATGCCGCGCAGCGGCGCGGTGCCGGCGAGCACGGCCACCATCGAGATGCCGAACAGCGCGAGTGCGAGCAGTTCGGGCGAACCGATGTAGAGCATGACCGGGCGCAGCAGCGGAATGCTGACGCCGAGCAGCGCGGCGCCGAACAGGCCGCCGAGCATGGAGGAGAAGTAGGACGCGCTCAACGCGCGGCCAGCTTCGCCGTTCTTGGCCATCGGGAAACCGTCAAGGACTGTCGCCGCGGATGCGGCGCCTCCGGGCACGCCGAACAGGACCGCCGGAATGGGATCGCCCGTGTTCGTGGCCGCGCCCAGGCCGAGCAGAAGCGCGAAGGCCGAATACGGATCCATGTCGAACGTGAAGGGCAGCAGCAGCGCGGTACCGGCGACGCCGCCGATACCGGGGATGATGCCGAGCACCAGCCCCATGATAACGCCGAGCGACAGATACATCATTCGCTCGGGACTTAAGATTATGAACAGCGCGTCAGTCGCCGCTCCAATCATCGATACTTCCATCGTCGTACACCCCGACTAGTCTATTTTACGCGAACGTCGGCAACATGCCGCGCCCGGTATCCTTTTTGCCCCGTTCGCATCGTCATGGCGGCGTCCGGAAACGCGGACGTTCGCCGCGCGATGACGCGACGCGGTTCTTTCCGACTGTCAGGATATGGAGGGAGCGAGCCTGGCACCGTCCCGAGGGACAAGGCCACCCACACGGAAGACTGCCGGCCCCGCATGCGCGAAGGTCGCGACAAACTCTTTCACTTCCCCGGTTCCGCCAGCGGCCGCCTACATGGCTCCGATGCCGGAACACCCCCCACGAATATCCAAGTTAGCCTGACATTCGTTTTTATTTTCAGTGACTTGCGCCGTCTGCTTGGTCGCTGCGCCGCCGAATATAAGTCAGCGATGCTATGAGAGGCGATAAAAAGTGTCAACAAAACCGAAGCCGAATGTTCATAAATATAAACATTATTCGGCGCCGGGCGGCATGAAACCGCCGGCTCCTTCCAGCCCGCGACGGAGCAAGCCGAAATAAGGCTCGGCAGAACCGATTTAGCGATTTTTCAGCGTTTCGCTCAGCCGGCAGCGGCGAGGATATGGCCGGTCCCGCCGGCCGGCCGCCGATACGAAAAGAGGGGCGAACTCGCCGTTCGCCCCTCCATCGCGAGATATTCGACCGATCAAACCGAGGGGATCAGCCCCTTCAGGAAGGGAAACCAATCGGCGATATAAGTCTGCGGCCAAGGGATCGTCAGAAGCTTGTCGAACAACAGCCAGATGGCCAACGTCATGACCACCGCTTGCGGCAACACAAGCTTCCACGGCTCGCGCGCCTCGATTCTCATGAAGGCGACGACGAACAAAGGTATCGTCGGCAGCAAGCCGATGATCGCCATCGAGATCATGAAGCCCACCGTGTAGGCGAAGAATATGCCGGCACGCAGCAGCACGGTCTTCTTCGACAGGCTGGAGTGATCCGTCGCCGTATCCATGTGCAGCTTCTGCTGGATCTCCTCTTGCGCCTTCTCGCCTATGCCGAGGGCATGCTTCGTGCCCGGACGCCGGCAGAGATGGTAGAAGAAGCTGATCGAAGCGGCCACGAGAGCGAGGCCGCCGACGATATCCGGCGCGATTCGCGCGTCGTAATTCCACTTCGACGCCTGCCAAAGCATGAACGCGATCAGGCTGATGAAGAAGACATAGAACAGGCTGCTGAGTTGGAACTTCGGCGTCGTGAAGTTGAAAATCATAGGCTTAAAGCCGCCCTGAGCGCGCACGTCCTGCAAGAACGGCCGCAACAACGTCAACGCCGACAGCACGAGCATCGCGATGACGACAGGGCGTAACAGCCAATCGGCCTGATATCGCTCGATCGAGATGAACATATAACGCTCGATGATGTCGCCGAGGACCACGCCGAGAATCAAAGGCGGACGCGGCCACTTCAAGTGCTTCATCGACCAGCCGAGCACGCCGAAAATCATCAAGGTGTAGAGATCGCCCCACTGGCGCGACGCCTGGAAAGAGCCGAGATACATGATCGCCAAGACGCCCGGCAGAATCAGCGTGTAGCGCAGCAAAGCGAGTTTGGCGAACTGGCCGCTGAACATGAAGCAGAGGCCGGCGCCGAGGATGTTGGCGACGGCGATCGACCAAACCATCGAATAGGTGACATGAAGGTTCTTGGTCAGCATGTCGGGGCCCGGAACGAGCCCGTGGATCAAGAAAGCCCCGAGCAAGATCGCCATCGAAGCGGAGCCCGGCACGCCGAAAGCCACGGTGGGCACCAGCGCGCCGCCAGTGATGGAGTTATTGGCGCTTTCCGGCGCGATGACGCCGCGCACGTCTCCCGTGCCGAACGTCTTTTGCGCGCCCTTCTCGGTCTGCAAAGCGTGGCCGTAGGCGATCCAATCGACGACCGACGAGCCGAGGCCGGGAATCGCCCCGATCAAGGAGCCGAGGGCGCCGCAGCGAATGACCAGCCACCAATGCCTAAAGGCGTCTTTCATGCCGAGCCACATGCCGGCTCTGACGTCGTATTTCGAGCCGCCTGCCGAGATCGCCGTGCGCTGGATCATGAGATCGGCCAGTTCGGGCAAAGCGAAAAGGCCCAGCACCATCGGCACAAGCGGCAGCCCGTCCCAAAGATACAGGCTGTCCAAGGTCCACCGCAGCGTGCCGGTTTGCGGATCGGAGCCGATCATCGCCAGCATCATGCCGAAGCCCGCCGCCGCCAAGCCGCGCAGCGGCGCGCTGCCCGACAAGGACGCGACCATCGAGATGCCGAAAATGGCGAAGCCGAGCAGTTCCGGCGAACCGATATAAAGCATAACCGGACGCAGCAGCGGAATCGTCAAACCGAGCAGCAAAGCTCCGAAGATGCCGCCGATCAAAGACGCCGTATAGGCGGCGCTGAGCGCCCTGCCCGCCTCGCCCTTTTTCGCCATCTGAAGGCCGTCGAGCACGGTCGCCTGCGAGCTTGATGTGCCAGGCACGCCGAACAGAACAGCGGGAATGGTGTCGGACGTCGACGTCACCGCGCTCATGCCGAGCAGCATGGCGAATGCGGCATAAGGATCCATGTCGAACGTGAACGGCAGCAAAAGCGCCATGCCGACGAGTCCGCCAATGCCGGGGATGATGCCGAGCACTAGCCCCATCATCACGCCCAAGGCCAAAAACGCGAGCCTCGTGGGATCCATAATGATAAAAAAGGCCTCGAAGGCCGCATTTATCATGGATACTTCCATCGCCCTATACCCCTACTAGTCAGTGTTGATTCGGACTCGGGCAATATGCCGCGCCCGACGTCCCTGTGCCCGGCGGCTTCCCGGCATGGGAATATTCGGCCGATACGATCCTTCGCCGCGCGAAGACGCGACGGGAATCTCACGACTGCCAGGATGATATGGAGGGAGCGAATCTGGGCATCCGCAATGATGCTCAGCTACTCAATCAAAACCTGCCGTCAGCGCTCGCGCTTGTCGCGGCAGGTCTTGCATATCCCCTGTCCATCAACGGTCGCCTACATGGCTCCGATGCCGGAACAACCCCCACGAATATCCGGTTCGCCCTGACATCCGTTCGTTGTTTATCGCCGGATGCGACGCCGCTCCTTTGGCTCCGCTTCCTTCGAATTAAGCACGGGATGCTATGGGAAGGCCCTAGGGGTGTCAATCAAACAGGACCTAAATTGTCCAGTGTTCGCAACAATTCGGGATGGCCTATAGACGGCGCGCTGCAAACGCGAACGAGACGCGAATCGGCCTTAAAAATCAGGCCATATCACTCGCAGAGGCTTCGCGCGGAAAATTCTTTTGCGATGCAAATGCCGCGCTGCGAATGACGATTCGATAACCAATCGCAACCCGCGACAACGAAACGCAACCGATGTTCACGCGATCACGCGCTCGGCGGCGTGTCCTTCCAGCGCGGGAACAGGCGGTGCTGCACGTCGAACAGGTCGAGCGCCTTGCCGATCGTGTGATTGATGACGTCGTCGAGCGTTTTCGGCCGATGATAGAAGGCTGGCACGGGCGGCAACACGATCGCGCCGTATTTCGCGGCGCGCGCCATCAATTCGAGATGGCCGAGATGCAGCGGCGTCTCGCGCACCAGCAGCACGACGCGGCGCGCTTCCTTCAGGCAGACGTCGGCGGCGCGCGTCAGCAGATTGTCGTCATAGGAGTTGACGATACCCGAGAGCGTCTTGATCGAGCAGGGCGCGACGATCATGCCGTCGGTCTTGAACGAGCCGCTCGACAGCGACGCGCCGATATCCTTCTGGTTGTGCACCACGTCGGCCAGCGCCTTGACGTCGGACACGGTCCAGTCGGTCTCGTCGAGGATCGTCTGCCCCGCGGACGGCGACATGATGAGATGCGTCTCGACGTCGGGCACGGCCTTCAAGGCTTCGAGCGCGCGGATGCCGTAGATGGCGCCCGAGGCGCCGGAAAGGCCGATGATGATTCTACGCATGATGACCGTAGGTTCGAGATGTGGAGGTGCTAGATATTAAGGAGCGAAGCGCGCCGTAGCGGCCCGCAAGATAGCCTATATACGCCGCGCCGCGCGAGTCGGACCCGCATCCGGCGCCGAAGGCCGGCTACCATACAAAATCCGCCCGCGAAGTCCACCGCGCGCCCTCCCCGTCCGGGCGGCCGCGCGACCCGCGACGAAAAAAGGGCGTCCCCGCGGAGACGCCCTTTCATCCGTTGGCCGGCCCGTGAGGGCGGCCATTCCAGCGCGCGTTAGCGCTTCTGGATCTCGGTCGTGCCCGGCTTCGTCGAAGCCTCCTGGGCCTTCACGAGAACCTCTTTCGGCATGGCCGCGACACGGGCGACGATCTTCTCGACCGTCTCGCCGGTGACGAGCTCAAGCTCGATGTCGCCCTTCTTCGCTTCCTCGATGAAGGCGGCATCCTTCATCATCGCGTTGAAAGCATCGCGCAGCGCCTTGACGCGCTCCGCCGGCACGCCCGGAGGCGCGACGTAGGGACGGCCCATCGGCTGGCCCGACACGATGACCTCGAGGATCTGGCGCTGCTCGGGCGTCTTGGCCAGGTCGAGCAGCAGCGGGACGTTGGGCAGATCGGCATGACGCTCCAGCGCGAACTGCACCGGAATGAAGATCTTCTTCTGCTCGAGCCAAGCCGGACGCGTCGCCTTGACCGACGACCACGACCAGCCGCAACGGCCCTGCACTTCGCCGCGCTCGATGGCGAGGTTGACGTCGTTGCCGCCCGGATAGCCGGTGATCAGCTTCAGCTTGGTGCCGAGCACGTTGTTCAGCGCCATCGGGAAGTTGTCGGTGTCGGCGCCGGGGCCGGTGCCGCCGACGACCAGCGGCGTGGTCATGAACTGCTCGGTCGAGGTCAGCTTAGCGCTTTCCCAGAAGGCGCAGATGCTGACTTCGTTGTTCATGCTGCCGATCCAGTTGAACTTGGTCGGATCGTATTTGGCCTGGGTGTTGCCCCACAGCGGCTCGAAGGCCGCGGCGCGCGCCACGGTGCCGAACGCCAAGCCGTCCTTCGGCAAGGTGTTGGCCAGCGCGTTGGTCAGCAGCAGGCTGCCGGCGCCGGGCATGTTGCGCGGGGTCATCGTCGGATTGCCCGGGATGAACTTGCCCATGTGGCGAGCGAGAATGCGGGCGTAGCTGTCATAGCCGCCGCCCGGGCTGTAGCCGATGAACACGTCGACGTTCTTGCCCTTGTAGAAAGACGCGACATCTTGAGCGGCAGCCGGCGCAGCGCAGAAACCGACAGCGGCGACGGTGAGAGCCAGACGGTGAAGTCCAGACATCTTCATCTGTGATTACTCCTTGTTATGAAAGCTATGCCGTTGAACGATGCCGCGGCGCGTTGGAGCAGCGCGGCGCATTCTATGAACGGAGTTGCTTGGCGACGGAAAAGTCCCAGGCTCCCTGCGAGCGAATGACGGATTTTATGGGCCGGACGCGATGCGTTTTTATCAATCCGTCGCCGGCGTTATTGGCCCAGAGACTAATTCCTGGCCAGGGTCCGATCAAGACGTAATCATGTTATTTCTAAGGAAATGACCACAAGAAAACGCCGGTAAATACTGGGCTTTTGAGGAAGTTTTTTGCGACGAATTCTCAAATGGCAGGAAAGACCCGAACCGCGCACCCTGCCCGCTGAGAGGGCAACCTTCATTCCCGCCTAATAAGTGAGCACTACGGTCGGGATCCGACTGTGACCGCCGCGGCCTCTGCTCTATATTTTTTGACAATCGCCGGCCGTCATTCCGATTGGCCGCCGAATCACGCCGCCGACAGGAGCGCCCGCGCGCATGGACCGCCTCAAGACGATGGAGACCTTCGTCAGCATCGTGAAGACGGGCAATCTCTCCGAGACCGCCCGCCAGCTCTCGGTCTCGCGCGCCATCGTCAGCCGCCATTTGCAGCAACTCGAAGAGCATCTCGGCGCCCGCCTGTTCAATCGCACGACACGGCAGATCTCCCTGACCGATATCGGCGAGCGCTATTACGCGTTCTGCAGCAAGATTCTCGGCGAGATCGAGGAGGAGGAAATGGCGGTGTCGCGCCAGCAGACGCAGCCGAAAGGCACGCTGCGCCTCCTCGCCTCGCCGTCGTTCGGCAACATGCGGCTCGGCCCCATCGTCGCCGATTTCATGGCCGCCTATCCGACGATTCAGGTGTCGATGGACCTCACCTCCTACGAAGTCGCCGATCTCGACAAGAAGACCTTCGACCTCGCGGTCCACCTGTCCGACAGTTCGCCAGACACGCCGCTGATCGGTCGCAAGGTCGGAGAGGTGCGCTGGCTGCTGTGCGCCGCGCCGCAATACCTCGAAAAGCACGGCGTGCCCGAGGAGCCGGCCGATCTCGCCGACCATAATTGCCTGCTGATGCGCACCACCAGCCGCAAGCCGCTATGGACCTTTCGGCGCGGCGGCGATTCCGTCAGCGTCAAGATCGGCGGCACGCTGGCCACCAACAGCGTCATGGGCGCGCGCGCCGCCGTCGTGAAAGGGCTCGGCATCTCGATCCTGCCGATGTACGCGCTCGACGAGGCGCTGGCCGACGGCTCGATCGTCGAGCTGCTGCCCGGCTACCGGTTGCAAGGGCGCTCGATCTACGCGCTCTATCGATTCAGCCGCTACTTGCCGAACAAAGTCCGCGTCTTCATCGATTTCCTCGCCGCGCGCCTCGCCGCCGACGACCGGCGGCACGAACGCCTCGCGGTCTGAGCTCTTAATCGCCGCCGCAATTTCCCGCCTGGCGAACGACAGTGTTCAATTTTCCTGGACAATAGCGTGGCATCGCCGCTTGCCAGGGACGTCTCTCGGATCAAAACTGCATTCAAGCAAGAATGACGGCGCCGCCATCGCAGCCGCGCCGCCGCCGCAGACAGAGAGAGGAGCAAAGCATCATGGCTGAATGTTTCGTCGCCAAGGCCGCCGACCTGCAGGAAGGCGACCGGCGCATCGTCATTCACGGCGACCACGAGATCGGCGTGTTTCGCGACAAGGGCGAGCTATACGCCTACAGCAATTACTGCCTGCACCAGGGCGGCCCGGCTTGCGAAGGGCTCATTATCGCCAAGGTGGAGGAAGACCTTCGCCCCGACAAGACCAGCAAGGGCCTGATCTTCAATCCCGACGAGATGCATTTCGTCTGCCCGTGGCACGGCTACGAATACGACATGAAGACCGGCGAATGCGCCAGCGACCGCAAGCTCAAATTGCGCCGCTACGAGATCAAGCAGAAAGGGGACGACCTTTATGTCGTCGTCTAAAGCCGCGGCGGCCCCAAAAACGAAGGCTGGGCGCAAACCCGCCGCGAAAGCTTCGGCAAAACCGCGCAAGGCCGCGGCGAAAAAACCTGCGCCGAAGGCGGCGGTGCCGGCTCTCACGGTCGCGAGCGTCAGCATCGGGCCGCAGATGACAGAGATGGCGGTGATCGTCGAGAAGGCGCTGCGCGCCGGCGACCTCTCCGCCCTGCCGGCCGAGCCGCTGCAGCAACTCATCGCCGCCGTGGCCAAGGCTTACAGCGCCAAACGCGAAGCCGGCGAGCAATTCCATCCCGTGAGCCGCGCCGGCCGGCTGACGCCGACCGACATCATGGTCATGGCCAACGGCCTGCTGCGCTCGGGCAACCTGCAGATTTTCGAGCTCGGCATGTGGCAGAGCTGGACCGGCGACTGAATTCACACCAAGGGGCTTCACGAACCATCCGCCTGAAGGCGGCGCCGCAACCGACAAAAGACCAGCGCGGCGCGACACTGGGAGAGAGACATGGAACTGATCAGCGATGGCGATCGCCGCATATCGGTCGAGGAACTGAACACAACCAAGCTGCTGGCGCACGCGGCGCAGCAGGCGCGCCAGCGCAAGTTCGACGACATGCTGATCGTCGACGTCGACGCGCATCACTACGAAAACGAGAACATGAACGAGATCCTTCCGTTCATGGAGAACGGCGTGCTCAAGCAGCTCGCCATGGCCGGCCGCGGCTTCGGCCGCCGCATGCTGGTGCCTGGCCAGCCCGGCTATCAGGACATGGGCGGCCGCGTGCCGCGCTATCCGTTGCGCGGCTCGGAGAAGACGCCGACCGGCCAGCAGCGCGACGTCACCCTCGGCCTGCGCTGGATGGACGCGATGAGCGTCGATTATTCCTGCCTATTCCCGACCGGCATGCTCAACATCGGCCTGCATCCGCAGAAGGAGATGGAGGCCGATCTGTGCTGGGCCTACAACCGCTGGCTCACCGAGAAGGTGCTGCCCGAATCGGGCGGCCGCATCTTCTCGATGCTCACCATCCCCTTCATGGACGCCGACGAGGCGCTGCGCCATGTCGAGACCTTCGGCGAATGCAAAGGCGTCACCGGATTCATGGTGACGACCGTGCGCAATAATCCCGTGCACGACAATTGCTACATGAAGGTCTACCGGGCGATGGAGGAGCGCGGCCTCACGCTGTCCTTCCACTCCGGCCCGAACTGGGGCGAATCGGTTTTCCGCAGCTGCAACCGCTTCATCTCGGTGCACGCGCTTGGCTTCACCTTCTACAACATCCTGCACTTGACCAACTGGGTCATCAACGGCATGGGCGAACGCTTCCCCAAGCTGCCGGTGGTCTGGATCGAAGCCGGTCTCGCCTGGGTGCCGTTCCTGATGCAGCGCCTCGACCACGAATACATGATGCGCTCGTCGGAATGCCCGCTGCTGAAGAAGAAGCCCTCCGACTACATGCGCGACATGTTCTATTCGTCGCAGCCGATGGAAGTTCAGGACATGAAGGCGATGGAATGCACCTTCCGCATGATGAACGCGGAAACGCAGTTGCTCTATTCGTCGGACTATCCGCACTGGGACTTCGACTTGCCGAGCACGATCTCCGACCTGCCCTTCCTCAGCGAGAAGGCCAAGCACAACATCCTCGGCGGCAACGCCGCCCGGCTGTTCAAGCTGCCGCCGCGCAACGAGAAGCAGAAAGAGAACCTCAAGAAATTCGGCAATCTCGTGACGGCCTAAATCCGTCCCTCCTGGGAGGCGACGAAAAAGCGCCGCAGGGCAACCTGCGGCGCTTTTTGTTTTCCCAGCCCAATCTCGGGCTTGACCCGAGGGTTCATCGTTCAAACGCTCAAGCGCAGGCTGAATGGATGCTCGAATCAAGTCCGAGCATGACGATCTTTTGACTAATACCAGACCTTCTCCAGCAGCAGCGTCAGGATGCCGGAGATCGGCGGCAGGCAGCTTGCGGCGATCAGGCGGTTGATGACGAAGCGGCGGCCCATCATCGGCCATTCGAACATGATGACGCGCTGAAAGCCGAGCACCGACCAGGCCGTGAGGAATGTGACGAGTGCTGGTAGGCCGGCGCCGGCTTTCGACAGGGCGACGATCACCGGAAAGGTGATGATCGGGCCGCCCGGGGTGAAGCCGCCGATGGCCCAGGCGATCAAGATGCCGCGCATGCCCGATTCGCCGCCGATCAGGTGCGAGATCGTTTCCTGCGGCAGAATCTGACCGAGGAACCCCGCCGCCAGCAGCGCCAGCGCCACGCGCGGCGCGTTCTGCATGAACAATTCGTACGAAGTCTTCAAGCCCGGCCGTAGCAACCTTTGGGGATGACGCCAAGCGATCAGCATCAGCACGCCGGCCATCGCGGCCATCAAGATGAGGCTACCCACGGCGTTTATCCTCGCCGCCGCCGGAGCCCGTCACGGCGTTTTCGGGCTTGGCGTCTTCCGCAGTCCCATCGGTGCGCGCCGGCAGGCCCGGCAACAGCCGCGCGATATAACCGGCGATGATCGGCAGCGGCAGGTTGGCGAGCGAACGCATCAACGCGAAATCCATGCCCATGAGCGGGATTTCCCACACCATGACGCGCTGGAAACCGAGCAGCGCCCAAGCGGTCAAGTAAGCGACCAGCGCGCCGCGATCGGCGCCCGCCATATAGAGCGCGACGACGAACGGAAAAGAGGCGATGGGCCCGCCCGGCGTCAGCGCGCCGGCCACCGTCGCGATGGCCAGGCCGCGAAAGCCCGATTGCTCGCCGACCCAATGGGCCACCTTGTCGCGCGGCAGCAGCACCTGGGCCAGCCCGGCGACCAGCATGGCGAGCAGGATGCGCGGCGAGATATAGACCAGCAGTTCCAGATCGTCATGGAAGGCTTCGATCAGCGCGTCGTAGCCCTTGAGCCACCAGCAGGCCGCGCCAGCGACCAGCACCATGCCGACGAACATCCAGAACGTCCGGTCGAACATTCGCGACAGCAGGGAGCCGGTTTTGGGACGGGGTTCTTTGGCCATGACACGCGCAAGCTACAACGGTCGGCGCAGAATGCAACATAACGCGCGCCGCGATTCATGCCGAAAGCGGGAGGCTGACGCGCAAAAAGAAAGGGGCCTCTCGCGAGGCCCCTTTCCTGTTTCGATCCGCGAATTGGGTTCACGGCCGAAGCGGCTTACTTCTTCAGCAAGTGGCCCCACTTCGCGTAGGTCTTTTCCTTCAACTCGGGCGAGGATTCCGCCACCGGCGGGAATTCGTCCTTCCACTCGAACGGACGGCAAGCGTCGACGATCGCGCGGGAGTTGAAGTTGTCGCCGGCCTGCTTGCGCGGGTCGAGCGCGCCCGACCAAGCGCGGCGGGTGATGTCGATGTCCTCGATCGGGTCGCAACGCGAGGCCATGGCCCAGGTCACATCCCACAGGTTCGACGGATCGATGTCCTCGTCGACCACGATCGACCAGCGGCCGAGGTAGTTGCCCGCGTGGACGTTGCAGCAGAGCTGCGCGGCCTGACGCGAGTGGCCCGGATAGGCCTGCTTGATCGAGATCACGTTGAACAAGCGGCCGCCGCCGTTCTGGTGGCACCACACGCCCTGCACGCCGGGAAGGCCGGCGGCTTCGACCTGGTCCCACACCAGCGCCGACTTGATGACCGACTTGGACATCGTGTAGTCGGACGGCGGACGGCCCGGACGGGCCATCGTGATGATCGGGTTGTTGCGGTAGTAGATGCGCTTGATCTTGACGACGTTGTCCGGACGGACGGACGAGGCGTAGTAGCCGGTCCATTCGCCGAACGGGCCTTCCGGACGCAGGTCGTCCGGCGAGATTTCGCCTTCGAGGACGATTTCGCCGTGGGCCGGGATCGGCAGGCCGTGCAGCTCGCTCTTGAGCATGTCGAACGGCTTGCCGCGATGGCCAGCGGCATAGGCGAACTCGGAGGTGCCGTACTGGATTTCGTTGCCGGCGGCGAGGAACATGAGCGGGTCATGGCCTACGCTGATGGCGACCGGGCACGGCTTGCCCATCTTGAAATACTTCTCGCGGATCAGGCGGCCGTGCTTGCCGGGGCTCATCCACAGGCCGACGGTGTTCTTGTCGTGCACCATGACGCGGTAGGTGCCGCAGTTCACCCAATCCGAATCCGGGTCCTTCATGATGATGCAGTCGCCGGTGCCGATGTAGCGGCCGCCGTCGAGCTCGTGCAGGAAGGGCACGGGGAACTTGAAGATGTCGACGTCGCCGTCGCGGTCCACGTTCTCGAGGATCGGGCCGGTGTTAACGAAGCGCGACGGGATCGTCTTGAAGTCCTTCATGCGATCGCGGTAAGCGCGCACGACGTCCATCGGGCCCTTCGGCTCGGGGAAGCCCAGCGTCATCGCCAGGCGGTTCGGCGAGGCCGTCATGCCCGACAGGATGCGGAAGCCCTTGGGATAGCCCGGGATGTTGTCGAACAGGATCGCCGGCGGATTCTCGGGCGTCGCGTGATAGATCATCTCGGCGACGGCGCCGATTTCGAGGTTCCAGTCGGCCCCGTCGATCTTCTTCAGTTCGCCCATCGCTTCGACGCGGTCGAGCCACTCGCGAAGGTCCTCATGGGGCTTGTCGTAGGCTTTGAACTTGCTCGACGCCTTGGCGTCCGTGTCTTTCGTCTGTGCCACTGTGTGTCTCTCTTCGTTCGAGGAACTGGTGACGGGTCGAGGCTGTCGCCTCTCGCTCCCACCTACCGCCGAAGGCGGTGAAGTATGTCTCGCGCGCCCTGTCCGCGCGTCGGCGCGGCATGGCTTGAACATGAACGGCTGCAGATGTCGCCTCAGCCGCCGTGCCCTGGGCTTCGCCGGATAGGCCGGGCTCGCCTCTTTTTCAGCGCGGGGTCGTCCGCTAATTAGCAAACCGGCCCGGCAAAAACAAAAGCATAATGCCTAGCTAGCTATACCGTTTCGACTTACGAGCGATATGTGACCAGAGGGTGCTGGAAACGCCGCTTCGCTCGATAAAATCGTAGTTGCGAGCGCGTCTCAAAGGCGGGAATACCGCGCAACAAAATGTCGGCGAAGTTCCCGCCGCCGCGAAACGGGCGGCGAGACCGGCGAACCGGCCTCGCCGCCGGACGCTCAGTTGTACTTCTTGGTCAGGACATGCGCGATTCGCTCGCGCCGTTCCGGCGTGATGTCGCCGACGAGGCCGACGGCGGTCTTCTTCGCCACGTCCGCGTCGATGAAATCGACATATCGGTTCTTCTCGTTCATCTCCTTGACGAACGTCGGCTCGGTCAGCACGTCCTTGATCTTGCCGCGCATGTAGTCGAGCCGGTCGGCCGGCACGCCCGGCGTGGTCAGCAGAACGCGGCCGAGCTTGTCGAGCGCGCCGCGAAAATCGATCCAGAACGCCTGCTCGTCGGTCAGCTTCACCATCTCGAAGATCGTCGGCAGGTCCTTGAAGAACTGCGAACGGTCGCGGCTCATGTTGGCGATGGCGCGCGCCTGGCCGCTCTCAACGTAATTGTTCGCCGACGTGTCGGAGACGAACACCGCGTCCGTCTCGCCGCGGAACACCGAGAGGGCGGCCTCGCTGCTGCCCTTGTAGCCGATGATCAGCTTGCACTTGAGCTGCAGCGCTTCGCAGGTGACGGCGCCGCCGTCCGAGAGGCCGTCGGTGGGGCCGCTGCCCGCCCAGGTGATCGGCCGGTTGAGCTTCTGCGCGTCCTGCGGCGTCTTGATCGGGCTATCCGGCTTGACCAGCCACAGCCACGGCGAGGCGCTGACGATGCCGTAATATTCAAACTTGGCGAGATCGTAGCGCGCGTTGTCCTGGCCGAGCACCTGGCCGAGGCCGGCGGCGGTGCCGTTGGCCAGGGTCATCTGCAAGCCGTCCGGCGTCGCGGCATAAAGACGGTTGAGCGAGGTGAGCGAGCCGGCGCCCGGCTGGTTCTCGACGATCACCGTCGCGCCGATCGCCTTCTCGAGCTGCGGCGCGATCATACGCGCATAAGTGTCGTAGCCGCCGCCCGGGCCGAAGCCGACGATGATCCTCACCGTCTTGCCCTTGTAGAACTCGGCGGCCGACTGCGCCGCCGCCTGCGACGCGGCGAACGCGGATCCGGCGAGCAGCAGAGCCGTGGGCAGGATTGCGCGCAAAAATTTGAAACGCGGCGCGAGCCGCGGAGTGGTGGCGAGCATGGAAGTCTCCCAGATTGCCGGCCGTTTTCGGCTCGGACATTTACGAACGGCGACGCCCAATTCGTTAGGTAGCCGCCTGCCTCCTCTAGAAGACTAGCACCGCAGGCCGCGCGGTCAATGATCGCGGCCGGCATGCTGTGGTGCGCGAATCGCGCGGACGGCGCGTGTCCTGTCTCCGCAATCGCCCCAAAAATGGGCAAGAAAAAGGGGATGCGGTCGCCCGCATCCCCGATTTTACGCTTTACGCTGACTGTACTGTTACGCTTACGCTGAACTGTTACGCGCGGGCGCTCGCGCGCCCTCATCGTCAAGCCGCAAATACGCGCGGCTTAACGGTACTTCTTGAGGACCACGTCGATGACGCGCTTCTGCTGTTCGGGCGAAATCTCGCCGACGCTGGTCGCGATCTTCTTGGTCTCTTCCGGGCCGATGAAATCGACATAACGCTGGGTCCGCTCGCCCTCGGCGATCAGATTCTTGTCGGTCAGCACCTTGCGGATGGCGTCCTGCATGTAGGCCAGCTTGTCCTTCGGCGTGTCCGGCGTCATGACCAGCACGCGGCCGAGCGCGTCGAGGTTGGAGCGGAAGTCGAACCACCACTCCTGCTCCGGCGTCAGCTTCGCCGCCTCGAACACGGTCGGCGTGTCGGGCAGGAAGCGCGAGCGCTTGCGGCCGATCGTCGTGACGGCGACGGCCTGGCCCGACTTCACGTAGTTGGACGCGGTCGAGTCGGAGGTGATGATCGAATCCATCTCGCCGCGGAAGACGGCCAGAGCGGCTTCGGTCGACCCCTGATAGGCGATGACGACCTTGCAGGGCATGCCGAGCGCTTCGCAGGTCATAGCCGCGCCGTCCGACAGGCCGCCGGTCGGGCCGGCGCCGGCCCAGCGGTTCGTTTCCTTGCTGTTCAGGAAGTCCTGCACGGTCTTGCGTTTGCCGTCGACGGCGACCTGCCAGACCCAGGGCGAGGCGCTGACGATGCCGAGATAGTCCATCTTGGCCAGGTCGTAGCGCACGTTCGGCGTCTCGAGGATCTGATCGACGCCAGCCGCGGTGCCGTTGACCAGCATCATCTGCAAGCCGTCGGGCTTGGCCATGGCGATGCGGTTGATGGCGAGCAAGCCGCCGGCGCCCGGCTGGTTCTCGACGATGACCGTCGCGCCGATCTCCTTCTCGAGATAGGGCGCGATCATGCGGGCGTAGGCGTCATAGCCGCCGCCCGGGCCGAAGCCGACGACGATGCGGACGGTCTTGCCTTTGTAGAACTCGGCGGGCGCCTGGGCCTGCGCCGCCGCGGCGGCGAGGCCGGCGGCGACGGCGAGCGCGGCGGTGGCCGGCAGCATGGCGCGTAGAGCGCGCCCAATGTGGGGAACGTGCATGAAATCAGGTCTCCTGAATGAAAAGGCCCTCGCCGAAGGGAGGGCCTAGGACGGTTCGCCCCAGGGGGCTGAAGCGGGGGGACGCCAGCCGTGGCGAACCGTCATAGGAGACCGTTATGTATCCATTCGCCGGAGCGAATCCAAGAGTCTTTTACAAGAGGGAAGTAATTTTATTTCGCATTTGCTTCCTCTTTGAGCATGCCCTGCCCATGCTCGAGGCGTAAGCCTCACTCTTTGCTGAGCAATTTCGCCACTTGGTCGATCACCGCCTTGGGCGTGGCATAGACCCGGTCGAGCATCGCGTTGACCTGCGCCGCGCCCACCGGATTGACCTCAAGGTCCTGCTTGTCGCAAGCGGTGAGGAAATCCCTGTCCTTCATGATGGCGTCGAAAGCGGCGCGAGGGCCTGGACGCGCTCGGCCGCCACGCCCTGCGGCGCCATCAGCGTCCAGCCCTTTCCGGCCCGTCAAGTACCCAGCCGGGCCGGTCGCGTCAGAACGATTCGCGATAGGAGCTAGATGCGAAAGAGTTTCAGGCGCATTTTCAGTAGACAGATTCGTTATACTGAGAATATCTTCATTCACATTATGACTATCAGACAGCTCCGCTACTTTCTGCGCATCGTCGAACTGAAAAGTTTCAGCAAGGCGGCCGCCTATCTCCATGTCGCCCAGCCCGCGCTCGGCTTGCAGATCCGCAAGCTCGAGGAGGAACTGGGCGTCAAGCTGCTCAACCGCCACTCGCGCGGCGTCTCGGCCACCGAGGCCGGGCTGATCCTGCGCGACCACGCGCTGATCGTGCTGCGCCAGATCGAGCGCGCCAAATTGCATCTGATCGACTTCGCCGGCCCGCCGCGCGGCAAGATCGCCGTCGGCGTGACGCCGACCGTCAATCTCGTGCTCGCCTCCGCCCTCGTGCAGAAGTGCCGCGCCGAATTGCCGAACGTGTCGCTCAGCATCGTCGAAGGCATGAGCGAGAATTTGATGGAGTGGGTCGAGAACGACCGGCTCGACATGGCCTTCTCCTACAACCCCGCCGCCGTGCGCGGCCTGGTATGCGAGCCGATGCTGACCGAGGATCTGTGCCTCGTCGGCCCGCCCGGCGCCGCCCTCCCCGCCGCCAAAGCCCCGGCGAAGCGCGGTAAGAACAGCGCCATCGACAGCATCAGCTTTGCCGACATCGCCGAATTGCCGATGATCCTGCCCTCGCCGCCGCATGGCTTGCGCAGCATCGTCGACGAAGTCGCCAACCAGCAGGAGCTGGAGCTGAAGATCACGCTCGAGATCGACTCGGTGCCGGCGACGAAAGAGCTGGTCGAGAAGGATCTCGGCTACACCGTGCTCGGCATGGGCGCTGTGAAGCGCGAAGTGGATTCGGGACGTCTCACCGCGCGCACGATCACGTCGCCGGCGCTCTCGCGCAATATGTACCTCGCCTATTCGAGCAAGCGTCCCTCGTCGAAGGCGAGCAACGCCGTGCGGCAGATCATTCGCGGCGTCGTGCAAGACGGCATCGCCAGCGGCCAGTGGGCCTGGCGCGCGGTGGAATAGGCCGCGCTCTCGCTAATCCGCGCGCGCAAACCAGCGAGCGCGCTCTACCGCACAAGCGAACGGCGCATCGGCATAGGATGCGCCGTTTTAGTTTTCGAATCCCGATTAGCCCTGCGCCGCAACGGCTTTCGAGTATTTGCGAGTTATTCTCAAATATTGCGTTGCGAATATTTCGCAGCGATATTGATTCGCAATCTCCATATATTGAAATCGCTTAGATCGTATTGTGATTTTATGTTTGTGGATGGGTGGTGCGAGTTATATCTCTGCCCCATCACCGGCGCTCGAAAGAAGGCGCTTCGTAACGCGGGCCGCCCTGCCGCACCCAACCGGCCTCGCCCGCCCCACCATCCAGATATTGGAGTGCTCCATGCCACGCGATCCGAAGGCCACTGGCGTCATCCGCGAACTCGACCAGGTCGTCGAGGACTTCATGAACAACACGCGCTTCTTCCACGAGCCGTTCAATGTCGGCCGCGCGCAGATGTTCGTCTATCAGCATCGTCAGAACACCCGCTATCGCAACTCCGTCCTCAAGCTCAAGGTCGCGACGAACTGCCCGGACTGGGAAACCCGTCTGCGCGTCATCGGCGCCGCCGCTGAGGAAATCATCGCCGACGACGAGCACGGCGGCGGTCTGCCGCACTGGCAGATCCTCGAGAACCTCGGCCTCGCCGCCGGCATGTCGAAGGCGAAGATCCGCGCCGCGACGCCGTTGAAGTCGACGCAGCTCGCTTGGAACGCCTGGCACGGCCTGATGGACAACAAGCATTGGCTGCTCGGCCTGGTCGCCAACGTCGTCGCCGAACGCGCCAACATCTCGGGCTACGGCAAGGGCGGCGAGCTCAAGAAGCACGGCTGGTTCGGCCATGAGCGTCTGCGCTGGAAGAAGACGCTCGGCCTGCCGGACGACAAGCTCGGCTTCTTCAAGCTCCATGAAGTCGCGGACGAAGTCCACTCCGACCTCGGCTGGAAGAACGTCGGCAAGTTCGCCAAGGAACTCCGCATGGAGGAGCAGGTGGTCGAGATCGGCAAGCAGAACCTCGCCGTCTGGGAGCATTACCTGAACGGGATCGGCGACGCCGGCGACATCCTGAACAAGGAATTGAAACGCTCGGGCCGCAAGGCTGCCTAACCGCCAACTCCGCAAAGCCGCCTAAGTCGCCGAAAAGCTTAGGTGGAGCCATAACCATATGGCTTGGACGATAGTGAAATATCGCCCCGTTTGAATAGTTTTGTGTAGAACCGCGTGTGCTAAATTGGTTATAGCACACGCGGTTTTTTATTTCGGAGGCATGACCATGAGCTTGACCGCCAACGCTGATCAGAAACTGCTGCTGGACCCCTACGGGGATTGGGCCGATGCCGAGGGCGTTCCGATCATCGAGGGCCTGAGCCTCGATCTGTTCGATGTCGTGACCAAGCCCTGGGCGCGCTTCGACACTCCTGGCGCGATCGTCCACCTCGACGGGCGCGGCGACTTCACCAACATGTTCGTGCTCGACCTGCTGCCGGGCGGCAAGTCCTCGCCGCAGCGCCACATGTACGAAGCCGTGATCTACGTCATCGACGGCCACGGCTCGACCGTGGTCGAGACGTCGGACGGCCGCAAGCACACCTTCGAATGGCAGCCCAAGAGCCTGTTCGCCCTGCCGCTGAACGCCAAGTATCAGCACTTCAACGGCTCCGGCAAGGAGCGCGCCCGCCTGTCGGTCGTGACCAACCTGCCGATCATGATGAACCTGTTCCACAACAACGATTTCATCTTCGCGAACGACTTCCAGTTCACCGATCGCGAAAGCGGCGACAACTACTTCGCCGGCGAAGGCGAGTTCATCCCGGTCCGCCCCGGCCGCAACATGTGGGAAACGAACTTCGTCCCCGACCTCTCGGGCTTCGAGCTGAAGACCTGGGACGCGCGCGGCGCCGGCTCGTCGAACATGAAGTTCATCCTCGCCGACGGCACCATGCACGCGCACTCGTCGGAGATGCCGGTGGGCACCTATAAGAAGGGCCACCGCCACGGTCCCGACTTCTACGTCTACACCGTGCACGGCCTCGGCTATTCGCTGCTGTGGTATCCGGAAGACAAGGATTTCAAGCGCATCGACTGGAAGCACGGCGTCGTGTTCGTGCCGACGGAAGGCTTGTTCCACCAGCACTTCAACACCAACCCGACTCCGGCGCGCTATCTCGCGATCGCGCTCGGCTCGATGCGCTACCCGTTCACCGACAGCAAGCGCAAACTGTTCGGCGGCGGCGTCGACACGTCGGTCGAAAAGGGCGGCAACCAGATCGAGTACGAGAACCAGGATCCGCGCATCCATGGCATCTATCTCGCAGAGCTGAAGAAGAACGGCGTGAAGTCGGGCATGGCCGGCCAGATCGACGAATCGAAATACGCCGATCTCCTGGTGAAGTGACCGGCGCTCGTCAAAGCTGCCGAACGGCCGGACCGCAAGGTCCGGCCGTTTTTCTTTTCAAGGGCCGCGAGAAGGCCCGCAATATCCATGCGGCCGCGAAGGCCGCAAAGCGACGAACGACAAGCGAGGCGAGCCAATCGCCCCCGCGCAGGGACGGAACAACGACGCGCGGCGGATCTACGAGCCGCGGCGCAAGCTTGGGTCGATTGCCTATGCCGGACGATCTCAAGATCATGTCGCCGGATCCGGAGAAGAAGTTCCTGCTCGATCCCTAATCGATTCGATGGCGACGGCGACTTCATCGAAGTGAAGCCCGGCCGGCACATGTGGGAGACGAATTTCGTCCCCGATCTGACCACGCTGCAATTGAAAAGCTGGGACGCGCGCATCCAGCCGATCTGGCTGGCGAAGATCGCCAAGACTGGCGTGGCCTCGCAGATGGGCGATATTTTCGACGAAACGCGACGCGCGCCGCCTCCCGCCAAGCTGGGCCGGCGCGGCGTCGCGCTCGGGTATCTTTAAACAACGAAACCGTTGCTAATCCTGGCTTTGCGAGCGTTGCGGGGGGCCGGGCGATCCTCTATGGTCCGGGCCACGTATGGGCCCATTTCGGCCCGCGCCGCCGATTTCCGCCAAGTCGATTTTGCAAAGCGAAATGGGTTCTAATGAAAAACGTCGATGAAGAAGAGTTGGTCATGCACGAGTTAGAATTCGACCACGGCCACATGACCCCCGAGCAGCAGCAGGCCATCGCGGACGTCATCTGGGCGGCCGACAACGTGGAGCTCAAGACGGTCGGCGTCGACATCGGCTC
>JBKBHI010000004.1:0-370988 GCA_046297835.1 Alphaproteobacteria bacterium | reverse complement strand
CGCCGGCTCGACGCTGTCACGCATGGCGCGCAGCACGTGGCCGAGCAGGCGGTCGCGCAGATCGGCGCGGGCCAGGGCGGCGTCGCGCGCCTGGGCGGCGGTGACGTCGCGGCAGATGCCGCGCGCGCCGCGCCAGCGGCCCTCGGCGTCGAGAACAGGCACGGCGGACAAGCGCAGGCAGGCGGGCTCGCCGTCGGCCCGGCGCAGCCAGATTTGCAGGTTCTCCACCGGCTCGCGCGCGGCGAAGCCTTCGGCGTCGTCCTGCATCTCGGCCTGCAAGTCGCCCAACAAGTCTAGGGCGCGGCGGCCGACCAGTTCGGCGGCGGCATAGCCGAGCGCGCCGCGCGGCGAGACGAAGACGAAGCGGCCGTCGCCGTCCGTCTCCCAGGCGAAATCCCCAGCGATCTCGACCAGATCCTTGTAGCGCTGGCGCGATTCGAGCAGCGCGGTCTGCAGGCTGCGATCATAGCCTGCGCTATCCGGCGGCGCGGCGGCGCGCGATATCCGGAAGGGGCGCATCACGCCTGACCGGCAGCGCGGCGCGGCGGCAGCGGCGCGGCAGAGGCGGAGACGGAGCTGGCCGCGACCGGGGCCAGGTTGGGCGCGGGCCGCTCGAAATCGGCGATGTCGAAAGACGGCTTGCCGAACAGCCAGCCCTGGCCGTAATCGACGCCGCATTGCTTCAGAAAGGCGAGATTGCTCTCGTCCTCGACCATCTCGGCGACGGTGGCGATGCCGAGATCGTTGCACAAGCCGGCCATGGCCTTGAGGAAGGCCGCGCCCTTGCTGTTCTTGAAGGCGTCGCGGACATAGATGCCGTCGATCTTGACGACGTCGACGTCGAGCCCGCGCAGGTAATGGAAGGCCGACGCGCCGGCGCCGAAATCGTCGAGGCAGACCTTGTGGCCCTCGGCGCGCAGGCCTTTGACCACGGCGTTGACGCCGCGCAGATCGGCGATGCGCGCCGATTCGGTGATCTCGAAGACGACCTGGCGGCGCAGAGCCTCGTGGCGTTGCAGCAGCTTGTGCAGCGCCTTGACGAAGGACGGCATGCCGATCGAGCTGCCCGAGAGATTGACGGCGATCATGTGCGCCTTGCCCGCGGCGCGCTGCGCCTCGAGCCAGGCCAGCGCCTTGCCGCACATGGCGAGATCGAAGTCGCAAATCAGGCCGGTCTGCTCGGCGAAGGTGATGGCCTCGTAAGGCGTCAGGCGGTTGCCGAACTTGGGGAAGCGCGCCAGCACTTCGTAATGATGGATCTTGCGGTCGGCGAGCGCGACGATCGGCTGGAAGGCCATGGCGAAGTCGCCGTCCATCACCACCGAACGGAATTCCGCCAGCTTGTGCACCGTCTCGCCGATCATGGCGCTGAGTCCGGCGCTGGCGCTGGCGATCTTAAAATCGTCGACGCGGTTGTCGGTGTAGCGGTTGACGATATGGACCAAAGCCTTGACCTGCTCGGGCTGGCCCATGCCACCGACGTCCATCTCCACCACGGCGCGGGCGATCTTGACGCCGCCGGCCGGCGGCGCGGCCTTCTTGGTGGCGGGCTTACGGGACGGGGTCGGCGAGTCGGCGTTGCATTGCGGATCGAGCCGGCGCGCCATCTCGACGATCATGCGTTCGAAGCCCGCGAGGTCGGCGTCTTTGGCGTGGATGAGGCCGAAATTCTCGCCGTCGAACTGCCCGGCGAGATCGCCGTTGACGGCCAACGCGCGCAAGCCGCCGCCGATGGTGGCGATCAGCTGCGCGCGGGCGTCGCGATCGAGCCGGCGGCGCAGTTCGTTGAGCCCGATGAAGCGAAGCAGCGTCAGGCGGTAAGGCTGGCCACTTTCGTCGAGCGCGATCGCGCCGGCCGCGCCGAGGCGCTCGCCGGCGAGCGTGGCGAAGGAGCGCGGATTGGATAGGCCGCTGTCGCCGCCGCTGACCAGCGGCACCGGATCCTCGTCGGTCAGGCGCGGTTCGTGGCCGCCGGCGCGCAAGGCGAGGAAATAGCGGTTGCCGGCGCTCTGCACAGTGCCCGGCAGGCAATAGCCGAGCAGCGCCAGCGGCACGCTCGGCGCGCCCTGGTCGTCGGCGCAATTCTGCAGCCGCAGCACGATGTCGCGCAGCCGCTTGCCGCGCCCGCCCTGGGCCAGCGCCTCGCGCATCATGCCGCGATCGGCCGGCGCGACGAGATCGAGAAAGCTTTTTCCGGCGAGCGCCTGCGGCCCGAGGCCGACGAAAGCCGCCGTCGCCCCGGCGGCGAAGGCAACGCGCTGATCAGCGTCGAGCTCGAGCAGAAAATCGGCGGCGGCGAAGGCGAGCGCGACGAAACGGTCGCGCTCGGCACGGAGCGCCGCCACGGGATCTGCGGCGCGGTGCGCCGCCACGGGATCTGCCGCGCGCGGAGCAGTCGGAACGGCGGCAGGAGAGGCTTGCGTGCGATCCATAAGGCCTGAGCGAAAGCGGACACTGAGGGCGGCGGGTGGCGGCGATCAGGCGTCCCCAAAGCGGCGGCGCGTTTTTCCCGCGTCCACCGGTGACGGCCTTGACGTAAACTAGCTGGCGGGGGCTTAAAGAAGCGTTACGATTGGCGGCAAGGTTTGCTGGAATATCATGGAAAATCAGAGAGTTAAAATGCAGCCTCCGGCCGCCGGCGACCTCGCGCGGGTGCGCGATTGGGTGTTCGACCTCGACAACACGCTCTATCCGCGCGCCAGCCGGCTGTTCGACCAGGTCGATGTCCGCATGGGGACCTTTCTCGCCGAGCAGTTCAGCCTCGACCGCGTCAAGGCGCGCGAGATGCAGAAGCGCTACTTCCACCAATACGGCACGACGCTGCGCGGCCTGCTGTTGCACCACCCAGAAGTCGATCCGCACCGCTATCTCGAATATGTCCACGATCTCGACCTGACGGTGATTCCGCCGGCGCCGGACTTGGACGCGGCGCTCGCCGCCCTGCCCGGCCGCAAGCTGGTCTTCACCAACGGCTCGCTGCGCCATGCCGAGGGCGTGCTGGCGCGGCTCGGCATCGCGCATCATTTCGCCGACATCTTCGATGTCGCCGCCGCCGAGTTCGTCTGCAAGCCCGACCCCGACTGCTATCAGCGCATGATGCGCGCCCATGGCGTGACGCCGACGCAAGCGGCGCTGTTCGAGGACACGCTGGTCAACCTGCCGCCGGCCGCCGAACTGGGCATGACGACGGTGCTGGTGACGCCGCTGGAGAACGCCGAGGCCGCGGTGCCGACGCCCTCGCCGGCCGGCCCGGTCCATTACGTCACCGACGATCTCGCCGGCTGGCTGAAGCAGGCGGCGGAGAGCCTGAAAACCGCCTGACAAATCCGCTGATTTCGGCGCTTAACGCGGCCGGCGGCGGCGGTTGACAGGGGCCATCCCCTCCCGCATCTTCGGGCCCGTCTTCGGCGGGGTTTTTCCGCCTAAAATCCCTTCAAAACACAGGAATTCCGCCTCGCCATGGACAAGAAAGCCCTGCAGACCGCGATCGACGCCGCTTGGGACGCCCGCGACGGCATCAACGCCACCACCAAGGGCGAAGTGCGCGACGCCGTCGAGGCCACCCTGGACGCGCTCGACGCCGGCGAGATCCGCGTCGCCGAGAAGATCGACGGCGCGTGGCAGGTCCATCAATGGGCGAAGAAGGCGGTGCTGCTGTCCTTCCGCCTCTACGACAATATGCCGATCCCCGGCGGCCCGACCGATCCGCATCGCGGCGCTTCGCCGTGGTTCGACAAGGTCGGCTCGAAGTTCGCCGGCTGGGACGACGCGCGCTATCGCAAGGCCGGCTTCCGCTCGGTGCCGGGTTCGGTCGTGCGTCGCGGCGCGTTCGTCGCGCCGGGCGTCGTGCTGATGCCCTCCTTCGTCAACCTCGGCGCTTATGTCGATAGTGGCACCATGGTCGACACCTGGGCGACCGTCGGCTCCTGCGCCCAGATCGGCAAGAACTGCCATCTGTCGGGCGGCATCGGCATCGGCGGCGTGCTCGAGCCGCTCCAGGCCGGCCCGGTCATCATCGAGGACAATTGCTTCATCGGCGCGCGCTCGGAAGTGGCCGAGGGCGTCGTGGTCGAGACCGGCTCGGTGCTCTCCATGGGCGTGTTCCTCGGCGCCTCCACCAAGATCGTCGACCGCGCCACCGGCGAGGTCCATGTCGGCCGCGTGCCGGCTTACTCCGTGGTCGTGCCGGGCACTCTGCCGGGCAAGCCGCTGCCCGACGGCACGCCGGGCCCGGCGCTCTATTGCGCCGTGATCGTCAAGCGCGTCGACGAGCGCACGCGCTCGAAGACCTCGATCAACGAACTGCTGCGCGATTAAAGGGCCTGGGAAAGAACACGTCATGGCAACCGACGTCGCCGGGCTGAAACAGCCGCTCGCGCTCGCCCAAGACCTGATCCGCTGCGCCTCGGTGACGCCGGCGGACGCGGGGGCGTTGGGCGAGTTGCAGCGCGCGCTGGAAGCGCTCGGCTTCGTCTGCCATCGCCTGCCGTTCAGCCAAGAGGGCACGCCGGACATCGACAATCTCTACGCCCGGCTCGGCACGGCGGGGCCGAACTTCTGCTTCGCCGGCCATACCGACGTGGTTCCGACCGGCGATCTGAAAGGCTGGACGGTCGATCCGTTCAAGGCGGAGGTGATCGACGGCCAGCTCTACGGGCGCGGCGCGTCCGATATGAAAGGCGCGATCGCCGCCTTCGTCGCCGCCGCCGCGCGCTTCAAGGAGGCGCACCCGGTGTTGCCCGGCTCGATCAGCCTGCTGATCACCGGCGACGAGGAAGCTTACGCCATCAACGGCACGCGCAAGGTGCTCGACTGGCTGAAGCAGAAGGGCGAGAAGCTCGATGTCTGCGTCGTCGGCGAGCCGACCAATCCGTTCAAGCTCGGCGAGATGATGAAGATCGGCCGGCGCGGCAGCATGACCGGCTATCTCACCGTGTTCGGCACCCAGGGCCACACGGCCTATCCCCATCTCGCCGACAATCCCGTGCCGCGCATGCTCAAGATGCTGACCGCCATCACCGAGCACAAGCTCGACGAGGGCACGGCGCATTTCCAGCCGACCACGCTGGAGATCAGCACGGTGGACGTCGGCAATCCGGCGTCGAACGTGATCCCGCCGCAGATTTCCGCGACCTTCAACATCCGCTTCAGCGACGCGCACACCTCCGCCAGCCTGACCAAGTGGCTGACCGAGACGTTCGACAAGATCGCCGGCAACACGCGCTACGAGTTCCGCACGCACATCACCGGCGAATCCTTCCTCACCCCGCCCGGCCCGCTCAACGATCTCGTCGCCGGCGCGATCAAGGACGTCACCGGCCTGACGCCGGACCAGTCGACCACCGGCGGCACGTCGGATGCGCGCTTCATCACCAACCATTGCCCGGTGGTCGAGTTCGGCCTGGTCGGCCAGACCATGCACAAGACCGACGAGCGCACGGCGGTGGCCGACATGGACACGCTGGCCGACATCTATCTCGCCTGCCTCGAACGCTTCTTCGCCAAGAAAGCGTGAGCGCATGACCGGCCGCCCCTCATGATCGGCCATCCATCATGATCGGCCACGCCTCATGATCGGCCATCCCTCATGATCGGATTGCGGGACGCCGCGGCGGGCATCTACGGCGCGTGGCGTCTGGCCTGGGCCGACGAAGGCGGGCTGGCGCATTTCGACGCCAGCGAACGCGGCTTCTGGCTGTCGTTCTGGGCCGCCGTTCTCGCCGCGCCGGCCTATGCGCTGGTCGTCGCCATCAACGTCGTCGGGCCGCAGGAAGCCGGCGCGCCGGAGATCGACGGGCTGCGCCTGCTGCTGGTCGAGGCCATCGCTTACGTCATCGGCTGGACCGCCTTCCCGCTGGCCATGGTCACCGTCGCCGACCGGCTCGGGCGCGGGCAATATTACGCGCGCTATATCGTGGCGAACAATTGGGGCAGCCTGCTGGAGATGATGGCCTTCCTGCCGGCGGTCGCGGTGGCGCAAAGCGTGCCGGCGCTCACCATCCTGCCGGCGCTCGTCGCCATCGCCATGTTCGCCTATCAATGGTTCATCGCCCGCACGGCGCTGGCCTTGAGCAGCCGCCAGGCGCTCGTGCCGGTGGCGATCAATTTCGCCATCGGCGTCGCCGTCGCGCTGGCCGCGCGCGAGATGATCGCGACGCCGGTCGTCTAGCCGAAGGCTTCGATCATTTGCCCAGCCGCCAGAGGCGGCGATCGTACCTGGCCGCCAGAGGCGGCGATCACGCCCAGCCGCCAAAGGCGGCGATCACGCCGCCCCGCACTTCCCCGCTTTATAAATCCGTCATGCCCGCATTTGTTGCGGGCATCCACGGCTTACGATGCCGGATCAAAGAATAGGCGTGGATGCCCGGGACAAGCCCGGGCATGACGATATGATTCGGCATATGGCCCGGCAGCTTTAGCCAAAGGCGGCGGTCATACTTAGCCGCCGAAGGCGGCGATGACTCCGGCGCGCACGTCGGCCGGCAGGCGATAGCGGTATTCGCCGGTCTCGCCGA
This sequence comes from Alphaproteobacteria bacterium, assembly GCA_046297835.1. GTDB lineage: Bacteria > Pseudomonadota > Alphaproteobacteria > SMXQ01 > SMXQ01 > CAMAVH01. The sequence continues at coordinate 364,473 of JBKBHI010000004.1, read as the reverse complement.
GCCAGTCGCGCGTAAGGAACAGGCCCTCGCGGCCGGGCAGCAGGCGCGCCAGGGTCTTGCCTAGGCCGGAGAAGACGCCGGCGAGTTGCTGGCTGCTGGTCAGGCCGAGCAATTCTTTCAGCGCGTTCGACGCGATGCCCGCCTCGCCCGCTTGCGCCACTTCCCAGAGCAGATTCGCCGCCAAGCTTTCGGCGCCGTAGCAGCGGCAAACGGCGGCGATGTCTTCGGCGGCGAGCGGCCGGGCCTCCTCGATCGGACCTTCGGCGCTGAGGTTCACCACGAGCCGGCCCTCGGCCAGGGCGCGCTGGAATTCGGCCAGCGTCAGGCTGACGGTGAGGGAGATGCGTTTGTCGCCGGTGAAGCTGATATCCATGGCATCAGCTTAATATGTTTATACAGTGTATAAAATATAATTTTGTTTATAAGCACTGCTTACATATTTCAGAGCACGATCATCCGTGGAATATATAAAATCTGTATAAAGCAGATTTAGTATGAATATACACAGTGCAAACGATTAATAGCGCACTTGCGTTAGGTAAAGCCCATCCGGCGGCGCAGTCGGGCCGGCTTTGGTGCGGTGGGCCGCTGCGAGGGCTTTGGCGACGTCCCGCGACGACCATTTGCCCTCGCCGACCAGCTTGAGCGTGCCGACCATGATCCGCACCTGGTTGTGCAGGAAGGAGCGCGCCTTGGCGGTCACGTGGATCTCCTCGCCGACCCGGCTCACGGCGAGCGCGTCGAGGGTTTTGACCGGGCTGTCGGCCTGGCATTCGACGCTGCGGAAGCTGCTGAAATCGTGTCGGCCGACGAGTTCCTGGGCCGCCGCGTGCATGGCGTCGGCGTCGAGCGCGAACGGCAGATGCCAGACGCGGCCGCGCTCCAGGGCCGGCGGCGCGCGTCGCGCCAGGATGCGATAGAGATAAGCGCGCCCGATGGCCGAAAAGCGCGCATGGAAATCGTCCGGCGCGACTTCGGCGCTCAGCACCGCCACCGGATTCGGCTTGAGATGGAAGTTCAGCGCGTCGCGCACCTTGTCGGGCGGCGCGTCCCTGGCGATGTCGATATGGGCGACCTGGGCGAGCGCGTGAACGCCGGCATCGGTGCGACCCGCGCCATGCACCACGACGCGCTCCTGGCAGAAAGCTTCGACGGCCTCCTCCAGCGCCTGCTGCACCGAAGGGCCGTTGTTCTGACGCTGCCAGCCGACGAACGGCGCGCCGTCGTATTCGATGGTCAGTTTATAACGCGGCATCGTCGTCCGGCGTGTCGAGCAGCGTGCCGGGCGGCAGGGCGAAGCCGCGCAGGAAAGCCGGGCCGTCGAGCGCCGCCTTGCCCTCGCGCTGCAATTTTTTCAGCGTGAGGATGCCGCCCGCGCCGCAGGCGACGTTGAGATTCTCGTCGAGCACCATGCCCGGCATCTTGCGCGCCGCCTCGGTGTGGGCGTAGGCGGCGAGCAGCTTGATGCGCTTGCCGTCGTGCGTGAAGAACGCGCCGGGCCACGGCGTCAGCGCGCGCACTTGGCGCTCGATCTCGGCGGCGCTCCGGCGCCAGTCGATCACGCCGTCGGCGCGGCTCAGCTTCTTGGCGTAGGTCGCGCCCTCGGCCGGCTGCGGCTCGGGTTTCAGCGCGCCCGCTTGCAAATCCTGCAGCGCCTGCAAGATCAGCAGCGCGCCGAGCGCGGCGAGCGCGTCGTGCAGATGCTCCGCCGTCGTCTCCGGCCCGATCGGCACGGCCTCTTTCAGCAGCATCGGCCCGGTGTCGAGCCCCTCGTCCATCTGCATGATGGTGATGCCCGACTCCTGATCGCCCGCCAGGATGGCGCGCTGGATCGGCGCCGCGCCGCGCCAGCGCGGCAGCAAGGAGCCGTGGATGTTGAGGCAGCCATGTTTGGGCGCGTCCAGCACGGCTTTCGGCAGGATCAGCCCGTAGGCGACCACCACGGCGACGTCGAGCTTGAGCGCGGCGAACTCGGCCTGCGCTTCCGGAGTTTTCAGCGAGGCCGGCGTGCGGACGTCGAGGCCCAAGGCGAGCGCCGCCTCGTGCACTTCGGAGCGCTTTTCCGACTGGCCGCGCCCGGCGGGCCGCGGCGGCTGGCTGTAAACGGCGGCGATGTCGTGGCCGGCGGTATGCAACGCTTTGAGCGCCGGCACGGAAAAGCCCGGCGTGCCCATGAAGGCCAATCTGAGTGTCATGGGCGCAGGGCCATGCGCCTAGGACCGGCCGACGGCGACGGGCTCAGCGCTCTTCTTCGCCTTGCCGAGCTTGCGCAGGATCATGCCGCGCTTGAGCGCGCTCAGATGATCGACGAACAAAGTGCCGCCGAGATGATCGATCTCGTGCTGGACGCAGACGGCGAGCAGGCCCTCGGCCTCGATCTCGCGGATCTCGTTCTGCTCGTCGAGATAGCGCACGCGCACCTTGGCGGCGCGCTCGACCTCGGCGTAATGGTCGGGCACCGACAGGCAGCCCTCCTCGTAGGTCGCGCGCTCGTCGGACTTCCAGACGATCTCCGGATTGGCCATGCGATAGGGATGCGGCGGCTGGCCCTTGTCGGCGACGTCGATGACGATGACGCGCTTGGCGACGCCGACCTGCGGCGCGGCGAGGCCGATGCCGGGCGCGACATACATCGTCTCCAGCATGTCGTCCATCAGGCGGCGCACGGCGGCGTCGACCTTCTCGACGGGCTTGGCCTGAACCTTGAGGCGCGGATCGGGCGCGGTGATGATGGGCAGAACGGCCATGTTTTCCTAAGGGCGGCGGGCGGGCTTCCTGTCGGCCTTTAGGTAGGCCGTGCGCCGAAAGGCGTCAAGCCGCCATCCGGTCGCGGCGCGCGCTGGCGCGTGCTAGTCTCGCCGCCCCGCGCCATTCCGCAAGTCTCCGCCATCATGACCAGCCTCGAAATCGCCCTTCTCGTCCTCGCCGTCGCCCTGGCCGCCGGCCTCGTCGCGCTGTTCCTCGGCCGGCGCGGCTTGCAGGCCGCAGCGACCGAGGCGCGCCTGATCGCCGGCGAAAGCCAGCGCGCCACGGCCGCCGCCGAAACGCGTCTCGCCGCCGCGCAGGAGAATCTGGCGGCGGCGCAGAGCGAACGCGCGGCCGCCCAAGCGGCGCGCGACGAGGCGCTGCGGGCCCAGCATCAGGCGGAAAAGCAAGCCGCGCTCGCGGCGCAGGAACTCGCGGCCGCCAAGGCGCAGATGGCCGATTGGGAAGCGACCAAGGCGCAGATGCTGGAAGCGACCAAGGCGGCGCTGCTCGCCTCGGGCCAGACCATGTCGTCCAAGCTGCTCGAGGACCACAAGCGCGAGGCCGAGGCGCAGAAGAAGGACAGCGCCGATCTGGTCAAGAAGACCACCGAGGAGCTGCAAAGCCATGTCGGCAAGCTGAGCGAAAGCGTCAGCGCGCTGCACGGCCAGGTGCGCCAGACCAGCGGCCAGACCGAGCAGATCCTGCGCGCGCTCTCCAATCCCGCCGGGGCCGGCCATTACGCCGAGATCGGCCTGGAAAATTCCTTGCGCGAGTTCGGCCTGATGCCGGGCCGCGACTTCATCATGCAGCACACGATCGACGGCAACGAGGACGGCGCGCGGCTGCGGCCCGACGCGGTCGTGTTCCTGCCCGGCAACACGGTGCTGACCATCGACAGCAAGGCGTCGAAATTCCTGCTCGAAGCCGCCGAGTCGGAAGGTACCGAGCGCGAGGCCGAGACCTATGCGGCGCTGGCGCGCACCATGAACACGCATCTGAAAGCGCTGGCGTCGAAGGATTACGCCACCGCCTTGCAGGCGACCTACCGCAAGGCCGGCAAGGGCGAGCGCATCGCGCGCGCCATCAACATCATGTATCTGCCCACCGAAGGCGGCATCGAGCGCCTCGGGCGCGCCGATCCGGCGTTCCAGAAGAAGGCCGTGCAGGAGAACATCGTCGTCTGCGGCCCGACCGGACTGATGTCCTACATCGGCTTCGCGCGCATCGAGGTCGATCTCGGCCAGCAGGCCGAGAACCAAGAGAAGATCGTCGCCGCCGCGCGCAACCTGATCGAAGCGGTGAGCATGGTAATCGGCCATGTCGCCGGAGTCGGCAAGGGCATCAAGGCCGCCGCCGAGAGCCACGCCAAGTTGGTCGGCTCGATCAACAGCCGCCTCTTGCCGCGCCAGCGCACGCTCGCCGGCCTCGGCGTGCGCCAGGCTAAGCAGAAAGACCTGCCCGGCGCGCTGCCGTCTCTGCAAGTCGTGGTGCAGGACGACGGCCATCTGATCGAGGGCGAAGCCGAAGACATGAGCGACGCCGCGGCGCTGACCGATCAGCGCGGCGGCGAGGATTAGGCGCGCTAATAAATTCGTCATGGCCGGGCTTGTCCCGGCCATCCACGACTTTCGATCTGGCCGCGAATTAAGTCGTGGATGCCCGCAACAAGTGCGGGCATGACGGGGTAGAACGACCTAGCCGAACTTCCGCGACCATTCGCCGACGATCTTGACCATGCCGTCGGTCAGGCGCGCGAGATCGGCGCGCTCGATGGTGAAGGCCGGCGTGCAATAGACGATGTCAGCGAAGGGGCGCAGCCACAGGCCCTCCTGCACGAAACGCTCGCGCAGCCAGCTGAGGCCCTTCATCTCCTCGAGTTGGATGACGCCGATGGCGCCTTTGGCGCGCACATCCTTCACGCCGCGCATGGCGCGCGCCGGCTCCAGCGCCGCGTTCAAATGCGCCTCGATGGCGGCGACCTGGGCCAGGCGCGGCTCGCGCTCGAACAGGTCGAGCGAGGCGTTGGCGGCGGCGCAGGCGATGGGATTGGCCATGAAGGTCGGCCCGTGCATCAGCGCCCGCTGCGGATCGTCGCCGAGGAACGCCTCGAACACGCGGCGGCTCGCCACGGTCGCGCCGAGCCCGACCGTGCCGCCGGTCAGCGCCTTGGAGAGACACATGATGTCCGGCGCGACTCCGGCCTGCTCGCAGGCGAACATGGCGCCCGTGCGGCCGAAGCCGGTGGCGACCTCGTCGAGGATCAGCAGCGTGCCGTGGCGCGCGCAAATGTCGGCGACGGCGCGCAACACTTCCGGCGCGTGGGTTTTCATGCCGCCCGCGCCCTGCACCAGCGGCTCGACGATGACGGCGGCGACGCACCCGCGCTCGCCGGCGAGCAGCGCGTCGAACGCCACTTCGGCGGCGCGCCCCACGGGCAGGTCGCAGATGATCTGCTCCGGCATATAGCCGCGGAACAGGACATGCATCGCGTCCTCGTCCTCGGTGTCGCTCACCGCCATGCCGCCCATCGTGTCGCCGTGATAGCCGTGGCGGAAGGCGACGAATTTGACGCGGCCCGTCTCGCCGCGATTGCGCCAGAACTGCACCGCCATCTTGAGCGCCACCTCGACGGCGACCGAGCCGGAATCGCAGAAGAACACGCGCTCCAGCTCGCCGGGCAGCAATTTGGCGAGGCGCGCGGCGAGGCGCGCCGCCGGCTCGTGCGCCAGGCCGGCGAACATGACGTGCGGCATCGCCTCGGCTTGGCGGCGGATGGCGTCCGTGATGTGCGGATGATTGTAGCCGTGGCAGGCCGTCCACCAGGAGGCCAGGCCGTCGATCAGCTCGCGCCCGTCGGCCAGCCGGATGCGCGTGCCGGCGGTGCCGGCGACCGGCAGCGGCGGCAGCGCCGTGCGCATCTGCGTATAGGGCATCCAGAGATGCGCCAGACCCTCAGCGAGCCAGGCGGGCCCCGAATCGCCCGGGCTCATTTACGAGCAGGAGCCGCTGGCGCAAGAGGACGGCATCGGCCGATAGCCGAGCTTATCGAGCAAAGCCTCGTCCTCGTTGCCCTCGGGATTGGGCGTGGTCAGCAGCTTGTCGCCGTAGAAGATCGAATTGGCGCCGGCGAACAGGCAGAGCGCCTGGGTCGCCTCATCCATCTCCAAGCGGCCGGCGGCGATGCGGACCATGGAGGCCGGCATCATGATGCGGGCCACCGCGATGGTGCGCACGAAATCGAAAGAGTCGAGCTTCTCGCGCTTGGCGTTGCCGTCGAGCGCCAGCGGCGTGCCTTCGATCTGCACCAGGGCGTTGATCGGCACCGAATCGGGGTGCTGCGGCAGGTTCGCCAGCGTGACCAGCATGGAGGCGCGGTCATGCTCGCCCTCGCCCATGCCGATGATGCCGCCGCAGCAGACCTTGAGGCCGGCGTCGCGCACGTTGGCCAGCGTCTCCAGCCGGTCGCCGTAGGTCCGCGTCGAGATCACCTGCGGGTAATATTCCTCGGAGGTGTCGAGATTGTGGTTGTAGTAATCGAGGCCGGCGTCTTTCAGGCGCTGGGCCTGGGCGGCTTCCAGCATCCCGAGCGTGACGCAGGTCTCCAGGCCCATCGCCTTGACGCCTTCGATCATCGGCACGATGCGGTCGAGGTCGCGCTCCTTCGGGCTGCGCCAGGCCGCGCCCATGCAGAAGCGTCCCGCGCCGGCGTCCTTCGCCGCCTTCGCGGCGGCCAGCACCTCGTCGAGCTCCATGAGCTTCTCGGCCTTGAGGCCGGTGTCGTAGCGCGAGCTTTGCGCGCAATAGCGGCAATCTTCCGGGCAGCCGCCGGTCTTGACGTTGAGCAGCGTCGAGAGCTGCACCTCGTTGGGATCGAAATATTGGCGCAGCAGCGTCTGGGCCTTGAACAGCAGATCGTTCAGCGGCAGGGCGAACAGCGCCTCGGCCTCGGCCTTGGTCCAGTCGTGGCGGATGTTGGGGTCTTGCGCCGGAGCGGAGCCTTGCGCTGGAGCGGCGGGCGCGTCGATGCGGAGCTGCGTGGCCATGGAAATTCCAGGGGTTGCGAAGATGGCCGGACTCTAGTGCAAAGGCCCCGCTTGGCAAAGCCTGGGTTTATTGCGAATTTGGCGGCCCAACAGGACGCTTTCGGTTCCGACTTATGCACAGCCTCGCCGCCTTCGCGCGCGCCAAGATGGCGGAGATCGCCGCCAAGGATCTGACGCGCACGCTGCGCCCCACGGCGCGCGGCCCCATCGTCGACGAGGCCGGCCTGATCGTCGAGCGCGACGGCCGGCGGCTGGTCTCCTTCTCGTGCAACGATTATCTCGGCCTCAGCCGCCATCCGAAGGTCATCGCCGCCGCCGTCGCCGCGACGCGCGCCTATGGCGCGGGCGCCGGCGCGTCGCGCTATGTCACCGGCGACAACCCGCTCTACGGCGCGGTCGAAGCGCGGCTCGCGCGGCTCAAAGGGACAGAAAGCGCGGTCGTGTTCGGCTCGGGCTATCTCGCCAATCTCGGCATCATCCCGGCGCTGCTCGGCGAGGACGACCTGATCGTCGGCGACGAATTGATGCACGCCTGCATGCATGGCGGCGCGCGCCTGTCGCGCGCCAAGATCGCGATCTTCCGCCACAACGACACCGGCCATTGCGCCGAGATTCTCGCGCGCGAGCGCGCCAAATTCCGCCATTGCCTCGTCATGACCGAAGGCGTCTTCAGCATGGACGGCGATCGCGCGCCGGTGAAACGGCTCGCCGCGATCGCGCGCGGGCAAGACGCCTGGCTGTTCACCGACGACGCCCATGCGCTCGGCGTGATCGGAAACGGCAAAGGCAGCGCCCACGCTGATGACGCGAGCGGCGAAGTGCCGTTGCAGATGGGCACCTTGTCGAAAGCCGTCGGCGCTTATGGCGGCTATCTCTGCGCCGACGCGGACACGCTCGACTTGGTGCGCCACCGGGCGCGCAGCCTGATCTATTCGACCGGGCTCCCTCCCAGTGCATTGGGCGCGGCGGACGCGGCGCTCGAACTGATCGAGACCGACGCCGAACTGACGGCCAAGCCGCTCGCCAAAGCCCGCCTGTTCACCGCCGCGCTCGGCCTGCCCGAGGCGCAAAGCGCCGTGGTGCCGGTGATGCTCGGCGAACCGAAGCGCGCGCTCGACGCCGCAGCCAAGCTGCAAGAGGCCGGCTTCATGGTGGTCGCCATCCGCCCGCCGACCGTGCCGGACGGCACCTCGCGCCTGCGCGTCACCTTCTCCGCCGCCCATGCGGATGCCGACATCGAACAACTCGTCGCCGCCATGCGCAAGCTCGGCATCGCGTCATGAACGGCCTGTTCGTCTCCGCCGCCGGCACCGAGATCGGCAAGACCTTCGTCGCCTGCGCCCTGCTGCATCAATTGCGCCGGCAGAACCGCAAGCTGCGCGCGCTGAAACCCGTCATCAGCGGCTACGAGCCGGCGGCGGCCGCGACGAGCGACAGCGGCCTGCTGCTGACGGCGCTGGGCGAGGAGCCGACGGCCGAGGCCGTGGCGCGCATCTCGCCCTGGCGCTTCGAGCTGCCGCTATCGCCGCACATGGCGGCCAAGCGCGAAGGCCGCCGCGTCGATCTCGATCCGCTGCTGCGCTTCTGCCGCGAAGCGCTCGACGACCGCGCCGCCTTCACGCTGATCGAAGGCGTCGGCGGCGTCATGGCCCCGCTCAACGACGACGAGACGGTGATCGACTGGATGGCGGCGCTGAAATTGCCGACATTGCTGGTCGGCGGCAGCTATCTCGGCGCGATCAGCCATATGCTGACGGCGGCCGAGAGCGTCATGCGCCGCGAGATTCCGCTCGCCGGCATCGTGCTTAGCGAATCGCCGGAGCAGCCGGTGGCGCTCGCCGAAACCGCAGAGACCATCGCGCGCTTTTTGCCGAGGACGAAAGTGCTGACCGTGCCGCGCCTGACGCGCTTCGCGGACGCGCCGGATTTGACCGGCTTAGCCTCAGGGCCATGATTCCCAGCGTCATGGCCGGACTTGTTCCGGCCATCCACGGCTTACCTTATATCTGCATCGCAAGTCGTGGATGCCCGCAATAAATGCGGGCATGACGATACTGGCTACAGCGGCCGCCGCGCCTTCAGCGCCGCGCCGAGGGTGCCGTCGTCGAGGTAATCCAATTCGCCGCCGACCGGCACGCCGTGGGCGAGGCGCGTCACTTCCACGTCGCAGTCGCGCAGGCGGTCGGTCAGATAATGCGCCGTGGTCTGGCCGTCGACCGTCGCGCCCATGGCGAGGATGACTTCTTTCACCTCGTCGCCGCGCGCGCGGTTCACCAGCTTGCCGATCGCGAGATCGTCCGGCCCGACGCCGTCGAGCGCCGACAGCACGCCGCCGAGCACGTGATATTTGCCGCGAAACACCCCGGCGCGCTCCAACGCCCAGAGATCGGCGACATCCTCCACGACGCAGATGATCGCGGCATCGCGCCGGCCGTCGGTGCAGATGGCGCAAGGCTCGCTGGTGTCGAGATTGCCGCAGACCGAACAGACGCGGACATTGTCCGCCGCGTCGGTCATCGCCGCCATCAGCGGCTGCATCAGCGATTCGCGCTTCTTGAACAGATGCAGCGCCGCGCGGCGCGCCGAGCGGGGGCCGAGGCCCGGCAGCTTGGCGAGCAACTGGATCAGCCGCTCGATCTCGGGACCGCTCATCGGAATCCTAGAACGGCATCTTCATGCCGGGCGGCAATTGCATGCCGCCGGTGACTTTCGCCATCTCCTCGGCCATGGCCGCCTCGACCTTGCCGCGCGCGTCGTTGAAGGCGGCGACGATCAGGTCTTCCAGCACCTCGACCTCGTCGCGATCGACGATGGCCGGATCGACCTTGAGCTTGCGCAGTTCGCCCTTGCCGTTGAGCGTGACCTTGACCATGCCGCCGCCCGATTGGCCGGCGACTTCCATCTCGGCCATCTTGGCCTGCATCTCGGCCATCTTGGCCTGCATCTGCTGCGCCTGCTTGAGCATGTTGCCGAGGTTTTTCATCAGCGAAAATCTCCGTCTGGATCGGGCATGTCGCCGCCATAGGCGGCTTCGTCGGGCGGCGGCGCGCCATCGAAAACCGGCGCGTCATCGAAGGCCGGCGCTTCATCGGTGAGCGGCACTTCGCCGTCGAAGCCTTCCGCCGCGGCCGGCATGTCGGGGCTCGCGGCTTGCGCGGTCTTCACGTTGGTCAGGCGCGCGCCGGGAAACATTTCCAGCGCGGCGCGCACGAACGGATGGGTCTTGGCTTGCGCCATCTCGTCGTTCTTGCGCCGCGCCGCTTGTTCGGCGAGCGTCGGCTCGCCGGACGCTTGCGTGGCGATCACGATCCAGCGCTGGCCGGTCCATTCGCTGAGCAGCGTGCCGACTCGGTTGGTGAAGTCGCGCGGCGCGGACGGCTCGGGGCGCAATTCGATGCGGCCCGGCTCGAACCGCACCAGATGCGCGTCGTTGACCAGCAGCGTGTAGAGCAGCGCCTCGCGCTTGCGCTCGAAGAGTTGCGCGACGTCGCGATAGGTCTGCGGCATCGGCACGGCGTCGCTGGCCGGCTGCGCCTGAATTTGCGTTTGCGGCTGCGGCCGGGTTTGAAGCCCGCCCCCCATAGCGGTCAGGGGCACGGCCATCATCGTCGGGGCCGAAACCGGCGCGGACGACACGCTCGCGCTGGAGACCGCGCGGGCCCCGCCGCCATTGGCCGGCGCGGCCGCGCCGCCGGAGGCGCGCGGCGCCCCGGACGATTGCGCCGCGCCGCCGTTCTGCGTCAGCGTTTTCACCAGATCGCCCGGCGGCGGCAGTTCGGCGGCATAGGCGAGCCGCACCAGGATCATCTCGGCGGCCTGCATCGGATTGGGCGCGGACTGCGTCTCCTGCAAGCCTTTCAGCAGCATCTGCCAGGCGCGCGCCAGGGCCGGCATCGACAGGCTTTCGGCGAGCCCTGCGCCGCGCACGCGCTCGGCTTCCGGCACAGTGACGTCCTTCGCCACCTCGGGCGCGACCTTGATGCGCGTGATCCAATGGACCAGTTCGAGCAGATCCTCGATGACGGTGGCGGCGTCCGCGCCGGCGACATGCTGCTCGGCCAGCACAGCGAGGGCTTTCGCCACGTCGCCCTTCATCACCGCTTCGAACAGATCGAACACGCGGGTGCGGTCGGCGAGGCCGAGCATGTCGCGCACCAGCGCCTCGCCGATGGTCTTGGCCTCGGCCCCGAGGCCGTGCGAGATCGCCTGGTCGAGAATGGAAAGGCCGTCGCGCGCCGAACCGTCGGCGGCGCGCGCGATCAGCGCCAGGGCGGCGGGCTCGATGGCCGCGCCTTCCTTGGCGGCGACGTCGCCGAGCAGCTTCTGCAATTCGCTCTCGTCGAAGCGGCGCAGATCGAAGCGCTGGCAGCGCGACAGCACCGTGATCGGGATTTTGCGCGATTCGGTGGTGGCGAAGATGAACTTCACATGCTCGGGCGGCTCCTCCAGCGTCTTCAACAAAGCGTTGAAGGCGTTGTTCGAGAGCATATGCACTTCGTCGATGATGTAGACCTTGTAGCGCGCCGAGGTCGGGCGGTAGCGCACGCCCTCGATCAGCTCGCGGACGTCGTCGACGCCGGTGCGCGAGGCGGCGTCCATCTCCAGCACGTCGACATGGCGGTCCTCGGCGATGGCGACGCAATGTTCGCAAACGCCGCAGGGCTCCGGCGTCGGGCCGCCCTTGCCGTCCGGCCCGACGCAATTGAGCGCGCGGGCGATGATGCGGGCCGTCGTCGTCTTGCCGACGCCGCGCACGCCGGTCAGCAGCCAGGCATGGGCGAGGCGGCCGGAGCGGATCGCGTTGCTGAGCGTGCGCACCAAGGCGTCCTGGCCGACCAACGTCGCGAAACTGTCGGGCCGGTATTTGCGGGCGAGCACCCGATAGGCGGACCCGGCGGTGGCAGTCCCGGAATTGGCGGCGGCGTCGTCGCTCATGAGCCTGGAATGATCGGAGGGGGCTGCGCCGCCAGTCCCGTCAAGAACGGCCGGCGCGAACGGGTGGGAGACTGGACGACGACCCGGATCGAATCTCGTTACGGCTGCTTCCTTCCGGACCTGACCGGGTTGGCGAGGAATCCGTCCACCGCCAGCCTCCCGAGCCGACTATATCAGGTGCGGCGGCGAGAGTCACAAGGCCGGCATTGAAATTCGCGCCGAAATTATCCACATCTTTCCGGCGGTTAACGCTGATCGCGGCCCGCTCCCGCTGCTATCATCGCCGCGCCGCTCAGCCCCTCCTGTCGCAGGTTCCATGGCCCAACTCGCCCGAGACGACGATCCGACGCCGAAAGACGCGCCGCTGCGCCGCGTGCTGGCCTTGCGCCATGTCGCGTTCGAAGATCTCGGCGGCTTCGTGCCGCCGCTGATCCTGCGCGGCTTCGGCATCCGCTACGTCGATTCGGGCTACGACGCGCTCGATCCGAAAGAGGCCGACGCGGCGGACCTACTGGTCGTGCTCGGCGGCCCCATCGGGGCCAACGACGAGGCCGCCTATCCCTGGCTGAAGGACGAGATCAAGGCCGTCGAGCGCCGCTTGAAGGCCGGCAAGCCGGTGCTCGGCCTCTGCCTCGGCGCGCAGATCATGGCGCGCGCGCTCGGCGCCAAGGTCTATCCCAACAAGGTCAAGGAGATCGGCTTCAAGCCGGTGACGCTGACCGACACGGGCCGCGCCTCCGCCCTCGCCGCGCTCGACGGCGCGCCGATCCTGCATTGGCACGGCGACACGTTCGATCTGCCGGCCGGCGCGCGCCACCTCGCCAGCACCGACGCTTGCGCCCACCAGGCCTTCGCCTGGGGCGAGCGCGACATCGGCCTGGCGCTGCAATTCCATCCCGAAGGCACCGCGCGCGATCTGGAGCGCTGGTTCGTCGGCCATGTCGGCGAATTGGCCGCCGAGAAAATATCCGTGCCGGCGCTGCGCGCCGAAGCGGCCGAGCACGACCGCGCGCTGCGCCTCGCCGGCGCGAAGATGCTCGTCGGCTGGCTCAACCAAGTGTTTGCATAGGGCAGGCGGTCGCATGAAAAGCCCTAACATTTTCGCGGGCGACGAGCTGGATCGCGTCGGCTTGGAGCGCAAAGACCCGATGTGGGTCGAGGCGCAGTTCAAGGCCGCCGACACGCGCGTGCTGCCGCTGTGGCGCAACATGCATTTCGTCCTGCAGACGGCGAACGATTCGGCCGAGGGCGGCGCCGACGCGCCGCCGACGCCGCTGCTGCTCGACGTCGCGACCGCGCGCCGGCTCGCGCCGGACGGCGACATGATCCTGCTCGGCGTGACGCGCGAGGGCGAGACGCGCTTCGCCCTCGATCTGTCGCATCTGGCGACGCCGCTCGACGACAGCGCCTTGAAGGGCGCGAAGACCGGGGACTTGCGCGATCTCGCCGGCGCGCTGCCCCATGCCGCGAGCGCCATGCTCGCCCAGGCGCGCGCGCTGGTGCAGTGGCACGCGGCGCATCCGCGCTGCGCCCGCTGCGGCGGCAGGACCGAGAGCCGCGAGGGCGGCCATGTCCGCGTCTGCCTGGATGAATCCTGCAAGGCGAGCCATTTCCCGCGCACCGACCCCGCCGTCATCATGCTGGTGACGCGCGGCGAGCGCTGCCTGCTGGCGCGGCGCGCCGGCAACGCCCAGCCGATGTATTCGACGCTCGCCGGCTTCGTCGAGCCGGCCGAGAGCCTGGAAGAAGCCGTGGCGCGCGAGGTGCTGGAAGAAGTCGGCCTGCGCGTGACCGACGTCGCCTATCAATCGTCGCAGCCCTGGCCCTTCCCGGCCCAATTGATGCTCGGCTTTCGCGCCGAAGCGGCGAGCGACGAGTTCCGCCTGCAGGAAGACGAGATCATGGACGCGCGCTGGTTCACGCGCGACGACCTGCGCCGCGTGCTGGCGGCGGAGCGGACCGGCGAGCCGGCTTTGTTCGACGGCGGGGAAGTGCGCATGGCGCGCGCCATCTCGATCGCGCGCCGCCTCGTGCTCGACTGGCTGGACGAGGCTTAAGCGCGCTTGCGCGTCTTGTAGCGAAAAGCGTGGGCGGGATAGACGCCCATGACGCGCAGCTCGTCGGAGAAGAAGCGCAATTCGTCGAGCGCCAGCTTCACCGCCGGATCGGCCGGATGGCCCTCGATGTCGGCGTAGAACATGCTGACGTCGAAGCTGCCGGCGCGGATGTAGCTTTCCAGCTTGGTCATGTTGACGCCGTTGGTGGCGAATCCGCCCATCGCTTTGTAAAGCGCGGCGGGAATGTTGCGCACCTGGAACAGCAGCGACGTCATGACCGGGCCGTTCCTGACGCCCGGATCGACGGCCTCGCGCGACAGGATGATGAAGCGCGTCGTGTTATGCGCCGCGTCCTCGATGTTGGTCTTGAGAATCTTCAGGCCGTAGATTTTCGCCGCCAGCGTCGAGGCGATGGCCGCTTCGGTCGGATCGCCGCGCTCGGCCAGCTCCGCCGCCGAACCCGCCGTGTCGGCGTGGACGATGGCCTTCAGCCCCATCTTACGGATGAACTTGCGGCATTGCGACAGCGCGTGGATGTGGCTGCGCACGATCTTGATGCTGTTCAGCGTCGCGCCGGCGGGCGCGAGCAGGCAATGCTCGACGCGCTGGAAATGCTCGCCGACGATATGCAGCTTGGTCGCGTGCGGAATGAGCTGATGGATGTCGGCGACGCGCCCCGCCACCGAATTCTCGATCGGGATCATGGCGAATTTGACCCGGCCCTTCTCCAAGGCGGCGAAGGTCTCCTCGAAATTCTCCGTCGGCAGCGTGGCGAGCTTGGGGAAGACCTCGCGGCAGGCGAGATCGGAATAGGCCCCGGGCAGGCCCTGGAAGGCGACGGTTTTCTTCGGATCGAGAGCGGTCTTAGCGGTGCGGGGGGCCATGATTACGCCAGCAATTTCCGGGCTTTTTCGAGGTCGGCCGGAGTATCGACGCCGAGCGGAACGGTGTCAACGAAGGCGACCTCGATGCGCATGCCGGCTTCCAGCGCGCGCAATTGTTCGAGCTTCTCGCGCGTCTCCAGCGCGCTCGGCGGCAAGCCGACGAAACGCTCCAGCGCGTCGCGCCGATAGGCGTAGAGCCCGATGTGGTGATAAAGCGGGCCGTCGCCATAGGGCGCGCTGGCGCGGGTGAAATACAAGGCGCGGCCGCCAGAGCCGGCCGCATTCGCGCTTACCACCGCCTTGACCACGTTGGGATCGGTCCGCTCGTGCGGCTCCTTGATCGCGCAGGCGAGCGTGGAAAGATCGACCGCCGGGTCGGCCAGCAGCTCGAAGGCGGCGCGCGGCAGCGCCGGATCGAGCGTCGGCAGATCGCCCTGCAAATTGACGATGGAATCGAACTCGCCCTTGGGATCGACCTTGTTCAACGCCTCGAAAATGCGGTCCGAGCCGGACGGATGGTTCGGATCGGTCATCACCGCCTCGCCGCCGGCGGCTTTCACCGCGTCGAAGATCGCCTGGTCGCCGCAGGCCACCACCACCGGGCCGAGCGCCGCTTCCATGGCGCGGCGCCAGACCTGGACGATCATCGGCAGGCCGTGGAGGTCGGCGAGCGGCTTGTCGGGCAGGCGCGTCGAGGCCAGGCGCGACGGGATCAGCACGAGCGGCTTGCGGGGAGCGGGACGATCGGCAGCCATGGTGAAATTCCGCAGAATCTGGGCTTAATCGGGGCCCAATCGGTGTTAGCCGGCACCTTAACCCGCCGCCAAGCCGGGCGGAACGGCGATCTTGCCGCCTCCGGCCGGCAAGTCTTTGGCAAATAGGCCATTTCCGCCGCCCCGAAAGCCCGCCGAAAGCCCCTCCAAAGGGTTGAACCGGCGCGCCTTCGGGACTAATCTCCGCCCCGCCTAGACGGCCCCGCCTCGCGGAGAGCCGGCCCGGGCCGCGTTTCGTCACCCCGACGCATTCTTCGGAGCTTTCTCAATGTCCTCGTTCGAGTTGAACAAGATCATCGGCGCCGTCCTGGTCGCTTTGCTCGCGATCAAGACTTTCGACATCGTCGGCAACGCCGCCGTCGCGCCGCAAAAACTCGAACAGAACGCCTATGTGGTCGAGGGCGTCGAAGCCGCCGCCACGCCGACCGCCGCCGCGCCGGTCGCCAAGGAGCTCGAGCCGGTCGGCCCGCTGCTCGCCGCCGCCGACGTCGAAGCCGGCCGCAAGGCCTTCGGCAAGTGCGCCACCTGCCACACCGTCGATAAGGGCGGCGCCAACCGCGTCGGCCCGAACCTCTATGGCATCGTCGGCGCGCCGCACGCCCACGCGCAGGGCTTCGCCTATTCCAACGCGATGCAAGCCAAGTCGGCCGAGCCGTGGGACTACGAGGACATCAACCACTTCATCGCCAGCCCGCGCACCTATCTTCCGGGCACCAAGATGTCCTTCGCCGGCGTGCCGCGCGCCAGCGAGCGCGCCGACATCATCGCCTACCTGCGCTCGCTGAGCGACAACCCCGCGCCGCTGCCGTAAGCCGCGACCGGATGGCCAAGGCGCGAGACCCGCGATGAGCGCCGATCTCGCGCCGTTCCAGGCCCTGGCCGAACGCCTCGCCGACTTGAGCGGCGAGGTGCTGCGCCGCTACTTCCGCCAGCCCATCGCCGTCGACGACAAATCCGACGACAGCCCGGTGACGATCGCCGACCGCGAGGTCGAGCGGACCCTGCGCGACGCCATCGCCGCGGCCTTTCCCGATCACGGCATCCTCGGCGAGGAATACGGCAGCGAGCGGCTCGACGCCGAATATGTCTGGGTGCTCGATCCTATCGACGGCACCAAATCCTTCATCACCGGCAAGGCGACCTTCGGCACGCTGATCGCGCTGTGCCGCAATGGCGCGCCCATCGTCGGCGTCATCGACCAGCCGATCCTGCGCGAACGCTGGATCGGCGCGACGGGCCGCGCCACCACGTTCAACGGCCAGCCGGTCCGCGCCCGCGCCGGCGTCACGCTGGCCGACGCGCTGCTCTACGCCACCACGCCGCAGATGTTCGTCGGCGACGACGCCGCCGCCTTCGAGCGCCTGACGCGGCAGGTGAAACATCCGCTCTACGGCGCGGATTGCTACGCCTACGGCCTCTTGGCCTCGGGCTTCACCGATCTGGTCTGCGAGGCGTCGCTCAAGCCCTACGATTTTTGTGCGCTGGTTCCGGTCGTGGCCGGCGCCGGCGGCGCGATCACCGATTGGGAGAACCGGCCGCTCACCATCGCCTCCGGTCCGCGCGTGCTGGCCGCCGGCGATGCCGCGCTTCACGCCCAAGCTTTCAGCGTCCTCACCAGCAAGTGACCGCTTTCCCGGCTTGCTAGCGCTCCCGGCGGACGGCACACTTCCGGCGTGAGCTTCGCACCGCGCCTCCGCCGTTCCCTGCTGATCGCCGCCGCGACGCTTTGCGTTGCCGCCGCCGCGCCTGCCGCCGTCATGGCGCAGCAGCCGGCGCACGGCATCGCCATGCACGGCGACCTCAAATATCCGCCGGACTTCAAGCATTTCGACTATGTCGATCCCAACGCCGTCAAAGGCGGCACGGCGCGCTTCTCCTGGCTCGGCACCTTCGACACGCTCAACCCGTTCGTGCTGCGCGGCGTGCCGGCCATCGCGGCAAGCGAGATCTACGACACGCTGCTGACATCCTCGGCCGACGAAGCCTTCTCCGAATACGGCCTGCTCGCCGAGAGCGTCGAGATGCCGGAGGACCGCTCCTGGGCGGTGTTCAATCTGCGCCCCGAGGCGCGCTGGCACGACGGCACGCCGCTCACCGCCGCCGACGTCGTCTTCACCTTCGATACGATCAAGGCCAAGGGCCATCCGCAGCTGCGCTATTATTATGCCAGCGTGACGCAGGTCACGGCCGAAGGCCCGCACCGCGTGCGCTTCGCCTTCAAGCCGGGCGACAACCGCGAGCTGCCGCTGATCGTCGGCCAGCAGGCGATCCTGCCCAAACATTATTGGGAGAGCCGCGACTTCGAGCGCGCGACGCTGGAGCCGCCGCTCGGCAGCGGCCCTTACCGGTTCGACGGCGCCGAGCCCGGCCGCAGCGTGTCCTATCGCCGCGTGCCGGACTATTGGGGCCGCGATCTGCCGGTCAATGTCGGCCGCCACAACTTCGACGTCATGCGCTACGACTATTATCGCGACGGCAACGTGGCGCTCGAAGCCTTCAAGGCCGGCCAGTACGATTTCCGCCTGGAGAATTCGGCGAAGAACTGGGCGACCGGCTACGATTTCCCGGCGTTGCGCCGCGGGCTGGTCACGCGCGAAATGCTCGACAACCAGCGCTCGACCGGCATGCAGGCGTTCGTCTTCAACACGCGCCGCGCCGTCTTCGCCGACCGTAAGGTGCGCGAAGCCCTTGGCTACGCCTGGGACTTCGAATGGACCAACGCGCGCATCTTCTTCGGCGCCTACACCCGCACGGAAAGCTACTTCTCCAACTCCGAACTGGCCTCGTCGGGCTTGCCGGAAGGCGAGGAACTGGCCGTGCTGGAGCCGTTCCGCGACCAACTGCCGCCCGAACTGTTCGACAAGCCCTATCGCGCGCCGCGCACCGACGGCAGCGGCGACGCGCGCGGCAACCTGCTGACCGCGCTCAAGATGCTGCAAGAGGCGGGCTGGCGCGTGCGCCCCGACGACGGCGTGATGCTGGATGCGCAAGGCCGGCCGGTCAGCTTCGAGATTCTGCTCATCCAGCCCGAGTTCGAGCGCATCGTCAGCCCCTTCGCCGGCAACCTGAAACGCCTCGGCATCGCAGCGCGCATCCGCACCGTCGATACCGCGCAATATCAGAACCGCGTGCAGAACAGCGACTTCGACATGATCGTCGCCGGCTGGGGCCAATCGCTCTCGCCCGGCAACGAGCAATCGAGCTTCTGGTCGAGCGAGGCGGCCGACACGCCCGGCGGCCGCAATTACGCCGGCATCAAGAATCCCGTCATCGACGCGCTGATCGAGCAGGTGATCGCCGCGCCCGACCGCGCCAGCC
Organism: Alphaproteobacteria bacterium; assembly: GCA_046297835.1. Lineage (GTDB taxonomy): Bacteria > Pseudomonadota > Alphaproteobacteria > SMXQ01 > SMXQ01 > CAMAVH01. Next base: position 345,715 of record JBKBHI010000004.1, on the reverse strand, counting down.
TGATCGCGCGCGTCAAGGCGCTCGACCGCGTGCTGCTGTGGGGCCATTACGTGATCCCGCAGTTCCACGTGAAAGGCGACCGCGTCGCCTATTGGAGCAAATTCTCCCATCCCAAGGTCATGCCCACGCGCGGCTATCAGCTCGACACCTGGTGGATCGATCCGAACCGCGACCGCGTCGTGGCCAGCGCCAAGGACACGGCGACCGCCGAACTGAAAACGGAGCAGGCGCGCGCGGCGGAGGCGCGGGCCGGCGGCCATGCCGGCTATTGGCTGGCCGGCGCGCTGGCCGCCCTGCTGCTCGCGGCCGCCGTGTGGCGCGTGCGCCGCACCCGGCGGGAGACGCGCTGATGCTGGCCTATATCGTCCGCCGCCTGTTGCTGATCGTGCCGACGCTGTTCGGCATCATGCTGATCAATTTCGCCATCGTGCAATTCGCGCCGGGCGGCCCGGTCGAGCAGATGGTCGCCCAGGTGCGCGGCACCGCCGTCGACGCCACCGCGCGCGTCGCCGGCACCGGCGGCGGCGACATGGCGCAAGGCGGCGGCGAGTCGCGCTATCGCGGCGCCCAGGGGCTCGATCCTAAATTCGTCGCCGAAATCGAGCAGCTCTACGGCTTCGACAAGCCGGCGCACGAACGCTTCTGGCTGATGATGAAGCAATATGCCCAGCTCGATTTCGGCCGCAGCTTCTTCCGCGACCGCGCCGTGGTGGATCTCGTGCTGGAGAAGATGCCGGTGTCGATCTCGCTCGGCCTGTGGACGACGCTGCTGATCTATCTCATCTCGATCCCGCTCGGCGTCGCCAAGGCGACGCGCGACGGCAGCCCGTTCGACATCTGGACCAGCGCCGTGGTGATTATCGGCAACGCCATCCCCTCGTTCCTGTTCGCCATCCTGCTCGTCGTGCTGTTCGCCGGCGGCAGCTATTGGGGCTGGTTCCCCTTGCGCGGACTGACGTCTTCGGGCTGGGAGGCGATGAGCTGGCCAGACAAGATCCTCGACTATTTCTGGCACCTCGCCCTGCCTTTGACGGCCCTGGTGATCGGCAGCTTCGCCAGCCTGACCATGCTGACGAAGAACTCCTTCCTCGAAGAGATCAACAAGCAATATGTGCTGACGGCGCGCGCCAAGGGCCTCACCGAGAAGCGCGTGCTCTACGGCCATGTGTTCCGCAACGCCATGCTGATCGTCGTCGCCGGCTTCCCCTCGGCGTTGCTCGGCATCCTGTTCACCGGCGCGCTCTTGATCGAGATCATCTTCTCGCTCGACGGGCTCGGCCTCCTGGGCTACGAGGCCGTCATCAACCGCGACTATCCAGTGGTGTTCGGCACCTTGTTCTTCTTCAGCCTGATCGGCCTGCTGTTCAGCCTGATCCGCGACATCACCTATATGCTGGTCGACCCGCGCATCGATTTCGAGGCCCGCGGATGAGCGCTCCCGCATCCCCCGCGCAAGACCGGCTGTTCGGCGTGAGGATCGCGCCGCTGACGCGCCGGCGCATCGACAATTTCCGCGCCAACAAACGCGGCTTCTGGTCGCTGTGGATCTTCCTCGCGCTGTTCGTCGTCAGCCTGTTCGCCGAATTCATCGCCAACGACAAGCCGATCCTCGTCCAATACGAGGGCGGCTATTACATGCCGATCTTCAAGTTCTATCCGGAGACGGCGTTCGGCGGCGAATTCCCGACCGAGGCGGATTTCAACGACCCCTGGCTGCGCGAACGCATCAGCGAAAAGGGCTGGATGATCCAGCCGCCGGTGCCCTACAGCTACCGCACGATCAACTACCGGCTCGACGTGCCCGCGCCCGCGCCGCCCTCGGCCGCCAACTGGCTCGGCACCGACGATCAGGGCCGCGACCTCTTGGCGCGGCTGATCTACGGCTTTCGCATCTCGGTGCTGTTCGGCCTCGCCTTGACGATCGCCAGCTCGATCATCGGCATCGCCGCCGGCGCGGTGCAGGGTTATTTCGGCGGCCGCATCGACCTCTATAGCCAGCGCTTCATCGAAATATGGTCCGGCCTGCCCGAGCTTTACATCCTGCTCATCATCACCAGCCTGCTGGTGCCGGGCTTCTGGACGCTGCTCGCCGTGCTGCTGCTGTTCAGCTGGACCTCGCTCGTCGCCGTGGTGCGCGCCGAATTCCTGCGCGGGCGCAATTTCGCCTATGTGCGCGCGGCGCGCGCGCTCGGCGTCGGCGACGCCACCATCATGCGGCGGCACATCCTGCCCAACGCCATGGTCGCGACGCTGACCTTCCTGCCCTTCATCCTCAACGGCTCGATCACCTCGCTCACCGCGCTCGACTTCCTCGGCCTCGGCCTGCCGCCGGGCTCGCCGTCGCTCGGCGAGGTGCTCAACCAGGGCAAGGACAACCTGCAAGCGCCCTGGCTCGGCATTTCCGGCTTCGTCGTCATCGCCGCGATGCTGAGCCTGCTGATTTTCATCGGCGAAGCGGTGCGCGACGCCTTCGATCCACGCAAGAGCCTGCGGTAAGGGACATGACAGACCAGCCAGACGCGCCGCTCCTGCAAGTCCGCGACCTCTCGGTCACGTTCCGCGCGCGCCCCGCGCCGCACGACGCGCCGCTTCGCCCTGGCGACGTGCAGGCCGTCAAGAACGTCTCCTTCGACATCGCCAAGGGCGAGACGCTGGCGCTGGTCGGCGAATCGGGTTCGGGCAAGTCCGTCACCGCCCTGTCCCTGCTGCAGCTCCTGCCCTATCCCACGGCGCAGCATCCGTCGGGCAGCATCCGCTTCGCCGGCCAGGAGCTGGTCGGCGCGGCCGAGCCGGCGATGCGCAAGATCCGCGGCGCGCGCATCTCGATGATCTTCCAGGAGCCGATGACCTCGCTCAATCCGTTGCACACGGTGGAAAAGCAGATCGGCGAGGTGCTGGCGATCCACAAGGGCCTCGGCCGCGCGGCGGCGCGCGCCCGCACGCTCGAACTCCTGAAGCTCGTCGGCCTGCAGAACGCCGAGCAGCGCCTCAGCGCCTATCCCGACGAGCTGTCCGGCGGCCAGCGCCAGCGCGTCGTCATCGCCATGGCGCTCGCCAACGAGCCCGACCTGCTGATCGCCGACGAGCCGACCACCGCGCTCGACGTCACCATCCAGGCGCAGATTCTCGCGCTGCTGGAGGACTTGCAGAGCAAGCTCGGCATGGCGATCCTGCTCATCACCCACGATCTCGGCATCGTCCGGCGCATGACCGAGCGCGTCTGCGTCATGACCCAGGGCGAGATCGTCGAGGCCGGCGCGACCGCCGAGATTTTCGCCGCGCCCAAACACCCTTATACGCAGAAGCTGCTCGCCGCCGAGCCCAAGGGGGCGGCCGGCCGCAGCCTCGACGGCCAGCCCGAACTGGCGCGCGTCGAGGATTTGAAAGTCTGGTTCCCGATCAAGGCCGGGGTGTTCCGCCGCACCGTCGATCACGTCAAGGCGGTGGACGGCGTGACCGTCTCGCTCCGCGCCGGGCGCACCGTCGGCATCGTCGGCGAATCGGGCTCGGGCAAGACGACGCTCGGCCTGGCGCTGCTGCGCCTGCTCAGCTCGACCGGCGCGATCCGCTTCGACGGCCGCGACCTGCAGGGCATGAACCAGCGCGAGCTGCGCCCCTTGCGCCGCGAGATGCAGATCGTCTTTCAAGACCCGTTCTCCTCGCTCAGCCCGCGCCTCTCGGTCGGCGAGATCGTCGGCGAGGGCTTGAAGGTCCACGGCATCGGCGACGCCGAGGAGCGTCGCGCTCTGATCGACCAGGCGCTCGCCGAGGTCGGCCTCGATCCCGCCATGCGCGAGCGGTTTCCCCACGAATTTTCCGGCGGCCAGCGCCAGCGCATCTCCATCGCCCGCGCCCTGGTGCTGAAGCCGAAGCTGATCGTGCTCGACGAGCCGACCTCGGCGCTCGATATGTCGGTGCAGGCACAGATCGTCGATCTCCTGCGCGCGCTGCAGGACAAGCACGGCCTCGCCTATCTGTTCATCAGCCACGACCTGAAAGTGGTGCGGGCGCTCGCCGACGAGCTGGTCGTCGTCAAGGACGGCAAGGTCGTCGAGCAAGGCCCCGCCGCGCGCGTGTTCGACGCGCCGGCCACCGCCTACACCAAGGCGCTGATGGCCGCCGCCTTCGAGCTGAAGGTCGCCGAAGCGGCGGCGGTTAGGCAGTGATGGTCCGCCGCTAATGGCGATCCTGTTCTACAGCCAGTCGGACAGCCAGCCCGACTGGACCAGCGCCATCGCCCAGGTCATGCCGGGCGAAGAGCTGCGCGTCTGGCCGAACGTCGGCGCGAAAGACGAGATCGAGTTCGCCATCGTCTGGAAGCCGCCGCCCGGCCTGCTCGCCAGCCTGCCGAACCTCAAGGGCATCCTGTCGCTCGGCGCCGGCATCGACCATCTCGTGTCCGATCCCGACCTGCCGCGCCATTTGCCGCTGACGCGCCTGATCGACCCGCTGCTGACGGCGCAGATGAGCGAGTATGTCGTGATGAACGTGCTGCGCCATCACCGCCTGATGCCGGATTACGCGCGCCAGCAGGCCGACGGGCTGTGGCGGCCGCTGCTGCCGCCGCCCTTGGCCGCCGAGCGCCGCGTCGGCATCATGGGCCTCGGCGTGCTCGGGCGCGACGCGCTCGCCAAGCTCGCCCCGTTCGGATTCCCGCTGCGCGGCTGGGCGCGCACGGCCCACGCCATCGCTGGCGTCGAATGCTTCCACGGCGCGGACGGCTTGTCGGCTTTTCTCCAAGGCTCCGACATTCTCGTCTGCCTCCTGCCGCTCAGCGCGGAGACGCGCGGCATCCTCGACGCCGAGCGGCTGGCGCTGCTGCCGCGCGGCGCGAGCCTGGTCAACGCCGCGCGCGGCGCCCATGTCGTCGCCGCCGATTTGATCGCCGCGCTCGATTTGGGGCAATTGTCCGGCGCGACCCTCGACGTGTTCGACCCCGAGCCCTTGCCCACGGGCCATCCGCTATGGCGTCATCCGCGCGTGACGATCACGCCGCACGCGGCCGGCTGGACGATTCCGGCGAGCGCCGCCGGCGTCATGGCGGCGGCCATCGCCGCCATCCGCAGCGGCCGCAAGCCGGCCGGTTTGGTCGATCTTTCCGTGGGTTACTGATTTTCCCAGGGCCGCCACGGCGCGCCAGGGGGCGGCGGTCTCGGCGAATGCCATGCGCGTAACGCAAGGCAGACCCGCCAAGACGTTTTCACGCGCTCGCTTTTCTTTAAGATTTGTCCTGTCATCCTACATTCATGGAAAGCCGGGAACTCGCTTTGGCACGCGCCATGCAATCCCGACATTCGAGCGCGCTGCGAAACCGCGGATAAGCGGCAAGCCGGCGCGGCAGGAAGCTTCATCGACTCGGGGACGCTGGTTGAACTGGCGCGCGGAGCCTTATGGCTTCGGAGGAGTTGGAGATGAAGACGATCGCGAAACTCGGCTTTCAGGCGGCGCTGCTGGCCGTTGTCGGCCTCGGCCTGATCCAGACCGCGCGCGCCGACGACATGGGCGCGGCGCAACCCTCCGAACGCAAAGCCATGGCGGCCACTTGTTACGAGCGCGGCATGCTGCTGTTCGAACTCGCCAAGGAAATGGGCGAGCGGCTGGCGCAAAGCAAGCGCGTCGGCGAAAACGGCTTGCTCGAAGCCTTCGCCTCGCCGACCGAAGGCACCTGGACCATCGTCTATAGCGACAGCGACAAGCGCAGCTGCGTCATCGCGTCGGGCGGCGGCCTGCCCGTGGCGCAACGCGACGACGAGGACGCGCGGGTCGCGCCCCGCCGCGAAGCGGCGATCTAAGGATTCCGCGAAGCGGCGATCTAAGGATTCCGTGAAGCGGCGATTTAACGGTCCACGCGAAGCGGCGATCTAGCCGTAACGCTTGGCCAAGAGCGCGAAGACCGCGCGCAATCCCTGAGCCTCGCCGCCTTCCGGCCGGCCCGGCTTGGCCGAGCCGTTCCAGCCGATGAAGTCGAGATGCGCCCAGGGAATCTCCTGCGGCACGAACTCTTGCAGGAACAGCGCCGCCGTGATCGCGCCGGCGAAGGGCCCGGCCGAGATGTTGTTGATGTCGGCGACCTTGCTGGCGAGCAGCGGCCGGTAGCCCTGCCACAGCGGCAGCGGCCATAGCGGGTCCTCCTCGGCGGCGGCGGCGGCCATCAGCTCGCCCGTCAGCGCGCCGTCGTTGCAGAACAGCGCCGGCAGTTCCGGCCCCAGCGCCACGCGCGCCGCGCCGGTCAGCGTCGCGAAATCGAACATCAGGTCGGGCGTCTCGGCCACGGCGTCGGCGATGGCGTCGCACAGGATCAGCCGGCCTTCGGCGTCGGTGTTGCCGACCTCGACGGTGAGGCCCTTGCGCGTATGCAGGACGTCGAGCGGCCGCATGGCGTCGCCCGACACGCTGTTCTCCACCGTCGGCAGCAGCACGCGCAGCCGCAAGTTCAGCCCGGCGCGCATGATCATGCGGCCGAGCGCCAGCGCCTGGGCCGCGCCGGCCATGTCCTTCTTCATCAGCAGCATGCCGGAGGACGGCTTGAGATCGAGGCCGCCGGTGTCGAAACAGACGCCCTTGCCGATCAGCGTCACCTTGGGCGCGGAAGGCTTGCCCCATGTGATGTCGATCAGGCGCGGCGCGCGGCTGCTGGCGCGCCCCACCGCGTGGATCGCCGGATAGTTCTGCTTGAGCAGATCGCCCCCGACGACGACGCGGATTTTCGCGCCGCAATCCTTGGCCACGGCGCGCGCCTCGGCCGCCAGCTCGTCGGGCCCCATGTCGGAGGCCGGCGTCGTCACCATGTCGCGCACCAGCGCGTGCGCCTCGGCGGCGCGTTCGACATGGGCGCGGTCGGCGCCGGCCGGCCAGGCGAGCTTGGCGCCATAGGGTTTGGCCGGCTTGTAGCGGTTATACCGGTATGAGCCGAGGGCCCAGCCGAGCGCGGCGGCGGTCGCCTCGGCCGGCGGCAGGTCGGCGTCGATGGCGTAGGCGCCGGCGGGCAGTTTGGCGGGCAGGCCGGCGTAGCGCCACAGCCGGCCCTCGGCCGCTGCGCCGCCCGCCAGCTCGTTCATATGGCCGGCCGGGCCGGCTGTCTTGCCGAGCCCGAGCAGCACCCGTTCCAGCGCGCCGCCCTGGCCAGTCACCAGGCTGACGCTGCCGGCCGCGGCGTCGAAGCCGCCGGCCTTGACCCAGGCTTTGAGGCGCGCCGGCTGCTTGGCGAGCCAGCTTTTCAAGCCGTCGGCGAAGACCGGCGTAATGGGAATGGCTTTCGCGGATTTGCTGGCGAACACGGCGCGGCTCCTTTGGGCAATGCCCGTGCATCCTCGCGCGTGCCGAGCCGTTTGGGAAGCCCTTGGGAACCTTGACGAATATTGCCTGCGCCTTGCGCCGGACCGCATCCTGCCCTATCAGATTCCCACCAACCAGGGGAGACGGCGATGGCCGAAGCGATGGAACAGGGCGGCACGGGTTACAAGCTCGTCATCGCCAACAAGAATTACTCGTCCTGGTCGCTGCGCGGCTGGCTGGCGATGAAACAGACCGGCGCGCCGTTCGAGGAGATCGTCGTGCCGCTGCGCGTGCCGGAGACGCGCGAGCTGATGATGCGCCATTCGCCGTCCGGCAAGGCGCCCTGCCTGATCGCCGGCGACGTGGTGGTCTGGGAATCGCTCGCCATCATCGAATATCTGGCCGAAGCCTTTCCTGACGCCGGCCTATGGCCGCGCGAGGCCGGCGCGCGCGCCCATGCCCGCGCCATCGCGTCGGAGATGCACGCCGGATTCATGGCGCTGCGCAAGGCCATGCCGATGAACATCCGCGAGAGCCTGCCGGGCTACGGCATGTCGCTCGAGGGAGTGCAGGCGGACATCAACCGCATTGAGGCGATCTGGCGCGACGCGCGCGGACGCTACGGCGCGGGCGGCGATTTCCTGTTCGGCGCATTCGGCGCGGCCGACGCCATGTACGCGCCGGTGGCGCTGCGCTTCAAGACCTACGGCGTGACGCTCGGCGAGAACGCCCAGACGTATCTCGACGCCCTGCTCGCCCATCCGCCGCTCGCCGAATGGATCGCGGCGGCCAAGGCCGAGCCCTACATGATTCCCGATTACGAAAAGGGCGGCGTCAACGGCCCGGCCGCGCCCAATCCCGCGTAAAGGCTAAGGCTTCGCCGGCGCGGGCTGCTTGAGCAGCTTCATCTCGGCGTAGAATTTCTCCGCGCCCGGATGCAGCGGGATGGTCAGGCCGTTGAGCGCGCTCGCCAGCGACATCTGCCTGGCGTTGGCGTGGCCGCCGGCCAACATCGGCTGCGACGATTTGTGCCACAGCGCCTTCAAGAGATCGTAGGCCATCTTGTCGCTGAGCTTGGCGTTCGCCACCCAAAGCGAATAAGTGCCCATGCTGACGATGTCCTTATCCAATCCGGCATAGGTGCCTGATGTGATGGTCAACGTCACATAGGTCGGCTCGTCCTTGCGGAAGGCGGCGATCATCGGCGACGGCACCGGCAACAGGTCGATCGCCGTGCTGTCGGCGAGCTGGGCGATGGCCGGAGCCGGCACGCCGCCGACATAGAACAAAGCGTCGAGCTGCCCGGCCCGCATCATGTCGACGCCTGCGCCGAGATCCGCCGTCACCACCTTGATGTCGGCCGGGCGCAGGCCGGCCCGCGCCAGCACATTGCGCGCCAAAGCCTGGGTGCCGGAGCCGTCGGTGTCGATCGAGACGCGCTTGCCCTTGAGGCCGGCGATGGTGCCGACACGGGCGTCGCGCCGCACCACGATCTGCAGGGTTTCGGGATAGAGGCTGGCCAGCGCCCGCAAATCGGGCTGGCGGTTCTTGCCGGCGAACGCGCCCTTGCCTTCGAACGCTTGGGCGGCGACGTCGGCTTGGATGATGCCCGAATCGAGCCGGCCGCCGCCGACCTCGCGGGCGTTCTCCGCCGAGCCCTGGGTCGCCTGGGCCACGGCGATCAGGCCGGGCACGCCGCAACTGCCGCCGCGATCGCACGGCCGCGAGCCCGGGGGATTGCTGATGACGCTGGAAATGAGGCCGCCGATGGAGAAGTTCACCCCGGCGGTCGAGCCGGTGCCGATACGGAAGAAGCGCAGGTCCTGCGCGTGCGATCCGGCGATCCAACCCAGCGCCAGAACGCAAAAGGCCGCCCCGCCGGCGATCCGTCCGGCAAGTTCGAGAAGACCGCGGCGGGTGGATGGACCTCTCATCATCCAGTCTTAACGCTCGAACGCGCCTTCCCGCAACGGCTGACGGAAAATTTTTATTTTCAATGGCGCGGCGGCAACGATCGAGGGCCGCGCATGGGTGGGTGGCGCGGCCTTTCTGCTGCGCGAAGCTGAGCGAGGCGCCGCCCGTCAGTTATCGCCGGCGACCGGCTCCTGCACCGCCGCGTCGACCGGCTTGCGCTTGAACAGCACGTAGCGGTCGAACTGATAGACGATGTCATAATTGCGGAATTCCTCGGCGAAGGCCGGGATGCTGAGGAAATATTCGGTCAGATCGAACTCCCGTCCGCCGCACCAGCGGATGCCCGGGTTTTTGTCCATGATCACCAGCGCCGGCCGGTATTTCACGAAATCTTCCGACACCGCGCGGCGCAGCAATTGCTCCATCGGCGGCATCTGGTCGGGAGCGTGGTAGCGCGGCTCGTCCGGCCGGCAGGCCTCGTAAGCGCCCTGCAGCGGCCAGATGGTCTGGAAGCGCAGCGCCAACTTGGCGTTGGCGTAGTTCAGCACCGGGAAATGCGGATAGATGCCGGGCGAGACGATCAGCACCGGCTGGCCTTCGGCATGCTTCTTCACCAGCTTGAGCAGCTTGCCGGCTTGGCTGTTGTCGAAATTGAACTGATCGTAGAACGTCGAGCGCGTGCCGCCGGCAAGGCAGAACAGCATGAGCATGAGCGCGCCGACGGCGAGCCGCAGCGGCGACAGGGACAACGCCGCCGGCATGGCGCCGCCGGCGCGCGCCGTATCCCACCTGTCGCGGGCGGCGAGTAGCCTGTCGATGCCCTGGCAAACCGTCAGCACCGCGAGCATCACGGTCATCACCTGCGCCGGCAACAGGTGGTAGGGCCAGCCTTTGGCCTGCATGACGCCGCTGACCACGCCGCCGATCGCGGCGAGCGCTGTCATGCGGACGAGCGGCGAGAGCGGCACCAGGAACGCGGCGACGGTCAACGGCAACAGCATAAGGAGGAACGGCGCGAGCAGCCTGTTGTAGAGAACATGCGCCGGATGATTGCCGCCGATCTCCTCGTAACTGTCGAACACGAGCGGCAGCACCGAGGTGAAATATTCCGGCGTGACGATCCAGGCGACCGCGACATAGGCCGCCATGACGCCGAGCACGATCCACGGCACGATGTCCGAGAACGTCTTGCGCCAGCCGCGGGCCGTCAGCAGATAGAGCTCGATCAGCACCGGAATCGCCAGGAAATGCGGCTTGAGCGCGAAGCCCAGCCCGGCGATCAGCGCGATGGCGACGACGCGCCCGCGCGGTTCGTCGATGCCCTCATAGCGCGCGGCGGCGAGCAGAACGTAGGGCACGGCCGCGAGCAGCATGATGTGCTCGCGCTGGGCGAACATCTCGCCGGGATAGACGATCGCCAAAAACAGCGCGAGCGGCAGGAAGATCATGCGCTGGCTGCGCGCGCTCGCCGCGTCCGCGCCGGCCAGCGCCGGGAACATCCGCCAGCTCACATGCACGCTCCACGCCGCCAGCGCGGTGACGCAGACGACCAGCGCCTGCGTGTCGTCCATGCCCGTGACGCGCGACAGCGCCGCCGGAATCAGGTTGAGCATAAAGATCAGCGGCGGGTTGACGTCGATCAGGTCGACATACATGCGCTCGCCGCCGAGCCAGCGGTCGGCGATCGCCAGGATCACGGCGACGTCATGGTTGAGCGGCGGGGCGAGGTAAGCGATCACCCACGCGATCGGCAGCACCAGGAACGCGCCCGGCACCAACCAGGCGAGAACGCGCTCGGATAGCGAGGCGGCGGAGAGGTCCGCGGACGCGAGGCCCGCGCGCGCCGATTTCGGATCGCGCGGCGATAAATCTGAAGTGGTCATGGACTTACGGGCTGTTCCTGGTCACGCCTGGCTGCACACCGTCGCGGAACGACGCTCACAACAATGAAGGCACGAAGCCGGGGCAACCCCTGCCCTACGTTTCCCACGCGTCTCAGCCCCCCGCTGATTTTTTGGTTTTGCGCGACGTTCGGGAAATGACGTATTACGATCCAACGGCCGTTCCCGCAAGACATTAGGCAGGCTTTGCGGCCCTTTTGCGGCGTCTTCGACCGCCCGCCGCGTTCTTCATAGCCCTGAAAAATCAAATAGATGGAACCCATCGAATATGAGCGGATGCATGCGGTCGAAGACCGCATGTGGTGGTTCTGCGGGCTCCATGCCAACGCCATGGCGGCGTGGAACGCCGCCTTTCGCGAGACGGACCCGGCCGGCCCGACCTTGGATGCCGGCTGCGGCACCGGCGGGCTGCTGACGCGCTTCGCCGCCGCGCATCCGGGCGCGCCGGCGCTCGGCCTCGATGTCGATCCGCGCGCCGCCGATCTGGCGCGGCGCAAGAGCGGCGCTGCCGTGACGCTGGGCAGCGTCAACGCCCTGCCGTTCCGAGACGCCAGCCTGGCCGCGATCTTCAGCATGGACGTGCTGTGCCATCGCGCCGTCGATCCCGCCGCCGCGCTGCGCGAGGCCGCGCGCTGCCTGATGCCGGGCGGGACGCTGATCTTGAACCTGCCGGCCTATCCCTGGCTGCTTTCCGCGCACGACACTCAGGTGCACAACGCGCGCCGCTTCACCCGGCCGCAAGTGCGCGCCCTGCTGCGCGCCGCCGGATTCCCGCAGGCGCGCGTCGGCTATTGGAACATGGGCCTGTTCCCGCTCATGGTGCTGCGCCGCAAATTGCTGCCGAGCGACGCTGGGAGCGACGTGCAGCTCTATCCCGCGCCCGTCGAGGCGCTGTTCCGCGCCGTGCTCGCCGCCGAGCGCGCCGTCATGCGGATCGGCGTCGATTTGCCGTTCGGCGGCTCGGTGCTGGCCGTCGCCAGAAAGCCGTAATCGGCGGCCATCCTCTCCGCGCCGCCGCAGAGCGGGGTTCCGCTCGCCGCGGTTTCCCGGCATCATGCGGCCAACAGAGACAACGAATCCGCAGCATCGCATCATGACCCGGCCTTACGCGCTCTCCATCGTCATCCCCGTCTATAACGGCGCGGCCACCATCGGCACGCTGGTCGACGCGCTCGCCGCGCTCGTCATCGAGGGCGGCCACGAGATCGTGCTGGTCAACGACGGCAGCCGCGACAATTCGGCCGAGGTTTGCCGCCAGCTCGCCGAGCGGCGCGACGTGCCGGTCAGCTTCGTCGACCTCACCCGCAACTTCGGCGAGCACAACGCCGTCATGGCCGGCTTCAACCACGCGCGCGGCGACTACGTCATCAACATGGACGACGATCTGCAAAACCCGCCGTCCGAGGTGATCAAGCTCTATCGCTACACGCGCGACAACGGCTTCGACGCCGTCTACACGCGCTACGCCGACAAAAAGCACGAAAGCTGGCGCAATCTCGGCAGCCGTTTCGCCAATTGGGTGGCCGACCAGCTGCTCGACAAGCCCAAGGGGCTTTATCTTTCGAGCTTCCGCTGCCTCAGCGCCCAGGTCGTCGAGAACGTGACGCGTTACCAGGGCCCCTATCCTTACGTCGACGGATTGGTGATGCAGGCGACGCAGAACATCGGCTCGGTCGAGGTCGAGCATTTCGCCCGCGTCGAAGGCCGCAGCAACTACACGATCGGCAAGCTCATCGCGCTGTGGATGAACCTGTTCGTGAACTTCTCGGTGGTGCCGCTGCGTCTTAGCGTGTTCCTCGGCTTCGCCATGAGCGCACTCGGCGTCGTCGGCGCGGGCTGGGTCATCCTCGAAGCCATCGGCGGCGAGACCCCGCAGGGCTGGGCCTCGTTGATGGTCGCGGTCCTGCTGCTGTCGGGCATCCAGCTCATCCTGCTCGGCGTCGTCGGCGAATATCTCGGCCGCCTGTTCATCACCGCCAACCGCAAGCCGCAATTCCTGGTGCGCGAATTGCTGCGCCCTGAAAACCAACGGGCCGAAAACCGCGCCGCCGGAGCCTCCTGACCATGACGATCTATTACGTTTCGCTCGCCGCCGGCATCCTGCTCGGCGTCGCCGCCCAACTGCTGCTGAAAGTCGGCGCGTCGGGCGACGGCGGCATCGTCGCGCAATTCCTCAAGCCGCAAAGCATCATCGGTCTGGCGCTCTACGGCTTCGCCGCCGTGTTCTACATGCTGGCGCTGCGGAAAATCCCCGTCTCGGTCGCTTTTCCCAGCGTGGCCCTCAGCTACGTCGTGCTCGCGGTGCTGAGCAATCTCTGGCTGAAGGAGCCCCTGGGCGCGACCCAGATCGTCGCCCTGGTGCTGATCGTCGCCGGCGTGGTGCTATTGAACAACCACGCCTAGGCGAAACGCCGCTTACTGCTTCAGAACGGCCTTCAAAGCCGCGACGGTTTCCTCGACCTGCGCGTCGGCGAGCTGCGGGAACATCGGCAGGCTCAAAACTTGCTCCGACGCCTTCTCCGTCTTGGGCAAGCCCCCCCCGACGAGCCACGTCTTGCCGACATAGGCCGGCTGCAGATGGACCGGCACCGGATAGTGCACGTTGGTGCCGATGCCGGCGTCGCGCAGCTTCTCCTGCAACGCGTCGCGCGCGTCGCTGCGGATGACATATTGATGGAACACATGGCCCGCTCCGGCGCGGCGCAGCGGCCGCTCGCACAAGCCTTCGAGAGCGGCGTCGTAAACGTCGGCGATGGCGGCGCGGCGCGCGTTCTCCTCGGCGAGATATTGCAGGCGCACGCGCAGCATTGCGGCGTGCAGTTCGTCGAGGCGCGTGTTCATGCCGGATAGATCGCTGATGTAGCGCTTGCGCCAGCCATATTCGCGGAGGGCGCGGATTTTCTCGGCGAGCAAACCGTCATTGGTGGTGACGATGCCGCCGTCGCCGAAAGCGCCGAGATTTTTGGTCGGATAGAGGCTGAAGGCGGCCGCCGCGCCCCACGAGCCGACCGGCTTGCCGCCCAGCGTCGCGCCGTGCGCCTGGGCGCAATCTTCGATGATGGCGATGCCGTACTTCTTGGCGATGGCGGCGATCGCCGCCATGTCGGCGATCTGGCCGTAGAGATGCACGACGATGACGGCCTTGATCTTGGGCTTATCGCCCTTTCCGCCGGCCATCTCGCCGGCGAGCGCGGCTTCGAGCGCCTGCGGGCTCAGGGTGTAATGATCGTCGATGTCGGCCAGCACCGGCGTCGCGCCGACCAGTTCGATGGAGGCGACCGTCGCCACCGCCGTGTGCGAGACGGTGACGACGCCGTCGCCCGGGCCGATGCCGAGGCCGCGCAGGATGATCTCCAGCGCGTCGGTGCCGTTGGCGACGCCGATGCCGTGCGCGGCGCTCTCGAAGGCGGCGAACTCCTTTTCGAAGGCGGCGACTTCCTGGCCGAGGATGTACCAGCCGCTGGCGAGCGCGCGGGTGACGGCGGCGTCGATCTCCGCCTGATGGGCGAGATAGCCGGCTTTGGGATCGGCCTGGGGAACGCGGATGTCGGCCATGGGAGGCTCCTGGAGATGTCGCGCCGAACGCGCGCTAATTATAATGCGCCGAAGGCGCGCTAAAGATAATGCGCCAGATTGGCGCGATAGTAATCGACGCTGCGGCGCAAGCCTTCGACGAGATCGACGCGCGCGGTCCAGCCGGTCGCGGCGCGGAAGGCGGAATCGTCGGCTTCGTAATCGCCGATGTCGATGCGCTTGCGGTCGGCGGGAAACTCCTTGCGCTCGAACCGGCCTTGCCCGCCGTTGGCTATGACCAGCGCTTCAGCCAGCGCGTCGAGGCTGACCGCGCCCCCGCCGCCGATGTTGTAGGCGTTGCCGACGCAAGCCGGCGTTTCGACCGCGGCGATGAAGGCGTCCGCCATGTCGTCGGCATAGGTGAAGTCGCGCTTTTGCGCGCCGCCCCACACTTCGAACGCCTGACCTTCGAGCAGGCGGCGGATCCAGATGCCGACGAAGGTCTGGCGCGCGTCCTTCACGCGCATGCGCGGGCCGTAGCAATTGGTCAGGCGCAGCGCGGTAGCCTTGAGCCCGTGCACCTTGGCATAGATCAGATGATGCTGCTCGGCGGCGAGCTTGTGCACGCCATTGACGTCGGGCGGACGCAAGGCATGCTTCTCATCGACCGGCAAATAATCTGGCGTGCCGTAGAACTGGCGCGTCGAGGCGTAAACGATCCGCGCCTCTGGATTGCGCGCGCGGCAGATTTCCAGCAGGCCGAGCTGCGCCGTCACGTTGGCGGCGAGATCGCCGAGCGGATCGCTCATCGAATCCATATGGCCGGTGCGGCCGGCGAGATTGAAGATGGCGTCAGCCCGCTCAATCAGCGGCGTCATCAGCGCGGCATCGCCGATATCGCCGCGCGCCAAGGCGAAACCTGTGCCTAGGCCAGCGAGGTTGAACGGATTGGCCCCGCCTTCCGGAAGAAAATTATCGACCGCCGTCACCTCCGCGCCGAGCGCGACGAGACAATGGGCCAGCGTCGCGCCGAGAAAGCCGGCGCCGCCGGTGATCAGCGCCTTGCGGCCCTGCCAGCTTGCGGTCAAGGCGTCAGCCCGCCCCGCACGATCTCGCGGAGATAAGCGCCGAGGTCGTTGTTCTTGTAGCGCTCGGCGAGCGCCGCCAGGCCGTATTGGTCGATAAAGCCCATGCGATAAGCGATCTCTTCCAGGCAGGCGATCTTGAGCCCCTGGCGCGCTTCCACCATCTGCACGAAGACGCCGGCTTCGAGCAGCGAGCCCGGCGTGCCAGCATCGAGCCAGGCATAGCCGCGCCCGAGCCGTTCGACGCGCAAGCTGCCTTCGGCGAGATAGAGATTGTTGAGGTCGGTGATCTCCAGCTCGCCGCGCGGGCTGGGCTTCAGACTCTCGCTGAACTTCACCACGCGCTCGTCGTAGAAATAGAGGCCGGTGACGGCGTAATTGGATTTCGGCTCTTTCGGCTTCTCGACGATGCGCGTCGCGCGGTTGTTGGCGTCGAACTCGACGACGCCGTAGCGCTCCGGGTCCTTCACCCAATAGGCGAAGGTGGTCGCGCCCTTGCCGGCCGCCGCGGCGGCTTTCAACGAGGCGCTGAGGCCGTCGCCGTAAATGATGTTGTCGCCGAGCGCCAACGCGCAGCCTTCGCCGGCGATGAAATCGCGGCCGATCAGGAACGCTTGCGGGATGCCTTCGGGCTGCGGCTGAGCGGCGTAGGAAATCTCCACGCCCCACTGCGATCCGTCGCCCAGCACCTTCTGATATTGCGGCAGGTCTTCCGGCGTCGAGATCAGCAGGATCTCGCGGATGCCGGCGAGCATCAGGGTCGACAGCGGATAATAGACCATCGGCTTGTCGTAGACCGGCAAGAGCTGCTTGGAGATGGCCAGAGTGATCGGATGCAGGCGCGTGCCGCGTCCGCCCGCCAGAACGATGCCTTTCACGCCTTGCCTCCCGCCGTCTTTTTATTGTCCGCGCCCTTATCCGCATTCAGGCCAAGCCGTTGGCCAGCGTAAGCGCCTTTGCGGATGCCTTGCCACCAGCCGCTATGGTCGAGATACCAGCGCACCGTGCTCTCCAAGCCTTCCAGGAAACGCACGCTGGGCTTCCAGCCAAGCTCGCGGCCGATATGCGAAATGTCCATGGCGTAGCGGAAATCGTGGCCCGGCCGGTCGGCGACGAAAGTGATCAGGCCGCGGCGCGGGCCGATCTTGGCGTCCGGCGCGAGCCGATCGAGGATGTCGCAAATGCCTTCGACCACGGCGAGGTTGCGATGCTCCTCGCCGCCGCCGATGCCGTAACTCTCGCCGACCCTGCCGCGCGTCAGCACCAGATGCAGCGCCTCGGCATGATCGTCGACATGCAGCCAGTCGCGCACGTTCGCGCCCTTGCCGTAGACCGGCAACGGCTTGCCTTCGAGCGCGTTGAGCGTGACCAGCGGGATCAGCTTCTCGGGAAACTGCCAGGGGCCGTAATTGTTGGTGCAGTTGGTCAGCAGCACCGGCAGGCCGTAGGTGTGATGCCAGGCGCGAACCAGATGGTCGGATGAGGCCTTGCTCGCCGAATAGGGCGAGGACGGCGCATAGGGCGTCTCTTCGGTGAACTTGCCCTCGTCGCCGAGCGCGCCGAACACCTCGTCGGTGGAAACATGATGGAAGCGGAACGCGGCCTTGCGATCCGCCGGCAACGCCGACCAATAGGCCCGCGCCGCTTCGAGCAGCACATAGGTGCCGACGATGTTGGTCTGGATGAAGTCCGCCGGCCCGTCGATCGAGCGGTCGACATGGGTCTCGGCCGCCAGATGCACCACGGCATCGGGCTGGTGCTTGGCGAAGATCGCCTGCACCGCCGCGCCGTCGGCGATGTCCGCCTTCTCGTGGATATGGCGGTTGTGGCCGAAGGCTTCCTCCAGCGCGTCAGGGCTGGCGGCGTAGGTCAGCTTGTCGAGATTGACGATGACGGCATCGCTATTGCGCAAGAGATGGCGCACCAGGGCCGAACCGATAAAGCCGAAGCCGCCGGTGACGAGGATTTTCATGGCCGGACGGCCCTATGGCGCGAGGAGGAAAGCATGGCGGCAGACGCTACGGTATCGCTCAGGTCCGCGCAAGCCGCTGAAACTTCAGCGATCCTAGGGTCGTTCATCCAGCCCTCCCGAGCCGGCGATGGTCGATATCGCGGACTTTAGGAGGGGATTGCGGCGAGAGCAGGACGGTTTTGCCGCCGTCCTGCCTTAGTTCTCGCCGCTCAGGCGTGCGCGCCGGAGCCGGTCTTGGCCTTGTCGAACATGGCCCAAACGCCCTCCGCGCCGTCCCAGCTGCCTTTGCTGGCGGCCTTGGAATATTCGGTGGCGCGCTGCTCGAAGAAGTTGGCGTGTTCGACGCCGTTGAGGATGTCGACCATCCAGGGCAGCGGGTGCGGCTTGACCTGCTTGTAACTGTTGTCGGCCTGCTCGAAATAGCCGAACACGGGGATCAGCTTCAATTGCGTCAGCCGCCAGTCGGCGATGTAGCGCACATAGTCCTGGATGTCCTTCGGCGTCATGCCCTGCACCGGGCCGAGCGCGAAGGCGAGATCGACGAACTTCTCCTCGAGGCCGACCATCGTCTTGGCGACGTCGATGATGTCGTCGCGCACCGATTTCGTGACGGCGCCGGTCTCATGGTTCCAGGTGTGGAACAGCTTGATGATGCCTTCGCAATGCAGGCTTTCATCGCGCACCGACCAGCTGACGATCTGGCCCATGCCGTTCATCTTGTTGTGGCGCGGGAAGTTCATCAGCATGGCAAAGCTGGCGAATAGCGCCATGCCTTCGGTGAAGGCGCCGAACATGGCCAGCGTGCGCGCCACGTCGGACACCGTTTCGGTGCCGAAGCTGTGCATGTAGTCCTGCTTGGCGCGCAGCTCCGAGTAATCGCGGAACGCCTCGAACTCCGACTGCGGCATGCCGAGCGTTTTCAGCAGCAGCGCATAGGCATCGATATGGACCGTCTCCATGTTGGAGAAGGCGGCCATCATCATCTGCACTTCGAGCGGCTGGAAGATCGGGATGTAGCGCTTCCAGTAATTGTCGCCGACCTCGATGTCCGACTGCGTGAAGAAGCGGAAAATCTGCGTCAGCAACGCGCGATCGGAATCGGTGACGCGGTTCGACGTCCAGTCCTTGATGTCGGAGCCGAGCGGCACCTCCTCGCCCATCCAATGGGTCTGCTGCTGGCGCTTCCAGCAATCATAGGCCCAACCGTAACGGTCGATGTTGTAGCTGCCGGTCGAAGTCAAAAGGCCGACCTTGCCGGTGCCGATCAGCGAGCGCGGATTGAGCGCCGAGAGATCGAGCTTCGCGGGCGTCTCGATCACTGACATGCCAGGCACTCCTCATAATCGGTCGGCGCTTCCGCCGTCAGGCCGGACTCGGCTTTTTCTTCGAGCTGGCCGGCCACGGCGGCGCGGCTGATCGACTTGGAGCGGCAGTAATAGAGGCTCTTCATGCCGCGCTTCCAGGCCGTCCAATGCAGCATGTGCAAGTCCCACTTCGGGATATCGGCCGGCAGGTAGATGTTGATCGACTGGCTCTGGCAGATGTAGGGCGCGCGGTCGGCGGCGAGATCGATGATCCAGCGCTGGTCGATCTCGAAGGCGGTGCGGTAGATCAGCTTCTCGTCGTCGGTCAGGCAGTCGAGATGCTGCACCGAGCCCTCGTGCTCGACGATCGACTGCCAAATCTCCGGCGAATTCACGCCCTTCGTGGTCAGCAAGTCGTCGAGTTGTTGGTTGCGCACGGTGAAGGCGCCCGACAGCGTCTTATGGGTATAGACGTTGGCCGGGATCGGCTCGATGCAGGCGCTGGTGCCGCCGGCGATGATGCTGATCGAGGCGGTCGGCGCGACCGACAATTTATGGCTGAAACGCGCCACCATGCCGCGCTCGGCGGCGTCCGGGCAGGCGCCGCGCTCTTCGGCGAGCAGCACCGAGGCGGCGTCGGCTTCGCGGCGGATCTTCTTGAAGATGCGGAAGTTCCAGGATTTCGCCAGCGCGCTCTCGAACGGGATGCCCTCGGCCTGCAGGAACGAGTGGAAGCCCATGACGCCGAGGCCGACCGAGCGTTCGCGCATCGCCGAATATTTGGCGTTCTGCATGCCGTCGGGCGCGACATCGACGAAATAGGTCAGCACGTTGTCGAGCATGCGCAGAACGTCCTCGACGATCTGCGGATCGTCCTGCCACTCGTGCCACTTCTCGATGTTGAGCGAGGCCAGGCAGCAGACGGCGGTGCGCTCCTCGTCGCGATGGTCGATGCCGGTCGGCAGCACGATCTCGCTGCACAGGTTCGAGGTCGTGACCTTGAGGCCGAGCTCGCGCTGGTGCTTCGGCATGGCCTTATTCACATGGTCGATGAACAGCAGATAGGGCTCGCCGGTCTGCAAGCGCGTCTCGAGGATGCGCTGCCACAGCTGGCGCGCGTCGATCTCGCGCATCACCTCGCCCGTCTTGGGGCTGCGCAGGCCGAACATCTTGCCGTCCTGCACCGCCTCCATGAACTCGTCGGTGATGTTGAGGCCGTGATGCAGGTTGAGGCCCTTGCGGTTGAAGTCGCCCGACGCCTTGCGGATTTCGAGGAACTCCTCGATCTCCGGATGGTGCACGTCGAGATAGACGGCGGCCGAGCCGCGGCGCAGCGAGCCTTGGCTGATCGCGAGGGTCAGGCCATCCATCACATGGATGAAGGGGATGATGCCCGAGGTCTCGCCGTTGCCCTTCACCTTCTCGCCGATGGCGCGCACGCGGCCCCAATAAGTGCCGATACCGCCGCCGTTCGAGGCGAGCCAGACGTTCTCGTTCCAGGTGTCGACGATGCCGCCCAGCGAATCGGGCACGCTGTTGAGGAAGCAGGAGATCGGCAGGCCGCGCGTGGTGCCGCCGTTCGACAGAATCGGCGTCGAGGGCATGAACCACAGGCGCGACATGGCGTCGTAAAGCCGCTGGGCATGCTCGATATCGTCGGCATAGGCGCAGGAGACGCGGGCGAACATGTCCTGGAAGCTCTCGCCCGGCATCAGGTAGCGGTCGGTCAGCGTCGCCTTGCCGAAGGGGGTCAGCAGGGCGTCGCGCGAACGGTCGAGCGTCAGGTCGGAGGGCTGCGGCGGACGCGCCAGCGGATGAGGCAGCGGCGCGCGGCGCGGCTCGGGAAGCGGCAACTGCGCCTGCGGCTGAGCCGGCGGCGCGGCGCGGCGCGGCGGCGCGGCGTAAGTCGCCGGGCTGGTCTGCGCATGCAGCGGCACGAGATTGCCCTGCTGGTCGAAATCCAGGGCCAGAAGCGAAGACGCTGACGACATGGACGATCCCCCTCAAAAATTACCAACCGGCCGGGGGGAGTCGGAGTCTCGGGCGAATCGATCGGAATCGTCGCCGCAAGCCCCTCGGAGCACCCCGCCCGAGACTTCGAATACGCGACCGCGGCAGGTCTCCTGGCTCGCGGGTCTTGGCCGTTGTCTGGCCTTCCCGAGGCGAAAAGCCCCAGTGGCGCTGACGACAGCAGCTCGCCGCTTACAGTTGCGGGGGCAGCTCCGGCCTAGGCGATGACGCCGCACCGGCTTCCCTCTTAGCCCCGGATGTAGCGATCCGGAGAACCGTGGACCCCAGATTTAGTGATGAAGGGTCCAATCCTGTCAAGCGACCGCTGGAAGCCCGCGGAAACATTGGCTTCGCGCCGGCCATAAAAATTTCGCCGCCTCACTCGACAAACTCGGCGATATCGGGGATGCGGGTGAAGGCGACCTTGGCTCCGAGGTAGTCGAGCGTCTTGGCCTCCCCCGGCTTGTCGCCCAGCGCGCCGATGCTGACCGTGTCGCGGCCGTAGCGCTTGTTGAGCGCGTCGAGCCGGGCCGACAGCAGGGCCGCGCGGGTGTCGCCGAGGCGCGGCGCGGCGATCAGCGACGCCGCCTTGGGCGGCGGCGGGGCTGGCGCGCGCGCCGCGAAAAGGTCGAGCGTGGTGTCCGCCAGCGGCGCGATCTCGTGCAGCACCACCGAGACCTTCTTCAGCCGGCGCGGCGCCCAGGGCGCGAGATGGCGCGCCCACAGCACATCGAGCGCGTCCATGATCGCCAAACTGTCCTGCGTCGCGCCGAGCCGGAAATCGCCGAAATAGCGCTGGCCGCTCTCGGCGCGCGCGCTGAAGGCGAGATGGCCGGCGACATAGCCGTCGCGCCGCAGCCGCGTCGCGGCCTTGGCGGCGAGCCGGCGCGCCACCAGCCGCGCTTTCGCCGCCGCGCGCAGGTCGGGATCGAGCACGCGGCTATGGCCGATGGTGCGCTTCTTGGTTTCGCGCGGCGGCAGGTCGAAGCCGTGCAGCATGAACCAAAAGCCCTCCCCGGCGATGCCGCCCCAGACGCGCCGCGCGGCGCGCGCGTCGAGCGCCCACAGGCTCGCCAGATCGGCGATGCCGGCGCGCAGCAGCCGGCGCTCCATGTTCGCGCCGATGCCCGGCAGATCGCGCAATTTCAGCTTCAGCAGCGGCCCCGGCAGTTCGGCTAAGCCGACGGCGGTCAATCCGTCCGGCTTGTGCAGCTCGGTCGCCACTTTGGCGAGAAAGCGGTTGGGCGCGACGCCGACCGAGCAGCGCAGGCACGGCCCGGCGGCGTCGTAGATCGCCGCCTTCACCTTGCGCCCGAGATCGAGCGCGGCGGCGCGCGTGCGCTTGTCCTCCGGCAACAGGCAACCCATTTCGTCGACCGATTCGACGCGCGCGACGCCGATCACGCTTTTGACGGCGGCGACGATGCGGTGATGGAAGCGCACATAGATGTCGTGGCGGGCCGGCACGACGATGAGGTCCGGGCATTTCTCCCTGGCCTCCCAGATCGGCGTGCCGGTCTTGATGCCGAACGCCTTGGCCTCGTAGCTGGCGGCGATGGCGCAGGTCGAATCGCTCATCACCGGGGCGACCGCGACGGGCCGGCCGCGCAAGGCGGGATCGAGCTGCTGCTCGACGCTGGCGAAATAGCTGTTCAGGTCGAGGAACAGCCAGCGCAGCGCATCGGGATCGTCGGCATAGGTCCGCATGGGCTCACCCGGGTGGAGGCGTAACCGCCGCCGGCCGTCCTCGGTGGAAGCGAGGCAAGACCGGTGGGCGGGTCGCGAAGAGAGCGGACGAGAGTCTTTAGCCCAATGAGAACAAAATAGGAACAATAAATTCCAGAAGTAATTTTTCCTTTATTTTCATTGACTTAAAGGCGGAGAAGACGCGCCAGGGGATAGAACCCGAGCGCCGCCGCGATTCCCGCGCCCAACGCGATCAGAGCCAGGACGATCCAGTCGAGCGCGCCGTTCATCATCGCCCAACCGGAATTGGTGAGCCACGGCGCGAGCGCGGTCGCGGCGATCGCCGTCAGCGCGCCGACAACGAGCGGGGCGCGCCACGCGCCCAAAGCGGGGGCGCGCCGGCACGCGACCGCCAGCAGCAGGAGCCAGAGGACCAGAGCGGCCAGGAGCCCCCATAGCCACGCACCGAGATATTCCTGGACCACCCAGAACAGAACGACGGGATCGAGCTCTTTCATCGCGGCCTCCTCATGCGCGCCCGCGCAACATGGCCATATAGGTCGGACGCAGCATCTCCTCCTCGATCACCCACGACAGCCAATGTTCGGCCAGAGGGTCGATGAAGGGGAAGGACGGGACCAGGCGGTTCTCGTAATCGAACTCCACCAGCATCGCTTTGCCGATGCCGGTGATGAGAGGACAGGAGGTGTAGCCGTTGTAGCTCTGCGACGGCTCCTTGCCGGCCAGCACGGCGACCAGATTGTCCACCGCCACGGGGGCTTGCCATTTCACGCTTGCCGCCGTCTTGCCCTTGGGCACGCCGTTGACGTCGCCGATGCCGAACACGTTGGGATAGCGGCGATGGCGCAGCGTCGCGCGATCGACCTCGAGCCAGCCTTTGAAGGCGCCGTCCTGCCAGGCGAGCGTCGAGCCGGCCACGGCCGCCGGCGCGCCCATGGGCGGCACGACATGGATGAAATCGTAGTCCAGCGTCGTCTCGCCGGCGGGCGTGCGGAACGTGGCTTGGCGGCGGCCGGCGTCGATGGCGGTCAGGACATGGGAGCGGTTGACGGCGATGCCGCGCGCGCCGAACAGCGCCTCGACCTTCTGGGCGACCAGCGGCACGCTGAAAACGTTGGCGTCGTGCGCGTTGTAGACGAGACGGGCCTTGTTCCGATTGCCGGCCTTCGTCAGCAGGTCTTCGGCGATAAAGGCCATCTTGAGCGGCGCGCCGGCGCATTTCAGGTCGGTCGCCGGCCGGCCGAACAGGCCGACGCCGCCGGCCTCGACGAACGCCGCCATCGCTTCATAGGTCGCGCGCGCCGCCTGCGGTCCGGCATAGATGCTGCCGACGCCGTCGCGCCCGATCCGTTCCGGCTCCATGCCGGCGATGGCGCGATAATCGAGCGCGCAGCCTGTGGCGACGATGAGGAAATCGTAAGGTTCGCGCGTGCCGTCCGACAGGACGACCCGGTTGCCGTCCGGCTCGAAGGCCGCGACCGCGGCGCGCTTCCAGCGCACCCCGCTCGCGACGAATCGCTGAGTCGCCTCGATCAGACGCTCCGCGCGCCACAAGCCGGCGCCGACCAGCGTCAGGCCCGGCTGATAGACGTGCAGGTCGCTGGGCTCCACCAGCAGGATTTGCGCGCCGTCGAGCTGGCGCGCCAAGCGCGACGCCGCCGTCAGGCCGGCCGCGCCGCCGCCGGCGATGACGATGCGCGCGCGGGTCGGCAGCGGCGCGGCGCGCGCTGCCGAGACAGGCAGCACGCCGGCCGCGGCGAACGCCGACAGCAATTTCAACAAGTCGCGACGCGAGGTCGCGGACGCGATGGCGGACGATGCGGGGCCCATGCTTGCCCTCCAGGCTCGTGCGGCGGATCGTCCGCAGCCTGGAATGGGCGCGCCGACAGCGCATTGACCCACGTCAAACGCGCGGGCGGATTGACCGCCCGCGCGCCGGTCAGTCGGCCATTTCCGCCAGCATGATTTGGTCGAGCTGCGCGCGAACCTTGAGCAATACGATCTGGAAATTCACCAACTGCCCGCCCTGGTCCTTCGCCGGCTTGCTCTTTTCGGCCTGCTCCAATTTCTTGGCGGCATCTTCAAGCTTGGCTTGCTGGTCCTTCAGGGCCTGATCGGCGGCTTTCTTCTGCTGCGCGATCTGCGGCGCGGCGCTAGCGGCGCTTTGCTTCATCGACTGCAGCTTGAGCTTTTCGGCGGGCGCGACTGCGCCGCTCGCCTGGCTCTGCCGGTAGATGATGGCGGCGACATTGCGCATATATTCGACCTGCAGCTGCATCGCCTGAACCATCGCGACGGCTTGCGGATTGCCCTTCTGCTGCGCGCCATAGCTTTGCAGCTGCTGGCCGATCTGCTGCAGATAGCCGCCGATCTGTTGCAGCGCCGGGGCGTGGTTGGCCCCTGTCTTGGGCGGCTGCGGAGGAAGCTGCGGCGAGGCCGGCGGCTGCAGCTGCGGCATTTGCTGGATCTGCGACGGCGCGACGCCTTGCGCCAGGGCGGGCGCGACGAGCGCGGCGGCGGCGCTCGCCGACAGAATGCCGGCCGCGAAAACCATGATGGCGCTTTTCATGTTAAATCCCCCGAATGTGACGGGGCGGACGATAGCAAAGCGGCCGGCGCGGCGACAATGCGCCTCATGACTCCAAACGGATAGGCGGCCTAAGAAAATAGACCAAGAGGGAAACCTCCTCGCGGCCCGGCGGGCCTACGGCTTCATCTTCGCCGCGTTCATCTGACTGGCTTGCGCCAGCAGCTTCTGCACGATCTGATCGATCTGGCCGGTCGTGGCCGCCGTCATCGTGTCGAGAACCTTCTGCATGTCCGCCGAAACGGCCGGCGCCGGCGGCTGCGCCGACAGCGCGTTGATTTGCCGCTGCAGCGAGACGGCAAGCTGCTGCAGCGAAGCGATGTGCTTCTGCTGCGACTGCTGATCCTGATAATGCTGTTGCTGCAGCCCCTGCAATTGCTGTTGCTGCTGGCGCTGCAGCCCGCCCATCTGCTGTCCGGCCGCTTGCATCTGCTGCTGCAAGCCCGGCGTCGACGGCGGCTGCTTCTGCAGATTGTCGATCCGCGCCTGCGCCGCCGCCAGCTGAGTCTGCTGATCCGCCTTGAGCTGCTCGACCTGCGCTGCCGCCGCCTTCTGGCGGATGGCCACCTGTTCTTGAGCGTCGTTCAGCTGCTGCTGCACGAGCGGCAGCTGCTGCTGGGCGGTCAGCAACTGCTGCTTGCGCAGCAACGCCGCATCGCGCTCCTGCTGCGCCTTCTCCTCGGCGAGCTGCAGCGGCGTCATTTGCGCGCGCTGCGCGCGCATTTGCGCCGCCAGGGCCGCTTGCGCCGACACCGCCTGAAGGGCCGGCGCCGCCTGCTGCTGCGCCTGCGCCACTTTCTGCTGCGCCGCGTTGACCGTCCCATTCGCATTGCCGATGTCGCGCTGCGCCTGAGCGATCTGCGGCACGATGCTCGCGATGTTGGCGGGCCCCATTTGCGATTGCAGCAGGGTCAGCCGCTTATGCGCATCCGCCTGCTTCGCGCGAGCGGCGGCCAGTTCGTCCTGCGCCTGGGTCAGCGCCGTCAGCAACGCCTGATGCTGCGGCGTGACCATCGCCGCAAGCTGCGCCTGCTGCTGCGGGGTCAAGGCGACGCCCGGCGCGGGCGGCTGCTGCCATTGGCCCTGCCGCAACAGCTGTTCGGCCTGCTGCCGCTGCTGCGGATTGCGAATGCCTTGCTGCAGCATCTGATCCAGTTGCTGACGCGCTTGCCCCTGCTGCGGCGTCGGCCGCACCACCATGTCCTGCTGCGCGCGCATCTGCTGCATGCCGGCGATCATAGGCATCGCGACCATAGGATTTGGCGGCTGATTCACCAGCTGCTGGAAAATTTTCGTCTCCTGCTGCTGGGCTTGCATGACCTGCTGATACTGCTGCTGCGTCATGCCGGGTGGAAGGGTCGGCGCGCCCGTCTTCGGCCCGAGCAGATCCTTGGAGGCATTGGTCTGGGTCTGCAGCCGTTGCAGCGCGTCGAGCTTCGCCTGCAGCGTCTCCGAATCGGACGCGGGATTGGCCCGGGCGGCGTCGAGCTGCTGGGTGGTCACGCTCGATTCCGCCTTCAGCTTCGCGGTGATCTCAGCCAGCATCAGGCTGAGATCGGGGCCGTTCATGCCCTGCATCAGCGTCATGCTGTTCAGCAGCGTCGCCTGATCGATGGCAGTCGGCTGCGCGCCAGAAGACGGCTGCGCGTTGATCGAAGATTGCGCATGAGCGGCGGCGCTGGCCGACAGGAAGCCGGCAGCGAGAATCATGGTCGCGGTTTTCATCGGAAGTCCCCCGGTTGATGGCGCGCATATTATCGCAACCGGGGCGCGCGACCAGAGGGCGGCGGCTCTCTACTTAGACCTAGGGAAAGGCCGGCTAGGCGTAAAAACCTAACGCTTGATCGCTTAGACCAGCTTGCCGGCCGCCGGCTTGACCCAGCCGGCGGGGATCGCCGTGAGGATGCAGATCAGCGAGAAACCCGCCGAAGCCCAGAACACCACGGCGGGCGACGCGCCGTCCATCAGCAGGCCGTAGATCGTCGGCGACACCGCCTGACCGACCATGAAGCCGGTGGTGACGAAAGCGAAGACGGTGCCGACGCTGGCGCCCGGCACGGCGTAGCGCACCATGATGTCGCGCGAGGTGTTGACCAGGCCGCGCAGCGCGCCGACCGCGCCGAGCAGCAGCAGCGCCACCCAGAACGGCAAGCCGGAGATGCCGACCGCCGCGATCATCAGGGCGCTGACCGTGAAGGCGACGATCAGCGTGACGTTGTGATGCTTGGTGTGATCGGCGAGCCAGCCGCCGGGCAGCACGGCGACGAGCGAAGCGATCATGTAGACCGTGAGCGCGAAATTGGCGCTGGCGAGCGAGATGCCGTAGATCTCGGTCAGCGCCGCCACGGCGAATTGCGAGACTCCGACGTTGGCCGCCGACGAGGCCGCGTAAAAGACGAAGAACAGCATCACCGTCGGCGACGTCACCATGTCGCGCCAGGTCAGCGAGCCGGCCTTCTTCGGCTTCGGCCCGCCGCTCTCGCCGATCACGCTCGAGCAGGCGAGGATGACGAGCGACAGCGCGACGCCGACGAGGCCGACGATGGCGACGGCGGTCCGCCAATTGCTCACCTCATAGAGGCTGACCATGACGAACGGCGCGATGGCGAAGCCGATCGAGCCGCCGAACGTGTGGATCGAGAAAGCGCGGCCCAGCCGCTTCTCGTTCACCGTGCCCGACAGGATGGAATAGTCGGCCGGATGGAACACCGCGCTGCCCACGCCGGCCAGCGCCATCAGCCCGAGCAGTTGCCAATAGCTGTCGATGAAGGCGACCAGCGCGATGGCGGCGCTGTTGAGGAACAGGCCGGCGATCAGCACCGGGCGCGAGCCGATGCGCTCGCACAAAAAGCCCATCGGCGTCTGCAGCGCGCCGGTGAAGGCGGCGAAGACCGCAGTGGCGATGCCGAGCGCGGCGTAATCGAAGCCCAGGTCGGCGCGGATCACGGGAAACAGCGGCGGCAAGACCAGCATGTAAAGATGGCTGAGCAGATGGGCGAAGCTGATCAGCCCCACCACCTGCGTCTCGCGCCCCATCATGCCCGTCGTCATCGCCATCGCGCCGGTTCCCTCTTAATGCCGCTCATGGGCTATCAGAGCGGTCGGGGCGGCGCAAGATCGCAAGACGGCACCCACTGTCGCGCGAGGCGCACGGGCGCGCAGGACAATGGCCAGCGATACCGAAACGGTCTGACGCGCGCGAAAAGGGCCGCGCCGATGTCGCGGCGCGGCCCGTTTTGCGGCTGTCGAAACGCGGCGGACTTAGTGGTAGCTGCGCTCCCAGTCCTTCACCTGCTTATCAGCCTCGTCTTTGGCGATGCCATAGCGCTCCTGAATCTTGCCGACCAGCTCGTCGCGCTTGCCGTCGGCGTAGGTCAAGTCGTCGTCGGTGAGCTTGCCCCACTGCTGCTTGACCTTGCCCTTGGCTTGCTTCCAGTCGCCCTTGATTTGATCCCAATTCATCGCTCGCTCCTTCACATGATGAAAACGTCGCTGCCTCGATAACGAGGAACCTGGGCGGCATGTTCCTGTTCCGGCGCGCCTTCTCTTGCGGAACCGGGAGGGAAGAAGCCCGGCCATCGGAGGGAATTGGGAACGATGTCCGCAGCCGCGACGTTGGCGGTTCATCGACAACGAACAATCAAGCCCAATTACAAGGGGACGACCATGCTGAGCACGATCCTGTTGATCATCCTGATCCTGATTCTGATCGGCGCGCTGCCGACCTGGGGTCACAGCCGCAGTTGGGGCTATGGCCCGAGCGGCCTGACGTTCGTCCTGCTCATCATCCTGATCGTGCTGCTCGCGACGGGCCGCATCTAGGCAGCGACATGCCGCGCGGAAGCAAAGCGAAATATTCGACCAAGCAGAAGCGCAAAGCCGAGCATATCGAGGAAGGCTACGAAAAGCGCGGCGTCGGCAAGGATGAAGCCGAACGCCGCGCCTGGGCCACCGTGAACAAGGAAAGCGGCGGCGGCAACAAGAGCGGCGGCGGGCGCGGCAAGCCGGACGACAACAGCCCGTCCAAGAAGGGCGGGCGCAAAGGCGGCGCGGCTGCCGCCAAACGCTCGCCGGCCAAGAAGTCGGCCGCAGCGAAAAAAGCTGCGGCGACGCGCAAACGCAAAGCCGCCGGCAAGAAATAGCCAGCAAGTTCGGAACGCGCCGCCGGCCCGGTGTATGGTCCCGCGCGGCGCGGCTTACGTCGCGCCGCTTCGGTCAGCGCGAAGCGCTTACCAATTGCCGGTCGTCGAGATCCAGTCGGGATCGTCCTGGGCTTCGCGCTCGAAGGTCAGGAAGTCGTAATAGCCGCAGCGGCCTTCGCCGGGAAATTCGCGGCAGACCCGCGGGCGGCCTTCATAGATCGTGCAACGCCGCAGCTCGCGGTCGAAGAATTTGCAGATCGTGCCGAAATGCTCGTCGGCATGATGGCGCAGGATGCGCTCGCCCGGCTCGTAGCCCGCCTTGGTGTGCTTCTCGCGCGCTTCGGCCTCGCTGATGCCGAAATACTTGCCGAGACGGCGGATGTCGAAATCGGTGACGATGATGCGGGCATAGGAGCAGCATTGCCCGGGGCATTTGGAGCAGTCGTAACGCTTTCGCTTCGCCATGTTGGCAGGTACCTGAATGTGAGCCGTGGGTGACGGCAGATCGTTGATTCTCCTTACATGGGCGATGGACGTTTCGCAATCGCCGCATGGTTCCGCCGCGCGCCGCGTGATCGCGCGAGGAGCCCCGAGCGCCAATTCGCTTGTCATTTGCCGCCGAATGCGCAAAATCCCCCGCTTCCGTCCCGGAGCGATGGACCGGTCGGGAAACGGCTTGTTGGGCCATAGGGCCCGATCTATGCTGAAAGTGCTATTCGTCGATCGCGCCGTGGCGCGGTCCAAAGCTTGGATGACGAAGCTGGGATGACGCCCGTGTTCTCTCGTCGCTTGATGGCTTGGCTGGTCGCGCTGGCGGTAATCGCCGGCGCGAGCCCCGTCATGGCCGCGAGCTTCAACGGCGCGGGCCCCGGGATCGCCAACAGCGACAGCGAGCCCGCCGCGCCGATCCAGGCGGCGCTCGACGAAGCCTACGCCTCCATCATCGAAGATTCCGGCAATCGCCGCCTCGCCGACACCGGCGCGGACGACGACAAAGCCGTGCTCGCCGCAGCCGCTCCGGCGCTCGGCCCCTGCGGCGAAGCGCGCGACGCGCACGCCGAACCGCGCGGCGGGCTCGCCGCCGCGCCCCGCTCCACCCGCCATCAGACCGGCCCCCCGTCCGCCTAGGCCTTCTCCGCCCGCGACCGCCTCGTGAATAGAGGGCGGCAGCGGCCGAATGGATGAAGGCGAAGGCGGATGACGTCGTCGGCAGGGTCTCGAACCCGTTTCTCCCATAGCGCGCGTTAGCGCAGCCCCGCCGGCGATCCGCTCTCGCCCTGTCCGTTCGCGATGACCTCACATCACGGACAACGGACTTAGCGAACATGGAAAGTTTCACGGCGGAAGCCGCCTTTATGGCCTCGATGGCCGGCAAGGCCTTCCTCATCCTCATGGACCCGACGCGCCTGATGTTCCTGGCGACAGGCTGCGTGCTCGGGCTGGTGCTCGGCATCATTCCGGGCATCGGCGGGCTCGCCGGCACAGCGATGCTGCTGCCCTTCACCTTCGACATGGATCCCTACACCGCCTTCGCCTTCCTGCTCGGCCTCGGCGCGACCACGGCCACCGGCGATCCCATCCCCGCCATCCTGTTCGGCGTGCCCGGAGGCGCCGCCTCCGCCGCCACTGTGCTCGACGGCTTCCCGATGGCCAAGCGCGGCGAGGCCGGCCGCGCCCTGTCGGCGGCCTACATGTCGTCGCTGCTCGGCGGCCTGTTCGGCGCGGTGCTGATGGGCATCACCATCCCGATCCTGCGGCCGCTGATGCTCTATATCGGCTCGCCCGAGCTGCTCGGCTTCGCCGTGTTCGGCATCTCGATGGTCGCCGTGCTGTCGGGCAACACGCCGTTGCGCGGCGTCGCCGCCGCCTGTTTCGGCGTCATGCTCGCCATGATCGGCTCCGACCCGCAAACCGGCACCCTGCGCTGGACGCTCGACAGTCTCTATCTGTGGGACGGCATGCCGCTGACGCCGATGATCCTCGGCCTGTTCGCCCTGCCCGAACTGTGCGACCTGCTGATCACCCGCACCGCCATCGCCGAAGGCGTCCCGGTCGGCCGCGAGGTCTACAAGGGCCAGTGGCAGGGCGTGAAGGACTGTTTCGAGCATTGGTGGCTGATCCTGCGCTGCTCGTGGATCGGCGGCGGCATCGGGTCGATCCCGGGCATCAGCGCCTCGGTGGTCGATTGGCTGGCTTACGGCCACGCGCTCAAAACCGAGAAGGACGCCAAAAAAACCTTCGGCAAGGGCGACGTGCGCGGCGTCATCGCCTCCGAATCGTCGAACAACGCCAAAGAAGGCGGGGCGCTGGTGCCCACCGTCGCCTTCGGCGTGCCGGGCTCGGCCGGCATGGCCATCCTGCTCGGCGCGTTTCTGATCCAGGGTCTCGTCCCCGGCCCCGACATGCTCGGCAAGAACCTCGACGTGACCTATTCGATGGTCTGGTCGGTGGCGCTGGCGAACATCCTCGGCGCCGGCATGTGCTACGCCTTCAGCCCGCAATTCGCCAAGCTGGCGACGCTGCGCTACACGCTGATTCTGCCCGCCGTGCTCGGCATCATCTACATCGGCGCCTTCGAAGCCTCGCGCCAATGGGGCGATCTCTACCTGCTGCTGTTCTTCGGCCTGTTCGGCTGGATCATGAAGCAGTTCAAGTGGCCGCGCCCGCCGTTGATCCTCGGCGTCGTGCTCGGCGACATCATCGAACGCTACATGTTCATCTCGGTCGAGCGTTACGGCATCGAATGGTTCAAGCGCCCGGTGGTCGCGTTGCTGTTCCTCATGGCGATCATCGGACTGGTGCGGCCCTTCCTGCAGGACGTGAAAGCCCAAGGCGGCGTCAAGCGGATGCTGACCAACTTCCGGGCCCCGACCTTCCGCTGGACCCAGTTGTTCACGATCTTCTTCTTCTGCCTGCTCGCCGCCATGGTCTGGCAGGCGACCGCGTGGAACTTCGACGCCAAGATCGTGCCGATGATCGTCGGGGTGCTCGGCCTCTCCATGGTCGGCCTGAGCCTGTTCAACGACATGTGCCGCGTGCCCAAGGCCCCCAGGGCCGAAGGGCTGAAAGAAGGGGCGCTGCACGACATCGAGGAGCATTCGGACGAAAAGATCCATATGGACCTGTCCTCCGATACCGACCACCTGCCCAAAACGGTGATCGCACGGCGCGGCCTGCTGTTCTTCAGCTACATGCTGGGCTTCATGGCCTCGTTCGCCGTGTTCGGCATGCTGCCGACAGTCTTCGCCTTCGTCATCTTCTTCATGCGTTTCGAAGCAAGGGAGCGCTGGAGCCTGACGCTGCCCTACGCCGTCTGCATGGTGCTGTTCATCTATGTCGGGTTCGACCAGTTCATGTCGATCCCGTGGCCGCAAAGCGTGATCGGCCAACTGATCCCGGCGCTCAAGGTCATCCCCACCGTCTAACGGCGGTGCGGTTGAGCGTCGGCTCCCGGGGGCGGACCGCCCGTAGCGTTTGGTCCGCCCCCGGGTCTTGTCTGCGTAAGCGGACCCCTTGACTCGGGGCGTTCCGGCCTTTGGCCGGGACGCCCCTTTTTTGACTGAGTTCTCGGGCGTTCCGCCCTTTGGCCGGGACGCCCTTTTTTGACTGAGTTCTCGGGCGTTCCAGCCTTTGGCCCGGGATGCTCCTTTTTATGCCGGGCTCAGGTCCGGCGGGCGGTCAGGACCGCCAGCCCGGCGGCGGCGAGCGCCAGCCAGCCGCCAATCAGGGCCAAGCCGCCCACGGGCGCGAGCCCGCCGAGGCGCAAGCCGAAGGCCAGAGCGGTCAGCGCGCCGCAGAACAGCAGGATGCCGATGGCGAAGGCGGCGAGCGCGCCGCCCGCCAGCCGGCGCGCCCAGCCGGCGAGACGCCCCTGCAGCGCCAGCGACGCCACCATCGCGGCGGCGTGGAGCAACTGAACGGTCGAGGCCGTCGTCAGCCAGCTTTTGGCCGGCTCGACCGCGCCATGCGCGGCCCAGGCGGCGAGAGCGACGCCGCTCGCGCCGGCGAGCGCGGCGAAGACCAGCGCGGCGGCAGAGGCGGCGGAGAGAGTCGGCAGCGGCTGTGACGGCATGGCGAGAGCTCCGAAGATGAAGGAAGCGTAAAGAGCGGCGGGCGCGCGACGCCCTGTGTGACAAGAACCGTGTTCGACTCGCAACAGCGCGGGCGCTGTCCCCAAAAAACTTCGGCCCCAGGAACATTTCCCCTTGCATCGGGGGCCAGTTGGCTTAATTAGCGTTTTCAGACGCCAATCGCACGTGCCCCCGGCCTCTTAGATAGGTCAAGCAACGACGTGTACGCGTCCTTTTCGGAGCCGGTCATCCAAGTGGATCGGCAGCGTCGGTCAGAAGGCCGGCACCTTGTCGGTCGAGGATGACCGACACCTTAAGGGAGGTGGATACATGAACGGGCACGCTCCTGCGCCCTATCCGCGAAACGAGCGGTAAACCCGGCTTAACGGCTGACACCCGTCAGCCGTGGTCGTGCGTTTTCTTATCGATAATCGCCGCGTTCTCGCCTTAACCCCGGCTCAGCCTCCGGGACAACGGGAACGCACATCCAGGGTCCGGTGGCCCGGGGCCGATGCCTCGCCACCTCATCCTCGGAGAGGAGTGCAGTTTGATGGACCAGAACAAGAAGCATGTCGCGTTCGGCGGCCGCTTGGTGATCGTCGGCTTCGGCTCGATCGGCCAGGGCGTCCTGCCGCTGATCCTGCGCCACATCGCCATGCCGCGCGAGAACGTCGTGATCGTGACGGCGGAGGAACGCGGCCGCGAGGTCGCGGCGGAGTTCGGCGTGCGCTTCATGGTCGAGCCCCTGACCCGCGATAATTACCGCCAGGTCCTGCGCCCGCTGCTGTCGGCCGGCGATTTCCTGCTTAACCTGTCCGTCGACGTCTCCTCGGTGGCGCTGGTCGAGTTCGCCCACGAAAAGGGCGCGCTTTACCTCGACACCTGCATCGAGCCCTGGGCCGGCCATTACACCGATCCGAGCCTGACCCCGTCGCAGCGTTCCAACTACGCTCTGCGCGAGACCGCGCTCGCCCTGGCGCCGCGCTTCGCCGGCGGCCCCACCGCCGTGCTGACCCACGGGGCGAACCCGGGCCTGGTCTCGCATTTCGTCAAGGAAGCCCTGCTGCAGATCGCCAAGGACACCGGCCACAAGGTGCGTCCGCCGCATGACCGCATCGGCTGGGCCCTGCTGGCGCGCGATCTCGGCGTGAAGGTCATCCATATCGCCGAGCGCGACACCCAGGTCGCCGAGCAGCCCAAGGCGCAGGGCGAGTTCGTCAACACCTGGTCGATCGACGGCTTCGTCGGCGAGGGCCAGCAGCCGGCCGAGCTCGGCTGGGGCAGCCACGAGAAGCATTTCCCGCAAGACGGGAGCCACCACGAGTTCGGCAACGGCGCGGCGATCTACCTCAACCGCCCCGGCGCGGCGACCCGCGTGCGCACCTGGACCCCGCTGGAAGGCCCCTTCCACGGCTTCCTGGTGACCCACAGCGAGGCGATCTCGATCGCCGACTACTATTCGCTGGTCGAGGGCGGCACCGTGCACTACCGCCCGACCGTGCATTACGCCTACCACCCGTGCGACGACGCCGTGCTGTCGCTGCACGAGCTGGCCGGCAAGAACTGGGCCCTGCAGTCGAACAAGCGCCTGATGATGGCGGAAATCGCGCAGGGCACCGACGAGCTGGGCGTGCTCCTGATGGGGCATGCCAAGGGCGCCTATTGGTTCGGCTCGCGCCTGTCGATCGACGAAGCGCGCGAGCTTGTGCCGCACAACAACGCCACCAGCCTGCAAGTCACCGTCGCGGTGCTGGGCGGCATGATTTGGGCCATCGAAAACCCGCGGTCCGGCGTGGTCGAAGCCGACCAGATCGACCACAAGCGGGTCATGGAGATCGCCCGTCCCTATCTCGGCGAGGTGGTCGGCGAATATTCCGACTGGACCCCGCTCGAGGGCCGCACGCAGCTGTTCCCGGAGGAGCTCGATCCCTCCGATCCCTGGCAATTCAAGAATTTCCGCGTCGCCTGAGAAGCGCCCCGGAAACGAATTAGGAGCATCCCCCGACAATGACCAAGAAGATCGACCGTTTTCTCGCCGAGCGACGACCGGCCACCCCCTGCCTGGTGCTCGACCTCGACGTGGTTGCGGATAACTACCGCAAGCTGCGCCGCGCCGTGCCGCGCGCCAGCATCTTTTACGCCGTGAAGGCGAACCCGGCTCCGGAAGTGCTCAAGCTTCTGGCCAAGGCCGGCTCGTCCTTCGACACGGCGAGCGTCAACGAGATCGACATGGTCCTGGCCACCGGCGCCTCGGCCGACCGCATCTCGTTCGGCAACACGATCAAGAAGAAGACGGACATCGCCGCCGCCTACGAACGCGGCGTGCGCCTCTACGCCTTCGACTCGGACGCCGAGCTCGGCAAGATCGCCGACGCCGCCCCCGGCAGCCGCGTGTTCTGCCGCATCCTGACCTCCGGCGCCAACGCCGACTGGCCGCTGTCGCGCAAGTTCGGCTGCGACGTCGAGATGGCGCGCAAGCTCCTGATCGAAGCCGCCAAGCGCGACGTCGTGCCCTACGGCGTGTCGTTCCACGTCGGCTCGCAGCAGCGCGATCCGAACCAGTGGGACGCCGCGGTGGCCCAGGCCGCCTGGCTGTTCCGCGAGTGCGAGCAGGCCGGCGTTCAGCTCTCCATGCTGAACATGGGCGGCGGCTTCCCGACGCGCTATCGCAAGATGGTGCCGGGCATGTCGAGCTACGGCTCCGCCATCGACGAATCGCTCAGCCGCCACTTCGGCAACCGGATCCCCGACATCATCGTCGAGCCCGGCCGCCAGATGGTCGGCAGCGCCGGCGTGATCCAGACCGAGGTCGTCCTGATCTCGAAGAAGGCCGAGAGCGACACCAAGCGCTGGGTCTATCTCGACATCGGCAAGTTCGGCGGCCTCGCCGAGACGATGGACGAGGCGATCCAGTACCCGATCGTGTCGACCCGCG
Organism: Alphaproteobacteria bacterium; assembly: GCA_046297835.1. Lineage (GTDB taxonomy): Bacteria > Pseudomonadota > Alphaproteobacteria > SMXQ01 > SMXQ01 > CAMAVH01. The sequence continues at coordinate 309,300 of JBKBHI010000004.1, read as the reverse complement.
ACGGCGCGGTCGCGCCCGTGGTGCTGGCCGGCCCGACCTGCGATTCGGCCGACATCCTCTACGAGAAGGCCGACTACCGCCTGCCCGAGAACCTGGAGATCGGCGACAAGCTCGAAATCCGCTCGACCGGCGCCTACACGACGACCTACGCCTCGGTCGCCTTCAACGGCTTCGAACCGCTGAAGTGCTACTGCATCTGACGATGCGGTAATTGAGGCTCAAGCGCCGCCGGATCGCCCCTGCCAGGGAGCCGATCCGGCGGCGTTCTTGTCTCCGCCTCGCCTCGCTACGGGGGCGGAACAGCCGTTCGTCCAAGACGTTGATTCCGGCATGACCCCGCAATCCCCCGCGCGCCGCGCCTGGCGGCCCCATTGGACGCTGCCGCGCATTCTCGCCGGCGCGTTCGCGTTGCTGATCGTCGGCCTCGCCCTGCTGATCGCTTTCTTCGACTGGAACCGGCTCAAGCCGTTCGTCGAGCGCCAAGCCTCGGACGCCCTAGGCCGGCCGGTGACGATGGCCAGCTTCGACGTCAGCCTGGGCCGCGCCAGCTGGATCGAGATGCACGACATCAAGGTCGCCAACGCCGAAGGCTTCCAGGGCGGGGATCTGGCGACCGTCGAGCGCGTCGCCGTGCAGATCGAGACCTTCCCGCTGCTGGTCGGCCGCATCGTCATCCCCGAGATCGCCGTGCTGCGCCCCAAGGGCCGTTTCGAGACCGATCCCGCCGGCAAGAACAACTACGCCTTCGATCTCGGCAAGGACGACAACGGCGACGGCGGGCTGAACATCGAGCTCGGCCATCTCACCATCGACGAGGCCGACTTCCGCTATATCGACGCGCCGAAAAAGACCGATCTGCGGATCAAGGCGCAGACCGACCAACAGGGCGACAAGAAGGCGCTGGTGCGCGCCGTCGGCGAAGGCCGTTACAACGGCGAGCCGGCCAAGCTGAATTTCCAAGGCGGCGCGCTGCTGATGTTCCGCGATCCGGGCGTGTCCTATCCCGTCGATATCGACATCGCCATCGGCCCGACGCGCGGCAAGATCCACGGCACTATCGAGCAGCCGCTCGATTTCAAGGGCGCGAACTTGCAGCTCGACATCGCCGGCGAGAGCATGAGCGATCTCTATCCGCTGATCGGCCTGCCGATTCCGGTTACGCCGCCCTTCACCCTCAAGGGCGGCCTCGATTTCGCCGGCAAGGTCGTCGTCTTCAAGGCGTTCGCCGGCACCGTCGGCAACAGCGACCTGGCGGGCGATTTCGCCGTGAACCTGGCAGGCGCGCGGCCGAAGATGAGCGGCTATCTAACCTCCGACAAGGTGGTGCTGGCCGACCTCGCCGGCTTCATCGGCGCGCCGCCCGGCAAGGAGGACGACCCCAAGAGCCTGACGCCGGAGCGTCGCGAGCTGGAGCGGCAGGCCGAGGCTAGCGGGCGGCTGCTGCCGACCGAGCCGATCGCGCTCGACAAGCTGCGCGAATTCGACGTCGATGTCGTCTATCGCGGCAAGCGGATCGAATCGGACTACACGCCGCTCGACCGCCTCACCGCCTTCCTCAAGATCGACGACGGCTATCTCACCCTGCAGCCGCTGGCCTTCGGCATCGGCGACGGCGCCATCGAGATGCAGGTCAAGCTCGACGGCCGCCAGACGTCGCCGGCCACCGATTTCGTCGCCGAATTCAAGGACGTCGATCTCAAGCGCATCATGCAAGAGACCGAACTGTTCCAGGGCGTCGGCCGCATCGCCGGCAACACTCGCATCCAGACCACCGGCCGCTCGATCTCGGAAATGCTTGGGCGCGGCGATGGCGAGCTGCAGCTGTTCATGGAAGGCGGCACCTTCAGCAAGCTGCTGCTCGAATTGGTCGGCCTCGACGCGACGGAAGCGCTCGGCTTCGTCTTCGGCGGCCAGGACCTCCAGGCCGAGCTGCGCTGTCTGGTCGCCGATATGAAGCTGCAGAAGGGCATCTTGACGCCCGAGACGTTGCTGCTCGACACCAGCGACACCAACATCAACGTGACCGGCGGGATCAACCTGCGCGACGAGACGCTCGACCTGCGGATCGTGCCGGCGCCCAAAGACATGAGCATCCTCACCGCGCGCGGCCCCATCATCGTCGACGGGCCGATGCGCGATCCCGGCATCCAGCCGGAAGCCGCCAACATCGCCGGCCGCACCACGGCGGCGGTGCTGCTCGGCATCTTCCTGACTCCGCTTGCCGCCATCATCCCGACCATCGAGCTCGGCCTCGGCGAAGACAGCGATTGCGGCGGCTTGATCGCCGAGGTGCGCGACCGCGCCGCCGAACGCAACATGCCCATCTCGGTTCCGACCAAGCCGGCGGCTCCGCCGCCCGTGCCGCCGACGAAATGACGGAATGACCTCGCCCTAGACCGCGCGCGACATGTAGCGCGCCGACGCGTCGTAGCTTTTGAGGATCTCGTCGAGGTCGGCGCGCGCGATGACGGCGAACCCCTGTCGTTCCCAGAACGCCTGCGTGCCGGCGATCGCCACGAGAGAGACGCGGGCGCAGCCTTGCAACTTGGCAAGTGCGGCCAGCCGCTCGACCGCTTTGCGCGCCGCGCCGCGGCCACGCGCCGCGGGCAACAGGGCGATGTCGTGGATATAATAATTGTCGCCGCGCGCCGGCAGCGCGCCGAGCAAGCTGTCGAGCGCGGGCGCGGCGGCGAAGGACCAGGGATGGCTGACGACATAGCCCGCAGCCTTTCCTGCCGGATCGAGCAGCAGCAGGTTCCCCGCCGGGTGCAACTCAAGCCGCTCGGCGAACACGGCGTCTTTTTCCGGATAGTCTGGATGGACGAGCGCGGCGATGCGCGCCACGTCGGCGAGGTCATCGCGAGTCATAGGCCGCCAGCGAAAGGCGTCGTCGTCGATATCTTCGCTCATATTCCTATTCTCCGGGAACTTTCGGATTATTTGTAGCGTGCATGTCACACCGTTCTTCGATGCGTCAAGCGACGAGGAACAGACGGCAGAACCTCTCGTTCCTTTCCCGTTCGCTCGGGAACGTCGCGCCTGGGCTTTTTACTCCCGTGCACAGGGATTTTTGCGAGAGGACTCCCCCACCATGAAACGCCTTTTCATCGCTACCGCTTTCCTGGCGCTCGCGCCATTCGTCGCGCACGCCCAAACGGCCAGCGAGCTTGTCGGCCCGCGCGAAGGCAGCCAGGAAATCACCCTGTCGGGCACCGGCGGCAACAATAACGATTTCGATTCCGGCAACTTCGGCATCAGCGGCAGCTATGGCTACTATTTCTCGCCGGCCTTCGCGGGCGGCGTGCGCCAGAGCATCAACTGGGCCGGCGCCGACAACGCCGACGATAACTGGAACGGCACCACCCGCCTGTTCGCCGACTATCACTTCAACACCACCGGCAAGCTGAAGCCCTTCGTCGGCGTCAGCCTCGGCCTGATCTACGGCGACGGCGTGCCCGACACCGGTTTCGGCGGCCCGGAAGCCGGCCTGAAATACTACGTCAACGACACGACCTTCATCCTGGTGCAGACGGAGTATCAGTTCTTCTTCAACGACGGCGATAGCGCCCGCAACAACTTCGACGACGGCGCCTTCGCCCACACCATCGGTCTCGGCTTCATCTTCTAAAGCCGCGCCGCGAGACGCGAAAAGGCCGGCAGCATCCGCTGCCGGCCTTTTTCTTGGCCGCGATCTAGAAGCCTAGAGGCCGAACAGCCGCGACAGGCGCGCGCCGATGAAGAAGGCCAGGGTCGCCGCCGCCCCGGTGAGGACGGCGCCCCACACCATGTCGGCCGCCGTGACCGACAAGGACCAGCCGCGCAAGGTGGCGTAATTGGTCAGGTTGTAAGTGGTGTAGGCGCAAAAGCCGAGCAGCGCGCCGCGCCACAGGGCCTCCGTCCATTGGCCCGACTTGAGCGCCGGAACGAGCGCCAGGGCGAGCACGCCGGCGGCGTAAATGAGGTAGAACAGGCCGGCGGGCAGCGGCTTGAATCCATCCATTAGGAGCGGCCCCAATTCCGGCTTATAAAGCCGGCTCACCATGGTCCCGAGCCAGACCGCGTCGAGTCCGAGCAGCAGCACAAGCAGCAAGACGTAATGCAGGACATAGGCGGCCATGGACGGGCTCCTCGCCAAAATGGGCCAAATCGGCCGGAACGTTGCGGGGCGGCCGGCGTTGGCCCGCCATGGGCCGGCTCGTAGGGGGCCGGCTCGTAGGCCGGCCGCCGCCCGCGCGGATCATGAGCCTTATACGCCGCCGCTTCGCGAAAGGATGCCGCTATGAAATTTCGTCGCCTCGCTCCGCCGCCGCCGTCCGCGGCGAGCCCGGCCTTTTCCGGCGCGGCCGCAGCCCTGCGGGCGAAAATCCGCGCCTGCGCGGCGCGCAATTTCGCGGCGCGGCAAGACCTGCCGGCACAAGACCTGCCGGCAGAAGCCGTGATGGCGGACTATCGAAAGAGACGCGGCGAGAGCCGCAAGGGCCTGGGCGGAAAAGCGCCCGAAGCCGGCCGCTGCTGACAGCGGCGACGCGCGAACGGTGACGCGCCGGGAGGCCGGCGCGCCGGCGGCGAGGCCGCGGCGCGCCGATGTCCCGCAGAAAGCCTTAGACGGCTTCCTTCAGCTCTTTGGCCGGGCGGAAGGCGACCTTCTTGCTCGCCTTGATCTTGATCGCTTCGCCGGTGGCCGGGTTGCGGCCCATGCGCGCGGCGCGCTTGCGGACCTGCAGGATGCCCAGGCCGTTCAAGCGCAGGCGGTTGCCCTTCTTGAGGTGCTTGGTGACCATGACGACAAAGTTGTCGAGGATCGCCTGGGAGTCCTTCTTGGTCAGCTCATGAGCTTCCGCCAGTTCGGCGGCGAGCTGCTTGAGGGAAACGGTCGGCACCTTCACGGTGGCAGTCTTCGGGGTAGTCGCCATGGATTTATCTCCAAAGGGAGGAATAGAGAGCCGCAGAGAATCACAGACGAAAAGGGAAAACAAGCGTGGCGTAAGGGTTTTCGGCACTTATCCCCATCCTTCGCGAAATTTCCGCGCAAGCTGCGATGCCGGAATCGCCCGTCAAATGCCGCTTTTCGCGCCCTGCGATTCTTTTCGAACGCATCTCGCGCTTCGCCGCGCGATGGATTAACCTAGGCGCCATCGACAAAAAGCGGCCGTTCAAGCCGTTCTCGGAGGCTTTCATCCCGCGACCCGCGCAGCCGCCCAAGGGCTTCATCCAGGGCGGCGGACGGCCGTCGCGCTCGGCGACCTTCGCGCCGCGCGCCATGGCCAGGGCCGCTCAATGCTTGGGGGATCACCACATGACTCGCGCCATCATCCGCCTGTTCGCCGCGTCCGGCCTGGCCGCCGGCAGCTTTGCCACCGGAATCCTAGGGCTCGCCTCGACCGCCGCCGCGCAAGGCTCCGTCGCCGACTTCTACAAGGGCAAGACCCTGACCGTCATCAGCACCGGCAGCGTCGGCTCGATCTACGACCTCGGCTCGCGCTTGCTGGTCAAGCACATGGCCACGCACTTGCCCGGCAATCCCGAGACGGTCGCCCAGGTGATGACCGGCGGCGGCCATGTCGTCGGCACCAACCACGTGTTCAACGTCGCGCCGAAGGACGGCACCACGATCGGCGCCATCGGCGAGGCCACGCCGCTGCTGCAGGTGCTCGAGCCGGCCAAGGTCAAATACGACATCCGCCAGTTCCAGTGGCTCGGCAACCCGGTGCTCAACACCCTCACCGTGGTCTCCTGGCACACCACCGGCATCACCGACATCCAGCAGGTGAAGGAGAAGGAGCTGATCATCGGCACCGGCGGACCGGCATCGCCCTCGACGCTCTATCCGCGCATCCTCAACAGCATCGCCGGCATGAAGTTCAAGATCGTCTCGAGCTATCCCGGCGCCGAGATCGACCTCGCCATGGAGCGCGGCGAGGTCAACGGCCGCGGCGGCGCCCTGTGGTCCTGGTGGCAGACCAGCAAGCCCCATTGGCTCGCCGAGAAGAAGATCAACATCCTGCTGCAGGTCGGTTTGCGCCGCCATCCGGACCTGCCGAACGTGCCGCTGCTCACCGAGTTGGCGACGACGCCGGCCGAGAGGCAGATCTACGCCCTGTTCTCCTCGACCGTCCTCGTCGGCCGGCCCCTGGTGGCCCCGCCGGGCGTGCCCGCCGACCGCGTCGCCGCGCTGCGCGCCGCCTTCGACGCCACGATGAAGGACAAGACCTATCTCGCCGAGGCCGCGAAGATGAACCTGGAGATCGACCCCGTCTCGGGCGTCGAGCTGCAGAAGGCCATGGAGGAGCTGGCCGCCACGCCGCCGGAAGTGATCGAGCTGGCCAAGGCGGCGCAGACCAAGGGCGCGATCTTCAATTGCAAGGAAATCGCCAAAGACCCCAAGACCTGCGGCGAATAAGCGGACATCACGAGAGCGGAACATGAACAAGAAAGTCAGCCTGACCGTCGCCACATCGGATTACGACCATGTGCGCGACATCCGACTGGGGACGGTCCAGGCCGAAGGCATCGACGCCACCTGGCTGACGATGGACATCCACGAGATCTTCTCGCGCTTCACTTTCCATCGCGAGTGGGACGTCTCGGAGCTGTCCTTCGCCAAATTCGTCGCCCAGGCGACGCAGCCCGACAGCGACATCACCGGCATCCCCGTGTTCATGTCGCGCATGTTCCGCTTCTCGTCCTTCTACGTGAACCGCAAAGCCGGCATCAAAAGCGCCAAGGACCTGCGCGGCAAGAAGATCGGCGTGCCGGAATGGGCCCAAACCGCGGCGGTCTACACCCGCGGCTGGCTCCAGCACGAAGTCGGCATCCCGCTGACCGAGATCGACTGGTATCAGGCCGGCACCCACGACAAGGGCCGCATCGAGAAGGTCGATCTCCATCTGCCCGCCGGCCTGCGCCTGACGCGCGTCATGGACAAGACGCTGAGCGACATGATCGAGACCGGCGAGCTCGATTGCGTGATGATCGCCCGCCCGCCGCGGCCCTTCGTCCGCAAGCACCCGGACGTCGTCCGCCTGTTCCCCGACTATCGCGGCGTCGAGGAGGAGTATTACAAAGCCACCGGCGTCTATCCGATCATGCACGGCATCGCGGTGAAGAAGAGCGTTCTGGCCCGCCATCCGTGGGTCGCGCGCAATCTCTACACCGCCTTCGAGGCATCGAAGAACAACAGCCTCGAGCGCCTCTTGGACAACAGCATCTCGGTCTATCCGCTGCCCTGGGCGACGGACCATGCCGAGAAGATGCGCGACATGTTCGGCGGCGATTTCTACCCCTACGGCATCGAAGCCAACCGGCCGACGCTGGAGATGTTCCTGCAATATTGCTTCGAGCAGGGCATCGCCGCGCGCCACGCCAAGCCGGAGGAGATTTTCGCTCCCGGTTGCGAGGTCTCCGTCCAAGTCTGAGCCTTTTTCATAAAGAGCGCGGATCGCGCGCCGCCAATCATTTTTAGGGAGCCCTCATGAGCGAGACCGTCCAGGACGGCGACATCCAGCAGCTCGCCGCCGACAAGAAATTCCTCGTCGATCCCTATCTCGACTGGGCCAAGGGCGAAGGCATCCCGATCCACGAGGATTTCGGCTTCGATCTCTTGGCGCTGGAAACCGCGCCGTGGGACCGCTACGGCGCGCGCGGCTGCTTCTCGCACGCGCTCGGGCGCGGCGATTTCATGTCGTCCTACGTGCTGGAAGTGCCGGCCGGCGGCAAGACGCGGCCGATCAAGCATCTCTACGAGGCGTTCTTCTACGCGCTGTCGGGCCACGGCTCGACGACCGTCTGGATGCCGAGTGGCGAGAAGCGCACTTTCGAATGGGGGCCGAAATCGGTCTTCGCCATCCCGCTCAACTGCCAGTACCAGATCTTCAACGGCTCGGGCCGCGAGGCGGCGCGCGTCTCCTGCACCAACGACGCGCCGCTGACGATCAATCTCTACCACAACCTGCGCTTCGTCTTCGAAAACGACTTCACGTTCGACGAGCGCACCGGCGATTCGAAGCATTTCGACGGCGAAGGCAATTTCATTCCGGTCAAGCCCGGCTCGCACATGTGGGAAACCAACTTCGTGCCCGACCTGACCAACTTCAAGCTGCAGGATTTGGAGGCGCGCGGCAAAGGCTCGCGCAACATCGCCTTCATCCTCGCCGAAGGCACGATGCACGCCCACACGTCGGAAATCCCGACGGGGCGCTACAAGAAGGCGCACCGCCACGCCGCCGGCACCCATGTCCACGCCGTCACCGGCGAAGGCTATTCGCTGCTGTGGTACGAAGGCGATTCGGAGTTCAAGGAAATCCCCTGGCGGCACGGCATCATGTACGTGCCGCCGTTCTGGATGTTCCACCAGCATTTCAACACCTGCCCTGAGCCGGCGCGCTATCTCGCCTGCAGCCTGGGCAGCCGGCGCTACCCCTTCATCGCGCTGCGCCGGCGCGGCGCGGAAGGCGCGGCGCAGACCTCCGTCAGCCAGGGCGGCCGCCAGATCGACTACGAGGAGCAGGATCCGCGCGTGCACCACAAATGGCTGATGGAGATCGACAAGAACGGCGTCGCCTCCGACATGGGCGACGTTTTCGATGAGCCCGCCGTGCGCAAGCTGCCGCAATCTGAACTGACCGGCCCGATCCGCACGCCGGTCGCGACCATGCCGAACCTATGAGCCGCGATCCGATGCCCGTCGCGCGCCTGTGGCGAGAGTGCGCCGGCCGCGAGCTGTTCCAGGTTTCCGTCGCTGGCGCGCGCGGCGGCGAACTCGCCGCGCAAAGCCGGGCCGCCATCGAAAAGGCGCTGGAGGAGATCGGCAAAGCCGGCTTCGCCGCCGGCCATATCGTGCGCAGCCGCCTGTGGGCGCGCGACGCGGCAGCGCGGACGGCAGCGAGCGACGTGCGCCGCGCCCTGCTCGCCGGCGAGGCGCGCGGCGCCAGCGCCAGCTTCTTCGATGCCGAACGCATGGCCGCGGAGAGCGACATGGCCATCGACATCCTCGCTCTGCGCGCGCCGGCCGCGGTGCGCAAGATTGTGGTCGAATACGATCCGCCGATCACGCCGCCGCTGTTCGTCGTGCTGGACGGCATGGTCTTTCTGTCGGGCAACACCGATATTTCGCCGGCTTTCGCCGATCAGGTCGCGCGCATCGCCGGCAAGATCGAACGCGCGCTCGCCAAGGCGGGCGCGGCCCTGCCGCAGGTCGTGGCGCTCTCGGCCTTCGTCGCCAAGAGCGTCGATCCGGCCGCCGCGCGCGCCGCCATCGCCGAACGTCTGCCCGGCCTCGCCTGCCCGATCGAGATTGCCAGCGTGATCGGCTTCTCGGCGTCCGAAAAGCTGATCGAGATCGAGACGACCGCCACCCTCAAGCCGCCGGCTTAAGCCGCCTCAGCCCCACACCAGCCGCGCCGTCTCGGCGACCACGGCAAGCTTGCGCCGCTGGTCGTCCTCCGTGACCTTGTTGCCGACGATGTCGGAGGCGAAGCCGCATTGCGGGCTGATCGCCACCTGGTCGAGCGGAACGTATTTGGCCGCTTCGTCGAGGCGCTTGCGCAAGCCATCCACCGTCTCCAGCTCCGGCGTCTTGGTGCTGACCAAGCCGAGCACCACCGTCTTGCCTTTCGGCAGGAAGCGCAGCGGCTCGAAACTGCCGGCGCGCGGCGTGTCGTATTCCAGCATGATGCGGTCGTGCGGCAGCTCGTTGAGCAAGCGCTCGGCGATGGCGTCGTATTTGCCCTCGCGGTGCCACATGCTGTGCTGGTTGCCCCGGCACAGATGGATGCCGAAGGTGACGCCGGGAAAGCTGGAGACGACGCGCGCCTCGGCTTTCAACGAGCGCGAGAAATTCTCCATCGGATCTTCGCCGCGCTGGCGCATCTCATAGAGGCTCGGCTCATCGACATAGGCGGTGAAGCCCGGCGCGTCGATATGGACGTATTTGCAGCCGGCATCGACCAGCCCCTGCACGATCTCGCGCTCGATCCGCACGACGTCGTCGAGGAATGCGTCCATGTCGGGATAGACGTCGGACGAGTTCTGGTAATCGAAGCGCTGCGAGATGCGGTCCGGGCCGATCAGCGTCACTTTAGCCGGGGTTTTCGTCTCCTTGGCGACGAACGACCATTCCTCGAGCGGGATGTTGCGCTTGAGGCTGAGCGGCTTGACCGCGGGGCGGCGGTGCGAGACCGCCGTGCCGGCCTTGGCGAGATCGGGAATCTGCCAGCGCTGGTTGCCCGTGCTGCCTTCGACGCGCTTCTCGTAGGCTTTCATGCTGCCTTGCGTCGCGTCGAAGCCCTCGACCGCGCCGCCGAAACTGTCCTGGAAATTGAGCCGGCGCTGCTCGCCGTCGGTCAGCACGGCGAGGCCGGCTTCCTCCTGCATCCGCACCGACTGGCGCACCGCCTTGTCCTCCACGGCGCGAAACTCCTCGGCCGGCATCCGCCCCTCGTCGAACGCCTTGCGCGCCTCCTTCAAGAAGGCCGGCCGCAGCAGGCTGCCGATGACGTCGGTGCGCGCGCGCCGCAAATCGCTCATGCTCGTCTCCCTGCGTTCTTGTTATGGGGAGACATTGTAAAGCGCGACGAAGCATGGGCCAGCGCCGATTGCGTTTCATATTTTCCAATAGGCATCGAAGCCTGCTCGCGTATGATGCCAGCCGGGAGACAGGAAAGAGCCGGACAGGCCGCACCGAACTTCCGCAACACGAACCGCCAGCCTGAAAGATCGCGACGCCGATGGCGCTGCCCACACTGTTGCGCCCCTGGACGCATCGGAATTACGCCTACTACATCGGCGGCATGACGCCGAACCTGATCACGCTGTGGATGCAGCGCGTCGGGCTGGGCTGGCTCGCCTGGGAACTGACCGAATCGACGACCTGGCTCGGCGTGATCGCCGCCGCCGATCTCGCGCCCATGCTGCTGCTCGCGCCCTTCGCCGGCGTCGCGGTGGATCGCGGCAATCCGCTCCGCATCCAGCGCATCGCCACCGCGCTCGAAGTGCTTCAGGCGCTGGCCCTCGGCGTCTTCACCCTGCTCGGCTGGATGAGCATCGAACTGCTGCTCGTCCTGTCGCTGATGCTCGGCTGCATCCACCCCTACGCCACCGCCTCGCGCCACGCCATCGTGCCCTCGCTGGTGCCGCGCGACATCTATCCGACCGCCGTGGCGACCGATTCGGCGCTGTTCAACGCCTCGCGCTTCGTCGGCCCGGCGCTCGCCGGCCTGATCATCCCGTTCGCCGGCGCGGGCGGCACCTTCATGGTCAACGCCGTGGGCTGCGCCATCTTTCTCTGGGGGCTCTTTCAGGTCGATCTCGTGCCGCCGAAACGCGACGCCAAACGGCGCAGCGTGCTCGGCGACGTCTCGAGCAGCCTCGTCTATATCCGCGGCCATGTCGGCATCGCCGTGCTGTTCGTCGCCATCACCGCCATGTCGACCTTCGCGCGGCCGATCCAGGACATGCTGCCCGGCTTCGCCGGCGACGTGTTCAAGGAGGGCGCGGTGGGTCTCGCCTGGCTCACTTCCAGCATGGGCATCGGCGCGATGGCGAGCGCTATTTTCATCGCCGCGCGCGGCCGCATCACCGGCCTGACGACCGGCATGATGCTCGGCTGCCTCGGGCTCGCGCTATCGCTGGCCGGTTTCGTCGCCACCGACGATCTCTACGTCGCCAGCGCCTTCTGCGCGCTGGTCGGCTTCACCATGAACAGCATCTCGACCAGCGCCCAGGCGCTCGTGCAATTCACCGTCGCCGACGACATGCGCGGCCGCGTCATGTCGTTCTACGCCTTGGTCTATCGCGGCACGCCGGCGATCGGCGCGGTGCTGGTCGGCGTGCTGTCGGAGCATCTCAGCCTGCGCTGGTCCTTCGCCGCCGTCGCGGTGATTTGCCTGCTCATCTGGCTATTGCTGCTGAACAAGCGCCGCGCCATGACCTCGGCGCTGGAAAGCTAGATCAGGACGGCGGGGCGTGGCGGCGGCGGATCAGGCGCGACAAATACCAGGCCGCGCCGGCCGGCACGCCGAACAGTATGGCGAACACCGCGATCTCGACCAGCAGGCTCACGCCATGGGCGAAGAAGCCGTAAGCGCCGTTGAGCAGCGTCGCGACCAGCCAGAACCAGATGAACAGCTTGCCGCCGTCGACGAAGCCCGCGCCGCGCGACTTGTTGACGAAATGGGCCACCACCAGGAACAGCAGCATGACCGCCAAGCCGATGGCGAGGATGACCAGAGTGCGCATGGATGCCTCGCGGCTTGGGAAGGGTTCCGCACTCTATCGGCAACGGCGCGCCGCCGCCAACGGCGATGCCGCGCGCCGGGCTATTTCTTGCCGGCGGGAGACGCCAAACGGCGCGGCGTCGCCGCCCGCGGCGCGGTCTCGCCGCTGCTCGCGCCATAAGACTCTCGCAGCGGCGCGTCGCCGAGCGGCTGGCTGGGGCGTGTCTCCAACCCGCCTTTCTCGGCGTTGCGCGGCCGCTTGAGCGAATTCTTGGGCGTGGCCGGCGGTTTCGGCCGTGGCGGAACGCGGGGCGGCGGCATATGGGTCTCTCCTGTCGATGTCCGCACATAACGCGAGGCGCGCGAGCGCGTTCCGCTGCCAGCCGACCGCCGGACGCGCTAAAGTGACGGCATGAGCCGCGCCTTCGTCAAAGAGAGCGACGGCGAGGAGGTCTACGACGACCTGCCCGACCGCCCGATCGACCCGCGCCCCAATCTCGTCACCCGCGAAGGGCTGGCGCAGATCGAAAGCGAGATCGCGCGCCTGCGCGCGATGCTGGCCGACGCCGCCGCGAACGCCGACCGCGCCGCGCTCGCCGAAGCGGCGCGCGATCTGCGCTACTGGCAGGCGCGCCGCGCCAGCGCCGAAGTCGCGCCGTCCGCCGAGGCCGCCGACGTCGTACGCTTCGGCCTCGCCGTCACGCTGGCGCAGGCAAACGGCCGGCGGCGCGTCTGGCGCATCGTCGGCATCGACGAGGCCGATCCCGCGCAGGGCCGCCTGTCCTACGTCGCGCCGCTCGCCCAGGCGCTGCTCGGCAAGCGCGTCGGCGACGCGGTCGCGCTCGACGGGCAGGACGCAATGGAGATCGTCGCCATCGACCGCCCGGCCCGGCCCGCAGCGCCTTAACCATGGGTTCCGGAGCGACCCGGACAAACGCCGGAATTTTTAAGTCGCTTAACGAATTTCTCTCCGCAAATCGGGCCGCTTAGGCTAGTTTCCGGTGCTTTTTGCGAGCCGCTCGCAACGTCTGCCGGGCGCGAACCGCGCTTCATTCGGGGGATATCCGTGTCACAGCCTGTGGCGAAACGCCGTCCGCTCTCCACTCAGGCGCATCTTCTGCTGCTCGCCGTCGCGCTCGTCGGCCCGCTGCTGGTTTTCACCGGCCTGATCCTGTTGCGTTTCGCCGACGCCGAACGCGAGCGGATCGAGCAGGACGTGCGCGACACGGTCAGCCAGCTCACGGTCGCGGTCGATCGCGAACTGGTCGGACTGCAATACACTCTTCTCGCGCTCGCCAACGCGCCCTCCATCGAGCAGGAGGATTTCGCCACCTTCCACGGCTTTGCCGCCGAAGTGGCGAAGGCGCGCGACGCCACCATCGTGCTGCGCGACGCCGACAGCCGGCAGGTGATCAACACCAGCCTGCCGTGGGGCGCCCCCGTGCCGGCTGGCACCACCCTGCGCGACGCCGATATCGAAGCCCGGACCACCGGCTCCACGGTCGTCTCGGACTATTTCTTCGGCCTGCAGGTCAAGCGGCCGAGCTTCGCCGTGGTCACGCCGGTCATGAGCGGCGGTACGGCCAAATATTTTCTCAGCCTCAGCGTCTCGACGCGCCAGATCGACGATGTCATCCAGCGCGCCTCCTTGCCCGAGGCGTACGTGATCTCCATCGTCGACCGGCGCAGGACCGTCCTGGCGCGGTCGCACCGGCCCGACGATTTCGTCGGCACGCCGTCGCGCGACATCCTGCTGTCGGCCGACAACGCCAGCGGCGCGATCGTCGGCGAGAACATCGAAGGCGAGAAAACCGTCACCTTCTACCAGCGGGCCCAGCTCTCCGGCTGGATCGTCAGCGTGTCGGTGCCCCGCGTGGCGCTCGATCGTCCGCTCGCCGACTCCCTGCTCATTCTCCTCATGATCGGCGCGCTGTGCGCGCTGGTTTCGGTGCTCGGCGCCTGGATCGCCGCTCGCGCCTTCTCGCGCCCGCTCGGCAAGCTGGCGCGCAACGCCGCCGCCCTGGCGCGCGGCCAAGCCGTGGTTTCCGTGCCGAGCAACGTCGCCGAGATCGCCGTGATCGACCGGATCATGACGGAGGGCGCCGCCGAACTGCGCGAGCGCACCGCCGAGCGCGACCGTGCCGAAGCGGCGCTGCAATCGCTCAATCAAAGCCTGGAAGGGCTGGTCGCCGAGCGCACCGAGGCGCTGCGCCAGACCAACGCCCGCCTGCTCAGCGAAATGCAGCTGCGCGAGGAGAGCGAGGACCGCCTGCGCCAATTGCAGAAGATGGAGGCGGTCGGCCAGCTCACCGGCGGCATCGCCCACGATTTCAACAATATGCTGGCGGTGATCCTCGGCAGCTTGCGCCTGATGCAGCGCCGCTTGGCGCGCGGCGAAAGCGACGTGCAGAAATATATCGACGGCGCGGTCGACGGCGCCGAGCGCGCCGCCAAGCTGACCGCTCGCCTGCTCGCCTTCGCGCGCCAGCAGTCGCTTTCGCCCGCGGTGGTCGACCCCAACAAGATGATTTCCGGCATGTCGGAGCTGCTGCGCCGCTCGATCAGCGAGAGCGTGCATATCGAGACCGTGCTGGCGGGCGGCCTATGGCGCACCCATGTCGATCCCAGCCAGCTTGAGAACGCGCTCTTGAACCTGGCGGTGAACGCGCGCGACGCCATGCCCGAGGGCGGGCGGCTGACGATCGAGACGTCGAACGCCGATCTCGACGCGCGCTACGCCGCCGCCCACAGCGACGTCGCCGCCGGGCAATATGTGCTGATCGCCGTCACCGATACCGGCGCCGGCATGCCGCCGCAGGTCATCGCCCGCGCGTTCGACCCGTTCTTCACCACCAAGAGCGCTGGCCAGGGCACCGGCCTCGGCCTCAGCCAGGTCCACGGATTCATCAAACAGTCGGGCGGCCACGTGAAAATCTACAGCGAGGTCGGCCAGGGCACGACGATCAAGCTCTACCTGCCGCGCTTCCTCGGCGACGCCGAACGCGAGCAGGCCCCGGCCGGCGTGTCGCTGCCGCTGTCCCAGACGCACGAGACGGTGCTGGTCGTCGAGGACGAGGAGAGCGTGCGCAACGTCACTGTCGACATGCTCGCCGAGCTCGGCTATCGCGTGCTGCAGGCGGACGGCGCGATCGCCGGACTGGCCCAGCTCGACGCGCATCCGGAGGTGACGCTGCTGTTCACCGACGTGGTGATGCCCGACGTCAACGGCCGAAAGCTCGCCGACGAGGCGAAGAAGCGCCGGCCCGACCTCAAAGTGCTGTTCACCACCGGCTATACGCGCAACGCCATCGTCCACAACGGCGTGCTCGATGCCGGCGTGCATCTGATCGTCAAGCCCTTCACCATCGAGGCGCTGGCGCAGAAACTCGAGGAAATTTTCCGCAAGCGGGGCTAGGCGGGAATAGCCGGCTTAGCCGACCCCGTCGGCGAGCTTGACGTTTCAGCCGATCCCATCGGCGAGCTTGACGTTTCAGCCGACCCCGTCGGCGATCTTGTCGTCGATGAACCCGCCGGACTGGCGGCGCCACAGCCGGGCATAGACGCCGCCGCGCGCCAGCAGCGCGGCGTGGGTGCCCTGCTCGACGATGCGGCCGCGCTCCATGATGATCAGCCGGTCCATGCTGGCGATGGTCGAGAGCCGGTGGGCGATGGCGATCACCGTCTTGCCCGCCATCAGGTCGGCGAGCTGCTCCTGGATCGCCGCTTCGGCCTCGGAATCGAGGGCGCTGGTCGCCTCGTCGAGAATCAGGATCGGCGCATTTTTCAGGATGACGCGGGCCAGCGCGATGCGCTGGCGCTGGCCGCCCGACAGTTTCACGCCGCGCTCGCCGACGAAGGCGTCAAAGCCTTTGCGTTTATAAAGATCTTCGAGGTCGGGGATGAATTCATCGGCATGGGCGCGCGTCGCGGCGGCCGCGATCTCGGCGTCGCTCGCCTCGGGCTTGCCGTAGCGGATGTTTTCGCGGATCGAGCGGTGCAGCAGCGAGGTGTCCTGCGTCACCATGGCGATCTCGGCGCGCAAGGATTCTTGCGTCACCTTGGCGATGTCCTGGCCGTCGATCAGGATGCGGCCCTGCTCGGGCTCGAAAAAGCGCAGCAGCAGGTTGACCAGCGTCGATTTGCCCGCGCCGGACGGGCCGACCAGCCCGACGCGCTCGCCCGGCTTGATGACCAGGTCGAGATCGTGCAGCACGCCGGCCTCGCGGCCATAGCCGAACGAGACGCCCTCGAAGCGGATCTCGCCGCGCGTCACCTCGAGCGGCTTGGCGCCCGGCGCGTCCGTCAGCTGGTGCGGCACGGCGATCGAGCCGGTGCCCTCCTGGACGATGCCGATATTCTCGAAAATGCCGGTGACGTTCTGCGCCACCCAGCCGGCGATATTGACGATCTGCCAGGTCAGCGGCAGCGCCATGGCGATCGCGCCGGGCGCGGCCTGCCCCTGGAGCCACAGCCAGATGGCGATGGCGGCCGTCGAGGCGACGAGCGCGGCGTTGGTCGTCGTCAGGCACAGGGTGAACAGCGTGGTCAGGCGCTGCTGGCGCTGGAATTTCGCGCCGTGGTCGTCCACCGCCTCGCGCACGTAGGCGTCCTCGTCGCGCGAACGGGCGAACAGCTTGACCGTCAGGATGTTGGTGTAGCTGTCGACGATGCGGCCGCTGAGCGCCGAGCGCGCGTCGGACACTTTGCGCGACTGGTCGCGCATGCGCGGCACGAAATAGCGCAGGATCGTCAGATAGATCAGCGCCCAGACGGCGAGCGGGCCGGCGAGGCGCGGATCGACGCTGGCGAGCAGCAGCATGGCGCTGGTGCCATAGACCAGGATGTACCAGACCGCGTTGATGGTGACGACGACGCTCTCGCGCAGCGCCGAGCCGGTCTGCAGCACGCGATTGGCGATCCGCCCGGCGAAATCGTTCTGGAAGAACGCCCAGCTCTGGCGCACGACATGCCAATGGCTCTGCCAGCGGATCAGGTTGGTGACGTTGACGACGATGGCTTGGTTCGAAACCAGGTTCTGCAGGAAGATGGCGAGCGGCCGCAAAATCACCACGACCAGCGCCATCGCGGCCAATTCCCACCCGGCCGCCGCCCAGAGCGACGCCGGCGGATGCTCCGACACCAGCGTGACGATGCGGCCGATGAACAGGGGAATCATCGCGTCGCACAGGGCGACCAGCAGGCCCGCGGCGAACAGCGCGACGAACAAGCCCTTGGTCTGGCGCATGAAGTGCCAATAGAACGGCCACAGGCCAGGCGGCGGCGCCCCCTCCGGCGCCCGCGCCGTCGGCGCGACGAGAGTTTCGAAAAAGCGGAACATCGCTCTGTTTTACACCCGCGTTTCGCAAGGCGCACGGAGTTCTCGCGCCGCTCCGCGCATCGGAACGGCCGTCACCATGTCGCGCGAAGACGGCGCTGTCGCCACGCCCCAACCCGCTCTAGCATCCGGACCAACATCGAAAACCTCAGGGAGCGCCCCATGCCCGTCAGCACCGCCACCGGCATCAAGATCAACTACGACATCGTCGGCCGCGGCCCGGCCATGGTGCTGGTCCACGCCAACCCCTACGACCGGCGGCTGTGGATGTTCCAGGCGGCGCGCTTCTCGCAGTTCTTCACCGTGGTCAGCATCGACATCCGCGGCTACGGCCTGTCCGATAAGCCGACGGCGCCGTTCACGCTCGAAGACATGGCGGGCGACGTGCTCGGCGTTTGCAAGACCGAAGGAATCGACAAAGCCATCGTCGGCGGCTGCAGCGTCGGTTCCGGCATCGCCCTCCTGATCGGCCTCGACCGGCCGGACCTGGCGCAGGCGCTCGTCCTCGTCGGCGGCTCTTCGCGCGGCGGCGACAACGTTCAAAAGCGCATCGACGGCTTCCTGTCGGGCGATCTGCCCGCCTATCGCCATCGCTATATACCTGAACTGTTTGCCCCAGGTTTCACCGACACCAAACATGGCCGCTGGGTGCTGAATATGTTCGACGAGAATTCCCATACGCTGTCGGCCGAATGCATCGCGCAGATTTTCCGCGCCCGCGGCGGCTGCAACATGACGCCGCGTCTCGGCGAATTGAAAATGCCCGTGCTGGTGATCAACGGCGAGCACGACGGCTCGATGCCTGGGGGCACCGAAACCGCCCGCCTCATCCCCGGCGCGCGCCACGCGATCATTCCCGGCACCGGCCATGCCTGCTCCATCGAAGATCCGATGGCGTTCGACGCGCCCTTGATCGAGTTCCTCAAGGACAACCGGCTGTGGCCGGCGTGAGCGACGCAGATCAATAGGCGGAGGGCGAGGTCAGCTTGTCCCAGAGATAGGCCAGATCGATCGGCCGGTCGGGATCGAGCAGACTGCTGCCCGGCGCCAACGTCATTTCCGTTTCCGGCGGCAGAGCCGGATAGGCTTTCAAGCGGCGCGGACCGCCATTGAGCGTTTCGATCGTGTCGATCAGCGAGCCGGCGCGGGCATGAATGACGGCGAATTTCGCCGGAGCGACCCCGAGATGCTCGCCGAGCAGCTCGGCCTGCAGCCTGGCGATGGCCTTGCGCGCCGCCAGCGTCGAGCCTTCGATGGCGATGTCGCATTCGGTGTCGAGGCCGAGCGAGCGAGCGTTGAAGTTCGACGATCCGATCCGCAGATAGCGGTCGTCGACGATCATCAGCTTCGAATGGGTCTTGATCTGGCATTCCGGATCGAGGCACGACACCGGATGGTAGCACCGCAGCCGGCCATGCTTGTCGGCGTGGCGCAGGAGAGCGAACATGCGGTCGCGATTGTTCGCCATGACATACTGCTCGAGCACGCCGTTTGATTCCTGATTGATCGCCAGAACGACTTCCGGCCCATCGGCGCGGCCGAGATGCCAGGCGAGAATTTCCGCCACCTCGGGCAAAGCGAAATACTGGCTCTCGAGATAGATCGAGCGCCGCGCCGCCAGCAGCATCGCTTCGTTCAAGGCGCGAATCTCCGCGACTTCCGGCCGCTCTCCCTGCGCCGGCAGGGTGCGGGCGAGCGCCGCGGCATGATCCGTCAGCAACGGCTTGACGCAATCCGGCCAGAGCGGCTGGCCCGCCGGCAGCGGCGCCATCGGCGCGCCGCCCGCCGCCTCCCAACGCTCGCTAGCGACCCGCGCCACCGCGCGAGCGGCCGCGCCGTCGAACACCGCCTGCACGTCGTGCACCGGGCGATAAGGCTCGCCGTCGTCCTTGTGGCGCAACGGATGCTCTGGCAGATGCTCCGCCGCATCCCAGCGGCCTTGCGTCAGGTCGATGCCGCCGGCGAAGGCGAGGCCGTCATCGATGCAGACGATCTTCTGATGATGGCAGGCGCCGAACGGATGGACGTCGTCGAGCTTGAAATGGATGCGCGGATGGTCGGACCAGCGCGGCAGCAACGACAGCGGCGTGTCGACGTTCGCGCCGTAGAAAATCGAATTGCGCCAGATCAACACGTAGATTTCCAGTTCGGCGCGCGCGTCGACCAGGGCGCGCAGCTGCTCGCCGAGCGGCGGCGAATCCTTCTGCTGCGGGCGTAGCCTGATCTGGCTGTTGAAATCCCAGCCGACGATGACGATGCGCCGCCGCGCTTGGACGAAAGCGGCGTCCAACGCGGCGAAATAAGCGTCGCCGTCGATCAGCGCCGCGAAACGGTCGAATGTTTCGACCGACCGGCAATTCTCGGTGGGACGGAACAGCGAATCTGTAGGGGCGGGCTTGTGCATAGGTTTTAGGACGGTCGTGGGGAGAGCCAAGGAGTAAACTGCGTGAAAAAGCGATGGTTCCGTGGAACAGGCTGGGGCAGCTTCGCGTTCCATTGCACATGACCCGCCGCCATCTCCTCCTCGGCCTCAGCACCGCAGCCGCCTTTCTCGGCGCTTATCTTTTCTATGGCGTGGTGCGGCGTTACGAGTTCAGCGAGCTGGTCGAATCCTTCCAACGCATGTCGCCGCGCTACATCGCTCTGGCCCTGGCCTTGACGGTGGCCAGCTTCATCTGCATCTCGGCGATGGAGGCATTGGCCGTCCGCTATGCCGAGCGCGGCAAACGGACGATCTCCTGGGCGCGCACCTGGCGCACCGCCGTCGCCGCCATCGGCATCGGCCACAGCCTCGGCCTCGCCGCGCTCAGCAGCGGGGCGATCCGCTACCGCATGTACGGCCGGCGCGGCCTCGGCCTCGCCGCCATCGGCGAGATCGTCGTATTCTCGGGAATCAGCGTCGCGCTCGGCCTCGGCTTCGTCGGCGGCCTGTCGTTGCTATGGCACGGCGAGACCTTGGCCCGCCTGCTGGATCTGTCGCGGCTCGGCATCTACGCGCTCGGCGGCGGCGGCCTCGCGCTCTGCCTCGCCTATGTCGGCGCGTGCGCCGCGACGCCCGCGTCCGTGCGCGTGCTGCGCTACGATCTGCGCCTGCCGACAGGACGGATCGCCCTGCTGCAGCTGCTGTTCAGCAGCCTGAATTACATCTGCATATCCGCCGTGCTCTATGCCGCGCTCGCCAGCTTCGCGCAAACGCCCTACCCCGACGTCGCGGCGCTGTTCGTCGGCTCGGAAGCCTCCGCCCTGCTGGCGCACGTTCCGGGCGGCTGGGGCGTTCTGGAATATGTCTTCACCAACAGTTTCGCCGGCGCCGGCGTGGTCACGGGCCTTCTCCTGTTCCGCGCCATCTATTATCTTCTCCCTTTATTCGTCGGCCTCGGCGTCTGGCTCATCGACGAGATCGCGGGCCGGCGTCAGGCGCAGGAAGAGGATAACCATTTGAAGGCGCAGAATGCTTGATATGCCGCACAAGCGCGCCGACACGTTGCGGGTCGCGACCTATAACGTGCACAGTTGCGTGGGAACGGACCGCAAATACGATCCCGAGCGCATCCTGCACGTCATCAAGGAAATGGACCCCGACATCCTGGCCTTGCAGGAGGTCGGCGGCTATTTCATCGACGGAGTCGAGCAGGCGCATTTCTTCGAGCATAGGCTCGGCATGAGAGCGCTCATGAGCCCAAATATGCGCCGCCGCCAGTCTGAATACGGCAATCTGCTGCTCGCCAAGGGCGAGCTCGGCCGCCACCGGCTGATCGAACTGACCGTGGTGCCGTTCGAGCCGCGCAGCGCGCTCGACTGCGTGGTCGAGACCCATGCCGGCAGCGTGCGGGTGATCGCCGCGCATCTCGGCCTATTTCGCGGCGAACGCCGCCGCCAGATCAAATTCATCGCCGACGCCATCGCCAAGCAGCCCGCCGCCTTCACGGTGGTGATGGGCGACTTCAACGTGTTCGGCGCCGAGCGCGCCACGCTGCGCCAGATCGGCGCGCCGGAGCGACTGCCCAAGCTCCGCACCTTTCCGTCGCGCTATCCGCTGATTTCGCTCGACCGCATCTGGACCATGCCGAACGCCGGCCTGGTGCGCCAGCATGTCCACCGCACGACGCTGTCGCGCGTGGCCTCCGATCACCTGCCGATGGTCGCCGAGGTGACGCCGATCGACGAGATGATCCCCGCCGCGATGTTCTAAGCGCGGTCGGGCTTCTTGCCGAACTTGCGGCCGGATTTGCCGGCGAAGCTCTTCTCGACCCGGTTCTTGCCTAGAAACGGCTTGCCGCCGAAGCTTTTGCGCGCCGGCGCGTCGCCGGACGCGGGCTTGTCGAAACTCAACCCCAGCTTGGCGCGCGCCGGCTTGGCCGCAGCTTCTTCGCGGCCGGCATAGCCGCCCTCGCGCTTGAGATACGGCTTCTTGTCGTCGCGCTTGCCGGCGAACGGCTTTTTCTCGCCGTAGGGTTTCTTGTCGCCGTGCGGCTTCTTCTCGCCATAGGCTTTCTTCTCATAAGGCTTCTTGTCGCCATAGGGCTTCTTGAAAGGCTTGTCGCCCACGGGCGCGCTCTCCTTGGCGCGGAACGGCCGTTCGGCGCGCGTCTCGGGCGCGCTTTCGCTCGCCGCTGCGGGCCGCTCGCGGCGCTCGTAAGGACGCTCGGAGCCGCCGTCGCGCGGCTTGCGATCGCGGCCGCCGGTGTCGCGAGATTTCCCGTAATTGTTGCCGCCCTTGTAATCGCCCGGCACATAGCCGTCGCGCGCCACCCTGTCCGGGCCGTCGTCGCGGCGCGGCTGGCGCACGAAGCCTTCGCCCTCCTCGCGCGGCCGAAACGGTTTCTTGCCCTTGTAGGGCGCACGCTCGGGACGCTCGCCGCGCGGCGCGCGCGCTTGCAGCTCGCCGTCCGTCGGCGCATCGACGCGTTCGAACAGGATGCCTTCGTCCTTCTCGTCGGGGCGGCTGGCGGCGGCGAAGAACTTTTCGGCGGCGGCGGGCGATATCTGGAAGCGGGTGTCGCCTTCGAAGATGCGAATCGCGCCGATGTCGCGCTTGGTGACATGGCCGCGCCGGCAGATCAGCGGCAGCAGCCAGCGCGGATCGGCATTGTTGTCGCGCCCGATGTTCATGCGGAACCAGGGCGCGGCGTCGAAATCGCCGCGCTCGCGCTTGGCCGCAGGCTCGCGTTCGCGCGTCTCGCCGCCGGCGAACAGGTCTTCCGGCGCCGGCAGATGGGCCCGGTGCAGACGCAGATAGGCGATGGCCAATTCTTCGGCGCTGAGCTCGGCGAGCAGCGCCTGGGCGGCGGCGGTCTCGTCCGGCGAGACGTCTTCCGCGCTTTTCAATTCGGCGAGCAGGCGCGCCTGGTCCTGGGCGCGAATATCTTCTGCGGTCGGCGGCTCGATCCATTCGGCCTTGACGCTCGCCATGTGCAGCATGGATTCGGCGCGGCGGCGACGGGTGTAAGGCACCAGGATGACGCAGGTGCCCTTGCGCCCGGCGCGTCCGGTGCGGCCGCTGCGATGGAGCAGCGTCTCCTTGTTGTTCGGCAGGTCGGCATGGATGACCAGACCGAGGTCCGGCAAGTCGATGCCGCGCGCCGCGACATCGGTGGCGACGCAGACGCGGGCGCGGCCGTCGCGCAAGGATTGCAGCGCGTGCGTGCGCTCGTTCTGGCTCAGCTCGCCCGACAGCGCCACGGCGGCGAAGCCGCGCTCCTGCAGGCTCGCGTGCATGTGGCGCACCGCCTCGCGGGTCGCGCAGAAAATCATCGCGCCGCGCGCCTCGAAGAAGCGCAGCACGTTGACCGCCGCATGCTCCACCTCGTTGGGCGCGATGCGGATCGCCTTGTATTCGATATCGGCGTGGGCGGCGCGCTCGCTCGTGGTGACGATGCGTTCGGCGTTCCGCTGGAATTTCTTGGCCAGTTCGGCGATCTCGCGCGGGATGGTGGCGGAGAACAGCAGCGTGCGCCGGCCCTCGGGCGTCGCGTCGAGCAGGAATTCGAGGTCCTCGCGGAAACCGAGATCGAGCATCTCGTCGGCCTCGTCGAGCACGACGACGCGCATCGCCCCGGTCTCCAGATTGCCGCGCTTGAGGTGGTCGCACAGACGCCCCGGCGTGCCGACGACGACATGGACGCCGGCGGACAGGGTGCGCTGCTCGCGCCGCACGTCCATCCCGCCGACGCAGGTGGCCAGGCGCAAGCCGAGATGCTGGTAGAGCCACGCCAATTCGCGATGCACCTGCAGCGCCAGCTCGCGCGTCGGCGCGACGATCAGCGCCAGCGGTTCCACCGCCGCGTCCGGCTGGATCAGGCCGTCGTCGATCAGCGTCTGCGCCAAAGCCAGGGCGTAGGCCACCGTCTTGCCCGAGCCGGTCTGCGCCGACACCAACAGGTCGCGCCCCGCCACCTCCGGCTGCAGCACGGCGGCCTGCACGGGCGTGGGCTCGGCATAGCCCTGATCGGCGAGCGCGCGGGCAAGATTGGAATCGATAGCAGGAAACGGCATGAGAACAAGTCCTGGGGAAGTCGCGGCCAACCTGGAGGTTCGCGCAAAGGCGCGCGGCGGCGGGCCCCGTATCTACAGGATTTCCGCGCCGCCGCCTATCAAAAGCCCGAAATTCGCCCAAACTGCCGCTAAGCGCTTGGTCCGGCGGGAGAAAGTCTCACGGCACGCAGCCGCTGGCCCGCGCCAGATCGCGCCCCCCCGCCTCGAGTCCCGGCGGCAGGCGCGCCGGCTCGCCGAGCCAGGCCGGGCCGCTGCCCGGCTGCGGCGCGACGTTGGGCGCGTCCCATGTGCCGGTGACATGCAGCGGCCAATCCAGGGCCAGCCCGCCGCTCGCGCCGGGATCGCTGCGCAGCAGCAGATCGATCTGGCCGCCGGCGATGTCGAGCGCGCCGCCACCCGTCAGATGGGCCGCGTCGCTGCGCAAAACGAGCGGCAAGAGACGCGCCGTGCCGCTGCCGACGTCGGCGACGGCGAGCAAGCAACTCACTTCGGCCATGGCCTCGTTGCGGCGGAACAGGGCGCGCAGATCGAGCGAGACCTTCTCGAGCAGCGAGCGCGCCATCGCGCCGCCGCGCATGGCGAGCACCGCGGATCCCTCGCCGGCCGCCAGGGCCGCCGCCGCCGTCTCGCCCTTCATGCGCCAGGTCAGACGCCCGTCGAGCCTGCCCGAAACCTGCCCCGCTTCCAGACCGGCCAGGGCCGCGAGCCGCCCGACATCGCCGCCGGCATAGTCGGCAGCGATGTCGGCCGCGGCCTCCGTCAGCCCGTCGCCGCGCAAGGCCCCGCGCGCCGTCGCCGCCCCATCGGCGAAGCGGAAGGCGGCCTCGCGCAGCACCAGCGCCCCCGGCGCCATCTCGCCATCGAGCCGGAACGATTGCACGGCCAAACCGCCGTAGGTCACTTCGCCGGCGGCGATGCGCGCGCGCAGCGTGACGGCGGGATCGTCCTCCGGCCGGAAGCTTTCCGGCGTGCCGCCTGCCCGGTCCGGCTCGGCGATGCCGGCGACGAGCGTCTCGACCGCAAAACGGTCGAGCGTCACGTCCACTTCGGCGTCGTCGGGCTCGCCATGGCCGCCTTCGCGAAAGACGAAACGGCCGGCGATCTGGCTGTCCTTGAATGTCCCCGTCGTCTCCGAGAGCGCCCAGCGGTTTCCGTCATGCGCGAAGAGGCTGCTCAGCGCGACAGGGAAACCGAGCGGCCGCTCATAGCCGAACAGCTTGAGGAAACTGGCAAAATCAGCGATGTCGAGATCGAGCCGCCCGGCGACGCCGTCGAAATCCAGCGGTTCGGCGATACCGCCGCGAAAGACGAGTTCCGTTCCATCGCTCGTCGCGACGATCTCCGCCGGAAACGGCGCGGCGGCGTCGCGCATCTCGGCGTAGCTGCCGCCGTTCACGGTCAAGCTCAGCGGAATGTCGTTATAAGCCCCGCGCGCCGCGAGCCGCGTCGGACTCGCGCCGTCCGGCGCGCCGAGCGTCGCTTCCTCCACGGCGATGCGGATGTCGCGCCGGCCCTCGGAGCGATAGACGATCAGCAGATCGCCCAGCCGCAGGTCTTTGACGTCGGGAAATTGCCGGCGGCTCTTCGGGATCAGCGCCAAGCCGGCGGCGGGCGCGGCGGACGGCGCCGATGTCTCGCCAAAGCGCCAGTTGCGCGACCCGTCGTCGCGGCGCTCCAACGTCAGCTCCACGCCTTCGAGACGCAGAACGTCGTATTGCACGACGCCGCGCAACAGCGCCGGCAGATAGGCCACCGCTGTCAGCCGGCCGATGCGAATCATGTCCGGCTGGTCGCTCCAATCGGCATTGCCGATCCGCAGATCGCGCAGTTCCAGCTTGAGGGTGCGCCCCCAGTCGAGACGGAGCTCGCCGACCTCGACCTCGCGCCCTAACGCTTCGCCAGCCAGGCGCGCGGCCAGGGGGCGCATGTCGGCGAGCGAGATATAAACGAGGAGCCCGGCCGGCAGGACCAGCAGGAGCGCCAAGCCGGCCAGAACGATCCGCCAAATCGTGCGCGAACGGGTGCGGCGCGGTCGTTTCATCGGCGGAACGGGCCTCGAAAGTGGAAACGGCCATTATGCGCCGGCATGGCTGGGTTGCAAACGCCGCGCCTTGCCGCGCCGCCGTCCGCGCGGCACTCTGCGCCGGCCAAGGAACCCGCCGCATGATCTCGCTCGCCAGCTTTCTCGCCTTCGCCCTCGTCGCCCTCGGCATGGTGCTGACGCCGGGGCCGAACATGATCTATCTGCTCAGCCGCGCGATCCTTCAGGGCCGCGCCGCCGGGTTCATCTCGCTCGCCGGAGTGCTCGTCGGCTTCGTCGCCTACATGCTCGCCGCGGCGCTCGGCCTGACCGCGCTGCTGATCGCCGTGCCCTTCGCTTATGAGGCGCTGCAATGGGCCGGCGCGGCCTATTTGCTCTGGCTCGCCTGGAACGCGGTGAAGCCCGGCGCGCGCTCGGCGCTCGAACCGCGCCGCGACCTCGCCTTCGACGGGCCGGCCAAACTCTTCGTCATGGGCCTGGTGACGAACCTGCTCAATCCCAAGATCGCCGTGCTCTATCTGTCGCTGCTGCCGCAATTCATCGATCCGTCGCGCGGCGACGTGCTGCTGCAAGGCATCGTCCTGGGCCTCACCCAGATCGCCATCAGCGGCACGGTCAACGCGCTGATCGTGCTGACGGCCGGTTCGGTCGCCGCCTGGTTAGCGACGCGGCCGTCCTGGCTCAAGCTGCAGCGCTGGCTGATGGCCGGCGTGCTCGCCGGCCTGGCCGTGCGCCTCGCGCTTGAGAAGCGCGCCGCTTAAAGCTGTTGGCGGCGGCCTGCCGCCTCCCTAGACTTCGCTTACAAGAACAAACGCGACACAGGGAGACTCGCATGGCCAGCATCGCCATCGAACGCCGCACCAAGCGCTGGCAGGAACAGCGCTGGATGCTCGACGCCATTATCAAGGCCGTCGGACCGGAATGGGATCAAGGCCGCATCGCCTCCAAGAGCAAGCCGGGCGGCGAAGTCGCGGAAAAGGATTTCCGCGCCGCCGCGCGCCGCATGCGCAAATTCGACGATATGCACCGCGAATTCGCCGCCGCCGCGCGCAAGCGCGAGGCGCGCGCCAAGGCTTATGAGGAGCAGGGCCGGCTCGTCACTGCCGACGAAAGCTATATCGCCGCCGCTCTGCTGTGGGCCTCGGCCTGCTGGCCGATCTTCGAGGCCAACGAGACGCTGCACGCCTACGAAGAGCGGATGAACCATTGCTACGCCAAGTTCATCAAATACGCGCCGCATCCCGTCGAGCGCGTCGAAGTGCCGTTCGGCAAAAAATCCCTTCCCGGCTATCTGCATCTGCCGCGCAAGCCCGCCGCCGGCGAAAAATTTCCCTGCGTCATCTCCATCGGCGGCATGGACGGCAGCAAGGAGAACATGGTCGCGATCTACGGCGACCGCTTCCTGGCGCGCGGCCTCGCCGTGCTCGCCATCGACGGCCCGGGCCAGGCGGAGGCCGCCTCGCGCGGCGTCTTCTTCACCCCGACCGCCTTCGCCGACGCCGGCCTCGCCATCCACAAATTCCTGGCGGGCAAGAAGGCCATCGACAGCGACAGGCTCGCCATCCGCAGCTCCAGCTTCGGCAGCTATTTCGGCACCGTGGCGAGCGCCGCGCTCGGCGACAAGATCAAAGGCTACGCCGTCGCCGGCGTCTGCCAGGAGCCGGGCTGCCATACGATCTTCGAAACCGCCTCGCCGACCTTCAAGGCGCGCTTCATGTTCATGTCGGGCTATGACGACGAAGCCGCCTTCGACAAGATGCGCCAAAAGATCGACCTGCGCCCCGTCGCGCCCAAGATCAAGGCGCCTTACATGGTGGTGGCCGGCGAGAACGACCAGCTTTCGCCCATCGAACATACCGAGGCTTTGTTCGAGCTGATCTCCGCGCCGAAGCGCCTTGTGATCTACGAGGGCGCGAACCATAGCGTCGCTGACGCGCCGAGCGTCGATGCCGGCGACGAGAAGAACGCCTTGATCGCCGACTGGCTGCTCGATCGCATCGACGGCAAGCCGTTCCGGTCCGAGCGCGTCTGGGTGACGGCCTCCGGCCAGGCCGTCGTCACGCCCTACGGCAAGGCGAAGGCGAAAAAGCGCCGTTAAGCGCTTCGCGCGTCAGGCGCTGCGCCGGAAACCGCGCGGCGCCTGATGCAGACGCCGCACGCCGGTTTTCTCGATCAGCACCAGCTCGCCGGTCTGCACGCCGGCCTTGCCGTCGCGCGTCATCACCGACGGCTGCACGACGACGGTCATGTTTTCGGCCAGCGTCATATCCGGCACCGAAGCCGACGGCCGCTCGCGCGTGCCGAGGATCGGCTGCATGTAGCCGCCGACATAGCCGTGCACGAGATCGTCGCAAATCGTGAAGCCGGCCTTGTCGATGCCGGAAGCGACGTCGAGGATTTCGTCCATCCTCGTGCCGGCGCGCATCACCCCGAGAATGCCGAGAAAACATTCTTCCGCCGCGGCGTGCAGATCGCGATAGAGCGGCGTCGGGTCGGCGGCGACGGAGATCGTGCGCTGAAACTGGCCCGGATAAGACCAGACGGCCGCGGCTATCTCGTTTACCCCGACATCGCGGGCTTGCACCTTGGGGTTGCGTGCCACTTGCGCGGGCACGCAACAGCTCGGGTCGGCCATCGAGGTGACGCCGGTGTAGTGGATCTGGGTCAACCCGCCCCACGGCGCATAGGCGCGCTCGATGATGTCGGCGAGCTGATATTCGGACAGGCCCGGTTTGGTCTCGCGTTCGAGCGCCTCGACCGCCGCGTCGGTCATGGCGCAGCCGACCGCCAGCCACTCCAGCTCCTCCGCCGATTTGATCTGGCGCTCTTTGACGTAAGCCTTGCTCATATCCACGGGAACGATGCCGGCCGCGACCAGGCGCTCATGCAGCGCATGGCCGTAGGAGCCGATGATGCCGACCGATTTGCCCTTCGCGCCGCGCTTGAGCAGTTCCTTGATCATCAGCGCCGTGCTGCCTTCCGCCGCCCAGCCGACCTCGGCCTTCGGCGCGAGAATGCGCGCCAGCGCCGCGTTGTTCGGGTTCTTGACGAGCAGCGCGTCGGCCTCGCCCGGCGTGAAGACGACGTAATGGCCGCCGCCGGGCGGCCAGCCGGTGAGCCATTGGATCGCCGATCCGCGACGGTCCCCGCCCGACAGCAGCACATGGGCGCAACCGGCTTCGGCCATGGCGGCGGCGAGCGCCTTGCGTCGGCGCGCCATCTCCCCGTCCGAGAAAACCGGCGCTTCGGCGTGCAGCAGTTCGCGCTGGCGCGGGGTCAGGCGCGACGGCAGGTCGCGCGGCGGGCTGATAGTCATGCGATATCTCCCTGAAACTTTCGCTCGCCTTCTATGAGGCGTCGCGGCGCCATCATGCCCGGCGTTCTGCACGCGGGCAACAGCTCGGGAGTATCGCCAGGCGCAACGGGCGGGGCGGAAGCCCAGCGCGCGCTCGGAAGAAGGGGGCCCTCCGCGGCCGATCGTCGCCTTGTTGGCGGCGGCCTCAGGCATGGCCGCGGAGGGGGAAGTCGCCCGCCAATGCGGCGGGCGGCGGGTTCGCTATACGGTCGGTATCACGCGCAAAGCGGGGAACCATTCGCCGATGAACGTCTGCGGCCAGGGGATGGTGAGCAACTGGTCGAAGACGTAGTAGATGAACGCGACCAAGCCGATGGTCTGCGGGATGACCAGCTTCCACGGCTCGCGGTTCTCGAGCCGCATGAACAGCACGACGAAGATGGCCACGGTCGGCAGCACGCCGATCACCGCCATTACCGCGAGGAAGCCGAGCACCCAGCCGAAGAAGAATGTGGCGGCGCGGCGCATGAACACGGGCCGCGGAATGTCCGACATGTCCGTCGACAGATCCATGTGGATGCGCGCCTGAAGCTCTTTCTTCTTCTTCGCATCCGGCGTCGGCGCCAAGGTCTCCGCCAGTTCCGGCGTCGGGCTCTTCACCGGCTTGACGCGCTGGAAAATCTGGTAGACGAAGCTGATCGCGGCGGCGCTGAAGGCCATGATGCCGACGATCATCGGCGCGACCTTGGCGTCGGCGTTCCAGCTCGAGGCCTGGTAGAGCATGGCGCCCACCAGCACGAGGAAGAACACGTAGAAGCCGTGCTCCGCTTTCAGCTTCGGCGCGCCGAAGCCTATGAGCATGTTCTTGAGACCGCCGTGGTACTTCACGTCGCGCAGGAACGGCCCCATCAAGCTCATCAGCGCGAGCGCGAGCAAGACGATCACCACCGGGCGCAACAGCCAGTCGGCCCCGTAACGCTCGATCGAGATGAACATGTAGCGCTCGACGATCGAGCCCAGCACCACGCCGAGGATGAGCGGCGGACGCGGCCACTTCAGGTGCTTCATCGTCCAGCCGAGCATGCTGAAGGCGAGCAGCGCATAGAGATCGCCCCATTGCCGCGTCGCCTGGAACGCGCCGATATAGACGACCGTGAGGACGCCGGGCAGCAGCAGCGTATAACGCAGCAAAGCCAGCTTGGCGAAGTAGCCGCTGAACATGAAGCACAGGCCGGCGCCCAGGATGTTGGCGATCGCCACCGACCACACCATCGAATAGGTGACCTGCAGGTTCTTGCCCAGCATGTCGGGGCCGGGGACCAGGCCGTGGATCAGGAAGGCCCCGAGCAGAATCGCCATGCCGGCCGAACCCGGCACGCCGAACGCCACCGTCGGCACCAGCGCGCCGCCGTTGATCGAGTTGTTGGCGCTTTCCGGCGCGATGACGCCGCGCACGTCGCCGGTGCCGAAGGTCTTGTCGGCGTCCTTCACCGTCTGCAGCGCGTGGCTGTAGGCGATCCAATCGACGACCGAAGAGCCCAGGCCGGGGATCGCCCCGATGCCCGCGCCCAGCGCGCCGCAGCGCATGACCAGGCCCCAGTTGCGCAGCGTGTCGCGCACGCCCTGCAGCATGCCCTTGCGCACGTCGACTTTGGCGTCCGGCGGCGCGATCGAGGTGCGCTTGATCATCAAGTCGGTCAATTCCGGCAAGGCGAACAGGCCGAGCACCATCGGAACGAGCGGCAGCCCGTCCCACAGATAGAGGCTGTCCATCGTCCAGCGCAGCGTGCCCGTCTGCGGATCGGAGCCGATCATCGACAGCATCAGGCCGAAGCCGGCCGCCGCCAAGCCCCGCAGCGGCGCGCTGCCGGACAGCACCGCCACCATCGAGATGCCGAAGATCGCGAAGCCCAGCAATTCCGGCGAGCCGATGTAGAGCATCACCGGACGCAGCAGCGGAATCGTCAGGGCCAGCAAAGCCGCGCCGCACAGACCGCCGAGCAGCGACGCGGTGTAGGCCGCGCTCAACGCGCGACCCGCCTCGCCCTTCTTCGCCATGGGCAGGCCGTCCATCACCGTCGCTTGCGCGCCCGAAGTCCCCGGCACGCCGAACAAGACCGCGGGAATCGTGTCGCTGGTGTTGGTCACCGCGCTCATGCCGAGCAGCATCGCGAACGCCGCGTACGGATCCATGTCGAAAGTGAAAGGCAGCAGCAACGCCATGCCGACGAGGCCGCCGATGCCCGGAATGATGCCCAGCGCCAGGCCCATGACGACGCCGAGGAAGAGGAAGCCCAGCCGGCTCGGATCCATGATGATCAAAAACGCCTGGATCGCCGCATCCAGCATCGACACTTCCATTTTTCGCGACTCCCCATTTTAAGATCCGCGCGCCCGCGACAGACGCCGGAATTCGTTCCCCTCGCGCGCATCCTGCGCGCGAATACAAGGGCGACACCTTGAATGTTCCTGTGAATGGCTCAACTTTTTTCTGACAATGCGCGCGAAAAAATTGACGGTGCGCCACAGAGAGCCCACAGTACGTTCACTTTTAAAAACATATGCGCTTAAGGGCGTTTAGATTTCTTAACAAATCCCGCGGCTGGCGCCGCCGGCGCCCCTGCAGGTCAAACCATAAGAACCGAATTTGCCAGCATGACGAGTTTGCTCGTCATCTGCTGGAGAGCAGAAGCGCGCAGCGCAATATTTTCCTTGGGGAAAGGACCCTCCGCGGCCTCAGGCCGCGGAGGGGGAAGTCGCCCGCCAATGCGGCGGGCGGCGGGTTCGCTATACGGTCGGTATCACGCGCAAAGCGGGGAACCATTCGCCGATGAACGTCTGCGGCCATGGGATGGTGAGCAACTGGTCGAAGACGTAGTAGATGAACGCGACCAAGGCGACGGCCTGCGGGACGACGAGTTTCCACGGCTCGCGGTTTTCGAGCCGCATGAACAGCACGACGAAGATGGCCACGGTCGGCAGCACGCCGATCACCGCCATCGACGCGAGGAAGCCGAGCACCCAGCCGAAGAAGAATGTGGCGGCGCGGCGCATGAATACGGGCCGCGGAATGTCCGACATGTCCGTCGACAGATCCATGTGGATGC
This sequence comes from Alphaproteobacteria bacterium, assembly GCA_046297835.1. Taxonomy (GTDB): domain Bacteria; phylum Pseudomonadota; class Alphaproteobacteria; order SMXQ01; family SMXQ01; genus CAMAVH01. The sequence continues at coordinate 276,815 of JBKBHI010000004.1, read as the reverse complement.
GCGCCTGAAGCTCTTTCTTCTGCTTACGTTCTGGGCCAGCCACCGACTCCGGGGCCGGCTCTTGCATCGAAGTCTTCACCGGCTTCACTCGCTGGAAGACCTGATAAAAGAAGCTGATCGCGGCGGCGCTGAAGGCCATGATGCCGACGATCATCGGCGCGATCCTGGCGTCGGCGTTCCAGCTCGAGGCCTGGTAGAGCATGACGCCCACCAGCACGAGGAAGAACACGTAGAAGCCGTGCTCCGCTTTCAGCTTCGGCGCGCCGAAGCCCATGAGCATGTTCTTGAGACCGCCGTGGTACTTCACGTCGCGCAGGAACGGCCCCATCAAGCTCATCAGCGCGAGCGCGAGCAAGACGATCACCACCGGGCGCAACAGCCAGTCGGCCCCGTAACGCTCGATCGAGATGAACATGTAGCGCTCGACGATCGAGCCCAGCACCACGCCGAGGATGAGCGGCGGACGCGGCCACTTCAGGTGCTTCATCGTCCAGCCGAGCATGCTGAAGGCGAGCAGCGCATAGAGATCGCCCCATTGCCGCGTCGCCTGGAACGCGCCGATATAGACGACCGTGAGGACGCCGGGCAGCAGCAGCGTATAACGCAGCAAAGCCAGCTTGGCGAAGTAGCCGCTGAACATGAAGCACAGGCCGGCGCCCAGGATGTTGGCGATCGCCACCGACCACACCATCGAATAGGTGACCTGCAGGTTCTTGCCCAGCATGTCGGGGCCGGGGACCAGGCCGTGGATCAGGAAGGCCCCGAGCAGAATCGCCATGCCGGCCGAACCCGGCACGCCGAACGCCACCGTCGGCACCAGCGCGCCGCCGTTGATCGAGTTGTTGGCGCTTTCCGGCGCGATGACGCCGCGCACGTCGCCGGTGCCGAAGGTCTTGTCGGCGTCCTTCACCGTCTGCAGCGCGTGGCTGTAGGCGATCCAATCGACGACCGAAGAGCCCAGGCCGGGGATCGCCCCGATGCCCGCGCCCAGCGCGCCGCAGCGCATGACCAGGCCCCAGTTGCGCAGCGTGTCGCGCACGCCCTGCAGCATGCCCTTGCGCACGTCGACTTTGGCGTCCGGCGGCGCGATCGAGGTGCGCTTGATCATCAAGTCGGTCAATTCCGGCAAGGCGAACAGGCCGAGCACCATCGGAACGAGCGGCAGCCCGTCCCACAGATAGAGGCTGTCCATCGTCCAGCGCAGCGTGCCCGTCTGCGGATCGGAGCCGATCATCGACAGCATCAGGCCGAAGCCGGCCGCCGCCAAGCCCCGCAGCGGCGCGCTGCCGGACAGCACCGCCACCATCGAGATGCCGAAGATCGCGAAGCCCAGCAATTCCGGCGAGCCGATGTAGAGCATCACCGGACGCAGCAGCGGAATCGTCAGGGCCAGCAAAGCCGCGCCGCACAGACCGCCGAGCAGCGACGCGGTGTAGGCCGCGCTCAACGCGCGACCCGCCTCGCCCTTCTTCGCCATGGGCAGGCCGTCCATCACCGTCGCTTGCGCGCCCGAAGTCCCCGGCACGCCGAACAAGACCGCGGGAATCGTGTCGCTGGTGTTGGTCACCGCGCTCATGCCGAGCAGCATCGCGAACGCCGCGTACGGATCCATGTCGAAAGTGAAAGGCAGCAGCAACGCCATGCCGACGAGGCCGCCGATGCCCGGAATGATGCCCAGCGCCAGGCCCATGACGACGCCGAGGCAGAGGAACCCCAGCCGGCTCGGATCCATGATGATAAAAAACGCCTGGATCGCCGCATCCAGCATCGACACTTCCATTTTTCGCCACTCCCGATTTTTTATAATTCCGCCGCCCGCGACCGACGACGCAATTCATTCCCCTCGCGCGCATCCTGCGCGCGAATACAAGGGCGTCACCTTGAATGTTCTTGAAGATCGCTCAACTTTTTTCGCACAATCATCACGAAAAAATTAACGCTGCAGGAATAAGGAATGGCGATTGGTTCACCTCTCCGAACATGATCGTTCAAAGACGTTTTCGTTTTTTAAACATCTTGCGCGCGTCGCCCCGGCGCATCGATATGTTAGAAATTAAGACGATGGCCGTTGCGAGGCCGCGCCTCAGGGAACCAAGTGCGCCATGATCGACTGGATTCGCCGCGTACCCATGACCATTCGCCTGCCGCTCATGGTCGGCGCCATGATCTTCGTCGTCGCCGTGACATCGACGCAGATCGCCATTCACGCGCTATCCGGACGATTTGAAAAACAGATAGAGACGGTCGGCCGCGTCTATCTCGACGGCTTGGCTGCGGCCTTGCTGCCCGACCTCCGGCGTGATGACGAGGCTGCGGCTCGGCGGGCACTAGACCATGCCTTCGCTTTTCATGAAGGCGTCGCCGAGCGGCGCATCGTCGTGCTCGACGGCAGCGGGCAGATCATCGCACAAGCCGCGCGCGCCGATCTCGGCGGCCAGCCTTTCGCCGTGCCCGAGGGAATGCGCTCCGATGGTTCCGGCCTCGCCTTCGACGATGACGGCATGGCGATCTGGACCTGGCGCCCGATCGAAGAGAACGGACGGCGGCTCGCCGTCGTCGGCGCGCATCTCGACATCGCGGAATTCGCCATCGACATGCGGCGGCTGCGCTGGCTGCTGATCTTCGCCGATCTGCTATTCAGCAGCGCTTTGGCGATCGGCGGATTCTTCCTCGCGCGCCGTCTGCAGCGGCCCCTCGACATTCTCACCGGCCGGCTGCGCGACGCCGCCGACGAGCCGCCGCAGCGAATCGGCGAGCGAGACATCCCCGTCGACGACAGCGAGGCGGCGCGGATGCTGCGCGCCTACAACCGCATGGTCGACGCCAGCCAGGAACGCGAGGACATCGTCGTGCAAGTCGTCAAGCAGGAGCGCGAAGCCGTGCTCGGGCGGCTGATCGCGACCATCGCGCATGAAGTGCGCAATCCGCTGGCCGGCATCCTCACCGCCGTCGGCACCGCGCGCAAATTCGGCGAGCGGCCCGAAGCCCGAGCCTCGGCGCTCGACTTCATCGAGCGCGGCATTCTCGCGCTGCAGGCCGTGGTCGAGGCGACTCTCGACACGCACCGCGCGCACGGCGCCTGGCGCGATCTCCGCCAGCAGGATATCGACGACATGCAAGTGCTGGTCGCGGCGGAGGCCAAATCCCGCGGCGTCACCGTCGATATCGCCGCCGATCTCGCCGACGACGTGCCGGTCGGCGCGACCGAGGTGCGCCAGATACTGTTGAATCTGCTGCTCAACGCCGTGGCGGCGAGCCCGCCGGGCGGCATCGTGAAGTTGCGCGGACAATCTGGTCGTAACGCTGTAGAGTTCGACATATGGGACGAAGGATCCGGCATGACGCCTGATATGACACAACGCCTGGAAGGCGGCGAGGACGCGCGCCGCAGCGCCGGACTCGGCATCGAGATGATCGCCACCCTGGTCAAGCGCCTGCACGGCCACCTCGCGGTCGAATCGACCTCCGTCGCCGGCACCCATGTGAGCTTGCGCTTCCCCTATCGCGATCCGGCGGCGCCGCCCGCATGACGCGCCGTTGCCGCATCCTCCTGGTCGAGGACGACACGATATTGGGCGGCGCGGTGGTGCAGCGCTTCGAGCTCGAAGGCATGTCGACCGTCTGGACGAAATCCTGCGCCGAAGCGTCCCGCGCCATGGCCGCCGGCACGTTCGATTTCGTGCTGGCCGACATCCGTCTGCCCGACGGGTCGGGCGAGACTCTATTCCGCCAAGCCTTGCCCCATCTCGGCGAAACGCCGATCGTTTTCGTCACCGCCTTCGGCGAGATCGAGCAGGCGATCCGGCTGGTCCGGGCCGGCGCCGACGATTACCTGACCAAGCCGTTCGACATCGACGCCCTCGTCAAATATATCCGCCAGCGCATCGTCGGCCGCGACGCCGCGCTGCAAGCCGCCGCCGAAAGCTTTGGCGAATCGCCCGCCGCCCGCGCCTTTTCCGACAGCTTGCGGCGCGCCGCGGCCAGCAACCTGCCGGTGCTGCTCTCCGGCGAGACCGGGAGCGGCAAGGAAGTCGCAGCCCGCGCGCTGCATCGGCTGTCGCCGCGCAGCGCGCGGCCCTTCGTCAGCGTCGATTGCGGCGCGATGGCGCCCGATCAGATGGACGGCCGGCTGTTCGGCCGAGCCGCCAGCGCGATGACCGGCGGCGAAATGACCGGCTTGCTGGAGCAATGCGCCGAGGGCACGCTGTTTCTCGACGAGGTCGGCGCGCTGCCGCTCGCCGTGCAAGCCGCCTTGTTGGGCGTGCTGGAGAACGGCCTGTTCCGGCAGGTCGGCGGCGGGGAAGACAAGCAGTTTCGCGGCCGCGTGGTCGCCGCCACCAACGCCGATCTCGGCGCGCGCATCGCCGAGCGCGCCTTCCGCGAAGACCTCTACTACCGGCTGGCGGTGATCGAACTGGCCGTCCCGCCGTTGCGCGACCGGCCAGGCGACATTCCCGCTTTCTCTCGCGTCTTTCTCGCGGCGGCGCAGGAGCGGCATGGCCGGCCAGGCCTCGAATTGTCGAGCTCCGCGGCGACCGCTTTGCTGCGCCACGCATGGCCGGGAAACCTGCGCGAATTGCGCAACCGCATCGAACGCGCCGTGGTGCTTGCCGAGGGAGCGGCGCTTTCGCCCGACGACCTGTTTCCCGAACGCCGCCTGAACGAGCCGGCGCCGCAGGACTTGAAACAGGCGCGGCTCGACGCCGAACGGCGCGAGATCGAGCTTGCGCTGGCCGAATCGAACGGCCGGATCGGCGAGGCCGCGAAAAAGCTCGGCGTGTCGCGCACCACCCTGTGGAAGAAGCTCAAACAGCCCGAAACTTGACCCCGGACGGGCTTCGATTTCGATGATGTCGCCAGACGCGCCGGATGCCGCTAAACTTGCGCGCCGTCGCTTGAGGAGCTTCGCATGAGTGCCTGCATCGCCGCTTACCGGGGAATCGCCGTTTTCGCCGCTGCCTGCGCCGCGCTCGCGGCCTGCTCGTCATCCGACGAGCCGAGCAACCGCGATCCCGTCGCCGCCGTCTTCCAATGCGGCGAAACCGAAGCGGAGGCCCGCTTCATGCACCGCCGCATGGCCCTATTCCTCGACGGCGTCGCCTACCCCTTGCACCAGGCCGAAGCCGCCTCCGGCGCGCGTTACGTCGGCAGCGACAAGACGCGCAAGATCGAGTTCTGGAACAAGGGCGACGAGGCGACGCTCACCGTCGGCGAGCGGACTTATCCGCCCTGCATGCAGCGCAAATAACGCCGGGAGCGCGCCGCCTTACGGCCCGTGATGGGTCGCGAGCGGGCTGCTATCCGCCATCGCCATCATCTTGCGCGCCAGCCGCTCCATCAAATCCTCGCGCAAGGCGCGCGCCGCCGGCGCGTCCCACAGATTGACCAGCTCGTCCGGATCGTCGCGCAAATCGTAGAGCTCGCCATCCGTCACGCCCTCGTAAATCGTCAGGCGGTGGCGGTCGGTGATCAGGCTGCGGGCGCGGAAATTGTTGTCCATGCCCATATAGCCGCGCCGCTGATGCTCCTCGATCAGCATCGCGTCATGCGCCGCGGCGTCGCCGGCGGCGGCAGATGCCAGATCGAGTCCCTGATTGCCGTTATGCGCGGCGACTCCGGCGCGCGCCAGCACGGTCTGCGCGATGTCGATGGTGCCGCATAAAGCCTCCGATGACGCCGCTCGCGCGGCGGCAGGATCGGACCAGACGAAGGGCACGCGCACCAGACTTTGATAATGCAGCGCGCCCTTCAGCATCAATTGATGGTCGCCCATGAAATCGCCGTGGTCGGCGGTGAAGATCACCACCGTGTTCTCCGCCAGGCCGGCGCGCGCCAGAGCCGACAGCACGCGGCCGACCGCGTCGTCGATCATCGTGATCATGCCGTAAGTCAGCGCCGTGGCTTCGCGCGCCTCGCGCTCGGTGACGGCGATGACGCGCTGGCCGTCGCGGTTGGCCTTGCCGTCGGCGCGCTCTTTCAGGATATGCGCGAGCGGCGCGGGCAGCTTGCCTTGCGGCAGATCGAACGAGCGCGGCAGCTTTATATCGGCCGGATCGTACATGTCCCAATAGCGCCCCGGCGGCGTGAAGGGATGATGCGGATCGGGAAACGCGCATTGCAGGAAGAACGGCGCATCGTCGCCCCGCGCGGCGCGGTCTTCGAGATAGGCTTCGGCGCGCTCGGCGATGTAGGCGGTGGGGTAAAGCTCCGCCGGCACCGCCGTGCGCCAGGCCTGCGGCGCGACATACTCGTTGCCCGGCAACTGGTTCTCGCGGCCGCGCAGGCTTTTCCAATCGGGCCGGCGCTCGGCGAGCCAGCGGCTGTAATGGCCAACCACCTTGTCGCCGTGGTTGACGCAAAGCTCGACATGCTGAAAGCCGTAATAGGGCAGATCGAGATCGTGCGCCGGATCGGCCCAGTTCGGCGCCAGCTCCTGGTCGTAGCGGCCGTCGGTCGGCCAGCTCTTGTCAGCTTCGCGCAAGCGCTCCGGCGGCTGGACCAGGCCGGGATCGGGAACTGGCATGCCGACCTCAGGCGCGGCCGGCGACATGCTCTGCAGATGCGACTTACCGATCAACGCTGTTCGGTAGCCCGCCGCCGCCAGAAGATCGACGAAGGTGGTGGCGCTGAGCGCGAGGGGGATGCCGTTCTGGCGCGCGCCGTGTAGCGACGGCATGCGGCCCGTCATCAGCGTCGCGCGGTTGGGCATGCAGATCGGCGTCGCCACGTAGAAGCGGTCGAAACGCGTGCCGCGCGCGGCGATGCCGTCGATATGCGGCGTCTTGACGATTTCGTTGCCGTAGCAACCGAGATGGTCCGCCCGATGCTGGTCGGTGATGAATAGGACGAAGTTCGGACGGGTCATGCTCGATGTCCGGTCAGCGAGCGCCTTCCGCCAGCGCCGCCTTGGCTGCGGCCTTGGCCTTGGCCAGCGTGTCGGCCGGCAGGTCCATCATGTCGACGACGAGGGCCTGCAGCTTCTCGCCCGAGAGCGCATCGACTTCGATATTGCGCTTCTTGGTGTCGGCGACGAATTCGGGATCCGTGATCATCGCGTCGAAGGCGTCGCGCAGCGCCTTGATCCGGTAGGACGCGACGCCCGGCGGCGCGGCGACGGCGCGGCCGATCGCCGAATCGGCGACGAAGAAATTGAGAATCTTGCGCTCCTCGTCGGTGCGCGCGAGTTCGACCGACGCCGGCACTTTGGGCACCGAAGGATGTCGTTCCGGCGAATATTGCACGAGAATCTTGATCTTGCCTTCTTTCAGCCAGGACGCCATCTCGCTCTGCAAGAGCGCCAGCGGCGCGATGCCGGACTGCACTTCGCCTTGTTCGATGGCGAGGCGCACCTTCGCGCCCGAGCCATAGCCGTTGATGATGTTGAACTTGGTGCCGGCGACCAGATTGAGGATCCGCGGGTTGGTCGTCTGCGTGCTCGTCGGCGTATCGGCGCCGGACAGCAGCTCCTTGGTCTTGAGGTCCTCGAGGGTCTGCACCGCCGCCGTGTGCCAAACGTAATGCGCCGGCGTGTTGGAATTGACGCGGCCGATCCAGGCGAATTTGGCCGATTCGAACATGGCCGCCGGATTGCCGAGCGCTTCTTCGGTCGGCGCGTTCTGCGGCACGGTGCCGATGTTGAGGCCGTCCTTCGGCGCGGCGGCGTAGAGCCATTGGCTCATGACGAAGCCGCCGGCGCCCGGCTTGTTCTGCGCGATGACGTTGGGCTGGCCGGGAATGTGCTTGCCGATGAAGCGCGCGACGAGACGGCCGTAAAGATCGTAGCCGCCGGCTGGGCCGAACCCTATGAAAACGTTGAGCGTCTTGCCTTTGAAGGCGGCAGCGGCATCCTGCGCGGCGGCGCTATGCGGCGCAGCGGCGAATGCGAAAAGCGCCGCGGCGGCGGCGAGCGAGCGTCCCAGCATGGCAATCTCCCAGCAGAGCGGTTGGTTCCGCGTTCGCCCGGACTCTGCGGGGAAGGGCCTTAGCCGTAAAGTGAAACTACGGCCCCTTCTCTAACCGTTTGGTTATGGTCCGCGCTTGAGGCGCGCCGCCGTCGCCCGAATCTGCTTGATCATGGCGTCGGCCGCCGGTGTGAAAGCGGCGTCCGCCCGGCGAATGACGCCGACCGGCCGCTTGCTGCGGCCGAGGCGGGCCTTCAGCTCGACCAGCAGGCCGTTTTCCAGCTCGTGCAGCACGCGGTTGCGCGAGACGATCCCGAGCCGCTCGCTTTCGATGATCACGCCGCGCATGACTTCGAGCGAGGTGGTGACGATGGGATGAGCCGGCGCGGCGAGCGCCGCCTCGGCGAAATTCTGCTCGAACAAGCGGCGCACCGGCGAATCGAGCGGCGGCACGACCCAGCTCTGGCGCGTCAGCTCCTCGATCGGCAATGTCCCGCGCTTGGCGAGCGGATGGCCGCGCCGCGCGACCACGACCACCGGGTCGTCGAACAGCCGGTCCTGGACGATGCCCGGCGGCAGATCCGTCTCGCGCAAGGCGCCGACGATGAAGTCGAGCTTGCCTTCGCGCAACGGCTCGATCAGCGCCTCGAATTCGCCGTCGAACACCGCGATGTCGTCGAACGGGCGCGCCGCCGCGAAAGCGACGAGCGCGCGCGGCAGCAGGACAGACCGGGCGAAAGCGAGCGAGCCGATCGCCACCTTGCCGCGCCCGAGGCCGCGAATCTCGCGCAGTTCCTCCTGCGCGCGCTCCAGTTCGCCAAGCGCGAGGCGCGCGCGGCGGATCATCGCTTGGCCGGACGGCGTCGGCGTCACGCCCGAACGCGCGCGCACGAACAGCTCGGCGTCGCAATCGCGCTCCAGCTGGCGGATCGCCTTCGTCACCGCCGGCGCGGTGATGTTCAGCTTGCGCGCGGCGGCGGCGATGCTGCCGCAGTCGGCGACGACGAGGAGCGCCTGCAGTCGGAAAAAATTCGGCCTCATGCCGCGCCGTCGCCCGCGTCGCCTTCAACGGGCCGCGCCGTCAACCACAAGAGCGTCACGCCGACCAAAGCCGAGAGGATCGAGGCGGCGAAGATGGCGATCTTGGCCGCGGCGAAATCGGCGGGCGCAGCGAACGCCTGGCCGGCGATGAACAGCGACATGGTGAAGCCGATGCCGGCGAGCGCGCCCGCGCCGGCCAGCTGCCCCCAGGAATAGTCGCGCGGCTTGACGGCCAGCCTGAGGCCGACCGCGAGCGCCGCCACCGCGACCATGCCGACCGGTTTGCCGAGCAGCAGCCCGGCGGCGATGGCGAACATCAGCGGATCGCGCCCGTCGAGCGCGGTGATGTCGATCAACACGCCAGCGTTGGCCAGGGCGAAGACCGGCAGGACGAGATAGCTCGACCAGGGCTCGGCATGGCGCAGGGTGCGGTCCGCCGGCGATTCGATGCGGTCATGGATGGCGTCGAGCGCGCGCAAGGCCGGTGTCGACGGCCCATGGCGCAGCACATGTTCGCCGCGCCGCGCTTCGGAATTGATGATCGTGTCGGCCTGGATCATCAACGCCTTCAAATTGGCCGGCGGGCGCGTCGGGATGAACAGCGCCAGCAGCACGCCGGCCAGCGTGGCGTGTAGGCCGCCGCCGTAGACGCAGGCCCACAGCGCAACGCCGAGCAGCGCATAGGGCAGCACGCGGTAGATGCCCCAGCGGTTGAGCAACGCCAGCAGACCGACGACGCCGGCCGCGCCGCCGAGATAATAGAAGTTCAGATCCCCGGAGTAGAAGGCGGCGACGACCAGGATGGCGCCGATGTCGTCGACGATGGCAGCCGCCGTGAGGAAGATGCGCAGCTCGACCGGCACGCGCGAGCCGAGCATGACGATCAAAGCCACGGCGAAGGCCGTGTCGGTCGCCATCGGCACGCCCCAACCGTTGGCCCAGGGTCCGGCCGGCACGAGCAGGATGTAGGCCAGCGCCGGCGCGACCATGCCGCCGATCGCGCCGGCGATCGGCAGCGCCGCCGCGCGCGGGCTGGCGAGCTGGCCGACGGTGAACTCGCGCTTGATCTCGAGCCCGACCACCATGAAGAAGATCGTGAGCAGCCCGTCGTTGATCCAATGGCGCAGCGACATGCGGAACGCGCCGTCGCCGAAGGCGAGGCCGAGATATTCGTTCCACACCGTCTCGAAACCCGCGCCCCACGGCGAATTGGTCAGGACCACCGCCAGGATCGAGGCGAGCAGCAGCAGCGCGCCCGTCGACGGCGCCCAACTGGCGAAATCGAGCGCCGCCGAGCGCATGCGATGGCCGAGCGAGCCGGTCATGGCGTCGATGAACGAGCTTTCGTCCCACGGCCCGTCGTAGCGCCGGCCGTTGATGAAGAAGGTCGGCGTCATCATCACGCCGCTCGCCCGCGCGCTGCGCATATCGTCCTCGACGCGCCGCCGCGCGCGGCCGGCGAGTTCGGAATCGTCGGCGCGCAGCGCGAACTCCTGGGTGACGGCGCTGATGTCGTCCTCGGATAGATTCGGCGAGCGCGTCATCAGCGCGATATGGCTTTCCCAAAAGCGTTCGGGATCCTCGGCGCATTCCGCGAGTTCGGCGGCGCGGCGGGCCAAGTCGCTGCCGGTGACGGGCCGATGGCGGAAGACGTAACGCAGACGGCCTCCGAACCGGTCGCGGATGTCGGCGATGCGCTCGTTGGCGGCGCGGCAATGCGGGCAGTCGTAACTGCCGTATTCGACGAGCGTGATCGGGGCGTTGTCCGGCCCGAGAATATGGTCGCGGGATTTATCGACCGGCCGGTCGAGCCGGTTAGAACATGCGATCTGGGACAAAGCCCGCTCCCTTGACGCAAATGATGAGCGGGCCATTATTCACAAGCCGAGCGAACGGCCAAGGCCCCTGACAGGCCTGGCCGGCAGCGGCGGTTACGGCGTTGCGGGTTTCGGCGATTCCCCCTTGGCGAAGCGCTTCTGCCGCACGCCGCGGATATCCTGGCGGGTGGCATGGTCGATGATCATGACGTTCTCCTGCGCGCCCGAACGCGCCGCCATCATGATCATGGCGCCCTGCCCCGTGTTTTCCAGCTTGTAGAAGGAGCCGCCGGTGATCAGGGCGGCCATGCCGACGCCGAGCGTCGCCTTGCCGCCGTCGGGGAAATGCATGGTGCATTCGCCGTCGAGGCAGATGAAGGTCTGGTCCTCGTTGTGGCAGTGCATCTCGTCGTGATCGCCCGGGTTGGGATAATAGTGCACCCAGCTATGAAGCTTGCGCGTGTTCATCACCACGGTGCGTTTCTTGGTGCGGTGCGCGACCTCGATAGGATTGATGATTTCGATGCCCATGTTGCCTCCCCAGATGCGGTTTTTTGCTTGTTGGCCGAAATAGTCGGCCGCGCCGCGCGGCCTGTCAATGGCGGGCCGGGCGGGGGCCCGGCGGCGGAACGCGGGCGGGCCGAGACCGTTAACGAAATGCCGGGGCCGGTCCGAACGCGAGAGATCGCCGATGCTGATCCTGGTCCCCGCTCCGCGTTTTCGCGACTTCCTCCTCGCCGTCGCCCTCATGGCCGGCGGCGGCTCCGCTTTAGCGCAAGAGACGCCAGACAGCCCCGAGCCTGAAAGGCTTGAGCAGGAAAGCCTCGTGCCCGGCGACATCGGTAGCTGGTTCCGCTCCTTGCGGGTGCCGGGCACTAAAGTCTCTTGCTGCGACGAGTCGGACTGCAAGCGCACGACATCGCGGATCGGCCCGGCGGGTTACGAGGCCAGGGCGCCGGACGGGCGCTGGATCGCGATCCCCGAAAGCGCCATCGTGCGCGGCAAGCCGAACCTGGCGCGCGAGCCAGTGCTTTGCCTATCGCCGACCCAGGCCGTCTATTGTTTCGTGCCCGACAACGAAGGCTGAGCGCGGCCGATTCAGTCCATGACGTCGAGCAATGCCGGCCGCACGCCGAGCTGATCGACGAGGCGCTGCAATTCGCCGCGCGCCTGCGCGTTGCCCTGCTGGTGGCGTTCGGCCAGGATCAGCTCGTTCTTCAGCGAATGTTCTAGCCCGATCAGTTCGGTGACGCGCACCTTGTAGCCGTGCGCTTCCAGCACCAAACCGCGGATGACGTTGGTGATGTGCGCGCCGAATTCGCGCCGCTGGATCGGATGACGCCACAATTGGTGCAGCGCGCCTTTTTCCGCTTTCAGCAGTTGCGCGACTTCCGCCTGGCAGCACGGCACCAGGGCGACGACCTTGGCGTTGTGACGCAACGCGAAGCGGATGGCGTCGTCGGTCGCGGTGTCGCAGGCGTGCAAGGCCGTGACCATGTCGGCCGCGCCGCTCGGCAGTTGCGCCTCGGCGATGGGGGCCTGGACGAAATCCATCCGTTCGATGCCGGATTCGGCGGCGAGCCGCCGCCCGATCTCGACCAGCTCGGGCCGCGTCTCGACGCTGACGAGGCGGCCCCGTCCCGCCGGGCCGAGGATCAATTGGTAAAGGACGAAGCCGAGATAGGATTTGCCGGCGCCGAGGTCGGCGAGCACGGGCTCGCCGGCCTCGGCCAGCAGGGCTTCGAGGGACGGACGCAGGGCCTGCGTGAGATGCAGGACCTGCTTCAGCTTGCGCCGCGAATCGGCGTTCAGCTTGCCGTCGCGGGTGAGGATGTGCAGCGCCTTGAGCAGCGGGACCGAAGCTTGGGCGTCCCCCGGCCAAAGCTCGGCGATGGCGTCCTGCTCGGATGGCTTAGGCTGGACCGGCTTGCGCTGCGCCGGCGTCAAATCGCGGTTGGCCATGTCGCCGGCACGCTTCGCATCCTCTTAGGCGACGCTTACTTGCGCGTCGCCGACCAGTTCGCGCCCTTCATCGTCTTGCCTTCGACGGTGCCGACGTATTTCGTGCCGCCGGCGGTGAAGGAAATCTCCGTGCCGTTCATCTTGGCGTCCGAGATCGCCGCCGAGCCCAGCGTGCCGCTCAGCATCTGATACTGCTGGGTCAGCTTGAGATCCTGGTTGCCGAGCCGCCAGTCGCCGGCCACCTCGGCCGGAACGATCCAGAGCAGGGCGCGGCACCAGCTGCTGCAATCTTGCGCGCCGACGTTGGCCGTCTCGTCCGGCTCCCAATCGCCCATCGGGAAGGTGTTGGAGACGACGCGGGTGCCCGGCTTCTGCTTGAGGATGGTCGGGCGCAGGCGCTCGTTCAGCGAGGGCAGCAGGAACAAAGTGATGACGGTGGCTTTCGAGTAGTCGCTCTCGAAAATGTCGGCTTTCTCGAAAGTGGCGCGGTCGGCCACGCCAGCGGCCGCGGCGTTCCGCTTCGACAGTTCGACGAGGTCGGGATTGTATTCGATACCGTAAGCGCGCGCGCCGCGCTTGGCGGCGGCGATCACGGTGCGGCCGTCGCCCGAGCCGAGGTCGTAGACGATGTCGTCCTTCGTGACCTTGGCCATGTCGAGCATCTTGCCGACCAGCTCGTCCGCCGTCGGCACCCAGACGACGTCCTTACCGGCCTGGAACACCTCGGGCTTGTAGTCCGTGGTCTGCGCCAGGGCGGGGGCGGCGGTGAAAGCGAGCAGCGCCGCCAGCGCGGCGGCGGGGGCGAAATGCAGGGGGCGGATACGGGGGGTCATGCCTAGCTCCTGTTGATGACAGGCCCCTAGCCTAACCGATTGGCGCGCCAATGCATCATCACGGTGCAGTCAACGGCCCGGCTGGCGGCGTCGGCCTGCCTGTGGAAAACTCGCAGCCGCCGATTTTATCAGGCGAAGCGCAGCGAGCAACAGCCGCGGATGGCGAAAAAGGAGGCGCGGCCCCCCGGCCGCGCCTCCGCCGATCCAGAACGGTTTACTGCTTGTCCAGGGCAGCCGAAGCCTCGGGGCCGAGGGCCAGATCGCGCAGTTCGCGCAACAGCGGCTTGGGCGTATCGGTCATGCGCTGGACGATCTGCTGGATGCGCTCGCCCGAGACCGGATCGACTTCGAGCTGCTGCGCCTTGGACGCCGCGATGAAGGCGGGGTCCTTGACGACGGCCATGAACGCGTCGCGCAGCGCCTTGACGCGATCGGCCGGCACGCCCGGCGGGGCGGCGAACGGACGGGCCATCACTTGGCTCGACAGCATCAGGTCGAGCATCTGGCGGTCCCTATCGGTCTTGGCCAGATCGCTGATCAGCGGCACGTTCGGCAGATCGGGGTGCTTCTCGTCGGCGAACTGGACGATGACGTTGATCTTCTTGTCACGCACCCATTCCGAGCGCGTGCTGATGATCGAGGACCACGACCAGTTGCAGCGGCCTTCGACTTCGCCGCGCTCGAGCGCGAGCAGCACGTCGTTGCCGCCCGGGTAGCCCGTGACCTGCTTGAGCTTGGCGCCGAACAGAGTGTTGAGCGCGTTGGCGTGGTAGATCGCGGTGGAGCCGAGCACGACCGGCTGGGTGATGAATTTCTCCAGCGTATCGATGCCGGTGGTGTGCCAGGTAACGCAGGTGCTGGCGTCGATGTTGGCGCTGCCGATCCAGTTCAGCTCGGCGGCGACGAACTGCGCCTTGGGGTTGCCCCACACCGAATGCATGGCGGCGTTGCGGTCGAACGTGCCGATCGCAGTGCCGTCCTTCGGCAAAAGTTTGTAGAGCTGATTGGCCAATGCCATGCCGTTCGCGCCCGGCATGTTGCTGATGACGACGCTCGGCTTGCCCGGAATGACGTTGCCGAGGAACTGGCCGAAGGTGCGACCGTAAAGGTCAGTGCCGCCGCCGGCGGACGAACCGATGTAAACGGTGACGCGCTTGCCTTTGTAGAAATCTTCCACCGACTGGGCGGCGGCGGAGGTAGCGGCGCCGGCAGCGACGCCAAGGGCGATAGCGCAGCAGATCGCTTTGAGCGAGTTCATCTTCAGACCTTCCTGTTGATGACGTTTAAAGGCGGCCGGCATTGTGCCGACCCGTTGAAAGCGTTTAGTCCTCGAAGCCGTGCAGACGCGCCGGATTGTCCACCAGGATTTTCTGGATGATCGTCCGGTCGTTATCGCAATAGCGGTAGAGCAGCTCGACGAGTTCGGCATCGGTCGGCATGCGCGGCTTGCGCCAGCGCACGTGCGGCCAGTCGGAGCCCCAAATCAGCCGGTCTTCGGCCGCCTCGACATAGGCGCGGCCGAACGGGACGGCGTCGTCCCAATCGTCGTCCATATGCGACAGTCGACTACCGTTGGACAGCATGAGCCACCAGCCGTGGTGTTTGATGCGGTCGAGGATCCATTGGAAGGCCTTGCCCTCCAGGCCCTCGGCGAAGTCGATGTGGCCCATATGGTCGACCGACATCGTCAGGTCCTTAATGGAATCCAACATCGGCGCGTATTCGAGGATGTGCGGGCCGGCGATATGCAGGCGCGCGTGCCAGCCAAGCTCTTTGGCGCGTTCCATCGAGCGCTTGATGGAATCGGGCGACTGCGCCTCGTTATAATATTTGCCGATGTTGAAGCGCGCGGCGACGACGCCGAGGCTGTTCAGCTTTTCGAGCTCCGTGTCGCTGACATGGTCCTTGATGATCGCGGTGGCGCGGATGTTCGCCTTGTCGGGATTCGCCGAGAGGGTGTCGATCAGCAGGCGATGGTCCGTGTCGTAGGGCATCGGATGGACGATGACGCCGCGCTGGAAGCCCATTTTGCGCAGCAGGCCGACCATGTCCTCGAACTTGCCGTCGGGCGGCTCGTAGAGCGCGCCGGGCTTGGGCGGATATTTCGCCGCGTCGCCATAGATGTGGAACTGGCTGTCGCAGCTTTTGGCCGGCGCCGGCGGCACCGGGGCGCGCACGTCGCGATTCCAGCTCGGATAAATCTTTTCGCTACCGTCAGGCATCAAAGCCCCCTTGTTGGGTTGGGCCGAGAATGCCGTCGGCTCGCATAAGGGACAAATATCGAATTGTCCTTAGGTCATAACCAATCGTTACATCGTTGAACGAAAAAGGGGCCGCACGAGGCGGCCCCAGTTCAGACGCAAGGCTGCAGGAAGACTAACCAGCCTTGCTGCCTTCAGCCTCGGCATAGCCGGGGTTGATGATGACCTCGACAAGGTGGCAGCCGCCGCCTTTGACGGCCGCAATGCCGCGCCGCAGGGCGTCGGGCAGGTCCGCGAGGGTGGTGATCGGGCCTTCGCCGCTAAAGCCTTGGGCCTTGGCCATGGCGACAATGTCGACCGCCGGATCGTCGAGCCGCTGACCGATCCACTTGTTCTCGACCGGGCGGCCGCGTTCCTTGGCCATGTGGCCCTGATGCACTTCGTCGTTGTGGTAAGCGCGATTGTTGGAGACCACGATGAGCATCGGAATACGCGCGCGCGCCGCAGTCCACAGGGCATTGATGCCCATCAGCGTGTCGCCGTCGCCGAGCACGGCGACAGGAATGCGGCCCTTGTCGCGCAAGCCAAGCGCCACGCCGACCGAAACGCCGGGGCCTGCGCCGACGCCCCCGCCGCCGTCATTGCCGAAATAGTCGAGCGGACCGGTGAAGCGACAAACATGGCCGGGCCAGCCGAGCGAGAAGCGGGCGTAGCCGACCGGCTCGTCCTGCAACGTCAGCGAGACGCATTCGGCGAAGTGGCGCAGGCCGATGCCCTTCTCCGCCGGCGGCAGGTTTTTCGGGTCGTAAGCGATCTTCGCCTTGCCCGGATTGGTCAGCGTCCATTTCGGCTCGGCGTAGCGCTTGCCGCCGGTCTTGGCTTCGATCGCCTTGCGCAACGGCCGCGTCACGGCGTCCGGCGACGCCTGGATCGGCAGGTCGGCCGGCGGCAGCGCCTGGTAATCCATCGACCAGCCGTTATGGATGTAGCTGTCGGCGCTCACGTTGATGACCTTCGCCGTGACCGGGCCGGTCTTGGCGCAAGATTTGAACAGGCCGGCGGGATCGAGCCAATCGAGCGAGATGATGACGTCGGCCGAGGTCAGCGCTTCGAACGTCGCCGCCGAAGGCCGCGCGCGCGGCTCGACGGCCGCCAGCGGATGCTCGGTCGGAAAGGCGCTCGAATTCTTGAGATCGGTGAGCACGATGCCGCCGATCGCTTCGGCCAACGCGACGCGGGCCGCCCAATCGTCCTCGTCGCGCGAGACGCGGCCGCACAGGATGAGCGGACGTTTGGCGTGCGCCAGCCACTCGGCCGCCGTGTCGAGCGCCGATTCGGGCGCGGTTGGCGCCGCGGCCGGCTGGTAGCGCTCGATATCGGGCAGCTTCAAGCCGGGCTCGAGCTTCTCCTCCTGCATCTCGACATCGAGGCAGACGTAGGTCGGTCCGAGCGGCTCGGTCATGGCGATCTGGCGCGCGCGCAGGATCGATTCGAACGTGGCCGGCACCGAGCGCGGCTCGTCGTCCCACTTGGTGTAATTGCGGATCAGCGCGCCCTGGTCCTTCGAGGTGTGAATCCATTCGATCCACGGCCGGCGCTCGTTGGCGTCGCCCGGCCCGGTCGCGCCGATGATCACCATCGGCCGGCGGTCGCACCAAGCGTTATAAATCGCCATGGTCGCGTGCATCAGGCCGACATTGCTATGCAGCGCAGCGAGCATCGGCTTGTCGGTGACTTTGGCGTAGCCCTGCGCGATGGCGACGGCATGCTCTTCGTGCAGGCAGACCAGCATCTGCGGATTGGTGTTGCCGAGATAGTTCACCAAACTGTCGTGCAGGCCGCGATAGCTGGCACCCGGCACGAGAGCGACATATTTGAAATCGAGCTTGTTCAGCAGGGCGGCGATGGCGTCGGACCCCCAGCCCATGACAGGGTTGTCCGTCGGCGTCGGGCGGTCGATGGTCTCCAGGCCGGTCTTTTTCGCGCCCGCAGGCGTCATCTCATTCATCTCAGCTATGCCTTCCCTGCGCATTGGCAGATTTGAGTTGTCATCCTCGACGGTCGGCCCATCGGGAACAAATATCTAATTGTCGATTACGCATAACGCGTCGGTATGAGCGCGATGTCGGCGTCGTCAGGATTGCGGCTTGTCCGCATAGCCGCGTTCGCGGCACACCGCTTCGAGAATGCGGACGAAGGCGTTGACCGCGGGCGACGGCATATCGTTCTCGCGTTGCACGATGCCGATCGGCCGCATCATGAAAGGCGAATCGATCTCGATGGCGGTCAGCAGGCCCTGCTCGAGTTCGCGCTCGACGCCGATGCGCGCCAGCACGCCGACATGATCGCTTTTCATGATCGCGGCCTTGAGGATGGCCGGCTCGCGGCTTTCCAGGCTAGCGCGCGGCATCCCGAGGCCGAACTGCTCGAAATACAATTCGAGGCGGCGACGGTGCCAAGTGTCGTTATCGGAGAAGGCCCATTTATAGCCGAGCAAATCCTGCGGCTTGATCTTCTTGAGCTGGGCCGCCGGATGGTCCGGGCGCATCACCAGCACCAGCTTGTCGTCGAACAGCCAACGCTTGGTCAGGCCGATCTTCGGCATCTCGTTGTAAAGCATGGCGACGACGAGTGTGAACTTGCCGGCGAGCAGCGACGTGAACAGCTCCTGGTTCTGCGACACGACGCGCAGCTGCAAGTTGGGCCGCTCGGCCGCGAGGCGCACCAGCACGTCGGGCAGCAGCTCGGAGGCGATCATCGGCGGGCCGGCGACGGTGATGACGCCTTCGGTGCCGTTGCGCAGCGCGTTGATCTCTTTCACCGCCTGGGTCATGCCGACGCAGGCCGATTGCGCGTAGGCGCGCAGGCTGTCGGCATAGGACGTCGCCTCCATGCCGCGCGCCTTACGCTCGAACAGCTTGACGCCGAGTTGCTCCTCGAGGCGCTGGATGCTCTTGGTCAAGGCGGGCTGCGAGATATGCAGCTTCTCGGCGGCCTTGCCGAGACTGCCCTCGTCCATCACCGCCAGCATGTTTCGCAAATGTCGAAGGTCCATGCTATTCGCCATCCTTATTAAGAATTATCTAATTATACCAATTGGTTATGGGTAAACGCACACCAATGCCCCCGCCGCCGAAACCGGTCGGCGGCTCAGAATCCGAATAGTCGCGCCGGGTTGTCGACGAGGATTTTCCGGAGCGCCGCGGCATCGGGCGCGTAGCGTTTGAGCAAGCCCACGAGGTCGGCGTCGTCCGGCATGGGGCCGCCGCGCGAGCCGATGTGCGGCCAGTCGCTGCCCCAGATGCAGCGGTCGGGCGCCGCTTCGACGAAGGCGCGGCCGAACGGCACGGCGTCGTCCCACGGCTGGCCCATGCGCGAGCCGCGGTGTCCGTTGGACAGCATGATCCAGCGATCCTCGCGCGCGAGAATGCCCAGCAGCCGCCTCATGCCGGGCTGCGCCAGCCCGAGGCTGAAATCGAGATGACCCATATGGTCGAACACGACCGGCAGATCGACGCGAGCGATCTCGCCCTCGATCTCCTCCAGTTCGGTGGGGCCGGCGAACACTTTGACGAACCAGCCGAGCTCGCGCAGGCGCGCGACCTGGCGATGGAAGCTGTCGAACGACGGCACCAGGCCGAGACGCTTCTGGAAGTTGAAGCGCGCGGCGCGCACGCCGGCGGCGTCCAGCCGCGCGAGCTCCGCGTCGCTCACGCTGTCGTCGACGATGGCGATGCCGCGCGCGCGCTCCAGCGTCAACTCCTTCAGCGAATCGACGAGCAGGCTGTGATCGGTGGTGTAGGGCGTCGCCTGCACCAGCACGACGCGCTCCATGCCGATGCGCGCGTGCATCTTCATCGCGTCGGCCAAGGGCGCGAACGGCGCGTCATACAGCGGATTGGCGTGACGCACCGGATAGCGCTCGCGGTCGCCGTAGACATGAAATTGCGCGTCGCAGCTGCCGCTGGGCAGCGCGGTCGCCACCGCGCGCGCGAGTAGCTCTTCCGTCGCCATGGTCGAAATCCGATCCTGCAAAGCGAATCCCCCTTCGCTGCTGCGAAGGGGGATTGACGCGTAGGCCCTAGGCCGCGGCGACCGCGGCGGAGCGCTCCTTGATCTCGCGGACCACCTGGTCCGGGTCGAGGCCGACCAGCCTAGCCGGGTTGCGCACGCACATCGTCTCGATCTCGTCGGCGTTCATGCCGAAGGCGATCATGTAGCCGGCGACTTGGCGCATGGCTTCCACCGAGTTCGGGAACAAGGTGTCGCCAGCGTCGCTAGAGAGGCAGAAGTGCTGCACGCCGACCTTGCGAATCGCCTCGTACATCTTGCCCGGATCGACGCCGAGCATCGGCGAGATCTCGTCGAAGGTGAAGTTAAAGGTGATGCCGACCTTGGACAATTCCTGCATCTGCTCGATCGTGATGTTCACGAACGGGCTGAACGGATGGTCGATGAAGGCGCGCTTGAACTTCAGCTTGTCGATCAGTTCGGCCAGTTCCCAAATCTCCTTATGGGTCGAATGGCCGAGCGACAGCGTCTTGTTGCTGTCGGCGATCATACGGATCGCCTCCTCGTATTCGGGCTTCAGCTTGCCCTTTTCGGTCAGCGCGTAGTGGCCGTATTTCAGCGAGTCTTCCCACGACAGCGGCGGCGTGTGGTCCTTCTTGCTCGCCGTCGGATCCCAACGATAGGGCTTGCCGCCGACGATGGAGTAGGTGTTGGCGTGGTTGGCGAGCGCCAGCCAGAAGGCTTCGACGCCGGCCTTGACCTGGGTGCGGACCTTCTCGGCGCTCGGCGGCTTGTTGTCGCGGCACAGGGCGTAGCCGCCCCAAGCCTTGATCGCCGGGATGCCAGTCTCGTCCGACCAGCGCTTCATGTCCTCGATGAGCTGGTTGACGTCCTCCATCGGACCGGCGGCGCGCTTGTCGTCCTTGCCGATCGACTTGTAGAGGATGCCGTACATGCCGTTTTCGGAGGCGAGCTTGGCGACCGCCAGGGCGTCCTGCTGGCCGTATTCGGCGTGGCAATGGATGTCGATGAAGCCGCGCACGCCGTCGATGCGCGGCGGCACCTGGATATAGGGCTTGAAGCCGCGACGGGCCGGGTAGGCCGCCACGCAACGCTCCATGGTGGGCGTCGCGTTGTTGTTGCTGCGCGCGCTGCGGATGGACGGATCTTCGCTCAAAGTCGCCATGGTCTCACTCTCCTGCCGATGGGGTCAGCCTCTGATTATGGGTCAATGCTAACCAAGGCTCAGATAGTTATAAAATATTGATTTGTCCAAATGGCATAACCATTGGTTATGATATTCGGGGCTTTCAACGCGAGCGGGGGCGTCCGGCGACATCCGCCGAACGCCCCCGCTCCCCCGCCTCGCGCGCCCCGCCCTACTTGCCATCCGGCTTGGCGCCGTGGTCGAGAATCTCCTTAGCGCGCAACACCACATCCTTCGGTGTCGCGATCAAGGCTTCGACCACCTTCTGCACCTCCTCGCCGGTGGAGGGGCTCAGTTCGCGGTCGGTCTTTTTCGCCTCGCTCAGGAATTCCGCGTCCCGCATCGTGGCGTCGAAGGCTCGGCGCAAGGCCGTGAGGCGCGCCGCCGGCAGGCCCGGATTGGTGGCGTAAGCGCGGCTGTAAGCGCCGTCCGACGACATGAAGCGCATCACCGACTTCTCGAACGCGCCGTCCGCCAGCTCGATCAGAGTCGGCACGTCGGGCAGGTCGGGCGAGCGCTTGAGCGCGCCTTGCGCCAGCACGACGATCTTCTTGGTCTCGACCCAGTCGGGCTTGGTGCTGAGCCAACCGGTCCAGGTGCCGCAGCCACGGCCCTCGACCTCGCCGCGCTCCATGGCGAGGTTGACGTCGTTGCCGCCGGGATAGCCGGTGATGACCTTGAACTTGGTGCCAACCAACTCGTTGAGCAACAAGGGGTAGAACACGCAATTGTTGGCGGTGCCGGGCGCGCCCATCACCACCGTGCGCGTCTTGGCGTCGGCGATGGTGTTGATCTTGGCCGTATGCCACATGGTGACGACGTTGGTGCCTTCGACGGTGTTGCCGATCCACTGGAACTTGGCGGCGTCGAACTCGACGCCCTGCCCGCCCATCGCCTGGAAGGCCGGCATCCCCTGCATCACGGCATGGATCACCGTGCCGTCCTTCGGCGCGACGTTGTAGAGCCAGTTGGCCGCCACCACGCCGACCGCGCCGGGCATGTTGCGCGGCAGGAAGGTCGGCTGGCCGGGCACATGCTTGCCCATGTAGCGCGCCACCATGCGGGCGCGCGCGTCGACGTCGCCGCCGGTGCTGGTGCCGATCAGCATGGTGATCGTCTTGCCTTTATAAAAATCCGCGACCTCGTCGGCCGCAGCCGGCATGAGGATCATGCTGTGACATACGAACGCGCCCGCGAAGGCGCCAAGCATCCGACGATGCATCCCAGTTCTCCCGGTTAGAGCCAAAACCTGTCGAGCGGCCGTTATGAACGCCTGCCGCTTTTGACCGGATGGTGCGGGGATCTGGGATTTGGAACAAATACAGATATGTCAGAAAGGCATAAGCGGAGGGCATGGGTTCGCGTGGTCCCTCATGCTCTCAGCCAGTCTAGGGACACTCGCTCTCGATGTTCTGCAGGCGCTCGTAGAACGCCGCCTATTTTCGGCGCCATGCCACTCGGTCGCCGCCAAAAACTTGTCGCGCAGCTCTTGCGGACTGAGCCGATTTTTCGGCGCGCCTTTGCACTCGTCGACCGTCTCGCGCAACGTGCGGCGGTCTTTGGTTCTCACGATGGGGGTCGCCGTGGTCACAGCGGCCGGTAAGTCTGCTTATAACGCCGTCATGATGTCGGCGAACAAGCGGTGCAGCGCGTCGCGATGCAGGGTGCGCGCCGACGGCAGGCTGTCGTCGGAGGTCATGACCACGGTCAGTCCACGTTCCGGCGCGATGTAAAGCATCTGGCCGCCGTAGCCCCAGGCGTAACGCACCGCGACGCCGCCGATGTCGCGCAGGAACCAACCGTAACCGTAATCGTCGCCGGTGAAGCGCGATTGCGTGCGCGGCATCCAGGATTGGCGCACCCACTCCTCGGACACCACCTGCCGCCCGTCCGGCGCGCAGCCGCCGTTGCGGTAAAGCTCGCCGAACGCCAGGAGCGAGCGCGGCGTCATCGCCATTTCGTTGCCGCCGAGATAGACGCCCTGCGGATCGCGCGTCCAGGCGGAAATGGCGAAGCCTTCGACGGGGGCGAGCCAGCGCCGCGCGAGCTCCAGGGTCGATGCCTTGCCGACGCGCGACAGAATCGCCGACAAGAGATGCGTCGAGCCTGTCGAATAGAGCATCGCGCCGCCCGGCTCGTCGGCGAAGGGCTGCGCCAGGGCGCTGCGCACCCAGTTGGGGCTGGCGACCCAGCGGCCGTAATTCGCGCCCGACGTGCGGCCGAGGCCGGCCTGCATCGACAGGAGATGGCCGACAGTGACGGCTTTCAGGCGCGGATCGGGAGCGGCGGGAAAGTCCGACGCGAGAATCTCGCCGATGGGCTGATCGACGCCGCGCAAGAACCCCTTGTCGATGGCGATGCCGACCAGCGCCGAGACGACGGATTTGGACGCCGATTTGATGTTGGTCGGCGCGGTCGGGCGATGGCCGCGATAGCCGCGCTCGGCGACGATCTCGCCATCCACCGCCACGACGACGGTTTCGAGCGGACCCAGCGTCTCGGCCTTCTGCAAAATCCGCGCGACCTCGGACTGGGCGACCGGCGCGGACTGGGCGACCGGCGCGGACTGCGCCTGAGCGGGCGCGCGCCCGATCACAATTGCAGCTAAAACGATAGCGAAACTTGTCGTGGATAACTTTGCGAGACGGCTTGGCATAAGGCTCCGCTATTTCCTACTGTCGGCCTCCGATTGTGTCACCGCATAGCGTCCGTTTCGAGAGCCCATGACCGTTCCAGCCGCCGCCACGCCCCGCGCCGCTCACGCCGACATCACGCGCATCGCCGCGATCATCGCCGCCGAAATTTCCGCGAAACCCGAGCAAGCGGCCGCCGCCATCGAGCTGCTCGACCAGGGCGCGACCGTCCCCTTCGTCGCGCGATATCGCAAAGAAGTGACCGGCGGGCTCGACGACACGCAACTGCGCCTGCTCGGCGACCGGCTCGTCTATCTGCGCGAGATGGATGCGCGGCGCGACGCGATCCTGTCGTCCATCCGCGAGCAGGGCAAGCTGACGCCCGAGCTGGAGAAGAAACTGGCGCTCGCCGCCACCAAGGCCGAGCTCGAAGACATCTACCTGCCCTACAAGCAGAAGCGCCGCACCAAAGCGGAAATCGCCCGCGAACGCGGACTCGGCCCGCTCGCCGAAGCGATTCTCGCCGACCGCACCGCCGTGCCCGCCGACCTGGCCGCCGGCTATCTGAACGACGATATTCTCGACGCCAAGGCCGCGCTCGAAGGGGCGCGCGACATCCTCTCCGAGCAATTCGCCGAGAATGCCGATCTGGTCGGCAAGCTGCGCGCCTACATGAAGGAGCGCGCCGTGCTCCGCGCGCGCGTCGTCGACGGCAAGCAGGAGGCCGGCGCGAAATTCTCCGACTACTTCGACCATGCCGAGCCCTGGGCGAACGTGCCGAGCCATCGCGCTTTGGCGATGCTGCGCGGCCGCAAGGAAGAAGTCCTCACCCTCGACCTCGAACTGGATGCCGACGATGCCGCGCCGATCAAGCCGGCGCAGCGCATGGTCGCGGCGGCCTACGGCATCGGCGGCGACGCGCCGGGCGATCGCTGGCTGATGGACGTCGCCGGCTGGACCTGGCGCGTGAAATTGTCGCTGCACCTCACGCTCGACCTGATGGGCGACCTGCGCGAGCGCGCCGAGGAGGAGGCGATTCAGGTCTTCGCGCGCAATCTCAAGGACCTGCTGCTCGCCGCGCCCGCCGGCTCGCGCGCCACCATGGGGCTCGACCCCGGCATCCGCACCGGCGTGAAGGTGGCGGTGGTGGACCGCACCGGCAAGCTGCTGGCGACGACGACGGTCTATCCCTTCCCGCCCAAGAACGACGTGCGCGGCGCGCAGGCCGAGCTGGCCATGCTGGCGCGCAAGCACGGCGTCGAGCTGATCGCCATCGGCAACGGCACCGGCAGCCGCGAGACCGAGAAGCTGGTGGCCGACATGCTCGCCATGCTCCCCGCCGCGGACGGGCCGAAGCCCGTCAAAGTCATCGTCAGCGAGGCTGGCGCGTCGGTCTATTCCGCCTCCGAGACGGCGGCCAAGGAGTTCCCGACGCTCGACGTCTCGCTGCGCGGCGCGGTCTCCATCGCCCGGCGTTTGCAAGACCCGCTCGCCGAGTTGGTCAAGATCGAGCCGAAATCCATCGGCGTCGGCCAATATCAGCACGACGTCAACCAATACCGCCTCGGCAAGTCCCTCGAAGCCGTGGTCGAGGACGCGGTGAACGCGGTCGGCGTCGATCTCAACACCGCCTCCGCGCCGCTGCTGGCGCGCGTCTCGGGCCTCAACGAATCGCTGGCCGGCGCCATCGTCGCCCATCGCGACACGAGCGGCCCCTTCGCCAGCCGCAAGGAGCTACTCAAGGTCAGCCGGCTCGGCCCGCGCGCCTTCGAGCAATGCGCGGGATTCTTACGCATCCCGGGCGGCGCGGAGCCGCTCGACGCCTCGGCCGTGCATCCCGAAGCCTACGATCTCGCGAAGAAGATCGTCGCCGCCTGCGGCCGCGACCTGCGCTCGCTGATGGGCGACAGCGCCACCTTGAAGAAGCTCGACGCCGAAGCCTTCGTCGACGAGCGCTTCGGCCTGCCGACCGTGCGGGACATCATCGCCGAGCTGGACAAGCCCGGCCGCGATCCGCGTCCCGGCTTCAAGACCGCGACCTTCGCGGAAGGCGTCGACAGCATCAAGGACCTCAAGCCGGGCATGACGCTGGAAGGCACCGTGACCAACGTCGCCGCCTTCGGCGCGTTCGTCGATATCGGGGTGCATCAGGACGGTTTGGTCCACGTGTCGCAGCTCGCCGACCGGTTCGTGAAAGATCCGCACGAGGTCGTCAAGGCGGGCGACATCGTCAAAGTGCGCGTCGTCGAGGTCGATATCGCGCGCCAGCGCATCGGCCTGACGATGCGCAAGGACGGCGGCGGCGAACCGGCGCCGCGCGGCATGCGCGGCGATGCGCGCGACGCCGCCAAGAACCGCGTGCCGCCGCCCAAGCGCGACAAGCCGGCCGAAGTCGGCAGTTTCGGCGCAGCCTTCGCCGAAGCGATGAAGCGTAAATAATTCAGCGGGCTTTCGCGGCGGCGGACAGCCGCAAGCTCTCCAGGCCCAGGGCACGGCTGGTGCGCTGGCTTTCGTTCGCCAGCGCCTCGAACTGCGCCGCGCGGCCGCTGCCGGCGCGCCAGAAATAGCCCATCTCGCGGCTGGCCGGCCAGCCGTCGAGCCGCAAGAGCACGATCTGCTCGTCCTCGCGCAGCTCGGCGCTGGCATACAGCTGCGGGAACAGCGAAACGCCCATGCCGAGCAGCACCATCTGGTGCAGTGCGTCGAGGCTGGTGCCCTCGTAATCCTCGCGCAGGTCGGCGCCGCATTGCGCCGCCAGCTCGCGCGCGCGCTCGAACAGATGATGGCCTTTGCCGAGCGTCAGCAACCGCTCGCCGCGCAGGTCGTCCGGCGAGACGACCCGCCGCTTGGCCAGCGCATGATCCTTGGCGACGCCGAGATAGATCGCCTCGCGGCACAGCGGCCGAAACGCCAAGGCGCGCCCCGACGTCGGCGCGGGCCCGAGGCCGCAGTCGAGCGTGCCGGCCGCGACTTCGCGCTCGATCGCGGCGGGGCGGTCCTCTTTGATATAGAGCTGAAGCCCCGGATATTTCCGATGCAACGCCGGCAGCAGCGCCGGCAGGAAATAAGGCCCGAAGGTCGACGCGACCCCGAGGCGCATCAGGCCGCCGAGGTTCTTCGCGCCGCGCGAGGCGAGCGCCACGATGTCGTCCAATGTCAGCAGCACGGAGCGCGCGGCGGCGACGATCTCTTG
Organism: Alphaproteobacteria bacterium; assembly: GCA_046297835.1. Classification (GTDB taxonomy): domain Bacteria; phylum Pseudomonadota; class Alphaproteobacteria; order SMXQ01; family SMXQ01; genus CAMAVH01. Next base: position 250,016 of record JBKBHI010000004.1, on the reverse strand, counting down.
CCCCAACGCCGTCGGCGCGACATGGCGCGGCGTGCGGTCGAACAGCGCCGCGCCGAGATGGCGTTCGAGCAGCGCGATCTGCATCGACAGCGTCGGCTGCGAGACGTGGCATCGTTTCGCGGCCGCGCCGAAATGGCCCGTCTCCGCGAGCGCGACGGCATATTCGAGTTGGCGGTGGGTCGGACGGAACGGCATCGCGCTTCCTATAGATAAAATCTATTATAAAAATAAATACTATCGATTTGCACTATAGCAAGCGGCTGGGCATTTTGTCCTGACTAAAGCCCTGGCGGCCCGCCGGCCGCCGCTTCCGAGGTCCGGGCCCCTCTGACGGCTGGCAACAGCCGCCATGTCGGTCCTCCCACATGACGACGGCGCGCGCGCCCTTCCTCCGCATTCCGGAGCGGGAGACGCGCGCCGCGCGCAAGGAGACGACCGCATGGACTTTCTTCTGGCTTTGGCCACCACCGAAATCATCGGCAAACCCGCCTGGCTGTGGGTAGGCTTCATCGCCATCGTGCTCGCGTTGCTGGCGTTCGACCTCGGCGTCCTGAACAGGGACAACAAGGAGATCGGCATCGCCGACAGTCTGAAATTGTCGGCGTTCTACATCGTCATCGCCGTGATGTTCGGCGGCGGCATCTGGCTCTCGATGGGCGCCGAATCCGGCATGCAATATTTCACCGGCTACGCGATCGAGAAGGCGCTGTCGATCGACAACGTCTTCGTGATCTCGCTGATTTTCGGCTATTTCGCCATCCCGCGCGCTTATCAGTATCGCGCCCTGGTGTGGGGCATCCTCGCGGTCCTCGTCCTGCGCGGGCTGATGATCGGCGTCGGCGCGGCCCTGGTGCAGGACTACGACTGGATCCTGCTGGTGTTCGGCGCTTTCCTGGTCTTCACCGGCATCAAGATGCTGCTGGTGAAGGAGAGCGAAACCGACCTTTCCCGCAATCCGGCGGTGCGCCTTCTCTCGCGCTGGATGCGCGTGACGCCGAGCTTGGAAGGGCAGAAGTTCTTCGTCCGCCGGCCGCACCCCGTGACCGGCCGGATGGTGCTGTGGGCGACGCCGCTGTTCCTCGCCCTCGTCGTCATCAACATCGCCGATCTCGTCTTCGCCGTCGACTCGGTGCCGGCGATCTTCGCCATCACCACCGACACCTACATCGTCTTCACCGCGAACATCATGGCGATCCTCGGCCTGCGCGCGCTCTATTTCGCGCTCGCCGCCATGGTCCACCGCTTCGAGTATCTGAAGTATGCGCTCGCCGCCGTGCTCGTCTTCATCGGCGGCAAAATCTTCTGGAACCACTTCTACGGCAAGCTCGACCCGGCGATTTCGCTCGGGGTGACGCTGGCGATGATCTTCGCCGGCATCGGCTACTCGCTGTGGAAGACCCGTCGCGGGGCTGCCGCCGCGTGACGCAGGCATCGGGCGTCGCGAAGCCTGCGCGGTTTCGCGACGCCCTTTTATGAGGGGAAACGCACCATGTCGCTCGCCGCAAGCGCCCTGCTCTCGCCGCCCGTTCTCTGTTTCGGCCTCGGCGCGGCGGCGACCCTGCTGCGCAGCAACCTGCGCCTGCCCGCCCCCGTCTTCGAAGCCGTGTCGATCTACCTCCTGCTGTCGATCGGCCTCAAGGGCGGGGCGGAGCTCGCCGAGACGAGTTTCGCCGCCTTCGCGCCGCCGGCCTTGGCGGCCATCGGCCTCTGCCTCGCCATCCCGCTATGGACCTACGCGATCCTCAAGCGCTGGGCCGGCTTCAGCGTACCGGACGCCGCTTCGATGGCGGCGCATTACGGCTCGGTCTCCGCCGTCACCTTCATCGCGGTCCTGTCCTACCTCGACGCCCAAGGCGTCGCCTACGAAGGCTTCATGACGGCGATCCTCGCCATCATGGAGGTGCCGGCAATCCTCGTCGCGCTGATGCTGGCGCGTCTCGCCGGGCAAGGCGGCGGCTTGAAGCCGGCGTTTCAGGAAGTGGTGTCGGCCAAAAGCTTCCTGCTGCTGGTCGGCGGGCTGATCATCGGCGGCGTGATCGGCAAAGCCGGCCTGGCGCCGGTGCAGCCGTTCTTCGGCGACCTGTTCATCGGCTTCCTGTGCCTGTTCCTGCTCGAGCTCGGCATCGTCGCCGCTCAACGGGCCGACGACGCGTGGCGCGCCGGCAAGCCTCTGCTGCTGTTCGCGCTCGGCGCGCCGCTCGTCCATGGCGCGCTCGGCGTCGCCGCCGGCATGGCCGCCGGCCTGTCGGAGGGCGGCGCGATCGTGCTCGGCACCTTGGCCGCCAGCGCCTCCTACATCGCCGCGCCAGCCGCCGTGCACCTCGCCCTGCCGGAAGCGAACGCCGCCTGCTCGCTCGCCGGCGCGCTGGCGATCACCTTCCCCTTCAACATCGTGCTCGGCATCCCGCTATATGCGGCGCTCGCCGGCGCGCTTTACGGGGGATAGGCCCGCCGAGCCGCGCGCGCTTGACGGGCCGGGGGGCAGGCCATAGCGTCCCTGATCCCTTGCCCCCGCCATGCCGGAGCCCGCCCGTGAGCCTGCTGCCCTTGACCGTCGCCTGTTGGAATTACGACCGCACCTTGCCGCTGTATGACGGCCGCGTGACGATCGAGGGCTGCGACATGCGCTACTTCGACCTCGAGCCCGAGGAGATGTTCCACCGCGCGCTGCACCACCAGGAATTCGACGTCACCGAGCTCAGCTTTTCGAATTACACCAGCATGCGCGCGCGCGGCGACTGCCCCTACATCGCCATCCCGGTGTTCCCGGGCCGCAAATTCCGCCATTCGGCGATCTACATCCGCACCGACCGCGGCATCAAGACGCCGGCCGACCTGAAGGGCAAGATGGTCGGCGCGCCGGAATATCAGGTGAGCGCGGTGGCCTGGGTGCGCGGCATGCTCAAAGACGAATATGGCGTGCTGCCGACCGACTTCACTTGGCATTCGGGCGGATTGGAGCAGGCTGGACGCACCGAGAAAGTCACCTTGACGCCGCCCAAGGGCGTGTCGCTGACGGCGATCCCCGCCGGCCGCACGCTGTCCGACATGCTGGAGAAGGGCGAGATCGACGCGCTGATCGCGCCGCGCGCGCCGAGCTGCTTCCTGCGCAAAGCGCCGAACGTCGGCCGCCTCTTTCCCGACTTCGTCGCCGCCGAGAAGGATTACTACAAGCGCACAGGCATCTATCCGATCATGCACGTGATCGGCATTCTCGAGAGCAAGCTCAAGGAAAATCCCTGGCTCGCCGCCAGCGTCTACAAGGCCTTCGACAAGGCCAAGGACATGGCGCTCGACGACATGCGCAACGTGACGATCCCCAAAATCACCCATCCGTGGAGCGACGCGCTGGCCGCCGAGATGGAGGCCCTGTTCGGCCGCGACTTCTGGCCCTACGGTATCGACGCCAATCGCGTCACCATCGAAGCTTTCCTGCGCTACCACCACGAGCAGGGCCTGTCGGTGAAGCATCTCTCCATCGCGGAAGCTTTCGCCGCCTCGACGATGGAGCAATCGCGCATCTGACGGCGGCGAGCGCCGCCGCCGGATGCCTGAAAGGCGGCCGCATCTTTATCGAGCTACGCCACAAATATTTCGCGCCTGACGCGGCGCAACGCCCGCCGAGCGGGATCGCATAAAAGATCGCGCGTCAGCTTTTCGCAAGCTTGGCTTGCGCCTTGTCCATGAGCGCGACGAAGACCGCCGCGAACTGGTCGTATTTTTTGTACCACTCCTCGATATCGCCCACGTCGACATCCAGGTCGGGCTTCATGAAGTCGTGCAGTTCGCTGTCGGCGATCAAAGTTTGCAGCCGGTACCCCACTTGGCGCGGATGGACGCGATCATCGCCAGGAATGATGGCGGTCGGCGCCTTGATCGAACGCAATTGATCTTCGCTGGCGCCAATCACCGGCAGATCGGCGTCGTCCAAAAAATATTGGCTCCAGATTTTCATCACCTCGATGAATGTCTTTGGATCCATGGCCAGCAGGCGATCGCGGTTCGCCGGGTTGGCGGCGATCAGCTCCTGGAAATGCTCCATCTCGCAAACCGCCTGCATGCCGCCGCGTTCCGCCGCGCGCATGAATTGGCCGTAATAGAGATCGGCCAAATGCTTGGCGGCGAAAGGGCCGCCGGTGACGCGCCACAGCAGCAAGGCCCAAACGTCTTTGGGATAGCGCAGCGCGAAGAGGATCGACTGACGACAGCCTGAGGAGAAGCCGCCGATGGCGGCCGGCAGCGCATCGTTCATCTTCAGCAATTCATGCAAATCGTCGACCCAGACGCCGTACTCGGAATCATCCCCTTCGAACATGACGTCCGAAGCGCCGCAATTGCGGCGGTCATGGATCAATACGCGATAGCCTGCAGCGACCATCATTTCGGCCAAGGGCCGCACGGCATCCATCGCCCGGCGTCCGCCCGGATTGAGCGCGACCCAAGGCCCGCGCTCGCCCAAAATTTCGTAGTTGATGCTGGCTCCGCGTATCTGGGCGATTGGCATGACAACCATTTCTTCGTTTTTGCCGAACTGTCATCTAGCCTAACATGTTAGCTGCATCCGGCAATGCAGCCATGGAAGGTCCGGCGCGATTATGGCCATCGACTACGTCCGCCACAGCTCCCACTGGGGCTCTTTCAGCGCCGCCATAGAGGATGGCCGCGTGGTCGGCGTGCGGCCCTTCGAGGGCGACCCAAGCCCGGATTCATTAATTTCCGCCGTGCCCGACATCGTCCACTCCCCATTGCGCATCGACCGTCCTTACATCCGCAAAGGCTGGTTGGAGAAGGGCCCGCGCCATCGCGGCGCCGGGCGCGGCGCCGAATCGTTCGTCCCGGTCGATTGGTCCGAGGCGCTCGATCTCGTCGCAAGCGAAATGAGCCGAGTGCGATCGACATACGGCTCGCCCAGCATATTCGGCGGCTGCAGCGGCTGGTCTTCGGCAGGAAGATTTCATCATGCGCAGAGCCAGATGCGCCGCTTTCTTGGTCTCGCGGGCGGCTACACCGGGCAAGTGACCAATTACTCTTACGGCGCGGCGATGACGATTTTGCCGCACGTGGTCGGCGATTACAGTTCGGTCGAAGGCGCCATCACCTCCTGGGCCGCGATCACGCGCCACGCCAAGCTGGTCGTCGCCTTCGGCGGCATGGTGACGAAGAACTGGAGCATCGCGTCGGGCGGCTTCGGCCAGCACAGCAGCCACAATCTGCTGCGCCAGGCTTCCGCCGCCGGCTTGCGCATCGTCAACATCTCGCCGCTCAGCCGCGACAATCCCAATCTGCCCGGCAACGAATGGCTGTCGATCCGGCCCAACGCCGATACGGCGGTCATGCTCGGGCTGGCGCACCGAATCATCTCGACGGGCCGCCACGACCAAGCCTTTCTCGACCGCTATACGGTCGGCTTCGCGCGCCTGAAGGCCTACATCCTCGGCGAGAGCGACGGCGTCGCCAAAACGCCGGAGTGGGCGGCGAGGCTATCGGATATTCCGGCCGAAACGATCCGCGATTTGGCCGACGATATGGCGCGCCTGCCGACCATGCTGACCGCGACCTGGTCGATCCAGCGCGCCGACTTCGGCGAGCAGCCCTATTGGATGCTGATCGCGCTCGCGGCGATGCTCGGCGGCATCGGCAAGCCCGGCACCGGCTTCGGATTCGGCTACGGCTCGATCAACGGCCGCGGCAGCAACCGGCCGGCGACGCCGTCGATCGCCCTGCCCGCCGGCGTGAACCCGACGGGGTGCAACATCCCCGCCGCGCGGCTGACCGAAATGCTCGAACGGCCCGGCGACGGCTGTCAATTCAACGGCCGCTGGGTGGAATTTCCCGATGTCCGCCTGATCTATTGGGGCGGCGGCAATCCGTTCCACCACCATCAAGACCTCAATCGCCTGCTGCGCGCTTGGCAGAAGCCGGAGACCATCGTCGTCCATGAGCCCTGGTGGACGCCGATCGCGCGTCATGCCGACATCGTCCTGCCGGCGACCACGACGCTCGAGCGCAACGATATCGGGATCAACGGCCGCGACCGCTTCATCATGGCGATGCAGCAGGCCGTGCCGCCGCAAGGGCAGGCCATGAGCGATTTCGCGATCTACACGGCGCTGTCCGAACGGCTCGGCATCAAAGATCGCTTTACCGAGGGGCGGGGCGAGATGGAATGGCTGCGCCATCTCTATGAGGACAACCGCGCGCGTATCGCCAAGCTCGGCATCGCCATTCCCGATTTCGAGGCCTTCTGGGCGCGTGGCCATGCCGAGATGCCGCCAGCCCCGGAGGGCGAGGAATTCACCCTGCTGAGGCGCTTTCGCGACGATCCTGCCGGCGCGCCGCTACAGACCCCATCGGGCCGCATAGAGCTTTACTCCGACGCCATCGCCGGCTTCGCTTACGACGATTGCCCCGGCCATCCGACATGGCTCGAGCCGCGCGAATGGCTCGCCTCGCCGCTCGCCGCGCGCTATCCGCTGCATCTTTTATCGCCGCAACCGGCGACGCGCCTGCATGGCCAGATGGACCAGGGCCGCGTCTCGCAAGCGGCGAAGATCCAAGGCCGCGAACCCGTGCTGATCAACGCCGCCGACGCCGAAGCGCGCGGCATCAAGGCCGGCGACATCGTCCGGCTGTTCAACGACCGCGGCCAATGCCTGGCCGGCGCCGTGCCGACCGACGAGCTGCGCCCCGGCGTCGTCTCGCTTGCCACCGGCGCTTGGTTCGACCTCGAACGGCCGGGCGAGGCCGGCAGCCTGGAAGCGCACGGCAATCCCAACGTGCTGACGCGAGACCAAGGCACGTCGCAACTCAGCCAATGCGCGAGCGCGCAGTCTTGCCTCGTCGAGGTCGAGCGTTGGGACGGCCCCCTGCCCGCCCTGCATGTCAATACGCCGCCGACCATCGAGCCGCGCGCCTGACGGCAAAATAGAAAGACGTCGATGAACGCCAATCTTTACGCGATCTTTCATGCCGGCTTTTCCGCCGACCCGTCCGCCGTTTTTCTGCGCGACCATCACGGCAAAACCTTAAGTTTCGCCGGGCTCAAGGAAATGACCGGACGCTTCGCGGCGCTGCTGCTGTCGAGCGGCGTGCGGCCCGGCGACCGGGTCGCCTGCCAAGTCGAGAATTCGCCGCAGAACATCGGCTTGTATCTCGCGGCCTTGCAAGTCGGCGCAATCTTCCTGCCGATGAACCCGGCCTACACCGAACCCGAGGTGCGGTTTTTCCTCGATGACGCCGAGCCGGCCGTCTTCGTCACCTCCGCCGCCAAGGCGGCCGGCTTGGGCGCTCTGGCCGGCGCAAGCGCGCCGCGCCATATCTTCACCCTGGAGGCCGACGGCAGCGGCTCGCTCGCCGATCAGGCCGCGCGGCTTGTTCCGCTCGACGAGATCGCCGAGCGCGCCAGCGGAGACGTCGCCGCCATCCTCTACACGTCGGGGACCACCGGCCGGTCGAAGGGCGCGATGCTGACGCACGGCAACCTCGCGTCCAATGTTCGGACGCTGCACGCCGCCTGGGGCTTCCGCCCCGACGATACGCTGCTGCACGCCCTGCCGCTGTTCCATATCCACGGCCTGTTCGTCGCGACGAATTTGATGCTGCTCAATCGCGGCAAAATGATCCTGCTGCCGAAGTTCGACCCGGCGCTCGTCATCCAACATCTGCCGGACGCGACCCTGTTCATGGGCGTGCCGACTTACTACACGCGGCTGCTTGCCCATCCGCAGTTCGGCGCCGAACGCTGCAAGACCATCCGGCTGTTCGTCTCCGGATCCGCCCCGCTGCTCAGCGAAACATTCGCGGCTTTCGCGGACAGAACCGGACACGCGATCCTCGAACGCTATGGCATGACCGAAACGGGGATGAACTGCTCGAACCCGCTGGACGGCGAGCGGCGTCCCGGAACCGTCGGCCCCGCTTTGCCCGGCGTCGAGGTCCGCATCTGCGACAAGCACGGCCGCGCGCTGCCGCGCGGCGAGATCGGCGTCATCGAGGTGCGCGGCCCCAACGTGTTCAGCGGCTATTGGCGCTTGCCGGAAAAGACCGCCGAGGAGATTCGCGGCGACGGCTTCTTCATCACCGGCGATCTCGGAACCATGAGCGACGACGGCTATGTGACGATCATCGGCCGCGACAAGGACATGATCATCTCCGGCGGCCTCAACGTCTATCCGAAGGAGATCGAAGACGCTTTGAACGACCTGCCGGGCGTCGTCGAATCGGCCGTGTTCGGCGTGCCCCATGCGGATTTCGGCGAAGCGGTGATGGCCGTGGTCGTCGCCGCGCCTGGCATGACGGTCGACGAAAAGGCCGCGCGCGACGCGCTATCCGCCCGGCTCGCGCGCTTCAAAATTCCCAAGCGCATCCTGGCCGTCGCCGAATTGCCGCGAAACACGATGGGCAAAGTGCAAAAAAGCGCGCTGCGCGAGCGTTATAAGGACGGGCTCGGTTCCGGTCGATGACGCCGCGGCCCTGCACGCCCATCATCCATCGCGCGAGGGCGTCACCGCGCGGCCGGCGACAACCGCAGCAACTTGCCATCCGATTCGTCGGTCAGCGCGTAGACCTTGCCATCCGGTCCCTGACGGACGTCGCGGATCCGCGCACCCAGCGCGATCCGCTCTTCGCCCGTGACCTTGTCGCCTTGCAGCGTCAGCCGCACGACGCCGCGGGCGACCAGGCCGCCCACGAGCAAGCTGCCGCGCCAGGCCGGAAACGCGTCCTGCGTATAGAAGGCCATGCCCGAGGCGGCGATAACGGGATTCCAGTGATAGATCGCGTCCGTCAGATCAGGGCGCGTAGCAGGATCGGGGATCGGCCAGCCTGAATATTGGCTGCCCCAGCTGACCAGCGGCCAGCCGTAATTCTTGCCGGCCTCAGGGATGTTGATCTCGTCGCCGCCGCGCGGGCCCTGCTCATGCTGCCACAACGCGCCGGTTTGCGGATGGATCGCCGCGCCTTGCCCGTTGCGATGACCGTAGGACCAGATCTCCGGCCGCGCGCCGGCGCGGCCGACGAAGGGGTTGTCGCCGGGCACAGACCCGTCCGCCTCGATGCGTGCAACCGTGCCGATATGATTCGACAGGTCTTGCGCTTGGTCGTCGGAGCCGCGATCACCCATCGTCACGAACAGGCGACCATCCCGCGCGAAGGCCAAGCGCGAGCCGAAATGCCGCCCGCCGGAAACCTTGGGTGTTTGCCTAAAGATCGTCTCGACATTCTCCAAGGCGCTCGCCGCCGCGTTCAGGCGGCCGCGTGCCACCGCCGTCGACGCGCCGCCTTCGCCTGGTTCGGAAAACGATAGATAGACCCAGCGATCCGTCGCGAACGAGGGCGACAACGCGACATCGAGCAGCCCGCCCTGACCGGAAGCATAGACCCTCGGCACGCCGGACAACGGCGCGGAAACGCCGCCGTCGACGCCGACCAGCCGCAAGCGGCCCGGACGCTCGGTCACCAGCATCCGTCCGTCCGGCAAGAACGTCATGCCCCAAGGATGCGTCAGGTCGTCGGTCACGACCTCGACGCGCACCGGGCCCGATTGCGTGTTCACGATTGTCGCTTGCGAGAAAGCGGGCGCGCTCCAGATCGCCGCGAGCGCGACGATGAGACCTGCGCCGCCGAACTTTGCCGCAGCCGCCAAGTCCGCTGCGGGGATTGCAAATTTCGTCGCATAGGTCATGACATGCCTCTCGCAGTGAATATCTTGGACGGCGCCGGCCACGCGGCAGGGCATGGTACGCCAGCCAGCCTGAGCTCCCCTTCAAGCTTTAGCGATATCGCAAATTGCCGGGCAGACGAGCGTGGAACCCGCGTCGGGAACAGGCAGCGTCATCGTCGCGAGGGAACCGAACGTCAGCTCACGCATGCGCTGCGCTGACAAAAAGGGGGAAGTGGCGGAGGGAAAGAACCGTATATCCAATGTTCTCTGAATCATACGCCCCGTAATGGCGAGAATTGCTGGGCTTCTACACCACAAACACCGGAGCGAACCCGCCCCCTGGCGTCCTGAAATTTGTGGTCTGGCCTTGGTAGAGGCGCGCAGCCACCAGAAGCACCTGCCCAGCGTAGGTATACAGCCGAACGTCCATCTTGCGCGCCTGCGGCGTCTCGTCGATCCTGATCATGCGTTCGCTCGGCCGGACCAAGGTCTGGGCAACGTAGCCGCCCCGCTCGATTTCTGACCAGACGCCCTTCGTCACCTTGTCGCCGCGGTACACCGCCTTGCCGCCATGTCCGCCCGTCGGCTTAAAGAATAGGTCCTTACGCGACCTCCACAGTTCGTCGGCGTTCTCTGGGGTGACAAGGACAGTGCGTGGGACAGCTTTGAGCTGAGCCAGAAGGATTGGGTCCACGCCCCAGGCCTCGAGGATCGCCGGATCGGAGAGGAGCGAAAGGTTGCGCTTGTCGGCGAGCAAGGCGTGGTTGTGCGGATTCGGCGTTACGACCACCGCGCCATCGCGGTAAGCCTCTCGTAGCGACCTGTGCTCAGGCTGATCAAACGCGAAATCGGTGACGCGGTTATACACGAGGTCGATTTGCTTCCCCTCGACGCTGAGCCGGGCCGCCTCATAGCGAAGATGGCTGGCATCCGCGATAATCGCGTCCACGCCTCGCGCGGCCAGAACTTGCCGCACGAGCACGAACTCAGGGTAGAGATACTGTTCCTCTGGCATGTCGTCGACGATAGCAATCCGACGTACGGCGCCGGCTCCCCTCTGGCGCATCCATTCGTCCTGAAACATGCGAAACGCCGCGTCCTCGAAGGTGTGCGGCGTCAGTGGCATGTCCATTTCGGCGCAACACTTGCGCTGCGCCTTTGCGAGAAGGGCATTGAGGAATGCCCCGCCGGCGTTGGTATTGATCTCGATTAGCCGCGGACCGTCTTCACCAAGATGGAAGTCGTAGCCCATCATCGCACCAACCGGGCCGTGGTCCTGCTGCGAGATTTCAGGTGCCCGGGACAGAACCGCAGCTTTGTAAGCAGGCAGCCGGGCTGTCGTTTCGACAGCGGCCACCACCTTCTGCATCTCGGCCACTTCTGTGGCTGAGAGAAACACCGGCACGTTCGAGAACAAGTGAGCCTTCGGGCGAATGAAAGTCTCGCAGAACGCTGGATCGCTAGCCTCGCGCTCCAGCGCCTCGCAAAGCGCCCTTCGGTCGAGCGTGACGCAAAAGCAATTCTGGTTGAACCGGTCCGAAAGACTCTGAACTTGACCAGAGGAAGCGGTGTCTGGATCGCTCATTGAGCGCAAAGCCATGGCTGCGACCAGGCCGGACACGCTTCAATCCCGAGGTCGGTGTCGAACATTCTTGCGATCATCGTTGCCCCAGTGTTTCAGTCAGCAGGCCGATCCCGAGCGCTACATCCGTTTTGGCGATCGATTCGGCGGCGTTGCTTATTGTTCCGGTCAATGCCCGGATCGCGTCAATTGTCTCTGGAATGACGATCGCCTGATTGTCCACCATGTAGGCATAGAACAACTCGTCCCCTTCGACTTTCAGCATGTCCGACCACAGCGCTACTTCGTAAAGGTTGTCATGCGGTCGACCGAGGTCGGCCATGAGTTCCTTGACTGTGTTGAGGGCCGTCAATCCGGCATCCATGCGGATCATGGCGATCCGGGACGATGCGGCAAAGGCGTTCAGCACCTCCTCCTTGGAGGCCGGCCGGGTCAACTGCACCGACCAGTAATGCAAATGCGCCAGGGTCTCCGGGACCTTGACCGCCATCGTGATGACATCGAGGTCGGAGTCTACGCTCTGCGCGTCCGGCCCTTGATGGCTTGGAATCTCAGGTTCGGGGACGAGGGTGTTCATGATCCCGCCGAGGTGACTTTCCCATGGGTCCGTCGCCCGGCGCAGCAGCGTCCCTCGCGCGCGACGTAGCAGGCTCGCGTGCTTCAACGCCGTAAGGGTTCTGACGATCGAGGTTGTATTGCAGGAGACGACGCGTGTGCTGTCCCGGTTCAGCGCGGTCGAATAGCTGACCTCGGCAACGAAGGAGTGTCCGGTCACCGCGTGCTTCTCGCCACCCTGGACGATGAACTTGATGCCCGTTTGCCGATAGATTTCGACGTTGGCCGCCGCGATCCGTTTCGGCGTGCAGTCAACCACCAGATCGCTCGCCCCGAGCAGATCATCGAGATTCCCCGCCACATCGAGACCGGACTTCCGCATCGCCCCCGAATGTTCCTCGGTGGCTGCATAAAGGCGGAAGCCCTTCTGCGTAGCCATGCGTGGCCGCCAGTCAACGCTGATATCCGCCACCCCGGCGAGTTCCATATCGTCCTGCAGCGCCACTGCGTCGGCGACACGCTTTCCGATTACGCCGTAACCGTTCACGGCTACTCGAATCTTTTTTGCTGGGCTCATCGGCTTCTCCTTGCGTCTGAAGCGCTCCGCAGTGATGGCTGTGGCTTATGTCGCTACCGTCTTTGGAAATTGGGCAAAGTATTCCACAAAATCGGGTCGGTTGCTGCCCCTGTCGATCGGCGTCTCGTCAATGAAGACCCTGTCGACGGCCATGCGGGTGGCATCTAGCGTCGCAAGTTTGAACCTGCGTCTCGCTGCACCAGCAAAATCCCGGTCAGCACCAGGATAACACCGGCAATCTGGACCACTTCGAGTCGCTCACCGAAAAAGGCCGCGCCGATCATGAGCGCGAAGATTGGCACCAGAAAAGTAAAGGCATTCGCCCGATTGAGCTCAACTCGCTCAAGCGCCTCGAACCAGAGCCAGAACGCGAGCGACGATCCGAGGACTGCGAGAGCCCCGAGGACGAGGGCGAATTCCGTCGACCACGTCAGCATCGAGATATCCTCCGTCAACATAGACAGGAGGGTCAAGGGTACCGCGCCGATGAGCAACTGCAAGCCCATCGCCATGATCGGATCAACCTGGCCGGTGAGTCGCTTAATGGCGACATTGCCCACTGAAACACCAGCCGCGGCAAGTACGACGTAGGCGATTCCGAGGGAGTAGCCTTGGACGTGGGCTGAAGCGATGCCCGGCCAAGCAATAACAGCGATGCCGGCCAAGCCGACCGCTAGCCCGACCTTTCCAACCGCGTTGAGACGCTCACCCAGGAAAACGGTCGCGAGAACCGCCGCGATGATCGGCTGCACGTTCGCGATGACGGTCGCGAGTCCCGGAGAAACGAACTCAGCAGCATGGAACATGCCGAGGAAGCCGACACTTGTCGCTCCGAACCCGGCCAACACGATGAAGATCCACGAGCGCCCACTGACAGGCACCGGACGACCGCAGAGGGCCCCGAGTAGGATCAGGAAAAGGCCGCCAACCGCGGCGCGCAATGCAGCGAAGGCGATATGAGGCGCGAGATCGAGGCCGATGGTTATAAGGGGAAAACAGGAAGCCCAAAGCATCATGACAGCCAGGAGACGCAGGACGGTGCCAACCGTCATCGCTGAAGCACCACAATCTGCTCGATTCTTGTGCCTTTTAGGAGTATCAATGTCTTGTCGGACCAACGGCAGTGCCATTGATTCAGGTCAAGGCTGCCCCGGGGTCGACCTGCTAGAAGACAAATTGTTTCGGGTGTCGAGCAACTGAAAAGGGCTTCGAGTGCAGCAGTTTGAGGCATGGCCGAGCGGAGGAGCTCCGAGTCTTCTGACATCGGCTCTGCGGCGTTGCCTCGTGCTGCTCCTGGTGCTTGCATTCTCGACCTCAGGTCTCGCTCATGTCTCGATGGTGGAACACGCCGCATCCACAGCACCGCTTTCGCATGAATTTGCGTCTGTGAGCCAGGATGCCGACAGTGAGCCTTGCTGTCCCGAACATAATGGCAAGCCCCACGGCACCATCTGCAGCATGGCCACTGGATGCTCGTTCTGCGGCCCGTTGTCGGCAGTCTTGGCCATAGTAGCGCCGATGGACGCAGAGACTGTGCAAGCCCGGTCTGAAGACGTTCATCTGAGTCGTGCGCCGTCCCCTCAGTTCCGCCCTCCGAAGCTCTCTCTGAACGCCTGAGCCCGACGGCCTCGTCCGGCGTGTCGGGCTAGGGATCGGGCCGCTCGGTCCGATACCCTCCGTTACGTTCCGAAGAGAGCTGTCCACATGCATATTATGTCTCGTCGCCAGTTTCTGGCGTCCACCGCCGCCATAGGTGCGCTTGGTGCGGTTCCGTCGCTGCTGATCCCAACCCGTCCTGCCTGGGCCGCCACCGCTGCTACGATCCAGGCAGACACAAGAGTGATCGAGGTGAAGGGGCGCGCGGCCACCGTCTTCGGTCTTACGCAGCCTGACGGTACCCATGGCATTGTGACCGAGGTCGGGCAGCGGTTCCGGGTCCGACTTGAAAACCGCCTTGCCCAAGAAACCCTTATCCACTGGCACGGCCTGACGCCGCCCTGGCAGCAGGACGGCGTGCCTCACCTGTCGCAGCAGCCGCTCGCACCCGGCGCGGCCTACGACTACGACTTCCCGCTCGGCCGGCCCGGGACCAACTGGATGCATTCGCACCACGGGCTTCAAGAGCAGCGCCTGATGGCGGCGCCGCTGATCATCCGCGACCCGGCGGAAGCTGGTGCGGACATGCAGGACGTCGTGGTCCTGTTCCACGATTTCACCTTCCGCGATCCCGACGAGATTCTTGCCGGGCTCAAGGGCGGCGCCCATGGCGTCGCCGGACACGGGGCTGGCGAACACCGGCCGGGACTGCTGCGCCGCATGATAGAAAGTGTCATGCCCATGCGCGGCATGGATCATGGGGCAGGCCATGGCGGCATGGACCATGGAGCGATGGGCGGCGTCGGAATGACGCACCTGCACGACGTGGATTACGACGCCTTTCTCGCCAATGACCGGACCTTCGACGATCCAGAGGTGTTCCGCGTCGAGCGTGGCGGTCGCGTTCGTCTGCGCCTGATCAACGGCGCAACGGCGACCAATTTCTGGTTGGACCTAGGCCGTCTCGAAGGCCGGCTGATCGCGGTCGATGGAATGCCGGTTGCCCCGGTCACCGGGCAGCGCTTTGAGTTCGCGATCGCGCAGAGGCTCGACATCGTCCTAGAACTCCCAGAGGGCGAGAATGCTTGGCCAATTTTCGCCGTGCGGGAGGGCGAACGCGCGCGGACGGGCTTCGTGCTAGCGACTTCGCGCGGCACCATCGAAAAAGTTGTCGGCGAGGCCCCGGACACGGCAGCCCCAGTCGGGCTCGCGCTCGAACGAAGGTTACGAGCCGCACAACCCTTGGCGCCACGTGAGGCGGACCGCCATCACACCGTAACGATCACCGAGGCGCCGGGTTATGTCTGGATGCTGAACGGCGCTACTCACGGCAATCACGCTGCGCTCGACGTGCGTGCGGGCGAGCGGGTCGAGATCACGTTCAACGACCAGACCACCATGGCCCACCCGATGCACCTGCACGGACATCACTTCCAGGTGGTCGCGATTAACGGCGAACGCCTCACCGGTGCGATGCGGGACACTGTGTTGGTCCCGGCAAGGGGAAGCGTCACCATCGCCTTCGACGCCAACAACCCGGGCAAATGGGCGCTGCACTGCCACCACCTCTACCATATGGCGGGCGGCATGATGACGACCCTCGAATATCAATCCTGAGCCAGATCGGAGCCATGACAATGCGAAGCCTCACTTCGATGTACCTCCGGAACAGCACGACGGCGGTTCCGGCGCCTCCTGGCCGATTTGGGCGACCGGGGTTAATGATGCTTGCTGCGACAGCTTGCATGATCTCGCTCCCCGCAGTTTCTGAGGCGCAAACTACGCCATGGAAGCAAGGTTCTTTTGTCTATACTGCGGATGAGCATGGCAATTCCATCAGCGCCATCGATCTCGCGGCCAGCCGCGTCACAACCGTCCCAATCACCATCTCTCCGCACAATCTGCAGATCACCGCCGATGGCAAATGGCTTCTGGCGGTTGGGGAACCGGCTGCGGATGGGCATGCACACGGCCATAGTGGCGATGCTCAGGGCGTGGTCGAAGCCAAGGGGCGCCTGCTGATTCTCGATACGGCGACATTGGACAGCAAGCCAACCGGGGAGATCGCTGTCGGTACGCATCCTGCCCATGTCGTCGCCGACCAGAGTGGCGAGCGAGCATTCGTCACGAACGCCGGCGACAACTCCGTCAGCGTTGTGGATCTTGCTGCCGGGAAGGTGATCTCGACCATCGGAACCGGCCGCTACCCGCATGGGCTTCGGATGAGTCCGGACGGGCGTGAGGTCTATGTCGCCAACGTCCAAGATGGGACGGTTTCCGTGATCGCCACGGATGGGCTCACGGAACTCGCTCGTATCCCGGTCGGCGCTACGCCGGTTCAGGTGGGGTTCACGCCGGATGGCCGCAGTGTCTATGTCTCGCTGCGGGATGAAAACCAGGTAGCAGTGGTCGACACGACAACGCGGAGACTGATCGCAACGATCGACGTTGGGCCAAATCCAATCCAGGTTCACGCCACCCCGGACGGCCGCTTCGTCTACGTTGCCAACCAGGGTACCGACGCCCAACCGAACGACACGGTATCAGTGATCGAGGTCGCGACGAGCAACGTTATCGACACCGTTCGCACAGGGAAAGGCGCGCATGGTGTCGCCGTCAGCAGCGATGGCGCCTTTGTCTTCATCACTAATATCGTGGATGGAACCGTCTCTGCGATCGACACGGCCACGCGCAAAGTCATCGCGGAGTTCTCGGTCGGCCGCGGACCCAATGGAATCACTTATCGATCGCCGCAGGAATAATAAACGATTCAAAAGGTAGGCAACGAGAGGTTACAGATCATGGCTCATCACGATCACAGTCCGGCCGACCCAAAGCCCGACGAAGGTAGGCGGCGACCATTCCTGAACACCCCAGCGGGATTCGCGCTCTGCGTTTTTCTCGCCGTTGCGGGCGTGTTTCTCTGGGTTGAGCATCGTGCGCACGTTCTCGGTGTACTCCCCCTTCTGCTCCCGCTGCTGATCTGCATCGGCATGCATTTGTTCATGCATCGCGGTCACGGCAGCCATGGTGGGAAAAGTGGTGGCCGCGATGAACGGTGATGCTCCCTCCTATGGCCTATGGTTTCTGGCGGCTGTAAACGCCGGCATCTTCATCCTGTTCGCGTTCAGCTTCTTTAAGCCGAAGACGACGCGTGACTGGCGCACGTTGGGCGCTTTCTCCGCCTTCATCGTGGCGCTCTTCGTCGAGATGTACGGCTTTCCGCTGACACTCTATCTGCTCGCCGGCTGGCTCGGCACCCGTTTCCCGGCGCTGGATCCCATGTCGCACGACGCCGGTCATCTTTGGCCAGCGATTTTCGGCTGGTCGATGGATCCCCATTGGTCGCCGTTCCATCTGCTCAGCTTCGTCTTTATCGGCGGCGGCTTCATCCTCATCGCGACGGCCTGGCGGGTCCTGCATGAAGCGCAGCGCGAGGGGAGACTGGCAACCACAGGGCCATATGCGCGTCTGCGCCATCCTCAGTACGCCGGGTTCGCGCTGATCATGATCGGTTTTTTCCTGCAATGGCCGACGCTGGTCACGGGCCTGATGCTGCCGGTCCTCCTTGTCATGTACTGGCGCCTCGCCAAGCGCGAGGAGCGCGAGGTCGAAGCGACCTTCGGCGAACTGTATCGCCGCTACGCTGGCGGCGTTCCAGCCTTCATCCCTCGTCTTTCTCGAACCGCCGGGAATGCCGCGTGAAATGGCTCAACGATTGGCCGAAGAATACTTTTACCCTGTCGACAATTTCAACTCGCATAAGGAGTAAGACGATGCACTCGATCATTAAAAACCTGACGCTTGCCACTGCAGTCTTCACCATGACGGTCACGCTGGGGAGCGTTGCTTCGAATTTCGCGGCCCTTGCGCAAACCACGGCACCTTCGGCAGCCGCGCCTCTTCCCGCGACGACGGTCAAGGCCTTGCAGGAAGCTTTGAACAAGCAAGGCATCGCGGTGAAGGCCGACGGTGTTTTCGGCGATGATACCCGCACCGCAATCCGCCAGTACCAGTCGCAGCATCACCTGCCGGTCACCGGCGAGCCGGACAAGGCGACGCTCGATAAACTCGGGGTTGCCGGGCAACGGAGCGATCTTCCAACAGGTTCGGCCGGTGCGGCAATGCCCGGCCAAGCGATGGGCGGCGCTGGAACGGGTGGACAAAGCATGATGGGCATGATGACGCCCGAGATGATGCAGATGATGCAACGCATGATGGGCCAGGGCGGCATGGCCGGCATGATGGGAGGCATGACTGGCCAGGGGATGCCTGAGGGTGGTGCGGGTCCTGGCATGACGGGTCAGATGCCCATGGCAGGCATGATGATGTGCCCGATGATGCGAATGATGATGAGTGGTCAGGCAGGAATGGGCATGCCCGGCATGATGGGTGGTCAAGGCATCCCCTTCGGAACGCCACTTGGCGTACCAGAGGAGATGACGGAGGACCGCGTCCGTGCTCTGGTTGGGAAGCAGCTGACCAGCCTTGGCAACCCGCGTCTGAAGCTCGGCGAGATAAGCACCGCTAGCGATGGGAGCATCATTGCGCAGATTTTGACCGTGGATGGCTCGCTGGTTCAGAAGCTCGCCTTCAACCGTTATCCCGGTCTGGTGCGCCAGGTCGATTGAGGCTGCCACGCCTTTGCCCGCGGGCGTCACCACGTCTACGGGCATCCGCGGCAATACCATCAACACTCCGATGAACGGCAGGCGGATCCGAGCCGCAAACGCCTACCGCAGGACAGAGCAGAATGACAACAGATCGGCCGCACACTCACTCCAAACATCACGACCATGATGTCCACGGTGATGGGAATTCCCATCCCTCCTCGACAACACGGGGGCAGGTCGTCGCGGCCGGCGGCTCAACACACTCTGAACATGCCGGTCATGGCGGACACGATCATGGTGCGATGGTGGCCGATTTCCGTCGCCGCTTCTGGGTGACGCTGATCCTCACACCGGCGGTCCTGCTGCTCTCGCCGATGATTCAGCACTGGTTCGGCATAGCCGAGACACTTGCCTTCCCAGCCGACCGCTACGTCCTCTTCGTGCTCTCGACGATAGCTTATGTTTATGGCGGATGGCCGTTTCTGACCGGATTCACCTCCGAGCTTCGCAAGGGCCAGCCCGGAATGATGACCCTGATCGCGCTTGCGATCTCGGCCGCCTATTTCTTTTCGGCCGCCGTCACCTTCGGTTTTCCAGGCGAGGAACTCTATTGGGAGCTGGTGACGCTGATCGCCATCATGCTGCTCGGTCACTGGATTGAGATGCGCTCGGTCATGGGCGCCTCGCGGGCGCTGGAGGAACTCGTCCGGCTCTTGCCGGACAGTGCGACGAAGATCGACGCCGACGGTACGACCCACGAGGTGGCTATCTCCGCCTTGCAGCCGGGAGACCGTGTGCTGGTTCGGCCCGGCGCCAAAGTGCCCGTTGACGGAAAGATCGTCGAGGGCTCATCCGGCTTCAACGAGGCTATGCTGACCGGTGAATCCCGGCCGGTCTCCAAGACCATCGGCGCGACCGCAATCGGCGGCGCGATCAACGGCGCCAATGCCGTCACCATCGAAGTGACCGCCACCGGTGACGCCACCTATCTGGCGCAGGTCATCGACCTGGTGAAGAAGGCGCAAGCCACCCGGTCCCGCACCCAGGATCTCGCCAACCGCGCTGCCTCATGGCTGACCTATATCGCGCTCACGGTGGGTTTCGGAACGCTGGTCGTCTGGTGGCTGGTGCTTGACGCGCCACTCGAATTCGCGATTGAGCGGATGGTGACGGTAATGGTCGTAGCCTGTCCTCACGCGCTTGGCTTAGCGGTTCCGCTCGTCGTCGCGGTCAGCACCTCGCTGTCAGCCGGAAACGGCCTTCTAATCCGCGACCGCGCGGCCTTCGAGCGGGCGCGCAACCTCAATACCGTGGTGTTCGACAAGACCGGCACGCTGACCGAGGGCCGCTTCGGCATCAGCGACATCGTGCTGCTCGCCGGTGGCGACGAGAACGAAGAGCTGACCTATGCGGCGGCCGCCGAGAGCCAGTCCGAGCACCCCATCGCCCACGGCATCGTCGCCGAGGCAAAGAACCGCAACCTGACCATCCCAAAAGCCAGCGAGGTGAGCAACATCACGGGCGAAGGCATCGTCGCCAGGGTCGACAGCCAGGACGTTCGCATCGTCAGCCCCGGCCACCTCGCGCGGCAGGGCAGCGCCATCGCCCATGACAGCCTCAAGAGATTGGAAGGACAAGGCAAGACGGTGGTCGTTCTGGTCCGCGAGGGCGCCCCACGCGCACTTCTTGCGCTGGCCGACATCGTTCGTCCGGAATCGAAGGAAGCCATCGCCGAGCTCAAGTCGCTCGGGATCAGCTCGGTCATGCTCACCGGCGATGCCGAGGGCGTTGCAAAGGCGGTTTCCGAGGAACTTGGCATCACCGAATACTTCGCGGAGGTGCTGCCCGATCAGAAATCACAGAAGATCGAGGAACTGCAAGCCCGCGGGCTCTCCGTCGCCATGGTCGGCGACGGCGTGAACGACGCGCCCGCCCTGGTGGTGGCCGATCTCGGGATCGCCATTGGCGCGGGCACCGACGTCGCCGTGGAGTCCGCCGACGTCGTACTGGTCCGAAGCGACCCGCGTGATGTCGGGGCCATCCTGGGGCTCTCGCGCGCCACCTATCGCAAGATGGTGCAGAACCTCATCTGGGCGACAGCCTATAACGCGATCGCCGTGCCAATGGCGGCGGGTATCACCTTCGGGACAGGCTTCATGATGACACCCGCGGTCGCAGCCGTCTTCATGTCTGCCAGCACCGTCATCGTCGCCATCAACGCCCAGTTCCTGCGCTCGTACAGGCGCCACACATGAGCGGCAATTCTCACACGAAAGGGCATCTGGATGTGCGGCTGATCCTTCCCATGCCTGGCAACGAATCCTTCGCGCGCCAACTTGCCGAAGCGGGAGGGTGGGAACTAGGCGCGATCGAGACTCGGCGCTTTCCCGACGGCGAGACCTACGTCCGGATTCTTTCGGATGTCGCCAATCGGCCGGTGTATCTCGTCTGCACGCTCGCACGACCGGACGATGGCTTCCTGCGTCTCGTCTTCGCCGCAGACGCCGCCCGCGCGCTCGGCGCGAGCGAGGTAACGCTGGTCGCGCCCTACCTCTCTTACATGCGCCAGGACCGACGCTTCCAGCCTGGCGAGGCAATAACGTCAAAGACATTCGCGCGACTTGTCTCATCGAGCTTCGACCGGCTGGTGACAGTCGATCCGCACCTCCATCGCTACCCTGCATTGTCGGCGCTCTACACGATCCCTGCGCATATTCTGCATGCCGCACCCCTACTGGCCGACTGGATTTCCACCGAGATCGAGAAGCCTTTGATTATTGGTCCTGATGAGGAAAGCCAACAGTGGGTCTCGGCCATCGCTGACCGCATCGGCGCGCCTTATGCCGTCCTACGCAAGATTCGGCACGGTGATCGCAACGTCGATGTCGAACTCCCCGACCTCTCGCAATGGAAGACCCGCTGTCCGGTCCTCGTCGACGATATCGCGTCGTCGGGACACACGCTCATTGAGGCTGCCCGGAAACTGCCGCTCCAGGGCTTCCGGCGACCAGTCTGCAGCGTTGTCCACGGGGTGTTTGCCGAGGATTCCTATGAACGCCTGGTGGGGATCGCCGACCGGATCGTCTCAACCGATTCCGTTCCACATGAGAGCAACGCGATCGGGCTTGCACCGCTGATCGCTTCGGCGGTCGCCTCCGCCGAGGAGGTCGAAGAGGACATCATTCGGCACCGCCGTCCACCCGAACCTTGCGACGAAGTGGAACAGGCAGGCATGGATTCGTTTCCCGCCAGCGATCCGCCGCCCTGGACAAGCGGCGTTGAGTGAGGGACGAAGCACAGAGGCGCGCAGAGGCCGGCAATTAACCAATCGAAGTCGACCAGGAAACAGTCATGCTCAAACTCACATCCCTCGGCGGTGCTGGTACTGTCACCGGTTCGAAACATCTCCTCACCCATGAAGGCAAGCGTATCCTGATCGATTGCGGCTTGTTCCAGGGCTTGAAAAACCTGCGCGAGCTAAACTGGGAGCCTTTGCAGGTCAAGCCCTCGAGCATTGATGCTGTCGTTTTGACCCATGCGCATCTCGATCATTCCGGCTATTTGCCGAAGCTCGTGCGGGACGGCTTCCGTGGGAACATCTTTGCAACTGACGCGACGCGGGATGTGGCAGAGCTGATCCTGAGGGATAGCGGTTATCTTCAGGAGAAAGATGCCGAATATGCAAATCGAAAGGGCTTCTCAAAGCACAAGCCTGCCCTGCCGCTCTATGGCGTTCACGATGCTGAACGCGCGCTGGAACGATTTTCGTCCGTTCCGTTCGGGCAGCCTCTCCCGCTTCCCGGCGGGGCGATCCTGATGTTCAGGCATGCCGGCCATATCCTGGGTGCTGCCACCGCCGATATCGACTGGGGCGGCAAACGCATCGTCTTTTCGGGTGATCTCGGCCGCTACGAAGATCCAGTGATGCATGACCCGGAACCTGTCTCCGAGGCTGACTACATCGTCATTGAATCAACTTATGGCAACCGCATTCATGAACCGGGCGATCCAACCGAACTGCTGGCGTCCGTCATAGAGCGTACAACTCAGCGAGGCGGAACCGTCGTAATTCCGGCTTTCGCGGTGGGCCGAGCACAGTCGCTGCTTTTTTATCTGTGGAAACTGAGATCAGCGGGCCGGATTTCAAAAATTCCAATTTACCTCGATAGCCCAATGGGGATCAGCGCGACGGACTTGCTCCATGTCCATCGCGACGATCATCGGCTCTCGCCGGAGGATTGTGACACGATCTGCGGGATCGCCACCTATACAAGGGACGTCGAAGAATCCAAGGCAATTACGGCGAATCCCTATCCGAAGATTGTCATATCGGCTAGTGGGATGGCGACTGGTGGCCGCGTTCTTCACCACCTGAAAGCCTTTGCACCTGATCGAAAGAACACCATCCTGTTCTCCGGCTTTCAAGCTGCCGGCACGCGTGGACGGGCCATGCTGCAGGGCGCCCGCGAGATCAAAATTCACGGACAGTGGATACCGGTCCTGGCAGAGGTTGCCGATCTGCCCGCACTCTCGGCGCACGCGGATTCTGATGAGTTGATGCGCTGGCTTTCCGGCTTCCGTCACGCGCCTGCGCGCACCTTTATCGTTCATGGAGAGGCTGAAGCCGCCGAGGCGCTGCGCGTCCGCATCAATAAGGACATGGGATGGAATGCGTCGGTCCCCCGACAGGATCAGGCGTTCGACCTATGACTCCCGACGATGCCGAACTTCCCGCTCCACCGCCGATCCGCGCGAAACGTCTTCGCCTGCACACACAGCACCAGGCGGTGGTCATTATGCGGACCGACTGCCATGTTTGCCGATCTGAAGGTCTTGCTTCCAGATCGCAAGTCCTGGTTTCGAGCAACGGCCGGGAGATACAAGCAACCCTGTTCCAGATCGAAGGGGACGATCTTCTCGCTATCGATCAGATCGCCCTCACGGAAACAGCATGGCAGATACTGCATCTCGAAGAGGGTGCCTCGGTCACCGTGACGCATGCGCCGACACTCGAATCCCTCTCTAATGTGCGTCGCCGGATCTATGGAAATCGGCTCGACGCCCAGTCTGTCGGGTCGATCATCAAGGACATTGCTGCGCGCCGCTATACTGATGTTCATCTGTCGGCCTTTCTAACGGCGAGCGCCGCTTTCCCTCTCGACGAGCAGGAGACCATCGATCTCACTGGCGCCATGGTCGAGGTTGGCGAGCGCTTGCGCTGGAATTCTTCGATTGTAGTCGATAAGCATTGCATCGGCGGACTTCCTGGCAACCGCACGACTCCGATCGTCGTTGCGATTGTTGCTGCCCACGGGCTCGTCATCCCCAAGACCTCATCGCGTGCGATTACCTCGCCGGCAGGTACCGCGGATGCTATGGAGACGCTTGCTCCGGTCGATCTAGACATCGCGATGATGAGACGCGTGGTGGATGCCGAAGGCGGCTGCATCGCCTGGGGCGGGGCGATTCATCTCAGTCCCGCTGATGATATTTTCGTGCGCATTGAACGCGAACTCGATGTCGATACCGAAGGACAGCTCATCGCGTCTGTTCTGTCGAAGAAGATCGCCGCCGGCTCGACACACGTTGTTATCGACATCCCAGTGGGGCCGACCGCAAAGGTCCGCAGCGAGATGGCAGCCCGCCACCTTGCCGAGCGGCTCAGCGCTGTCGCGGCACGCTTTGGATTGTCGGCTACAACCCTCCTAACCGACGGATCACAACCAGTCGGTCGTGGGATAGGGCCAGCCTTAGAAGCGCTTGACGTACTCGCTGTTCTTCGTAACGCGCCGGACGCTCCCGACGATTTACGCACACGCGCAGCGATATTGGCCGGCGCTGCCCTGGAGATCGGCGGGAAGGTCGCCAAAGGAGAGGGAAGCACTGTGGCGCTTGAAACCATTGCGGACGGGCGAGCGTGGAAAAAATTTCAGGCCATCTGCGAAGCGCAGGGGGGACTGCGCAATCCGCCGAAGGCATCCCACGTTCACCCGTTGATAGCACCGCGTGCGGGACTCATCGTACATATCAACAATCGCAAGATCGCGAGGCTCGCCAAACTCGCTGGCGCACCAGAAGCCAAGGCCGCGGGCGTTCTGATGAATGTGAGCCTCGGGCAGGAAATTGAGAAAGACCATATTTTGCTCGACATCCATGCCGAGACCTCGGGCCAATTGGCTTATGCACTGGAATTCGCGCAAAGAAGTCCGGACCTTATCGAAGTCGAGATTTCGTCGTAATGGTCGCAGGGGAACTCTGCTGGCTGAACGTGCATCGGCGCTACTTGGCCGCCATGGCCCTCGGCAGCCTCGTCTGGGAGTTCGCCCATATGCCGCTTTACACGCTTTGGGAAATTGGGAATTCCGGCGAAATCTTGTTCGCCGCCATTCATTGCACTGGTGGAGACATACTGATCGCGGCCAGCGCGCTCTTGGCCGCGCTGTTTCTGTTCGGCACGGGCCAATGGCCACAGGCTGGCTACCGTCGTGTGGGCCTCGCCACCCTTCTGATCGGTCTGAGCTATACCGTCTTCAGCGAGTGGCTCAACATCGAGGTCCGGGAAGCCTGGGCCTATCGTGACCTGATGCCGGTCATCCCGGTGATCAACGCCGGCATCTCGCCCATCGCGCAATGGATCATCCTACCAATCATCGCTTTCTGGTGGGCGGGATCTCGGAAAGAAGCACCATGACTCGTTTAACATCCTTCACCATCTTCCTGTTTGCGGCTGTCGTACTTCTCATTATCTCGCCGCTCACCGCTCACGCGCAATCCGGGGTGCCCCTGACCGAGTTGTTGCGCTCGACGCACATCCACGG
This sequence comes from Alphaproteobacteria bacterium, assembly GCA_046297835.1. GTDB lineage: Bacteria > Pseudomonadota > Alphaproteobacteria > SMXQ01 > SMXQ01 > CAMAVH01. The sequence continues at coordinate 224,614 of JBKBHI010000004.1, read as the reverse complement.
CCTCGCGGTCGATCGTGCCGACAGCGGCCGTCTTTTGATCGCCACCCATCATGGTTTGCACGCTTTGCGACTCGCCACCGGAATAGTCGAGCCAATTTCAGAGCGCCGCGACGACTTCATGGGCTTCACGCCGCACCCAATCGAAGCGACAAAGCTCTACGCGAGTGGCCATCCGGCCCGCGGTGGAAACCTCGGATTTATCGCATCGACGGATGGTGGCAGAACCTGGACGAGACTGTCGGCAGGTGTCGGCGGACCGGTGGATTTTCATCAGATGGACGTGAGTAAGGCCGACCCAAGCATCATCTATGGCGTTTATGGCGGGCTTCAGGTCAGCCGTGACGGCGGACGCAATTGGAGCCGCATCGGACCTGCACCGGACGGCCTAATAGACCTAGCCGCATCTTCAGTCGACGCCGCGCGAATCTACGCTGCGACGCAGCAGGGACTTCTCGTCAGCGCAGACGGCGGTCGCGTATGGAAGCCCGCCCATATTTTGCGCCGGCCAGTCAGCATGATCAAGGTGACGTCGGGCGGGCCGGTCTATGCATTCATGCTCGGAAGCGGACTGCTTCGCGCAGAGGAGCCTTCCCTCAACTGGCAAACCTTGAGCAACGATTTCGGGGACCGCTACCTGCTGCATTTCGCCGTTGACCCCAAGGACCCGGCACGCCTGTATGTGTCAACGCATGAGAACGAGCTGCTGAGCAGCGACGATGGCGGCCGCACATGGCGTCAACTGGGGGCGCCGTGATGCCGACGACGATCCTCATCGGGATTGCCGCCACCATTACCTTGGTGGTCCTCGGGCCTTACCTCGGCAATATTGGCTAGTCACCGCAAGAAGACCAGACCGATCGGTCAGATGGTTCGCAGATGGCGCTGGGCCAGCGGGTCTACCGAGAGCATCGCGCAGCCGGCCACGGTGCTGGTCTGGAAGGACAGCCGGACTGGCAAAGGCGTCGGCCTGATGGCCGCCTAACTGTCGCCCGAAGTGCTCAAACATCTCGTCATTAGGCGTGTTCTGCTGGCGCTTCCGCTGAACGACTTCGTCACTGTTGCCGACCGGCCGTGGGCGGAGCAGATGGGCGTAGTGTTCTGCTGAATATCTTACTGACGTGGGCTGGTCGGGGTTGGGATTTTAAGCTGCAGTCAGCCCGACGAAGTAGAAGACGAGCCCGACTATTGCGCAGCCGGCCAACACTGTCACAGGTCCCAAGCGAAAATGAAGTACTGCTACCGACGCTGCCACAACCAGTGCTGCGGCGGGCACATTTACTGAAGCTACGAAAGGGAAATAGAGCCTCAGGCCATATTCGGTGAACATCCGTATTTCATCGAATACGACATGCAAACCAAACCAGACCGCAAGGTTCAGGATCACCCCCACGACGGCCGCGGTGATGGCCGTCAGCGCTGCCGATAGCACCGTGTTGTCGCGCAGACGCTCGATGAACGGTGCGCCAAGGAATATCCATAGGAAGCAGGGCGTAAAGGTCACCCATGTCGTCAGAAGCCCGCCCAGCGTGCCTGCCATCATCGGCGACAAACCGCCCGCATCGCGAAAGGCACCCATGAAACCCACAAACTGCGTTACCATGATCAACGGGCCGGGCGTAGTCTCAGCCATGCCGAGCCCGTCCAGCATTTCGCCTGGGGCTAGCCAGCCATAGTTCTGCACCGCCTCCTGCGCCACATATGCCAGAACCGCATAGGCGCCGCCGAAAGTCACCACGGCCATGATGCTGAAGAAGCCCGCGATCTGGGCAAAGATATTGGCCGGGCCCAGAACGGCGAACAGAAGCGCCACTGGAGCCAGCCAGAGCAATAGGAACACGGCAGAGATGCGGAGCGCCCAGGCAGGATTGACCCGGGTATGCTCGGGCGATTCCTCTCCCAGTAGGGTATCGGCATCATCGACCTCGACTTTGCCCACCTTGCCGTGATCGCCGCCGCCACGGAACGCCGGCAGGTCCGCTCGGGCGCCGAAGAATCCGATCAACCCAGCCGCCAGAATAATTAAGGGGAACGGAACGGCAAAACCGAAGATCGCCACGAACGACGTGGCGGCGATGGCGACCATCGCGCCGTTCTTCAAGGCGCGCGATCCGATGCGGATGACCGCCTGTACCACGATGGCCAGGACCGCAGCCTTGAGTCCGAAGAACAGCGCCTCGACCGGCCCGACATTGCCATAGAGCGCGTATATCCAACTCAGCGCCATGATCGCCACGACGCCTGGAAGAACGAACAGGACACCCGCGATGATACCGCCCAGCGTGCGGTGCATCAGCCAGCCGATATATACGGCAAGCTGCATCGCTTCCGGGCCCGGCAGCAGCATGCAGTAATTGAGCGCATGCAGAAACCGCTTCTCGCCCAGCCAGCGTTGTTCCTCGACGAGGATGCGATGCATGAGCGCTATCTGTCCGGCGGGGCCGCCGAAGCTCAGCAGGCCGATGCGGGCCCAGATGCGGGTGGCCGCGGCCAGAGTTGGATATGCGCGGTCCTGCATCATTCTGCCTTCGGCTTGTTCGTGGGTGCTGTTACTCTAATGGTAACTTGTCTCTGATATAGGAGGGGCAAGATGCGAGCGATCTCCTATAAAAGACACCCCTTTCCGCTGGAAGTCATCCGCCAAGCTGCTTCGCTGTATTTCAAATTCACCCTGAGTTTACGTGATGTGGAGGAGATTCTCGCCGAGCGCGAGATTGACCTGCCGCCCGGAAACTGGACCGTTTGAAGCTGAAACATTTTAATTACCTTCCCTAGCCGGGCGGAGGATTTTTCCATAAGGCCGCGGCAATGCGGCCGATCATTAATTTTTTAACCCGAGAAAGGTAAGGTGTCATATGCGTCACACGTTTAGAATAGCCGTCGGGTTCCTCGTGTCCCTGCTTTGGAACGCGCCGGTCTTTGCACAGGCATACGGAGACCGGGACGTCTGGTGGCATCCCGGCTGGGGTGGGGGGCACATGATTTTCGGGGGGCTGATGATGATCGCCTTCTGGGGCGGCATCATCGTGCTGATCGTATTTTTGGTTCGCTGGCTCGGTGACAGAATTGGATCCGGCCGTGAATCGAGGCCGACACCTCATCGCTCGCCTCACGAAATTCTCCAAGAGCGTTTCGCCCGGGGCGAGATCGACAAGGAAGAATACGAAGAACGCAGAAAAGTGCTGTCTGAATGAGCCCCGCCGGCCGAAGCCGAGGAGCGCTACTACGCCATGCTCGACGAGCCAGCCATGGTGGCGTGACTCAAACCAAACGGCCTCCGGCAAGCCCGGCGCAGTTTAATCGTGAGCTGGAGGACTGTTCGGAGCGCCGGCGGTTGTCCTCGTTGAGCAACTCAGCGGTGGCAGTACGGCGCGGAGAGCAAAGTGGTTGAGGATGAAAACGCAAGTTCCTTGAACAGACCGCCTATACGGCGTCGTCGGTGGCGAGCCGTCATCGGGTTGCTCGTTTTGGCACACCTGCTGGGCTTCGCCTCGTCAGTAGACGCGCTAATGTCGACCCGGACCGCTCAGGGGGCAATTGCATGGATCGTCTCCTTGAATACCGTTCCTTACGTCGCGGTACCGGCCTACTGGGTGTTCGGCCAGTCCAAGTTCCGAGGCTACGTAATTGCGCGGCGGGACGAGGACTCGGCGCTCGCCACTGCGCTTGCAGACAAGACCTTGGAGCTATGGTCGCATCGCTTTCTGGCACCGGAGCAGGACAAGCACTTCTACGGCGTCGAGCGCCTGGCGAAATGGCCGTTTCTGCGCGGCAACCGGCTGACGCTTCTGATTGACGGTGAAGCGGCTTTCGAAAGCGTGTTTGCGGGTATCGAGTCGGCAGAACGCTATGTTCTGTTTCAATCCTATATCGTCCGTGCCGACGCGCTCGGCTACCGATTGAAGGAGCGCCTGATCGAAAAGGCCCGGGAAGGAGTGCAGGTCTACTTCCTCTTTGACGAAATCGGCAGCTACCAGCTACCTCCTTCCTATTTGCAAGGTCTAACGGACGCCGGCGTAAACGTTCATAGGTTTCATTCCACTCGCGGCTCCGGCAACCGCTTTCAACTCAACTTCCGTAATCACCGTAAGGTGGTGGTCGTGGACGGTGAGCGCGCCTGGACGGGGGGCCTCAATATCGGCGATGAGTATCTAGGGCTGAACCCGCGGATCGGTCCGTGGCGCGACACCCACCTCAAGATCGAGGGACCCGCTGCACTCGCCTTGCAGTTCGTGTTTCTCGAAGACTGGCACTGGGCGACCGACGAAATACCGGAGCTTCCCTGGAAACCCATGACGCCGTCAGGCCATGATGCGCCGGTTCTGATTCTCCCTTCCGGACCAGCTGACAGGTTTGAAACCGCCAGCCTGATGATTCAACAGGTGATCCACTCGGCGCATGAGCGTATCTGGATCACCAGCCCCTATTTCGTGCCGGACGAAGGTGTGCTCGGAATGTTAAAGCTTGCCGCGCTCGGCGGTGTTGATGTGCGCATCCTGATCCCCGAACAGCCCGACAACCCGCTGGCCTATTTCGCCGCTTACGCCTTCATGGGCCCGTTGCTCGATGCCGGAGTCCAGATCTATCGCTATCAGGAGGGATTTCTGCACGGTAAGTCTTTCCTTATAGACCACACCGGTGCTGCTGTGGGCACGGTAAATCTGGACAACCGATCCTTCCGCCTGAATTTTGAGATGACCGCGATCGTGCTGGATCGCGATTTCGCGTCAGAGATTGAGCGCATGTTCCTTAACGATTTCGCGCGTTCGCGGCTGATGAGCCGGGAAGAGCTCAACCGGCAACCCCTGTGGCACCGCGTGGCGGCACGGGCCGCGTACCTGTTCGCGCCAGTGTTATAGTCTGGGATCGTAAGTCCGAGACGTGCGAAGCTTGAGCGGACGGAGGCGATCGGCAGGAAACGCGACCGAGCGACCAAGGAAAAGACCGCATGGGGATCGAGCGGGATTTCCTGCGGGGCCGGTGGCCCTGTAAAGCGCAGGTCTCGTTCGACACGCCCTTCGATGCGGTTCGTCACGCTCCGCTCGATCGATAACCAGGCTATGCTGATGCGCCACAAGGTCCGCGAGACGCTGGTGCGCCAGCGAACCCAGATCCTCAACAGCCTGCGCGGCCATCTTGCCGCTCGAGCAGCGAGCGGCAGCGCGCCAGAATCTCGGGTGACCATGAGGTGATGCGACACGAACGGATACGATCTGCCAAGCCCGAGGTATTGTCAGCGTTTCGAGCGCGATAACCTGATCAGGGACAACAGATCAGCGGACAAACCTCAGGGCAGAGGAGCGAACTCTACACCGAAAGGCCGAAGACATGACCGCGCCCGATACCGTCGCTCAACCAATCTTAACCCTTGATCCTAGAGCGTCGCCCAGACATGACAATACCTATCCAATAACACATCGCAAAGGAAACGAAACAATGATCGGTACAATCATTGCCGCCGTCGACGGCTCCGAACACGGCGAGAAAGCAGTCAGCTTTGCGGCAGAGCTCGCCCGCAAGCACGAAGCGCGCCTCATGTTAGTCCACGCTCTTCTCAGCGCCTCTGCAATCAGCGATCTGCGCGCCGTCGCTGAGCGATTTGGGTTCAGTGACGACATCGAGAATGATTTGGTTTCTGCCGAGGAAGCCATGCTCCAGACAATGATGCCGGGGGAGGCCGGTGTGGTGTCGATCGTACCTGACGACGTCCTGAAAAAAGTAGGAACGCTTATCCTCGAAAAGACGAAGAACGTAATCGGAAGCGGGTTGCCAAATGTTGAGACCCTGGTATCGGATGACGATCCCGCGGCTGCGATAGTAAAATGCGCCGAGGACTTGAACGCGGATATTGTCGTTATCGGCAGCCGTGGCTTTGGACGGGTGAAGGGCCTGATGCTTGGCAGCGTCTCGCAGAAGGTGTTGCAGGACGTGCGGTGTGCATGTCTGATTGTAAAATGAATGGCTCCATATCGATGCTGTCAGTCTAACTGCATCTTGTCTCTGATATAAGCTGGTGGGATGAAAGCCATCTCTTAGAAAAAACATCGCTTCCCGCCCGAAGTCATCCGCCAAGCCGTTTGGCTGACCGACGATGAAATCTGGGCCGTACTCACATTTATAAAAAGTCGATGGCCTCCAGTCATCCAGGCGCGACACGCCGAAATTAATCGTCGGAGTGACCGGCCCCGCTAACCTCGCGGCATAGACGGGTGGTGTCGTGTCAGCACAATCAGGGCAAGACCAAATTGGTAGCAAACAGTGGAACCGATCTTGCCGCATATGCCGCCCTCTTCATAAGCGCGTTCACTTCGGCGACCCTCCTGCCGGGGTCTTCGGAGGCCGCGCTCCTGACACTTCTGGCCTTGGGGCGAGGCGAGCCTGCCACCTTGGTTGCGGTCGCAACGGCAGGCAACTTGCTCGGCTCGCTGGTGAACTGGGTGCTCGGCAGGTTCTTTTCGGCGCTTCGCCACCGCCGTTGGTTTCCAATTGACGATCGGTCATACCGCCGTGCAAGTGATTGGTTTAGCCGTTATGGCGTGTGGTCGTTGCTCCTGTCCTGGCTACCCATCATCGGCGATCCGCTGACGGTCGCCGCGGGAGCATTACGAGTCGGATTGCTGCGGTTTATCCTGCTGGTCTCAATAGGCAAGGGCGCGCGCTATATCTTTATCGTTAGCGCGTACTTTTGGTGGAATGGCACTTGAGCATTCTTAGCTGCTGCGCCCACACGCCCGAACCTGCTCCCTGATCACCGCAAAATCGCTCAGTATCTCGGCGATCGCAGACCCGTCCGGCAGAAACCGAAGTTCCTCCGCCGCGCGCGCTTGAAACTCTCGGCTATACTCGACCACGGGCGGGCAGACGGTGATGACGCGCGGCTCAGAATCGCCGGTCGCGCAGCCGCTCAGCCAGCTCGTCACGATCGCGAGGACGGCGAGCCGCAGCGGCCAGCATCCGGCGTTGAATGTCATTTGACTTCTCCGCAGTTTCGAGGCGTTCCGCCATGCGGCCGACGCGCTCACCGGCGCGGCGGATTGACAGCAGGAACAGGACAACGGCGAGGGCGATGGCGCCGTACTTCAACGCGCCCCGCGCCCATGAACTGGTGGCGACGCCGGCAAGCAAGGAAGCGATCATCGCCGCCCCCGCTTCCAGTCATCGATGCGGGCGTAGATCGTGATGGCGACGCCGACGATCGCCACGGCGATAAACACCCAGCGCAGCGTATCGAGATAAGGAACAAGCGGCAGGACGGCGGATTGCGTCTCGGCCAGGACGTTTTGCGCGACCTCGACGCCTGCAGCGCCAATCGTCGCCACGCCCGCGGCGCCGCTGCCCTTCATCGTGCGGCTTTCGGCCAGCACTTCCCGCGCAGGCGGGGTTTCCGCGGCAAACGCGGTCGTCCACACCGGGAATCGCTTGCCCCACTGGCGGGCGGGTCCGAGATCGATGTGGATGAAGCCGGAGCGGGGGTAGAAACCGAAGCCGAGGAAGCCCACCTCTCGCGCCGCCGCTTCGAACGCGACCGGGTCGTGGTTGGCCATGGCGATATCGAGGGCCGTGCCATCCATGTGCTTGGAGTGTGGCGCGCCGCCGACGGCGCGGTTGTGCGCCGGACTGCGATAGGCCGAACGGACGATGAGCGGCTTGCCGAGGCGATCACGAAGGGCTTGCAACTTGTCGAGCGCCTCCTCGTTGATCCGCAAGGCGCCGCTGCCCCGGCAGGCAATCTCCGCCGGAGAGAAGTCCCTCCAGCGCCAGGCGCCCTGGGGCACATCGCGCCAGTGGTCGAAGTAGCTCGTCGTCATGGGTGGTCTCCGCACATAAAAAAAACCCGCCGAACGGCGGGTTGGTGGGTTGAGGATCGGCAGCGTCGGTCAGGGGCCGGTGCCGAACAGCTTCAGCTTGATGGCGATGCCGGCCATCAGGGCGAGCAGGAGGCCGGTGGTGATCAGCCGCACGACGGTCTGCACGGCCGTACGCTTGGCGAGCCGCATGCATCCGAGCAGCGAACGCAGATCGCGAATGTCGTCGACCGCGTCGTCGCCATCGAGGCCGACCTCCTGCAGGGCGCGCCGCGCGCCCGTCTCGGCGGCCCGCTCGAGCAATTGCTCGAATTCGGCTTCGGGCATGACGATGTGGCCGTCGCCGACGGTCGGACGGTTCATCGGATATTCCTCTCGAGGGCAGCTAAGCGGCCAGATCGGCCTCGTGGACGCGGGCGTCCTCGCCCACGGCGGTGATCTCGACCTGTTCGCCCCTCGGGCGGATCGCGATGACCCGCGCGCGCAGGCTCCAGGCCTCGCCGACACCGAAGGCAAAATGCGTCCGCTCTTCCGAGGCGCCGGTGTAGGGCGTGAAGTCGAGATCCTCGGCGAGGATGACACGTCGATCGTCGGCCCCCGGCCCGACCGGCCAGGGGCCGCTCACCGTCCCGTCTCGCCGGCGCAGCGCGATGTAGTGCGTCTCGCCGTCCACCCACTCCAGGGGCTCGGACAGTTCGATCGTCCGGGTCGCAGGATCCCAGGCGACGACTTCGCCGCCCTGGCCCCAGCGCGGCATGTCATGAGCGATGGCGATGAGATCGCCATAGGTCGGGATCAGCCCCTCCAGCTCGGTGCGCAAGCTCACCATGCGGCGGCGGTACCGGTTGGCCGCCGCCATGTAGAGACCCTCGCGAAGCGCCTGCGCTTCGTCGGTGCAGCCGAACAGCTCGACCTTGGCTGGCTGGTCGGCCGCGCTGTCGGGCAGGCTCGCGGTGATCTCGTCGGGCGCCCAAATCCGCGCCGAGAAATACTCGACCGTGACCGCATCCGCCGTGTCTTCGCCCGGCATCAGATACTGGATCTTCAGGCTCCCCTTGACGATGTTGCGGGGACCGAAGAGCGCCACGGGCAAGGTCCGCGCTTCGTCGCGCACCAGCCGGAGGATGCCGCCCTGCAGGAACGGCACGGCACGGCCGACGCGGGCAATGCGGGTGAGCGCTTCCCAGACCGTGACGCCCTGATCGAAGACGGCGTCGAAGCGGTCGCCGCGGCCCTGCCACAGCCCGTCCAGCGCATGAAGCGCCGCCAGGTCGATGCGGGCGTCCGGCAGGTCGGCGCCATAGTGGGCGCGCGCGGCATCGGCGAAGGCCCAGGCGATCGACCGCGTCGGCTGCGGCGAGGACCAGCCCGTGACGGGATCCCAGACCGGCAGCCTGCGTGTCAGGATGCAGTTCACCAGCCGCGACGAGCGCTGGGACAGGTTGTCGGTCGCGCGCATGCGCACCGCAAAGAGGGTGACGTCGCCGAACACCGGCTCACCAGCTAGAAAGGCCTTCAACGCCTGCCAGCGAATCTCGTGGGCCGCACGCGCGTCGGTATCTTTGGCGTCGGTGCGCCGCAGCCGGACCTCGTATCGCCCGCTCGCGACGGGATAGCGGTCGCTGCGCCGTTGCGCCGTGTTGGTCGCGGCGGTCACGCTTTCCGCCGCCAATTGCCCCCAATCGCCAAGGGCGAGGCCATTGTCATCAATCGAGCGAGCCTGGACCTCCCATGCGATCGTGCGCGCGTCGAGACCGCCCGAGCTGTTGGCGTAGTAGAGGCCGCGCGGCATGACGATATCGATGCCGATCTCCTCGGCGGCGGTGCCGGCGGGATTGGCGGCAAAAGGGCCGATCCAACCCTCGTCGCCGGCCTCCAGCTCGTTGGCGCCCTTGAGCTCCTGGCCCGCGACTTCGGCGGCCGTGGTCACATCCGCCTCGAAGAGCGTGACCGGATCGCCGGGAGAGACGATCTCCCAGGTCACCTCCTCGAAGGAGGCGATCGGCGTGTCCTCGATGCGGACCTGCTCGAGGTCATATTCGCCTTGGCCGATGCAGTGCAACTGATGCAGGTATTGCTCGTTGCCGACGTATTCGGTCCAAGGCGTCGCGGCGAGGTCGGGATAGACCATGTGACGCCCGTAGATGACGGGGATCGGCTGGCCGAGGCGGGCCTGATTGCCCTGGGACTGCAGGGCATAGGTCGGGCTCGGCGCCGGCGTGCTGCCGAAGGAGCCGCCGAAGCTCTGCGCGGCGGGTTTGGGCGGCGGGACCAGCACATTCACCAGCGTGGCGCCGGCGAGCCCGACGGCCGCGGTGATCAGGGACGTGCCGATGGTCGAGGTGATGCCGATCGCGCCGGCGAGGGCGCCGCCGATCGCGGGCGCGGCCACCATGATCGCGATCATCAGCACCGTGCGCAGCGGATTCTTGCCGCCACCTCCGCTTCCGCCGCCCTGGGGCAAGGAAACGAAGATCACGACGTCGGACGCGCCGATCACGGCAACCGGCCACACCGCGCGCAGCACGGGCTCGCCGTTGCGCAGACAGATCGTCGGGCGCTCGAACTCCGCGATCCCATGGGCGTCGAGCCATGCGCGAATGGTCGTGCCGGCCGCGATGGGCAGCACGTCGCGGCCCCGCTCCGGGCAGAACGGATTGCGCAACATGACGACGACGGCGGTCACGGGCTGTTTCCCAAGAGGCGAGGAGCGGCGGAGCCGCGACAGGGAACATCAAAAGAGAAGCGATAGAAGCCCTCGATCCGCCATCCCTGCAGATCGAGGGCTCGGGGCATCTGGAAGGCGACGCCGGTCGCCCGCGCCGCGTGAAGGACGCCGCCGCCATCGACATCGAGCCACAGGCCGACATGGACCGGGTGACGCGACTGGCGCATGAGAACCGCGTCGCCCTCGCGAGGATCGGCCACCAGGCGCCAGCGCTGGCGCTCCGGGTGACCCCGGAAGCCCGCGAGGACGGCGCGCAGATCCTCGGCATCGATGGGGATTTCGGGCACCTCGATGGCGAAGCGCTCGCGCCAGCAGAAGCGGACCAGCCCCCAGCAGTCGAACGCATCGGGCCCGCGCCCGCCCGCCTGCCACGGCCGGCCGATCAGCTCTTCCGCCCAATGCATGGGTTTATCGCGTCAGCCCGGGGAACCGTTTGGCGGTGTAGGTTTCCGCCGGGAAGGCCTTGTTGCCGATGTCGAGCATGCGGGCGCGGCCTGTGATGCGAAACACATCCGCCTCGACCTCGGTCAGGATGAGCGTGATGGGCGGGTCCATCTGCGGGCCTTCGAGGTCGGTCGAGAGATAGGGCCGGTAGGTCACCTCGATCTTGTCTTGGCTGGTCGAGGCCGCATCGAGGTGGCGGACGATCTCGCGGCTGACATTGTCGAGGGTGACGGCGATCTCGGGCACCGGCGCCGTGTCGACCGGCGGCAGTTCGAGCTCGAAGCCCATAGCGACGAAGCGCACGATCGACCCGCCATCGACCGGCGCGTCCGCTTCGAGGCGGGCCATCAGGTCGACATGATCGCGCACGACGCGGATCGCGGTCGGCTGGCCGTCGTCGTCCAAGAAGGACGGATGGCGCAGTTCGAGCGTGTGCAGGATGACGGTGTCGGCGGGCGCCGCGGCATAGGCTTCGCGGATCGCAGCGGAGAGGGATGGATCGGGCATGATCGCTCACGCTATCGCTTGTTGGTCCGTCAGACGAATGACGGGGATACGGTTCGGAAGGCCGGGGCGGCGCAGCATCGGCCCTTCGATCTCGACCAGGACCAGCCGGGTCAGCCAGTAGAGAGCCGCGGCGAGAACCGCGAGGTTGTGGGTGAAGCTGTTGTCGCAGGCCTGGCGCCAGAGTTTATCCTCGAGGAACAGGCACGCCCCCTGGCACAGCTGCAGGACGGGGCAGTTGCCGCATTCGGGCCGCGTCGACCAGTGATGCGCCGTCGTCAGGCTGATTTCGTCGAAGGCTTCGATCGAGCCGATGCGATGCCTGGTTCCGGCGCTGGTGTTCTGGCAGGTGAGCGCGTTGCCCTTGAGATCGACCGCGAGATCGGTCGGTCGGTCCATGCCGCATTTCTGGCCGAGGGCGGATGCGGGGCGCGCCCGGGCAATCGAGCGGAAGAAGCCGTCGATCTTCGCGCGCAGCGTCGATACAGGCATGCTTTCGCCGCGCACCGCTTCCCAGAACACGGCCTCCAGATAGGCGCGATGCTCAGCCTCCGTCTGCGGCGAGAGGCTCATGCCGCCTTGATCGTAAGGCAGCAGGATTTCTTCCGTCGAAAGCGGGAGATCGTCGACCGGAACGCCGAGACGCTCGGCGATGTGCCGGCGCACCGCCGCCAGCGACGTGTTGTGCTTATGCAGAACGCTGTTGAAGCCGATCCGGCCCGATGGCCGCAGCCGGTCATAGAGACGACGGATCGCCGCGCATTTGTCGGGATCGTCCAATGGATCGGGACCCCGATAGCGCATGGCCGGCCCGTCATGGCTGATGCCGACGCCAAAGCCGAGCCGGTCAAGGAGATCGATCTTCTCGTCGTCGATCAGGGCGCCATTGGTGATGATGTTGAAGCGCGCCTTGGGATAGGCCGCGCGCAGGTCCTCCGCCAGCACACGCAATACCTTCCAGTAGACCAGCGGCTCACCACCCCAGAACTCGATTCGGACGCCCGATCCCTCGCCATCCGTGCCGCCATCGAACCATGTCGGCAGGCGGCGCAGAAAATTCTGCACGTCGCCGATGTCGCCCTGGATCTCATGGGGCTGCGATGCCTGATTGCAGTAGGTGCAGGCGTAATTGCACTTGAGCCCCATCTGGATCTTCAGCACCCGGAGGTCGTGGCTCTTGATGCCGGGATTTGCCGGCGAGATCGAATGGGCAGGCGTCCAGGCGGGCGGCGCCGGATCGTAGCCGCTTCCGACCGCCCGCAGATCGACCGGCTCGCCGGTGTCGGCCCACACCAGCGTGGAGACATGAGGCCGGTAGAGCAGGTCGCGCGCGTATCCGTTCCGCCCTGCCATGCGCAGGCGGTATTCCAGGTCTTCGGTCATGGGTTTTCTCTACAGTGGGGCGTAGATCCGGGTCGGATCGACCACGCGGATGTTGGTCACCAGGGCGACGGTATCCTCGGCCCCGAGATTGACCTCGCTGGTGTGGAAGATATGGGCCGGATGGATGACGAAGAGACCGGGTACCGGCCGGATCGCGCGCAACATGGTGTGGTTCATGAACCGCGACCGGGCCGCGATCGGGTCGATCAGATGCAGACGGCTCCCGGCAGGAGTCTGGTGCCTGTCGCGGCGATCGTCGGTGACCTCGAGCGCCAGCCACAGGACAGCGACATAATCGACGCTTCTGTGGTTGTGAGGTTTGGCGTATTCGCCCGGTCCGAAGCGGCGCAGGGTGCAGACGGCCTCGAAGGGCGGTATTTCCAGAAACCCCTCATTCACCGCCAGTTGCCGCATGCGATCGGCGAGAATGGCCTTGAACGCTGCCGGTTCGGGACGCGCATCGAGCAGGAGGTTGTAGGTGACCTCCGGACCATGACGCATCGCCGCCGGAACGTGGGCCTCGGGATGGGCGCGCTCGTATTCGTCGCCGATGGCGACGAGGGCATCGAGCCCATCTGTGCCGATCTGCGCCAGGAGGTTTTCCGACCAGATGTTGGTCGGCCAGAGCGCCAGCGCCGTCATATCAGCACGATGGTCTTAGAGCTGACGCCCGACCAGAACTTGTAACCGGCCCTGATTTCGATGTGGTCGCCCGCATCAAGCCCGCGCGTGTCGAGCGTAAACCTCTGTCCGTTGCGCGCCTGCGATCGGTTGATGATGCCTGCCGTCGCCTCCAGATGCACCGTCGCCCCTTCCGGCGCGGCAATATGGAAGTCGGCGCTGGTGGTCGCGTCGATCTGACCGGGGCCATCGATGCCGATCGGCAGCCAGGTCTCCAGAAACATCTTCAAGGATGGCAGCGGCGGCGGGCTGGTCCTTTTTCCATCGACAAGAATATCATGCGTGGTGCGATTCTTCTCGGGCGTTCCCGGCTCGTTATCCGCGCCATGAAACACCACAATGGCATCCTCAACCGAGCAACCGCGCACCGGCGTCAGCAGATAGAGGAACGGCGTCGCACCGAGACGCTGCTTGAGCACCCAGGCCGGGGACGCCGCATTGTGACGACCCCGAGCGTTCGGCGTATCGTTCACCGACAGGCCGATTTCCATGATCGACGTATAGGACCGGTTCGACGGCATCCGTTCGGCATAGGAGAACCGGGTGGTCTCATGCCAGATCAGCTCGTCGGGAAACTTCGGGCTGTAGCACAGTGCGATGCAGCCATGATCCTCGGCGTATTTTTCGATAACCTCGCTCAGATCGTCGTCGCGGCTGATGTGTTTGTCGCCGCCCGGCCAGGCCACATCGAGTTTCAGCCGCCTCTTGCCGATCCGACAGACGCTGCTTGCCGGCATCAGCTTTCGGTTAATTTGGTAGATGTTCATGGCCCTGTGCGGTCTCAGCAGTTGCAATCGCAATTGCAGTCGCAGTTACAATTGCAGTTCGAATAGCAGTTGAAAGCGCCGCAATTGCAGTTGTTGTAATTGCGCCGGTACTCGCCGCCGCCGATCTCGTCGGCCGCCAAGGCATAGCCGGCATAGACGAAGCCGACCGACACTGCCTGATAGGAGACGCTGGAACCGCCGGCGAAGTCAAAACCGCTGGGATTGCCGGCCCCGAACCCAAGCCCCCAGGTCCACCAGTTGCCGTCGGGCGGCGTCCACTGCGGATCGCCCAGGCAATTGCCGCCAGGCAGATAGCCTGTGCAGTTGTTGATGCGATCGTCGTAGTACTGGTTGGAGCGGTTGAGCTCGCCGATGTCGGTGCCGTCGGCGATCGCAAAGCCCGTGGCGCGGGCACTATCGCCCGTCGCACCCGAGCGGACGCTGCCGCTCGCGATCAGGTTCGGGACGGCGAGGTCGCCCGACATGGTGTCGCCGCTCTTGGCGACCCGGCTGGCAAGATTGACCTCGGCATATTCGAGCCCCGTCTCATCGGTTTTCTGACGTAGATACCGTCCGCCCTCCCCGGTGGCGGTCGGGAGATTCAACGAGGCGGCGGCGCCGCTCGCTTCCGACGCGCTGGCAGCGGCTGAAGAAGCCGAGCCCGAGGCTGCGTCGGCACTGCTGGCTGCCTCTGCCGCCTTCGAGGTTGCAAGGTAGGCGCTCGCCGAAGCGCTCGCTTCGGACGAAGCCGCCGCACCGGCACTACTGGCTGCATTGATCTCGGAAGCGGCGGAAGCCGTCTCACTCGCCGCCGCGTCGCTGGCGCTCGCGCTCGCCGCGTCACGAGCTGCCTCAGCAGCCGCCCGCGCGTCCACGGCGCCGGTCTCTGCCACCACAGCGGCGATCTCGGCGGTTTCCGCGCCGACCTGGGCAAGCTCCGCGGCATCCCGCGCAGTTTCCGCCGCAGTCCGTGCGGTATCGGCCGCCGTGGCGCTGCCGGCGGCGTCCGCAACCTTCTGATCGAGCTCGGCGCGACTGGCGTCGATGTCCGCTTCGATGTCGGCGATGGCCTTGGCCACGGTCTTGACGGGGCCGGACTCGGTCGCGACGGTCGATGCCGCGTCGCCGTTGACGACGTCGTGCAGCTTGCCGCTCGCGGCCTGCGCCTTGTCGACCGCCGCCTGAAGATCGGTTTGCAGAGACATGGGTTTCTACCAGCTGTGAGGGCCGGGCAGCGTGCCGTGCACGTAGCCGTGCAACCGCTCGATGCTTGCGAAGAGAGCCGCAAGATCGGAGTCGAGCGCGATGGCCAGTCCTTCCTCGCTCAATACCGGCCGCTCGCGGATTTCCAGCTCCGACGTCACTTCCCAGAGAACGCCGGATCTGATCCGCGCTTCGAACTGGCGCGTGAACCTGGCCTCATGGGCCGTGAGCCCGACGCCGCCAAGGAGGTCGATGTCGAACCACGCGCCACCTTCCTTGGCGTGCCAGCGATACCAGGCCTCGAACAAGGCGAACTGATCCCGGCGCAAGATCCAACGCACGGAGATGCGGCTCGGCACCTGCGTGAACCGGCGACGCTGGCGGGCCGGACCCGCCTCCATATCGGTGCGAAGGATCGCTTCGCCCGGATGGACGCCGTAGCCCTCGATGGTCGGCAGCGGCAGCGTGCCGGGCCAGGAGATAGTCATCGATAGGCCCCCGCCGCCGGATTGAGTCCGTAGCGGCGTTCCAGCGTCGGCGCGATGCCTTCGCCGCGCCCGACATTGCGGGCAATGCGGCCTTCGACCTGCTCGATCATGATGTCCAGTGTGAGATTGCCGTTGCCCTCACGCCGCCAATCGGCGGTCGCCTCCGTGCCGGGCGCCGCGTTGCGGACGTTCACCGCCACATTGACCACCGGCCGCTCGCCGGAGGCCGGCGCCAGCGCCCGCATCTGCTCGGGCGTGAAGACGCCTTCGCCGCGCCGGGCGATGATCGGCACCTCATTGCCGACCAGGCCGCCGCCATGGAAGCGCCGCGCATCGGCGAACGATCCTTCATCGACAAGACGGCGCGGCAGCGGGTCGTGACCGATGACGCCGCCCCGATGCGCCACCATCACCGGTCCCGGCGAAGGAAAGCCACCGGCCGGGGATGATGTTCCGCCGCTGAACAGGCTGCCGGCGATGGAGCTCCCAATCGAGGAGAATATCCCCTCGAACAGCCCGCCGAGCGGTTTCACCAGGGCAATTCGATAGGCGGCTCGGAGCGCCTCCTCAGCAATGGTGTTGAACAGGTCCGCCGCCGAGAGCTTGCCGGTGGTCGCCCATTTGACGAAAGCGTCCTCGCCGGCCCGGAGCGCGCCGGTCATCGCCCGCTCGGCGTTGCGTGCGGCATTCTCCGATTCCCGCACATAGTCGCGGAGCGCGCGCAGCGCGCCGTCGCGCCAGGCGGTCGACGCGTCGAGCTTGTCTTGTTCGGCCCGGGCGATCGCCCGGGCGTAGGTCTCGGCATCGATAGCGCCGGCGGCGAGCAGCCGATCGAGCCGCTCGACCTCCGCCCCGTAGCTCTCCAGCGCCGTCCGGTTGGCCTCCATGACGCGGTGGCCCTCGTCGAACAGCTTCTGCTCGCGCTCCAGGGCGGCGTTGAGATCCTCAATCGCCTGCTTCTGGTCGAACAGGGCCGCGGCCAGCCGCTCGACTTCGGCGCGCTGGGCCTCGTTCGCGCCCTCCGACAGCCGCGCCTGAGCCTGCTCGATGAAGGCGCGACGCTTGTCGGTGAGGCCGACAATCTGGCGTTCGAGATCAGCCATGGCCTTGGCGTCGGCAGCAGCCATCCGTTCGGCCGCCTCGCGCGCCGGCTTTTCGATGGCGGCGATGCGACGGCGCGCCAGCTCTTCGGCGCGGCCGATCGAGGCGTCGACCTGCGGATCGTTCTCGCCCGGCGCGCGCAAGGCTTCGAGCCGCCGCCGCGTTTCTTGCAACTCCTTGTTGACCGCGGCAATACGCTGTGCCGGATCGTCGACGAGCTTGGCAATCGCCGCGTCGAGCGCCTTGCGCTGGCCGGCAAGCAACTCCGTCCGGCGCTCTCCTTGCGCCGCCCGTTGTCCGTCTTCGACACGCCGCTGCTCTTGATCGAACCGTTCGGCTGCGGCCCGGGCTTCGGCGATCAACCCCTCGACCTGCGATCTCAGATAGGCAACCCGGGCCTCCTGCTGACGAATGGCGATGATGGCCGTGGCGCCCGCCCGCGCGCCGGCGGCGCTGCGCATGCGGTCAAGACGGTTTTCGGCTTCGATCAGAGAACGGTTGGCCGCGACGATGCGCTCGGAGATCGGATCGTCGGCGATGACGCGCCGCCACCCGTCCAGCGCGCGTGCCAGAACGTCGAGCGCGCCCTCGGCGAGCCCGGCCGCGACCGGTGTCTTGCCGATTTCTTTCAGAAGGTTGCCCCAGGCATCCGACAGCCGGTTGGCCGCGCCGGTCAGACCGGTCGCTTCCGCCGCGCCGGCGCCGCCGACCTGCTGTTCCAGCGCATCGAGAATGACCTTCTGCGCCGCCGCCGTCTGGCCGGTCTCGACCAGGCTCGCGATCAGGTCGCGCTGGCTCGCGGTGAAGCTGACGCCGACGCGGCGCAGCGCGTTGATGCCCTCGACCGGGTCTTCGAGCGCCTTGCCGAGTTGGACGGCCGAGCCGCGCAAGTCCTGGCCGAACACCGCCGCCAGATCCTGCGCCAGGCGCAAGGCCCGGGTAAAGGTGTCGCCCGCGACCGAGCGGAAGGTGGCCAGGATCGAGGCCGCGTCCATGACGCTCTCGGCGCTGGCCAGCGTTGCCGCTTCCATCTCTTCGGCAAAGTTCGCGATCTGGCCGGCCGTCAGACCTGACGCGTCGCCGGTCGCCTTGAGCACGGCTTCGAGCCGGCGATAGGAAGCTTCCGCCTCGGCCGCCGCTTCGAGGCTGGCCTTGAGACCGAACACGATCCCGCCGAGCGCGGCGCCCGCCATGAGACCGGCGGGACCGAGCCGGGTGAGCGCCGCCCCGAGAGGGCCGAGGCGGCCCGCCGTGGCTTCCAGCGAGCCCCGGACCTCGCCGGCCGCGCCGTCCAGCGCCTGCAGCGCCCGCGATGCCGGACGGGCCGACTGCTCGATGCGCTTCAGCGACCGCTCGCCGGTCTCGCCCACATCGCGCAGCTCGGCCCGGACCTTGCCGCCGTCGATGACGGCAAGGCGGACGGATAGATTGCGTTCAGCGGCCATCGCTCTTCATTCGTTCGTTGAATCCGGCAACCATCCCGGCTTCGGCGGCCGGCAGGAGTTCGGCCAGGGCGGTCGGGTCGTAGCCGAGGCCGG
Source organism: Alphaproteobacteria bacterium (assembly GCA_046297835.1). GTDB lineage: Bacteria > Pseudomonadota > Alphaproteobacteria > SMXQ01 > SMXQ01 > CAMAVH01. Next base: position 205,975 of record JBKBHI010000004.1, on the reverse strand, counting down.
CGCCCATGCCAAAGCAGGCATTGAGATCGATGCCGATTGCGGCCCCCGGAACCAGACGCAGCTGTCCGGCGCAACGCAGCATCACGTCCCAGACCTGCCAGCCCTCAAAGCTCAGCGGCTCATGCGCAAGATAGGGACAGTCCGGGCAGTCCCCGGCACAAGCCGCGCAATACTCCGGCCCGCCGCCGAAATGCCAGCGGCAGCGGGCCGTCAGGCGTTTTTTTCCTGATCCAGCAACAGCGCCGGCGCGAGATAAAGACGCTCGAAGGCCTCGGCCATCGGCCAGAGATCGAGCAGGGCTTCGACGCCCTCGGGCGTGAGCGGCGCAGCCTTGCCCTTGGCATCGCCGACACCTTCCCACACCAGGCCGGCGAGCTTGCCGAGCGTCTTGATGAGTATCGCCGTTCGCTCGCCCGCACCTCCGACACCGTCACGGTCATCGGCCTCCTGGACGGATGCCTCCCGGGCGGCAGCGACACGGGCGGCCATCATCAGGGCCGTGGTGCAGGGACGAACCTGCAAGCGCACGCCATGACCGAGTTCGAGCCAGACGGGCTCGCGCTTCAGATCGAGCCGCAGCATCAGTATTCCTCCACGTCATTAATCAGGGTCGCGGTCAGCATCCGGCCCGCCGCCTCGTTACGCGCCGCCTGGAACTCGAAGGTCGCCTGGATGCCGGCCGGGCCCTCGATGGCGAGACCAGGACGAGAGAGATAAGCCTCGTGGACCGCGAACAGCAGGCTGGCGCCGGCATCGCGGACATAACCGAACTCCAGCGCCAGCGCCGTTCCGGCCGTGGCCGCGTCGAACAGGGCGGTGCCATCGAAACGCACAGTGATCGAGCCGGTGCAGGACGCCACCGTCGGTTCGACGCTGTCGATCAGCCCGTCCGAGCGGATGGTCTCGATCCGGTCGAGGTTGTTGGAATAGGTGAACTCGGCCGAGACCACCCGTCCCAGCGTGGCGCCGTCTTTCTCGATCTGGCCCATGAAGGGGCCGAAGCGCAGCGGTGCGTATTGCCCAGGCGCCGCGTCGCGCAAGCCCGCGTCGGTCGCTTCGCCGCGCGCGACACAGGCCAGCGTCGCCGCCGGCAGGCCCTCGCGCTCGAAACGGATCGCAGCGCTGTCGATGCGCACCCCGCTATGGGTTCGAAACAGCGGCACATCGGGATTGGCGGCCTGGATCGCCAGGCTCGGGAGCGATGCCTCGCCGGAGACGAAGCTATGGCTGTAGGGACCGGTCCCGGTCGTGGTCGGAGCGCCCAGCAGCAGCTTCAGCCAGAAGCCGGTCGAGCGCGCATCGAGCGGCACCACCAGGTCGCCGTCGACATTGACCGCGCCCAGCACCGGGGCCGCGGGATCGCGCCCGGTGCCCAGCAGATCGTTGCCGAGCAGGTTCTGTTTGGCGGCGATGCCATAACGGGCAAGCTGCACGGCGGTGTAGCCGCCCGCCGGCGGCGTGCCATAGGTCGATTCGAACGCGGCCAGAAACCGCGCATTGGCGCCAAAGCCAAGTGCCATGAAAGCCTCCCAAGGTCAGGACAGGGGCGACGACGTCGCGTAATGCAGGGTGATCGGTATGGTGGCGCCCTTGAGCGGGGCCGCACCTTCGACCGCCAGGGTCTCGAAGCTGGGCGAGCCGATCTCGATCCAGTCGACCAGACCGCCGAGCGTTGGAGTGCCGGCGATCCCGTCGTCGACGGCCGTGAGAAGACCGTCCAGCGCCCCGTCGCGGGACGCCGCCGTTGCGCCGCTCACCACCGCCTCGATGATCGCGCGGTGCCGCCATATATAAGAGAGCGGCGACAACAGGATCTCCGGTTCGCCGAGCTCGCCGTCGCGCAGCATGACGAGACCGCCGGCCGGCAGCTTCTCGGGCAGCGGCTCGTTGCGGCGCACGGTCGGGCCGGACATCGTCTCCAGCGCACTCAGCAGCGCCGCCAGGACCTGTTCGCGATGCGAAGACAAATTTACGCGTCCCGGCCTTTTTGCCAGTTGCCGACGACCATGGCGGGCAGAGCCCTGATCCACTTCGTCGACGCCCCGGAAACATCGAGGCGCTTCTGGAAGCTGACTTGCGGCACCAGGAAGAAGATCGGCACGCTTGCGAGACCGCGCCCGCTGCGCAGGGCCGCGGCGCTGGCCTTCGCGAAACCGCCACGCTTGCCGCTCCGTGCCCGCATGTTGTCGGCAACCAGCAGCGAGGCTGCGCCGCGGCGATAAATGAAGCGTAGCCTCTGGCCGGTCCGCCGCTCCCAGCCGCCCGGGGTGATCTTGGCGCCGCCATCGCCGTATTTACCGGCTGCCGGCGTCGGGATCGCGAGATACAGCCCCCGGGTCGAGCGGATGGTCGCCCCGTCCTCGTAGATGCGGACGATGCCGGGCGCCTTGGACCAGACCAGACCGGCCGCCCCGATGCTCATCTGGCCCTTTGGGTAAACCTCACCGCGCCAGGTCCGGGCGAGCCGGGGTCCGAGCCCGGCCGCAACGATTTGACTGCGCAGATCCGACTTCAGCCCATTCGTTGCCGCCTGCACGCCGGACGTGACGGCGCGTTCCGCAGCCTTCATCTCGGCCGCCATCATCTCCTTGAGGCTGCCTCCCAGTGCTGCCGTCAGCCTCATGCGCGAATGACCTCGGCCGTCCAGATCAGACGCTCGGCGTCGCGCAGGGGCTCGCCCTGGACGACGAACGTGTCGCCGTCGATCTCGAACTCATCTCCCTCGGCGAGGAGCGGCGCGTCCGCCGTCCGCACGTCGAGCGCTACTGTCGCGGTCCAGATGCGTGTCTCGCCGAAGCTCGCCGTTCGATCCGGCCGGTGCAGGATGATCGGCGCCGTTACCGGCACGCCAGATCCGCCCGCTCGCCAGACAGCTTGCTGCGTCAGATTGGGATCGGCAAAAAGATCATCGATCGCATCGCCGAAAATCGACATGACGGCTTCTCCGCTAACTCAGCTTGTTTTATCCCCTCCAGGGGGATAGGATAGCGAATGGCTCATGCAAGCAACACCGACATCCTCAAGCGGCTGCGACGCGCCGAAGGACATCTCGCGACCGTCGTCCGTATGGTCGCCGAGAATCGGGACGGCCTCGCCATCGCGCAGCAGATGCAGGCCGTGATCAAGGCACTGGAAAAGACGAAGCAAATGCTGATCCTGGATCACATCGATCATCATCTTGGGGAAACGGGACCGCTTCCGCCGGAAGTGCAGCAGAAAATCGCGGAGTTCCGCGAGATCACTAAATATCTTTAGACGCGAGCATGATATGCATTCCTCGATCGACGCTTGGCAGCATGAGCACGTCTTCCTAGGCGCTGACCATGCCCGAAATGAGCGGCGCACCTGGATCGTCATCGGTCTGACAGCCGTGATGATGGTCGGCGAGATTTTCGCCGGCTTTCTATTCGGCTCAATGGCTTTGCTGGCGGATGGCTTCCACATGGCGACCCATGCCGGGGCGCTGACCATCACGGCCGTCGCCTACCTTTATGCGCGTCGCCATGCCCATAACGAGCATTTCACTTTTGGGACTGGCAAGTTGGGCGAACTCGCCGGCTATTCGAGCGCCATGATCCTGGCGATCGTAGCGCTCTTGATCGGCGTCGAATCTGTCATCCGATTGACCTCACCGATCTCGATCCGCTTCAATGAAGCAATTGCCGTCGCAGTCCTCGGGCTGGTCGTAAATCTAGTGAGCGCGTGGCTTCTGCATGACGGCGGACAGCCCCATCACGATCATTCCGATCAAGGTGAGCACGACCACAAGCATGCGCATGCTAGCCGCCACCAGGACCACAACCTGCGCGCCGCTTATTTTCATGTTCTGACCGACGCTTTGACCTCGGTTCTCGCAATCGTCGCGCTGCTCACAGGGCGCTTCTATGGCTGGCTCTGGATGGATCCACTCATGGGCATCGTCGGAAGCATAGTCATCGCCCGCTGGTCATGGGGGCTCATCCGCGGCGCTGGCGCCGTCCTGCTCGACACAATGCCGGACAAAGGCATGGTTTTGAAAATACAGCACGCGCTGGAAGAGAACGGAGACCGAGTATCCGACCTCCACTTGTGGCGGGTCGGTCCCGGACACTTGGCGCTTGTGGTCTCGGTTGTCTCCGACGCCCCCCAACCTCCCGGGCATTACAAGGACAAGCTCCGGGGCCTGGAGCAATTGTCTCATGTGAGCGTCGAGGTTCATGCCTGCGATCACAGGCGGCAAGCGGCATAGGGGCCAAGCGAAGCCCAGTGGGCGAAGATACGTTAAGCGCAGGTCGCAACCAATTTAGTTGCTGGAGAAGATGCGCACGGCGAGGCGCGGCCGCTTGTTGATCGGCAGGATCGACGCTTCAGTCTTGACCTCGATGGCGCTGCCGTCGGGTCGCGCAATCTGCCGGGCGTAGATCGGCAGGCCCACCGTGTTGACCGTCTCGATCAGGTTGGCCGGCGCGCCGTGGGTGACGAAGGTATCGAGGGTGCCGAGCGGGAACGCGATGCCTTCGCCGGAGGGGATCAGGGTTTCCGTCGCGCCGGTCGAGAGCGTGACGGTCGCGTTGTACTCCTCGAACAGGATGCCGGCGAAGGGGAAACGCCGACGGGTGTCCTCACGAAGCGGCTGTGCCCCGGTCGAGGAATAGTACTTGTAGGCCTCCTCGACCTTGGCGTGGCCAATCAGCTTGTCGAAGAACTCCGGGCTCACCAGCGCCAGCGCGCCGGTCATGGTCTCGCCCTTGAGTTCGGTCTCGACCTTCCTGAGCACATCGCGCACCTTCGCCTGGACCTGGGTGCCAGCAGTGCCAAGCACGAAGTCGGTTTCCAGCTGCGCCAGCCCGAACTCGGTGAAGTAGTTGTAGAGCGTGGTGCCGGCGCCGTCCTTGACGATGCCGCGCAGCGCGTTGACCTCCATGTACTCGCGTGTCTGGGCGTGCTTGACCCGCATGCGGGTGAGCTTGCGCTCCATGACGGTGGCGAGCGGATCCGCAGCGTCGGCGACGCCGAAGCCGCGCACGCCCTGAATGTCCTGGGGCGTGATCACGTCGTCGTGCGGGATCCACGGCACGGTGAAGGAGCGCGTCGAGCGCGTGTCGCGATTGGCGACGGTGGCGGGCCCGCCGAGCGGCACAGTCGGCAGGAGGTTGAGCACGCCTTCTGCCTGCTCGATGATGACGGAGCGCTGGGTCACGCCTTCGAAGCGGAACAGGCCCATCTGCCCGAGGCGGGTATAGACATTGGGCAGGATGTTGATGGCCTGGGTCATCTCGGCGAGCGAATAGCCGCCCGCGTCGAACGGGTTGATTATGGCGACCATGGGGTCGGGTCTCCTTTGAGTGAAACGGACAACAAAAAAGCCCCGAAGCGCGCGCTCCGGAGCCGGTCAGAGAATCAGACGTGAGGCTTGAAGATCAGGCGGTATCGCGGGGGACGATTCCGGCAGTGCTCAGCTCGGCATGCTTGGCCGCGATCTCGGCGGGCTGGTCGACGGAGGCGTCGAAGACGAGCGCGGCCTTGGACACGATCGCTGGGCCCCGCGCAACCACCAGACCGGTCCTGTCACCGGCTGTAGCGTCGACCGCTTCGATGAGCATAGCGGCGGCGATCTCGGCGCCCTCGTCGCCGGTCACTTCGGCCGCGGGCGCAAGTCGGTACTTGCCCGAGGCCGTGATCTTTCCGAGCACGGAGCCGAGCGCGTAGTTGGCGCCGGCCTTGAGGGTCACAGCCTCGCGGCAGTAGCTCCCGTTGAGTTCATACTTGAGAAGGTCGCCGAGGGTCGGCGACATGGTGAGAACGGTCATGATGATCCTCCTTTTCGTCAGCTGCGATTGGCTGATGCGCGCTCACGCGCACGGCGCACGATGGGGCTTTCGCCGCCGTTCGAAGTGGGAGAGCCGGGCGGCTGGGGCGCCACGGCAACCACGGCGCTGGCTTCGGCGCGGGCCGCCAGGGCGTCGAGGATGGAGCTTCGCAGCGCATGCGGCGCGATCCCTTTGGCCATGGCGTCGGCGGCGTCGATCGCGACGCCCAGCCGGGCCCCTTGGGCTGCAATGGCGGCGATCTCGGCATATTCCGCGCGCAGCCGATCGGCGGCCTCTTGCGCGGCGGCTTCCACTACCACAGGAGGCGGCGGGGCCGACCGCTGGGTTTCGGCGGCGTCCGGGTCAGACGGAACCGCCTCGATGACGGCGGCGTTTTCGGTAGTCGCGTCGGGCTCGGTGTCGATGGTCATTTCGGTCTTTCTCCTTGGAGGTTGAGTACTGCGGGCACGCTGCGGGGCGCCCGTGATCAGACGTGGCGGATCGAGCATCAGGGTGAGATCGGCGAGAGCCAGATCGACGGTGCCGAGCCGGTCTGCTAGGCCGGCATCGATCCCGCGCCGACCCCGATAGACGGCGGCTTGCGTGGCGCGGACAGCGTCCGGGCTCATGTATCGGTTGCGCGCAACCAGGGTGACGAGATCCGCGTGCAGCGCATCGACATCCGTCTGGATCTCTGAGAACGCGGTATCCGAGAGCGGCTCGTGGGCATTGCCATCGATCTTGCGGGCGCCCGCGTGAATGAGCGTCCATTTGAGGCCGGCCATGACGTCGGCGACGCTCTCGTCGATATGGATGGCAACGACGCCGATGGAGCCGATTTCCGCGGTCCGGGTGACGTAAAGCCGGTCCGCCACGCTAGCTATCGCAAAGGCGGCCGAGAGAGCGCTCTCGCTCGCCACGGCCCAGAGCGGCTTTTGCGCAGCTTCGCGCAATGCCGTGAGGCGATCAACGAGGTCGAATATGCCCCCGACCTCGCCGCCCGGCGAGTCCAGTTCCAGCAGCACGGCGCGCACGGTCGAATCGGCCACGGCGGCTTCCACGGCGGCGCCGATCTCGCCATAATCGCTGGCGCCGAGAAAGGTTGTCAGCCAGTCGCCGCGCGTCATCAGCGGTCCGAGGATCGGCACCACGGCGATGCCGGCATCGGTCACGGCGTAACTCGCTTTCATGGCTGGCAGAGCATCGCGGGCCAAAAGCATGTTCGGGCGGGCGTCGAGCAACGGGCCGGCGGCGAGCAGTCCGTCGAGTGCTCGCGGCGCGATCGCCAAGGGCCGGCCGCTGAGCCGGCTGAGCAGCGGATGAAATCTCGTCATAGAAACCTCAGTGGGTGGCTGCGTTTGCCTGGTTGTCGGCCGGCGCTGCCTCTTGGGCATCGGTCAGCAGCGTCGGGTCGGAGGATGCGCTGCCGAAGCTCAGTCCGAGTTGGCGCTCGCGCGCGCGGTCCGCGGCAATCTCGGCATCGACCTGATCGGCGTCATAGCCCCGTTCGGCGAGCGCCTGCGTCCGGCTCTTCAGGCCAGCATCGATCTGCTCGATCTCAGCGCGCGCATCTTTCAATGGATCGACCCAGTCCCATTTGGGCGGCAGCCAGGAGCAGCCGGCATAGTCGCGCCGCTGTCGTTCGTATTCGGGTAAGGCGAGCGCGTCCGAGACGACCGCGGTATCGAGCCAGCGGGCCCAGACCCGTCGGCAGACCTGCCAGACCATGACCGAGTGCTGATAGGCCTCGATGCGGCGGCGAAACTCGAGAAGTGCCAGTCTCGAGTTCGAGTAGTTCGCCTTCAGCATGTCGTTCGACAGATACGCATACGGAATTCCGAGCGCCGCCGAGACCTGCAGGAGCGTGCGGTACTGGAACGGCTCGTAGGTCTGGCCGACATCGGCCGGCGCCGAGGTCTGCACCTCCTCGCCCGGCTCCAGCATAACGATCTGGCCGGGCTGCAGGTCCATTGTGCGCTCGCCGCCTTCGTCGCTCTCCGCGATGTCGAACGGCTCAGCGGGCGCCGGCGTCGTGATGAAGAGTGCGTGCATCGCCGCGACCTTCTTCCGGTCGAGTTCGGCGTCGTCGTACTGGTCGAGCAGGAACAGCTTCACGATCCCCGGCGCGAAACGGGAGATCCCGCGCAATTGTCCGGCATCGACCGGATCGATCACATGGATGATTTCGGACGCCGGCACTCGCACCGTCTCGCCGACGAGGCCCGGATCGGTCACGTCGCCGGGATGGCGGCGCAAGAAGTGATAGGCGACGCGCCGGCCGATGCGATCGAACTCGATACCCTGACGGATGACGTTGCCGCCCGCGATCCGTTCGTTGCGGCTGAGCGGCAGCATCTCCGACGGGATCATCTGCAGCTGCAGCGGCACCGTGAGCCCATCCTCGGGCCGGCGCGGCCGGAAGCGGAAGAACACCTCGCCGGCGATAAACACCTCGCGGGCGGCGCGACGCTGCTGGCCGTAGAAATCGGTGAACCCCTCTGCATCGCTGTCGTCGGTCCAGTCGAGCCAGAGCCGCTGCACACGGGCCTTAAGGTCGGCGTCCGCAATCAACGATGACGGCTTGATGCCGTCGCCCACCACGTTGCCAGCCCAGCTCTCGATCGCATTGGCCGCATAGCCGTTGTTGCGGACCAGCCAGCGGGCGCGCGCGGTGATGTCGGCGCCGGCGGCTGCAATCAGCGTGTTGAGGTGCGCCCGGCTCGGCTGAAAATGCCGGAGCCGGCGGCTCGCCTGGCCCGCCTCGAAACCGCCCACCAGGGCGCCGACGCGGCGGCGCCACCGTGAGATCGATTCCATCAAGGATCAGAGTCCCTTGCTTGCTGTCGTGCGAACGATACGGCGACGGGCGCCGGTTTGCTCTTCAGCGATCCGCCGTTCGAGATCACCAAGGGCCGCGGCCATTTCGGCATCGCTCGCATAGGTGATGCGGCGCCCCTCGACCTCGACGGTGCGCACGCCACGCCACCGCGCAGCCAGCAGCGCATCGCGGCGCGCGATCATGTCTTCAAGCGTCATGATGGGGACTCAGCTCAGATAGCTCGGTGTAAATACGCGCCGACCTCGGCGCGCTGGCGGCCGTCGAACGACGCCCGCAGACGCGGCTCCAGACGACCCGGCATCAGAAGCCGGGATTGAGGTTTCGGGTATCGCGGCGTCTGGCGGATCGATCACGCCGACCTGGCGTTCGAGATCGCGCCATTTCTCGTCACCCCAGCGATCAGCCCCGGCGATCCAGGCAGCGGCGCGGGCATAGACCCGGCAATCCAGCGCTTCATTGCGCTCGCGCAGCTTCTGCCATTCGAGTCGCTGAAACCCGCGTTTGGTCTTCACCGTCACCAGCTGCTCGGCGACGAACTGCTTGCACCACTCGCTGTCGGCCCAGGCCGGCAGATGGATGGTGCCTGCCGGAAAGCGGCCGCCTGCGGCCCGCTCCTCGTCGGTCGGACGTTCGAGACGGAGGTAGCGGTAGGTCTCCGCCTTGAAGGTCGAAACCGCCACCGACCACAGCCGCGCGCCGCGCCGCAACCGCTTCCCGCCATCGGTCGCATCGACATAGGTGGGGCCGGAAACCGGGCTTGCCCGGTTGAAGCCCTCGACGCCTTTGACCGGGGCCACCTGCGCAAATCCAGCGCGGCGCGCCCAGGCATAGACGGTGGGGGCCTCGAAACCGGTGTCGATTGCAAGCCTCGATAAACCCATCGTCGCGCCAGACGCATGCGACCAACTGCGTCCCAGAAGCGCGTCCAGCGCAGACCAGGCGGTGGCATGTTCCGGACCACCCTCGATCACGATGTGGTCGACCAGCCAGCTTTCCAGGCCACGGCCCCACGCCCAGACATCGACCTCAAGGCGATCCTTCTGGACGTCGGCGCCGGCGGTGAGGAAGAGCCCACCCATCGGTACCGTGCCAGTTAGCCAACTTACCCTTCGGTCGTAGAGCCGCTGCCAGTCAGGCGCTTCACCCGTTTCCATCCAGGTCTCGCCCAGCATGCTGTTCTTGAAACTCCGCTTGGCCTCGTCGGTCGCCTGCGCCGTCTCGCAGGCCCGGGCGACCTCTGCCCAGGACAGCCACCCCACCGGCGAATAGAGCGCCGACAGGTGAAAACCGATGGTGCCGGGATCGGACGATGCCGCGGTCGTTCGCCACTCGCCGGCCGCGAGCATGGCCGTCTTGTGATGTTCCTCAATCGCGCCCTCGCATGCCTTGCAAAGATAGCGCGCCGTATCCGGCTTACTTTTCTCCCACCGGAGCCGCTCGAACTGGAGCCACTGCCGGTGGTTGCAATGCGGGCAGGGCACGAAGAAGCGCCGCTGGTCGGACGCCTCGTACTCCCGCTCGATGCGCGAGATTCCGTGGATCGTCGGCGTCGAGGCCAGGAATACCTTGCTGCGCCACGAAAACGTGCGCGTACGCGCCTCGGCGAGCGCCACCGGATCGCCTTCCTCGTCGGCCGAGGGCGGATAGGCGTCCACCTCGTCGAGAAACAGATAGCGCACCGGCATCGAGCGCAGGCCGACCGCGCTGTTGGCGCCGGTCATGACCAGCAGCCCCGCCGGAAACTCTTTCGACAGCACCGTGTTGCCAGCGTCGCGGGAACGCGACGGTTTAACCCGGGCACGCAGAATAGGGCTTTCTTCGATCAGCGGGTCAACGCGCTGGCGCGAGAACCGCTTGGCTAGTTCGACGGTCGGCTGCACGCAGAGCATCGGCCCCGGCGCATGATGAATGACGTAGCCGATCCAGTTATTGCCAGCCTCGGTCGCGCCCACCTGGGCAGCCTTCATGAACACGACGCGTCGTGTGGCGTGCGACGGCGACAGCGCGTCCATGATCGCCCGCATGTAAGGCGTGCGGTCGGTGCGGTAGCGCCCTGGCTCAGCCGACGCCCGCGAGCTCAGCATGCGGTGCTGGTCCGCCCATTCGGAAACGCTGAGCGTCGGGTCTGGCGTGAGGCCATCGCGCCACGCGCGGCAGAAGTCCTCGTCGCCATCGAACTCGGTCAGCTCATCGGAATTCGGGTTGGACCTCGGCAAGATCGGCGAGGTGTGATCGGACATAGGTTTCCAGAACTTTTTGCATCGGATGCGCCTCCACGCCGAGTTCGGCCGCCATCAATGCCGCCACGCGCACCGGCCAGTTGATCCAGCCATCGCGCTCCTCACGGGCAAGCCGGAACACGAGCGCCATGGCCCGAGCGCGGTCGACCAGCTCGCCTTTCATGCGTTGCAGCCGAAGCCGCGCCAGATGCGCCTTGGCGATCTCGTGGGCGGTGCGAGCCTGGACGAAGGTGACATTGCCGCTCGCCGGCAGGCCTTGCTCCTTGAGCGTCTCGCGCACGGAGCCGACTGCCGCATCGGCAACCGCCTTCAGCCTTTGCGGCTTGGGTTTGTCGCGTCCGGGCTCCGTCGTGCGCTCCCAGGCGCTATCTGCCTTGGCGGCATCGACAGTGCCATCAGGTTCCAGCGTTATGCGCCCCGCCCTGGCCGCGCGCAGCACGGCAACGTGGCTCACGCCGCGAAGCCGGGCATAGGCGCGGATTGATAATCCCATGATCGACAGGCCCCAAAGAAAGCAAATTGATTGCGTGCTTATCGACTTGGCTTCGGCGCGAAGTGAAGCGTTCATGCGGTCATCAGCAGAGGAGACCACCATGCGCAACACCACCAAATCCACCACCGCCCGCGACGCCTTCGTCGTCAAGAAGACGGAGATCGACATGATGCTCGAGCGGTTGAGGGCGCTCAGCGACGACCATTTCGGCTACGCCCCCGACGACATCGACTGGGGCCACGTCGGAACCCTCGGCCACTATGCCGAGATCTTGAAGCGAATCACCGACGCCGCCTTCAAGGAAGGCGAGCACGCCGAGTAAACGGGCCACTCCCGACACCGCCCCGATGGCTCGCCCTCGGGGCTCGGGACCGTAGCAGGGCTGCGATGGTCGCGGCCCCCTCGACGGAAGGACCGCCCCGATGACCAAACTCTCCGACACCCAGCTCGTTATTCTAACCGCCGCGTGCCAGCGCGACGACCGCCTCATCCTGCCGCTGCCCGACCGCCTCAAGGGCGGCGCGGCGGCGAAGGTCGTCGACAGCCTGATGGGCAAAGGCCTCGTTGAGCAGGTCGACGCCAAACGCGGCGATCCGATCTGGCGCAACACCGGTGACGGGCATGGTGTTACGCTGGTTGCGACCGACGCGGCGTTTGAGGCCTTGGGCATCATCGTCGAGCAAGACCCGGCGACAGCCGGACGCACCGCCGCTGCCGTGGATGACGGCGAACTGGTTGGCGGCACGCCAGCGGATCAAGGCAAGGTCGCAGCGAGGGTCGAAGCCAAGGCAACAGCCCGCAAGGAGCGCCTGCCGCGCAGAGAGAGCAAACAGGCCCAACTCATTGCAATGCTACGCCGGGCGAAGGGAGCGTCGATCGACGAGATCATCGAGGCGCTCGACTGGCAGGCCCACACGGTGCGCGGCGCCATTGCCGGGGCGTTGAAAAAGAAACTCGGACTCAACGTCGTCTCGGAGAAATCAGAGCGGCGCGGTCGTATCTACCGCATCACTGATTAGCACCCCCAAAAGCCTGACCGGTGGTGGCGTGCGTCGCGCTGCCGCCGGTCGTCTCCTGCCAGCGTTGAACAATGACATCGACGTATTTGGGATCGAGCTCGATCAAGCGTGCGCGTCGTCCCGCCCGCTCCGCCGCGATCATGGTCGTGCCGGAGCCGCCGAATGGATCGAGCACGATATCCCGGCTCTTGGACGAATTGCGGATCGCACGCTCGACCAATGAGACGGGCTTCATGGTCGGATGCAGGTCGTTCTTGTGCGGCTTGTCGATCAACCAGACATCGCCCTGATCGCGGGCGCCGCACCAGTAGTGGTCCGCGCCATCTTTCCAACCATAGAGGATCGGCTCGTACTGGCGTTGGTAGTCGGCGCGGCCGAGCGTGAAGGTGTTCTTGGCCCAGATCACGAAGGTCGACCACTTGCCGCCGGCCTCGCGGAACGCCTTCTGCAACGTGTCCAGTTCCGATGACGACATGCAGATGTAGACCGCGCCCTTGGTGACAGCGAGGATGTTGACGCTGGCGTCGTAGAGGAACGCGCCAAAACTTTCGCCCAGCGCATCGTTGAGGATCGCGCGGTTCTTGCCGCGCATTTTGTCCTTCGCCGAGTTGGCGTAGTTGACGTTGTAGGGCGGATCGCAAAACGTCATGTCGGCGAGTTCGCCGCCGAGCAACGTCTCGACATCGCTGAGCACGGTGGCATCGCCGCAGAGCACGCGGTGCTCACCGCAGATCCAGATATCTCCGGGACGGCTAACCGGATCGGCCGGCGGCTCCGGCGCCGCGTCAGGATCGTCGGCCTCGTCCTCCAGTGTGCCGGCCAGCAGCCGATCGATGTCCGCCTCGTCAAAGCCCAGCAGTTCGAGATCGAACGCTTCGTCTTTCAGGGCCGCCAGTTCCATCGCCAGCATCTCTTCGTTCCAGCCTGCGTTGGTCGCGATCTGGTTGTCCGCGATCATCAGCGCGCGGCGTTGCGTCGGCGTGAGATGGGCGAGGATAATCACCGGCACCTCGGCAAGGCCGAGCTTGCGCGCGGCCATCACGCGGCCGTGCCCTGCTACGATCACGCCGTCGTCGCCGACCAGAACCGGGTTCACGAAGCCGAACTCGGCAATCGAGCCCGCGATCTGCGCCACCTGGGTCTCGGAATGGGTGCGGGCGTTGCGCGCATGCGGGATCAACCGGGCAAGCGGCCAGCGCTCGACCGCGTCGGGAAACGACATCGTCATCGTGTTCTCGTGTTGTGGGGCGATCAGCCGCCCGGTGGTAACCGGACTGGTAACCTGGGTGGTAACCGTACCGGGCGGGCTACCACCTCCGGCAGCGCCATAACTGGTGGATTACCGGGCCTTATTGGCCACGGCATTGGTGGTAACCGGTAACTGGTAACCTCGATTTATGGGCTGTCGGTGGCGATGTATCGCGCTGTGCCCCCCAGCATACGAAATCGGCCAGGAAGGACCCGTGATATCAATGAGTTAGCGAAGGTTGCCGCCGCCAGTGATTTCCGGTATATTTCCGGAAATGAACTTGGAGGGCGAGACCATGCCCAATGCACGCAAAACACCGCTCGATACGTTCCGCAGCCGCCAGAAGCGCCACGGCATCGTCCGTGTCGAAGTGCAGGTCCGCAAGGAGGACGCCGCACTCGTCCGCAGCATCGCCCGGGCGCTCGGCGATCCGGAGCGGGAGGCCGAGGCGCGCAGTTTGCTCAAGGCGAGGTTTGCCGTGCCCCGGGCGACGGGCCTGAAGGCACTGCTGGCCTCCGCCCCGCTTGAAGGCATCGACCTCGACCGGCCGCGTGATCTCGGTCGCGCCATCGATCTATGAGCTTCCTGATCGACACCAACATCATCTCCGAGATCCGCAAGGGTGCGCGTTGTGATGCGGGGGTCGCCAAATGGTATGCATCGCTCAAGGATGACGACCTCTACCTGAGCGTCCTGGTCCTCGGCGAAATCAGGAAAGGCATCGAGCTCGCCCGCCCGCGTGATCCCGCCAAAGCCGAAGTGCTCGAAGCGTGGCTGTCCGAAGTCGAGGCTGCCTTTGGCGACCGCATCTTGCTGGTCGATCGTTCGGTCACCGACCAATGGGGGCGGATGAATGCGGTTCGCCCGATCCCCGTGATCGATGGTCTCCTTGCAGCTCAAGCCAAAGTCCACAGCTTGACCCTTGCTACGCGCAACGATGCCGATGTCGAAGGGCTTGGCGCCAAGGTCCTGAACCCCTTCAAACGCTGAGCGCCTCTTTGGTGACGCAGCTCTCGCGAGCATGACAACAATTTGCCCTGAATTCGGGCGATGTGTCCAAGTCGGAGATGTCTCACACATTCGTCGGCAACGATTCAAAACGCGCTTGACAGAAATCTGACGCGATCGACCAAAAACTGACGCGACCATTTCGTCGGAAGCGGTCGCCGGTTTAGCCGCCAGGCGATGACGCTGAGACCATACTCCATCCGCCGATTGGCCGTCGCCCGCGCGATGCCGAAGTGCCAACAGATCGCCTTCCACGGTTTGCATTCGGCCCTCATCCACACGAGCTTGGCATCCTCGACGTCCAACCATCGCAACCACGGCAGCGCTGCCTCCATGCGGCTGATTGCGGCAGCCGACGGCGGCGGGAGACGCATCGACTCGGGTGTCTGCCCCACCAGATCGCTGAACTCAACGACCGTGGCTGGCCAGGTGCTGAAGTAACCGCTCACGCGCACCGACGGTAGCCGCCTCAGCGTAGCGGCAGCTTCAATCAGGCGCTCCTCCACCAAGGCAGGCGTCCAGTCATTCATGCTTGGCCTCCTGCCGTTTGTGCTTTCCGCCGTAGAGTTTCTCGCCGAGTTGTCGGATTAGTTCGCGCTCGGGCCAGGTCAGCCGCTCATCATTTTGCTCGACCACCAACACGCCCCGTTCGCGCCAGCCGTCGCGCTTGACCTGATCGGGCGGACGACGCTCACCGCCGTAACCTCGCGGTGCCCATCTCATCGGGTGACCTCATGCAGGACGGCGGCGTAGCCCGCGATATCGAGGATCGAATCCTGGTGCCTGGGATCGTGTGCGAGGCGCGTGAGCTTCAGGTCGATGAGGCACAGAACGACTTCGGCCGGCGTGATGGTGCGGCCGAGCGTGATCGACCAGCGTCTGGCCACGGTGGCCATGGATACAGTGGGATCGCCGTATATATTGCGGCGCTCGGCGACGACCGACGCGGCATGCTTCAGCATGATCTCGCCGCTCATCGCACGCCTCCGTTTGTCTCGATGGCCCAAAGCAGGATCGCGATCGCATCGGCCTCATTGTCGTCCGCCGGCGAAAAGCCGCGGGCGCGGATGGCCGCCATGACGGCAGCCTTGTCGGCGTTGCCCTTGGCCGCGACGTGCCGCTTGATCGTACCGACGGGAACGCCCTGATAGGAAATCACCCGCCGTTCGCACCATGCGGTCAGCGTTGCGAGAAAACCGCCATAGAGATGGGCAGCGTCGGTGCCGATATGGCGCCTGACTTCCTCGAAGTAGATCGCGGTGAGGCCACCGGCATCTGCCGCAATCTGGTCGAGCCAGCCTGCGAAGCGCAGGTAGCGCATGCCGCCGCCGTCATAGCGACTCGGTCGGAACGAGACCGTTCCGCTCGTGATCAGGCTATCCGGCGCGCGCAGCGCCCAGCCCGTCGTTGTGCCGAGATCGAGGGTGAGCAGTGCACGGTCACGGAGCAAGCTGGCAGGCAGATCAGGTCTGGCGCTGGGGTCCGTGGTGATCGATGTCGCATGAGACATGGTCAATCTCCTTTTCTGGTCGGCTGTGCGGGTGGAGAGCGGTGACGGGCCTTGCGCAGCCCCAGCTGACGCCGTCCCTTGACGAAGGGCCCCTTTCGCGGGAGCGGATCATTCCAGGACCTCCCGCAGCCAGTCGGGTGGGTCGGTGCCGAGGGGATCGGTCCGTCGTGCGGGTTGGTGAGGGTGGTGAGGGTGAGGCTCCGCACCCTCCAGGCCGTAACCTGTTGTTTTGCAAGCCTCCCGTGAGGGTGGTGAGGGTCGTGAGGGTTTTCCGGGATCATCTATCGTGCGCGCGTGCGCGTGCGCGTGCGCGCACGCGTAAGGGTCTGCGAAACATTCACGACCCTCACGACCTTCACGAGCGCCCATCAAGCCATTGATTTCATTGGGGTGGATTTCGTGAGGGTTGTCGGACCAACCCTCACGAGAATCCGCAACCCTCACCGGATTTTCTGCCGATGCCGATCCCGAGCCGTCGGCAGAGGGGGCAATCTGGAGCCTCCAGCGCGCCGCGCCCTGGTATTTGCCCGCCGACGCGAGGCGCAGATCATGGTCGCCACAGCGAAAGATGCGGTCGCGCATCTTCGGCAGCGCTCTGCCGAGCCGCACCCGTTGCGATTGATCGTTGCCTGTTCCGAGCGGCAATAGCGGTTCGAGCGTCTGGGCAATCTCGAACAGGTCAACGGTTCCGACCTCGGCCGTGCCGAAGCGATCCCACCATCCAGAGACGAAGGCCCGCCATGCCGCGCCTTCGCTGTCGGAGGCTTCCATCATCTCATCGAGATTGCCGAGAAAGCCCTCGATCCCGGCGACCTCGAGCACGCCGCCGATGACCTGCGCCCATTTCTCGTAGGAGCCGACGGTCCGCACGCCGCGCGGCCGTCCCGCTGCGATCCAGGCCTGACAGAGGGTTAGACAGGCGGCGACGAGACGCGGGCGATTGGCGCGCACCCATGTCATCAGATCGGGGTGGCGGAAATTCGTACGCTGCCAGGGCCGCTCGACATGCGGGTCGAGCCGGATGCGCACGAGGCGGCGCGCCATCTCGTTGGAGAACTCGGGATTGTTGCCGGTGGCGATCCAGAGGCAGCGGATCGGCAGCCGCGCCATCTCGGACTGCCCGAGGATGCGGTCCTCCCAGAAGGGTGCGGTCAGGGCGGCCGCAACGGCCGCGCTGTCGAGCTTATTGCGCAGGTTGTCGATCAGCACGATCGCCGGGACCTGGCGCAGCTTGGCGGTGACGCGCTTGCGCCACTCATCGTCGTCGCGTCCCTCGGTCATGACGCTGGCGCCGGCGCCGGTGAGGATCGTGGCGATGGCGTCGACCATCAGCGTCGCCCCCGAGCCTGGCGTTGGCTTCTCGATCAGATGCAGCGGCGTCGGGCCGTCGATCATACCGCGCAGGAAGCCGAGCAATAGGAGGGCGATGACATGGGCGCGCTCGGCCGGACCGACGAAAGGGAAATCGCCGAGGAGGTCGTCGCAGATGAGAGCGCGCGCAGAAGCAATCTCGGCCTGCGTCGGGCGCGGCGGGATTGCCGGCACATTGAATCCCGGTGCAGGCGCATAGAGCAGTCGGGCGTCGGGGTGATAGCCGGGGCTCGTGAGCAGCGTGCCGCTCCGGCCGAAGACCGGCGTGTTCACGATCCCGACCAGCACGGGCAGCGCTGGATCCGGTGTTGCGAGCACCGACTTGACGACGCCAAGCGGCGGCGGAGCAGCCACCAGTTCGCCCTTGGCGTTGAGCCGCTTCCAGATCGCAAGCCGCGCCAGCATGTGGCGCAGCCGTTCCTCGGTGACGGTGGTCGCGACGGGCCGCCCCTCGTCGTCCGGCACGACCCATGTAAGCTGGCTCGCGAAGCGGTACACCCAAGGTGTCCGGTTCGATGCCAGGAGCAGGCTCCAGACCCGCTCGACGGCACGACCCAGATCGCCCTCGTCGGCTCGCAGCGTCGGCAGCGCCTCGCCGGGCGCTTCGTAGTTCAGGGGCCGGTGCTGACCGATCTGCACGGTCATTTCGTTGGGAGTGGCTGCTTCCGCCTCGGCGACGATCCGGGCAACGGCCTCGGGGCCGGCACGAAGCAGAAGGTCGTTGAAGTCGTCTCCCTCGTCCGGCGGCAGCGCGATGGCCACCTTGCGGCCCTGCGCGCGCAATCGCCGGGCGGCGGCCTCTGCCGCTCGCATACCGGCGCCGGACACATCGTTGTCCGCAAGGATCAGGATGCGTCGGGCACCGGGCGGAAGATCGACCTGTTCCAGGCCCGAGGTCGACAGCGTCGCCCAGACCGGCAGATCGGGGCACGCGGTCATCACCGCCAGCCCGGTCTCGATCCCCTCCGAGAGCGCAAGCCGGTCGCCATCGGCGTACCGTGCGAGCCGCACCGCACCGCCAGCGACCCGGCCGAGCATCTTCTTCGCCTTCTCGACAGGCGCCTTGGTTACCGTCCCGCTCCCACCGTCGAGATAGGTGCGGTGCAGCCCGATGACGGCGCCCTCGCGGTTGAGGACCTGTCCGACCAGGGCCGGATATCCGGTCTTCGTCTCCCAATGCGTCAGATCGCGATGGAACAGAAGATCGGCCTCCGCGGGGACAGCAAGACCGCGTCCCGCGAGGTATTCGGCGGCAGGCGTGCCCGCGAGGAGCTGCGCGAAAGACAGGATATGAGCGATCTCCAGGGCCGCATCGCGCTTCGGGGTGGGAAATGTCGTAGGCGTCCGCCGCGCCGGCGCACCGGGCGCGACGCCCGCCATCTCGGCGGCCTCCACGACCAGCGCACGGCCGTCGAGCCCCGTCGCTTGCTCGATGGCGCTGATCGGCCCGCCACCCTGATTGCCGTCGAAGTCGATCCAGTCGCCCGCATGCGGACCGCGGAGCGTGATGACGCACGAGCCCATGTTGCGCGGCGCATCGCCCCGGATGTTGGCGAGCCGCCATTCATCGCCTGACCGGCGACCATTCGGAAAGAGACGCGGCACCCATGTCTCCGCGGTCTCACGCAGCCGCTGAACGATCAGGTCCAGATCGTAACGCTCGGCATCCGGGCGCGGCGGCAGCACATCGTTTAGGTCGATCACGGTGGCGGTCACTGGAACACCTCCACCGGGACGACGCCCGTGAACCAGCTGCGGTCGCTCCGGACCGCCGTGAATGCGAAACCGGGCCCCTGGTAGCTACGGTCCGGGACGATCCAGAGGTCCTCCCCGGCATCATAGAAAGCGCCATGATCCGGGCCGAAACAGCCTTCGAGAAACCGTTCCATCGGGATGGCACGCAGGCCTTCCTCGATCCTACGCGCTTCCTCGACGCTCACGCCGTGGCGGCGCGCCAGGGCGCAGAGGCTCGCCTCCTGTTCTTCGGGGCCTCTGGGATCGACGGAGGGCTTGAGCATCGGATGTTTCTTCATGACAGGATCACCAGCCCTCTCTCTGCCCGTGTGATCGCGGTGTAGAGCCAGCGGTTACGGTCGACGGCGGTGCGGCCGAAGCCGTCGTCGAAGACGATGACGTTCTCCCACTGCGAGCCTTGCGACTTGTGGCAGGTGATGGCGTAGCCCCAGCTGGACTCGATCAGCCCGCGCCGGATCTGCCATTCGCGCCGCCCGCGCTCGGGATCGAAGGCAACATGGTCGGCGTATTCGCCGCGCCAGAAGCTCTGCCGCCCGGCGATGCTCGTGCCGTCCTCGGTCTCGACCATGGCGCTGAAGGCGAAACGGTCGTCAGGATCCTGGCGCACGTCGCTCAGCGTCAGGAACATGCCGTTGATCAGCCCGAGGTCGTGGCGGTTCTTAAGGCAGATGATTTTCTCTCCGGCGCCGATGGGGTAATCGGTCTCGAAGCCTGCGGCGTGCTTCATCGCGGTATTGAGCCAGCGGCGCGTCGCGTTGGTGCCGCAGATCACCTGACCGCCCTGCAGCATCTGTGCGGGGCCGACGTCGTGGCGCGACATCTTCCAGACATGCGCGTCATGGACGCCATGGGGAATCGGAATGCCTTGGCGGGCCATGGTGGCCAGGCGCAGGATCGCGCTGTCACCGGCCTGCCGATGAACCTCAGTGAGCATCACGTCGGGCGCCGCTTCGGTGAAGAAGCCGAGGCCCTTGATCGGCGGCAGCTGACCGGGATCACCCAGCACCAGGATCGGCTTGCCGAAGGCCATGAGATCGTGCGCCATGTCTTCGCCCACCATCGACACCTCGTCGAGAACCAGCAGGTCCGCGTCGCGCAGGATCGACTGCTCGTTGATCAGGAACTTCGGCTGGTGGATGTCCTCGAGACGCAGTTCGAGCTGCGCGATACGCGTCATCGCGAAACCCCGCTCGGCCGGACCCATGCGCGGCAAGTTGCGGCGAAGCGCCGCGAGGTCCTCCGTCACCCGTGCGATTTCCTCGGGTGTCGCCTCGGAGACCCGGTAGATCAGGCTGTGGATGGTCTGCGCGGGCGTGCCCTTCCGCGTCATGACGAGCGCGGCCTTTCCGGTGAAGGCGGCGAAGAGCACGCCGCCAAGATCGCCCGGTGTCATCGGTTCCAGCCCCAGCGCCTCGATCGCCATGGCGGTGATGGTGGTCTTTCCGCAGCCGGCATAGCCAAAGAGACGAAAAACCTGCTGCTCATGCCGCCGCGTCTCGTACCAGTCTCGAATTGCGGCGATGGCGCGGCCTTGGGCATCCGAGAGGGTGATGGTCATGCCCTGACCTCCCAGCAGCGCGCAGCGTAAGGACAGAACCGGCACAGAAAGAAATCGGCGCTCGCCGCTATCCGGGATGGCAGCTCGCCGGCTTCCGCAGCGCGCAGGATATCGACGGCCTTGTCGGACAGCGCCTGCGCGCAGGGCGGATCGAACGCGACCACCTCGTGGTGGAGCGCTTCGGTGTCCTTGTTGAGCGCCGTGACGAGGGCGGTCTCCAGCTCCAGATAGCCCATGTAGAGCTGGACCTGCGCGAAGTAGACCGGCTTGGAGGCGCGCAAGCCACGCTTGACCAGGTCGTTCCAGGATTTTGCGTTGAGTGCCTTGTGCTCCCAAAGCACGGGCCAGCGCAGACGAACATCGGGGCCGGCGACGATCACGCCGTCGATGTGGCCACGCAGCTTGCCGCCCGCCGCCTCGAACGCGAATTGTCCGCCGTCCTCGCGCTCGGTGCGAAGGTCGAAGCCTGCGCCGCGCAGCCAGCGGATGGAGAGCGTCTCGAACTGGTGGCCGGCGTCGAAAATGCGCAGGATCGCGCCATCGAAATCCCGTCCCTCATCCTTGGGCGTATGGGTCACCTCGTAGACGAGCTTGCGGGCGCAGGGTTCGCCGATCCGGCTGCCGCCGAGATAGTCGCGCGGCTGCTGCCGACGATTGCGTGCGACGAGCGCCGCATCGATCAGGACGTTGACCCGATCGGACACGCTGATCGCGTGACCGATGCGGCCATAGACAAAACCGGAGCCGTGGTTGAGATCGATTCCCATGCGCCACCTCAAAAGGGAATCGGATCGTCGAGCGGGTCGCGGGCGGCTGCCTGGCGCTGCATCGACTCCTGAAACCCGTCGACGCAGGCCTCGATGATGCGGTCGATCTCTTCTGGCTTCCGGTCATAGAACGGCGCCATCAGGTCGAGCTCGGTGAGCGTCTCGGCGAGAAATCGGCGCGCCTCCTTGATCGCTCGGGTCTCCATGTCGGTCTTGTCGATCATCCCGTTGTTCCTGTTGGCGAGCGCCGCGCCGACATCGAGGCAGCGCATCGAGCAGAAGCGGTGGTAAGGAAAGCGGTCCCAGCGCAGCTGGTGGACGTAGCCGAAGCCCCGCGCCTGACGTCCGCAGACGGCGCAGACGACTACCCGAGCAAGAGCCGGGTCAGGTCCTCTGCGTCGTCCGGCTGATCCTTGATCCGGTGTGAGGCCAGGACGATGAACCGCGCGATCGCGTTCGCTGACATGGCTTCCAGATCGGCCAGCGTGAGAGCAGCGATGGGCTGATGAAGCCTTCCGCGTCCTTCGAGCCATTGTCCCATCGCCTTCGCTGCCTCGCGCGTGACGTGCGCCTGCCACTCATCGGCCGTCATGACGGTCAGGTGTTGAGCCAGGCCGGACCACTCGGAGCCGGTGCTGGTGCTGGTGCAGGTGCGCTTGTCACGGCCGTTGCCGGAGCTGTGCTCGGCTGCGCCGGTCGGCTCCAGGCCGGCGCGGCGTTCGCAGGCGGCGACGCGGAGGGCTGACCCCACGCTGGGGCTGCGGGCGATCCGGGTGACGCAGCCTTCGGCCGCGCGCGGGTGCTGGGGCTCGGCGCCAGGATCTCGCCGTCCATCACCTTCCGCCATTCCGGCTCGCTCGGCAGAACCACACGGTCGAGCTTGTTGCTGTCGCCGTAGCGCGGGTCGTCGCTGGGCTCGACCTTGATCTTGGCGACGAAGGTGATGCCGCTGAGGTCGGCCAGACCGCGCAGGATCCGCTTCGACTTCGCCGCCTCGCTCATGTCCTGCGGATCGAGCCCGAGCGCGCTGTCGATCATCGCGCGGAAGCTCCCCTTGGAGATCTTCCAGCCGATCGAGACGCCGTGCTCGTCGACCTTGCCGCCCGAGACGGTGAACATCTGCCAGAACTTGCGCCGGACGTGCGGGCCCTCGGCGACGGTGAACTCGGCATCCAGCATCAGCACGTCGCTGCCGGGCGCGTTCGAGGCCTTGAGCAGCCCGCGGTCGATCTCGCTCTGGCCGTCGGCGCCGCCCGGCCGAATGGTCATGGCGATCTTGGCGAAAGCGCCGTCGGGGATCAGTTCGCCGCTCTTCTGCGGCTCGGCGTCATTCATGTCGAAGCTCATGGCTCGTCATCCTTTCCGGGTTGAGTTGATCTTGGAGAGCAGCGCGCCGAGGTCAGGCGGCTCGGTGATATCGAGACGGCCGCTGCGATCCTTCGCCGGCAGGCCGAAGGGATTGCCGGCGCGGCAGACGAGGCGGCGGACCTCGCCGCGTTCGGGCTCATGGCGCCAGCCATCCCCATCGGCCGCGAACAGGCTCATGGTGATGACCTGATCCACGATGCCGGGAAGCTCGCGGCCGGCCTTGCCGCCTTCCATCTGCGGCTGCCAGGTCGTGCGGTTGAACTCGTCGGTGACGCGTTCGAGGATGCCGACGAAGATCACGGTCTTTCCGGGCGCGTGCTGCAGATGCTTGAGCAGGCCGATGACTTCGCGGGCGAGCAGCCCGTAGGCGCTGCGGATGTCGGGCTTGCCGGTCTTGTCGGAAAAGGCCTCCGGCCGGGTCTTCGCCCAGGCCATGGCTTGGCGCGTGAGGTCGGTGATCGAGTCGACGAAGATGATGCGCTTGCCCGCGATCATCTGAACGAGATCGGGGTAGGTCTGGCTCAGATGCTGGTAATGCGCCTCGGAGAAGAAGCCGTTCGGATCGGCCGATGGATTGACCCCGCCGACGAGACAGCCGATGTCGAGAGCGTCGGGGAAGGTGCGCACCGGAATGCTGTCGCCCGGCCAGTCCTGGACCGACTTCATGCCCGCCTCGAGGTCAATGCAGAGCGTCTCGGCCGGCGGCAGCGATTTCAGCAAGGATGTCTTGCCGACGCCGCTCGGGCCAAAGATCGCCATGGTGGTCTTGGCGCCGGCGGCGGACAGCCGTTCGTCGGCGCTGACGATGCGCAGCGCCATCAGCGGCCTCCCGCGTCGCGTGACGCGACATCGAGCGCGCGTTCACTCCCGCGCGCGCCGGCCTGCCGGGCGAGACCATAGAGTTTGCGCAAGGCGTGAAGGCGGTCGCCGACCGCGCTGAACTCAGATTCAACACCCAACAAGGCAAAGGCGATGTCGTCGAGCGTGGCGTCCTCGATCGGCTTGACGACCTGCTCGCGGCGGATCTCGCCGAGCACCGGGATGACGATGGTGTCAGGGAGGGCTTCGAGCGCGTAGTGGCGCTTGCGCATCTCGGTCAGAGCAGCAGTGCTGGTCATCGGGTATCCTCGGACTTGATGGTGAGATGGAAGGTCGGCTTGGCGGTCCGCACCGTGCGGGCGGAGGCGAAGGCCTCGCGGATCGCGGTGGACCAGGCGATGTATTTGCGCTCGGGGACCTTGAAGCCGATGTCGACGTAATCGGCCGGGTTCTCCCCGCTCGCGCGGATCCGCTCGACGAGCGCGGCGAGCAGCGATTGGTCCCAGTCGATCTTCTTCGGGAGATCGGCAGCGACGACGACGGCGCCGTCCTCGAAACGAACGAGGCCGGTGGCCTTGCTCTCGGCCATGCGCGTGGCGGCCGCCGCATCCGCGTAGCGAAGCGCGATCGCGCCTTCGAGCCACTCCTTCAGCCGCTTGGCGGCATCCAGGGCGGCGTCGGCATCCTCCTGGAGGAGCGCCAGATGCTCCGCCGAAAGCTTGGCGATCTCGCCGACCGGCATGGTGCGGATGTCGTCGAGGCTGGGGCGGTTGTTACGAGCCGATGCCATCACGCCACCTCCGCCAGTAGGAGCGAGGACAGTGAGACCGGGGCCTGTTTCGGCTTCGTACGCGCGATGGCGAGATAACTGTAATCGTCCGACCGGTGGCGGCGCTGGACGAGATGGATCAGTCCGCGCTCGGCTGCCCACCATGCGCGGCGCGCGACACGGGCGAGTTGCGCCCGCTCCTGTTCGGCAAGGCGGCTGCCATGCGGCATGGTGTCGAGCGCGAGGAAGCCACGGTGATATTCGAGCATGTCGCCGGGTGCTGCCTGGCCGACCCAGCCACAGAGATCGATCTCGGTGAGCGGCTTCCGGACAGCGGGGAATCTGGATGCAATGACGTTCATGATTAGCTCCTACTCAAGCGCTCGCCGAACCGTCTCAGGCGGCCCGCATGCCGATCGCCGTCAGGGCGAGGCGGATGCTCGATCTCTGCCGAGGCGCCGGAAACGGGATCGCTGGCGTAGATCGCCAGCAGCGGCGTCCCGTCGGCGTGGGCGCCGGCGTCCTCGATCTGGTAGTTTCGGTACGGCTCGAAGATCTCGATCAGCTCCCAACGCCGGTAGAGGCCGGGCAGGCGCCTGAGAACTTCGGTAGACAGCTCGGCTATGCTGCTCATGCGTGTCAGCCTTCGGTTGAACTGGGACGCGGGGCGGCGTCTGAATGAGAAAAGCCACCCCGCCATCCGGACCGGGACATCGGTTAGGCGTGCTCGTGGAGGGCGTCCCGCAGTTTTCTCGTGGCGCGTTGGTAGCGCTTGCGGGCCGCCGCTTCGGACAAGCCGAGTTCAATGGCAGCCTCGGCTTGCGTGAACCCCTCGACCGCCACGCGGATCACAAGCTTCGCATCGGTGCCGATCAGTTGGCGGATATCGCCGTGGAGCCGGGCGTGACTGAGTGCCTGGTCCGGCACGTCATGGTCGTCCGCGACTTCATCAGGATCGCCGTCGCTGATAACGCTCTGTCGATCCACTTCGCGCTGACGCGCACGCAGCATGTCGCGTTCGACATTTCTGAGGACGGTAGCGGCGATCCAGTTGACCCGCTGCAGATCGAGACCGCGGACGGTTTCGGTGGTTCGTGCGAGGATGTCAGCGGTGACCTCGTCGGGAACGCCGATCTTGCGCCAGAGTGACCGACGGCGGATGGCATCGAGCCCGGGCCAGAGCGCCAGCAGCATGAGGGTCATTGCGCAGTCGGCTGCGGGGCCATCGTCCCGCGCTGCCTGGACCAGCGCGGCCAGGATCGCATTCTTCTGATCAGGGCTGCCCGATTTCCGGTGTAGCGCATCCAGCACGGCGGCCGGATCGGTGAACTGCGCGACGGGGTCTCCGCGGCGTCGAATCACATCGAAGCTGCGTTGGAAGCCGAGGGTGGAGGAGGATTTCATAAGGTGATCGCGGATCTCATGCCACGCGAAGGACATCGGACGCCTGCCTTGCGGCCAGGCGTCCAGCGCCTTCTCGTGGCCAGGTCAGGACGTCGCGCGTCTCTGAGATTTCAGGGGATGGGTGGGGCGCGCCTCAGCGCGCGGGCGGGGTCGCCTGGTTCAACGTCCCGCAACCGCGGCAGGTGGCCTGAACCGGATAGCCCACGAGGTATTCATGTCCCCGCGCGAAGCGCAGGTGCATTCGGCCGTCCCGGCAAACGCCGAGCAGCTTGTCACAGCGCGTGCAGCGCCATTCCGCGTTCGAGGTGGTGGGCTTGGTCTTGGCTACGCCGGTCCAGCTCGTCGGGGCTGTCTGGCGCGAGGGGAAGGGAGTCGGCATGAAAGTGCTCCTCTGTTGTGGAGCCCTTCCAGTAATCAGCGGTTTGTTAGACCGTCCCCCGCTGTACTTTAGACGATCTTTAGACGACAGCCTGGACGGGTGCTTCGACTGCCTCGGGTGCCGGCCGCGGCGCGACGATCAGGCGCCAATAGCCGCGCTTCGCTCCCTTGGCGATGTAGACATCCACGATGTCCTTCCACATCTCCTTGCGGAACGCCTGCTGGGGACTTTTGGCCGAGAAACCCTCCATCAGGTCGCCGACATAAACGTCCGCGGTGCCCGTTGCATACGCGGCGACAAGGCGCTCGAAGATCGTAAGCTGATCGTTCCCGGCGAGGTACAGCGGCTCGCGGCCGGGGATATAGAGCGTGCCCGATTGTGTGCCGCTGCGTGCGACGCGCGGCGACCCGCCGCCGCGCGCGAGCGCGTGACTGTCACGATACGCGAGTTCGATGCCATCGCGCGCGAACAGCATTTCGTCGTCCGCCGATGCGAGATGGGACAAGAGCGGCATGACGACGTTCGGTCCGAGGTGTGACGGCATGTCTTGGCTCGCGGCGAAGACGATCCCCACGCCAGGGGTGTTCCGCGCGCGCAGCATCAGATCTAGCCTCTGTGCGGTCTTCGGGTCATTGAGGCGCCGAGCGAAATAGACGGGCACCTCTGCGCCATCGATCTGCATCGCGCCGACCAGGGTCAGGTCCGGATCGAGGATCTGGGCCGCCCGCTTGCTCAGCAGCGGCTTCATCAGGCGCATGAGCGTCTCGTGAAGCCACTGGGCGTTGATTGCGAACATCTCGATATCAAACGCGGGGCGCTTGCCGGCATCTTCACCGAACGGGCCGACAGTCTGGACCATGCCTTCCGTCGCCGATGGCTTTATGACGGCTTCCCCGTCGAGGTCGTCGTCCTCGATGAGAACCACATCCTGACGGTCGCGGCGCTCTAGCAAGCCGCCCTCGATCAGGCGGCCCGGGTCGAGTCCGAGTTCCAGCAGGTACCCGCCGCTAACCTCGTCCTCGACTCGGTCATGGAGTTGAACCAGCTGAGGAAAGATCGCGCGAAGGTCATCGGGCGCGAGCTGCCGAAATGCGCTCAGGATTCCCCATTCCTTGAGAAGCGCGAAGCCGAGGCTGCGCTCTTCCGGATCCGTCTTGCTCTGCAGGTTGCAGCTCTTCGTGCCCGCGATCGTGATGTTGAGCGTCCGCTCCTTCTCATCGCCGATACGGTTGTAGGCCACCGCAATGGCGATCCGGCTGAAAGCTTCTGCGCGCCGAAAGATATTTTCGGCTCCGAGGTACTGGTCCGCCACCTCCTCGATGTCGTCCTCGACGGTGACCTTGAGCTGCAGTTTGCGCCGCCAGATGCCGAGTCGGATCTCAGCTTCCACGACGCGGGCAAACTCGAACGCGTACCCGTCGATCTCGGGGGGCTGCAGAAGAAGCGAGGTACGGAACCGCGACAGGTTGTAGCGCTTCCAGGTCAGCGGCTTCTGGGAGATGTCGTGGCCGAGGGCGACTTCGGCGAACGAGTCGCTGACCGTCTGGCGCACCACCGGGCTGTCCGCACAGACCTCGATCTGACGCAGCGATGGCGTGTAGATCAGCGTCGCCTCATTCGGCGGGCGATAGTAGATGGTTCCACGCCGCCCGTCCTGGCGGTGGTCATATACGCTCGACAGCGGCCCACCATGCCGGACGATCAGCATTATGGACGCCGGATGCGTTTCGGTGGCAGGCAGATCGAGCGCCTTCACGGTGCAGGAAATCTCGGGCTTCAGTTCGAGAATTTCCTTGATCTTGGTGGCCAGCGCCGCCTCGTCGATTGCCGCAGCATCGAGTGCTACATGGTTTTCGAGCTCGACCTCGAAGGCGTCGTAGAGCTTTCCGTGGTCGCGGAACTGTCGGGCGAAATGAAAGCTTTCCGCATTCTCGAAGGTTGCGCGCGAGTTGAGATAGGTCCAGATGCTTCTGCAGAGCTGGTCAGGCTGTCGGTCGAACTCTTGTGACTTCTCGTCGTCAAGTTGCTGCTCGACGATCGTTGTGAGGGAGGTCACGCCCTTGCCGTCGGCGAGGGCCCGGATTCTTCGTGATCGCTGCTCTGCCGGTCGCAATTCGTCGTGATCGAACTCCGATAGAACAGCAATAATTTGCTGTCGATATGCATGGACCGCATCGTCGTCATTTGGATCTGGAACATCGGACGGCAATTCGAATTCCGGCTCGTTCTGGCCTTCCTGAGCAGCAAGTACTGCACGAAGAAGATCAACGCGCGCGTCTTCGATCAGACGGAGAGTATTGGGGCCAATGGGGCATGACTGACGAGGCATAATCCCACCTGTAAGAAAGTCGTTCTTGCTTAATTCGTCCCCCAATGATCGCGGACAGAGCATCGCGCGGCAAGGGTAATGCTCTGCAGCTATTTCGCCCCGTAGGGCGCCGCGGACTGGTGCGCATGTCCCGCAGAAGGCAGCTAAATGGCTTTTGGAAGGCGTCTGCCACTCGCCAAAGGCTCGCGAACCATGGAGCGCCCGAACCCGATCCACCCCCTGCACATGACGCCGGACGAGCGAATCGGGGAAATCTGCAGAATTCTCGCGCGCGGGCTAGTTCGGCTCAGGGCACGTCAGTCAAGGCAACTATCTGGCGACCGCGGAGAAAGTTGCCTTCACTTGCCGCCCGACCAGAGCGGTCATGGATCTCCAATTTGCAATGGAGACGCATGATCATGACAGACACCATCCTGGCCCGGCTGGCGACGCTGAAGACCACGCCGACGCCCGACCTCAAGAAGCAGTGGCGCGAACTCTTCGATACGGAGGCGCCCCCCTACAATCGCCGCTTCCTGGAAAGCCGGCTTGCCTATCGGATCCAAGAGCTAGCCTATGGTGGTCTGAAACCGGCGACCGTCGAGCGCCTGGAAGCATTGGGCGAGCAGCTCGACGGCGGCAACATCGTGCTGCGCCGAATCCGCGCCGATGACAAACCGATCGCCGGCACGCGGCTGATCCGCGAATGGCAGGACGTCGAACACACCGTCACGGTGCTGAACGACGGATATGAATGGCAGGGGCGCCCCTATCGCTCGCTCTCCGCCGTCGCGCGCGCCATCACCGGCACACGCTGGAATGGTTGGGTCTTCTTCGGCCTCAAGAACCGGCGAGGCCACGCATGACAAAATCGCCTGCACCGACCAAACCCATCAGGAAGCTGCGCTGCGCGGTTTATACCCGCAAGTCCACGGAGGAAGGACTGGAGATGGAGTTCAACAGCCTCGACGCCCAGCGCGAGGCCTGCGAAGCCTATATCGCCAGCCAGAAATCGGAAGGCTGGGTGGAGCTTGCTGACCGTTACGACGATGGCGGGTTCTCGGGTGGCACGCTGGAGCGCCCGGCGCTGAAGCGCCTGCTCGCCGACATCGAGGACAGCCGCATCGACGTGGTTGTCGTCTACAAGATCGACCGGCTCAGCCGCTCGCTGATGGATTTTGCGAAGTTGGTCGAGGTATTCGACCGAAATGGCGTGACGTTCGTCTCGGTCACGCAGTCCTTCAACACCACGACGTCGATGGGACGGCTGACGCTCAACATCCTGCTGTCCTTCGCCCAGTTCGAGCGCGAGGTTATCGGCGAGCGCATCCGCGATAAGATCGCAGCTTCGCGCAAACGCGGCATGTGGATGGGAGGCTTCGTCCCGCTCGGATACGAGGTTAGGGACCGCAAGCTGGTGATCAATGAGGCCGAGGCCGCGACGGTCCGGATGATCTTCGAGCGCTTCGTCGAGGTCGGCTCGGCGACGGCATTGGCCCGGGCGCTCGCCGCCGAGGGCGTACGGACGCGACGCGGTCGGCTCGTCGATAAGGGCTTCCTCTACAAGCTGATCAACAATCGGGTCTACATCGGTGACGCCGTGCACAAGGGCACAGCCTATCCCGGCGAGCACGAAGCCATCATCACGCGCGCCTTGTGGGACAAGGTGCATGGAATCCTGCGGGAGAGCCCGAGGGTGCGTGCCGGCCGGACACGGGCCGCGACCCCGGCCCTGCTGAAGGGCCTCATCTTCGGTCCAACCGGCTGCGCGATGACGCCGACGCACACGCGGCACGGCGACAAGCTCTATCGTTACTACGTCAGCCAGAGTGTCCTGAAGCGCGGTGCGGATGCCTGCCCGGTGGGGCGTGTGCCCGCCGCCGAAATCGAGGGCGCGGTGGTCGACCAACTGCGCGGCCTCCTTCGCGCCCCGGAGGTGATCGTCGGCACCTGGCGGTCGGCGCGGCCTGAGATCGACGGGCTATCCGAGGCCGAAGTCAGGGAAGCCTTGGAAGGCCTCGACCCGCTTTGGGACGAGCTGTTCCCCGCCGAGCAGGCCCGGATCATCCAGCTTCTCATCGAGCGCGTCGATGTCGGACGCGACGGCGCGGATATTCGGCTCCGCATCGCTGGGTTGGCCCATCTGGTTCGTGACCTTGGCGGCATCGCCGCCGGTCGGCGGAACGCAGCATGACAAAGCGCGGAACCGTTAGCGATTGCGGGCGCACGCTGACGATCCGTGTGCCCCTGACCGTTCGGAAGCGCGGCGGGCGGAAACAGGTGGTGTCACCGGAGGGCGCAACCTGGGGAACGCCGCGCCCCCGCGTCGACAACACCATGGTCAAGGCGATCGCCCGCGCCCACCGCTGGAAGCGCCTCATGGAGAGCGGTCGATTCGCCTCGGTGACCGAGCTGGCCGAGGCCGAGAAGATCAACCAGTCCTATCTGTGCCGGGTCCTGCGCCTGACCCTGCTGGCCCCGGACATCGTCGAGGCGATTCTCGACGGAAGGCAACCGGCCGGCCTGCAGCTCAACGAGCTACTAAAACCGTTGCCGTTAGAATGGGATAGACAGCTCTCGTTCAGGATCGTCTGTCGTAAGCCTAGCGCTTAAAGAAGACCTCCCTCTCAAGGGTCGTTCGTAGCGCTGCTGAACCACGGGTGCCAAACCATAGGAAAAAATTGAATCATAGTGATGCACAATGTTGCACTTTGACTCGCCATGCGCTAACAGGAACAAGACAGGAACATTAGCAGGGTTGCCATGAACGAGCGATCAAGAAAGTTGGGGCCTCGTGTGACAGTCAGCGTGACGCGAGGGGACTACGACATCCTGAATGCGCTCGCCGACCAGGAAGATGTGTCCGTTTCATGGGTCATTAGGCGGGCTATCCACGAGTATCTACGACGACATCGCCACTCGCCTAATCCAACGAATAGTCCGCTCGCCACGAATCGTACGTCGGCCACGGACCGGGCATGACAAGAAACAACATGTTGGGGGAGACAGACTAGATGCACCGCGGAAAGCCCAAAAAAACGTCGTCCGATAGTAAAATGTCGGAAGCGACATTGAGTGCCCTCTACCGGCGACCGTTGGCCGCGAAGCGCACGGGCGCATTGTTTGGGGCTTTTCCTTATCCGACGAAAATCTCGCCGGAGGCGATCGCACTCTATATCGCAGCCCACACCAAACCGGGGGACACCGTATTCGACGGGTTCGGGGGCAGCGGGACCACCGGCCTTGCCGCCTTGCTTTGCGAGCGGCCCACGGACGAGCTACGCGCCAAAGCCGTCCGGCTGGGCCTGAACGTACAATGGGGCGTGCGCAATGCCGTGTTGTACGAACTGGGGGCGCTCGGCGCGTTTGTCGGCCGGACCCTGACCAACCCGCCCGATCCCATTGCCTTCAGGAAGGCCGCCGAAGACGTGCTGGCCGCGGCTGAGAACGAAGACGGCTGGATGTATGAGGCGCGCGACCCGTCAGGCGCGAAGGGCTCCATTCGGCACCTGATCTGGAGCGACAAGCTGCGCTGCCCCGGCTGCCGCAGCGTTGTCGCCTTGTGGGATGCGTGCGTCTCGCTTGATCCGGCCGAGATATCTTCGACCTTCTCCTGCCCGAAATGCCGCCACGAAGCGCCGCTGGATAATGTGCAGCGGGTCACAGTGCAGGAACGCGACGACGTGCTGGGCGGCAAGCGCGCCTTGCGCGGACGGTCCATGGCCCGTGTGTATGGTTCGACCGGAAAAAAGCGCTGGTCTCGGCCGGCCACGACCGCAGATCTATCCCTCATCAAAAAGATAGAAGCAGAGCCGATCCCGTCTTGCGTACCGCAGGCGCTGATCCCCTGGGGGGACCTCTACCGGAAAGGCTACCACCAAGGAATTACGCACGTTCATCATTTCTACACGCGGCGTAATCTCATTGTTTTCGCCCGCATGTGGGAGCGTGTGGATTCCTATCGCGGCGCACTCCGCGAGGGACTGCGTTTCTGGCTGCTAAGCTACAACGCGGCTCACGGCACGATTATGACGCGCGTCGTGGCGAAGTCCGGCCAGAAGGACCTGGTCGTCACCAGCGCCCAGCCCGGCGTGCTGTATGTCAGCGGCCTGCCGGTCGAGAAGAACTTTTTTGCAGGATTGCGTCGTAAGCTGACAACGATTGCGCAGGCGTTCGAGACCATTCACGGCAGCAGCGGAAAAGTCGAAGTCGTCCACGGTTCCAGCTGCAATGTCAGGTTGCCGTCCGGTAGCATCGACTATGTGTTCACGGACCCGCCCTTCGGGGCCAATATACCCTATGCCGAACTCAGTTTCATAAACGAGGCCTGGCTCAAGACATTTACCGACCGTACGGATGAGGCCATCGTCAGCCCTGACCAGAGTAAAGCCATCGGCGAGTACCGGGAACTGCTGACCCGTTCGTTCAGCGAGGCCCGCCGGATATTGAAGCCGTCCGGTAAAGCCACGATGGTGTTTCATTCTGCTTCCGCCGAAGTCTGGAACGCCTTGCAGCGTGCCTACCAGGATGCCGGCTTCGAAGTGGAATATGCGGGGGTTCTCGACAAGAAGCAGGGCAGCTTCAAGCAGGTCACGACGGAAGGGGCCGTGCGCGGCGACCCTGTGCTTCTGTTGGGGCCGCGTCGTAAGGCAAATGTCACCGTGGACGGCAAGGCCGAGGCGGACGAATGTGTATGGACCGTCGCGACGGCCCTACATCGCGCGGCGA
Source organism: Alphaproteobacteria bacterium (assembly GCA_046297835.1). Lineage (GTDB taxonomy): Bacteria > Pseudomonadota > Alphaproteobacteria > SMXQ01 > SMXQ01 > CAMAVH01. The sequence continues at coordinate 172,602 of JBKBHI010000004.1, read as the reverse complement.
CCGCCGCGCATGATCCGGCCGAAGCAACGGCACAGAGGCTATATTCCCGACTCGTAACGCATTTCCTCAGCCATCATAAGCAAGTCCCGCTCGATGCTGATGTCTTCTATCGCTGGTATGCGGAACAATCGCTGACGGGAGTTTTGTGCAGTGCCGGTGACTGATGCGGTCGGCGCGATCAGGTCCTCGGCGCGGTTCTTCGAGGAAAGCCTGCCTCCCTCCCAGCGGAAGCGACTGGGGCAGTTCTTCACAGGGCTGCCGCTAGGGACACTTCTGGCGCACATAGCGCTCGACCCTGACGCGCGCACCGTGATTGACCCGATGGCTGGTCACGGCGACCTGCTCGATGCGGCGGCGATTACGGCGCTGGCGCGGGGAGTCCCACTCGACCGGCTGGACGGCATAGAGCTCGATCCGGAGACGGCCGCCTTCTGCGCTCGCAGGACCGCTGCCTTGCAGACGGGCGGTTCAGTCACCGATGCCCACATTGTCACTGGCAGCGCCTTCGACCCTTCAATCGTCGAGGCGCTGGATGCGCCCGGCTACGATCTTGTCGTTACCAACCCCCCGTACGTGAGATACCAGTCGCAAAACGGAAACGGTGCCGGTGTCGGTGACGTGCGCCGGGGCCTGCTCGCGATCGTTGACGCGCGCATGGCCGGTGGCGAACGCGCACTCTGGCAGGCACTGGTCGAAGGATACTCGGGCCTTGCCGATCTTTCCGTACCGGCTTGGCTCCTGTCCGCACTCTTGACACGGCCGGGTGGCCGCATGGCCCTGGTCGTTCCCGCCACTTGGCGTTCGCGCGACTACGCCGATGTCGTGCGTTACCTGCTGCTGCGCGCGTTTCGCCTTGAGTTCATCGTAGCCGATACTCAGCCCGGCTGGTTTTCCGATGCGCTGGTGCGCACGCATCTTGTGATCGCGCGCCGTCTCGCATGGGACGAGGCGCAAGCGCCCGTGTCAGGCCGGCCGTCCTTGCCGGCCGCAACCTGGCTGCAAGTTGCGCCGGCGGCGGCCGGCGGAGACTCCCTGGTGGGGAGCGCCTTCCCCGGACCGGAACCTGAGCGGGATTTCGCAGTCTGGATGCGCACGGCGGACCGGGAGGCGCCGGGCATTGAAAGCCGCCCGTTTGCGCTGGATGAGGAATGGCGGACGCTGGAGCAGCGTCTCGCTCGCAAGAGCTGGTTTCAGAACGCCGAAAACCGGCGCGAGGCGCTGCCGCTCTTTTCTGTCGGGGAGGCAAGACCGGCGGCGATGCCGGAAGGATTGCGCGACATACTGCCGGCCGGCGCGGTACCGGCACGTCTCCAAACGCTTGAGCAGGCGGGCATCCGAGTCAGCCAGGGCCTGCGTACGGGCTGCAACCGGTTCTTCTATGTGACGCTGACCGGTGACGATGAGAGTGAAACCGTCACCGTTGAAGCGTCGGATAGCTTTCAGAACATGCGTTTCCGCGTTCCGGCGGCGGCGCTGCGGCCTGTTCTCCATCGCCAGGCGGATATGCAGTCCTTTGCGAGCGGCCACCTTCCGGTAACACGCGCGCTCGAACTGTCGGACTGGATTCTGCCGGAAGACCAGCCGGCCGTCACCGAAGCGGCGGAGGCTTACCGCAGGCGGGGCATGTCCGTGCCGCGCGTCATGCCGCCCGAACTGGCATCGTTCGTGCGGCTGGCCGCTCGGTATGCGCCGGACCCCAAAGAGCCGGCGCGGTTCATTCCCGACCTTTCGGCGGTGCGCACCAATGTCCGCCGGCCGGCCGACGGCCGCGACGTTCCTCGCTTCTGGTACATGTTGCCGGCCTTCACGGCGCGCCACCTGCCCGCGATCTTCACGCCGCGGATCAATCACGGGACACCGGCCGTCGCGCTCAATACCCAGCAGCCCATCCTGATCGATGCCAACTTTTCGACCCTGTGGGCGGAAGGGCGGCGATGGAAAGTTCACGCGCTCTACGCCCTGTTCCAGAGCAGCTGGTGTCGGGCGGCGATGGAATCCGCCGGCACGCCGCTTGGCGGCGGCGCGCTCAAACTCGAAGCGACGCACATCCGTCAGGTGCCTATTCCCCCATTGTCCGACCTGGATTGCGAGAGACTCGCCACGCTTGGGCAGCAACTGGCCGCGGCCGTGCCATCTGCCCGGAACCGGATCGACATGTTCATCCTGGCTGCTGCGTTGCCCGGCATCGGTGAAAACGACCTCAAAGAGGTGGCGCGGCATATCGACATCCGAGTCGAGGCCGCGTGCGCCGCCCGTCAAAGGACGGTCCATGACAGCTGACAATGCCCGCATTCGTGAAACCATCGGCCGCTGCCGCATGCTGCGGGACGCTGGCCGTGTCGAGGCGGTCCTGCGCAGCGAGTTCCAGGGGCGGTTGCGGCTCATGTTCCCGGACACCGCGCATGAAACCTGGATCAACAACTACACCGAAGGGACCGAGGCACACACCAAGGTCGGCACGGGATCGGCCAAGGTCGCGTCCCGGTTCATCGACAATCTCGTGGGATCGACCACGATCGAATACGAATCCGACCTGCGAAACACGGCCAAGCGCGACACGGGCTACGCGCAGGTGCAGGAGCAGGCGGCGGGGCTCGTCCGCGCAGGCATGCCGGTTTCCACGGTCCGGGGCGTGCTATCCGACACGGTCGAATGGTACGCCTACGATGCTGTGCTTGCGCCGGGTGTCGATCCGTCCGCCTGCACCGCTGCTGACATCACGCTCGTCGTCGTTGACGAATTAAAGCTGGCCGATGACAGCGTCCTATCCGCCGAACAGCTCGGCGCTTTCATCAGGAAGCATCTGGCGCGCGAACAGTCCCGGCCCTTGCGCGCCGAATTCCTCGCCTCCGACCTTGGCATGGACTCGGCCGCATATAAGAGCAGCGCGGGGCCTCTATCGCTGGTGGTGGACGAGGGGCGCAACGCCGATCCGTCGGCGAGCCTGGCGACCGACCTCTGGTCCCGCTTCGTCGATCACCTGGAGGGGCAGGCAGGCACCTTCCGGACCGCCGCATATGTCGATGAAGCCTACGTGACGCTGCTCGCGCGGCTGCTGAGCGCGAACGTGCTGACGGGCAAGGCACTGCTCAGCACGGACGACGAGCTGAAGGCGATCCTGAATGGCGCATTCTTCCGCAACAATTTCCGGCTGGAGAATGTGGTCGAGCAGGATTATTTCGGCTGGCTTCTCGACCCGTCCTATATCGAACGGCTCGTCGCGGTGGCCCGCGACCTCCAGCGCGATCTCTATGCTTATGATTTCAGTTGGTATCCCGAAGAGGATTTGTTCGGCCGCCTCATGGCGCAGCTCGCCCGCCGCAGCCAGCGCAAGCTGCTCGGCCAGGAGTGGACACCGCACTGGCTCGCCCGCCTGCTTGCCGACCGTTGCATCGACGGCCTCCCGAAAGGGGAAAGCCCCCGAATCGTCGATATGTGCTGCGGGTCCGGCACGATGCTCGCGGAAATCATAAAGGCGACGCGGGACCGGTTCGGCTTTGCCGCGATAGAACAGCTTGAGGACGTTGCGACCGGTTTCGATATCGACCCGCTGGCCGTCAGCCTCGCGAAGGTGACATGGGTCGTCAGCCTGTCGGCCGAGATCAAGGCGGCGACGAAGCCGATCGTCATCCCGGTCTATCACGCGGACTCGCTGTTCGCCGTCACGCCGGTTTCCGCGTCAGTTCCCCTGGTCGGCGAAAGCGACACCATTCCGGTTGCCCTCGACGGCACGACCATACAGCTGCCGACGGCGCTGGTGCAGCCTGCCTACCGGGAGTTTTTCGACCGGATCGTGGACTGGGCTTACGACGAAGCGCGCGACGCGCAGCGGCGCGGGACCGTCGCGGGCTTCAGCAAGGCAGACGCAGACAGCTTTCTTGACGGCACGATCGAGGCGTTCGGGATCACGTTGCCGCCGGAGCTTTACAATCAGCTTTCCGGCGCGCTTTTCCCGCTGGCGCATCGCATGGCTGAACTGGCGGTCACCGGGCGCAACGGCATCTGGGCGTTCATCCTGCGCAATACATACAGACCCGGACTCCTGACCGGCCACTTCAACGGGCTTGTGTCCAATCCCCCATGGCTCGCCATGAGCGGGCTGGCCGACAATCCATACCGGGACCTGCTGAAAGGCCGGGCAAAACTCTACGGCATCCAGCCGGCGGGACAGTCCTTCCTTCATCTTGAGCTGGGGACGATGCACCTGCTTCACGCCATCGACCGTTATCTCGGGCCGGGTGCCTGCGTCGCCTGTCTCGTGCCCGGCACTGTGCTGAACGGCAATCATCACGAGCGGCTGCGGCAGCATGACTTCCTGGCAAGCGACCGTCCCGTGCCGTTCGACATCGCCGAAGTCTGGCAGGTCGCGCCCGGTACCTTCAAATATCCCGGCGCGGCGCTGGTCGGTCACAAAAGAGCGGACACGACCGGACTTCCGCGGAACGCGTTCGCCGGCTTAGTCGCGACCGATGCGGGGCTGGAGGCCGCGGGCTTTTCAGTTCGCACCATCGAGTCTGCGCGCAGCGCCTGGGTGCTCGAAAAGGGCGGCGGTGCGGCCGTGGCCGGTGGCGGGGCAGACCTGCCGCAGCAGGGGGCCGATCTTATGCCGCGCACGGCGGTATGCGTGGACATCGTCCAGAATGCGGGGCCGGAATACCGTGTCGATACGCCGGCCCGCGCTTCGGCATGGGGGTTTACGATCAAATCCGCTAAGGAGATGGCGGCCGAGCGCTTTTCCGGCCATGTCGCTCCGCGCTTTATCTATCACATGGCCCAGTCGGAAAACCTGCTGCCGTTCGTTCTCGGTGTCCATCGCGCGCCTCTGGCTCTGCCGGCGATTCGCGTGGCCGGCGGGACGTGGAGCATTCTCGACGAGACAGAAATCCGCCGGCAGGGATTTACCCAGACCGCGCGGCGCTTCGCCGCGATCAACCAGAAGCTCAAAGCGGTCGGGAAAGGAAAAACGCTCCAGCAGCGCATCGATGAACGGGGGAAGCTGTCCAAACAGGTCTTCGGGGCGGCCGGGCATCTCATTCTGGCCGGGGCCGGCGGCAAGATAGTCTGCGCGGCGTGCATTCCGGTTGCTCAGGCCCAGGACCTTGTCGTCGATCAGACACTCTACTGGAAGGTCGTGGCGGACGCGGACGAGGCCTGGTACCAGGTCGGCATGCTCAACAGCGTGGCCCTGACCAACGCCACCCTCGCGTTCAACCCGAAGGGGGATTTCGGCGAACGACATCTCCACACGCTGCCTTACAGGATGATGCCAGCATACGATGCCGGCAACGGCGATCACCGGAAGATCGCGGCCCTTGCGAAGGACATTGCCGTACTTGCCGAGGGCCACTGCACGACCGACCCCTATCTGGCGGACCCTGCCAAAGCGCTGACAGCGCGTCGCCGCAAATTGCGCGCGCTGCTCGAAGCATCGCCGCTCCTGGTGCAGCTTGAAACGCTGGCCCGGTCTGCTCTTGCCGGCGCATCCACCGCGCCGTCCGGCGGGAGCGGCAGCGGGGCGCAGGTACCGGCATGCTGATCGTCCAGAATGCCGCGGAACCGGCGAGCCTGCGCAACGCTCTCGTCGATATCGTCACGGCGGGGGCGGTCGATATCCGCGTGGCTTCGGCTTACGTCACGCTAGGCGGCTCAAACATACTGCTGTCCGCCGTCGCGAACGCTGTGGGTTCTGCCGCGTTCGCGGCCATGCCCAAGACCCTTGTGACGTCCTTCGATTTCGGTCTTACCGAACCCCAGGCATTGCTGCATTGGCGCGCGCTGGCAAACGCCTCGGTATTCGTATCCGGCGCGCAGAGACTGGCGCAGGGTTCGCTCATGCCGCAGCGGGCCTTCCATCCCAAGCTCTATGTCTTTGGGCGCGATCCCCAAACTTGCAGCACGCTGGTGGGCTCGGCGAACCTGACCAGCCGCGGCTTTAGCGTGAACACGGAGGCGGCCTGGATGCAGCAGGGCGTTCCGCGTGCCGATGCCGATGCCGCCTTTGACAAGGCACGATTTGAAACGACCGCTCTCACGGATGAGTTACTGGCAGCCTATACCGCACTTCGACAGGCCCAGCCGCCGCCGCCCGAAATCGAGCAGGAAGCGCAGCCCGTTGCGGCGCCGGCACCGGTGGTTGGGGCCGCACTGCCCTTGTTCAGAACTGCGATCGAGACAGGCGCTGTTAATCCCGCAACATACAACGCCATGTGGATTCATGGCGAAGCCCTTCAGGGAGGGTCACGAAACCAGCTTGAGTTACCTCGTGGTGGGCACAGGTTTTTTGGATTCTCTTTTACGCAGTATGAATACCCCCACAACCTGACTATAGGAGAGCCCGTCCTGCGCAGCGGCGCACGAGTATGGAACGACCGGCGTCTTACCTGGCATGGCAACAACCGAATGGAGCGGATGAATCTGCCCACGACCACGCAGAGCGGGTTCGACTATGCCGATACGGCAGTCATGTTCCGTCGCCTGACCGACGGCTCGTTTGAACTGATCGTGACGCCATGGGATTCCGACCTAGCACGTTCCTGGCGGCATGCATCGGCGCAGCGACAGACGCTCTTTCGCCTAGGCGCAATAGCGACCAGTCGAGTTGTTGGTCTGATTTAATTTCATGGTTTCCCGATTAGCGTCGATTGCTCAGCCAAGAGGGATGCGAAATGTATCAAGCTATTGAAATTGGGTAATGTAGATAGATCAATCTCTTTTGGTTCCGTACCGGCGCCGGTTCAGTCCAGAGGTCGAGAGAAAAAGGGCGGAGAGAGAACGCAGGGTGCCGAGTTTCGCCGCGGCGCAGTCCAGAGGTCAGCCCTCAAACCGCGCGTTTCCTTGGGATTTCAGCCGCACGGTCGCGATCGGAGAGCGTTCGACCGGGTAGAATTGGCGGAGGGAAACGTCTCTTGCACCAAATCGCTCTTCGCAATTGCGTGCTCGGGCGAGTAGTCAAGCAAAAATCTTCAAAACATGACAGAACCGACATCTCACCTCTGTTCCGAAGTTCCATTGCGCACAGGATCAACAAAATGGGAAAAATTTCTGATCAGGATCTGCGTATCCTTGTCATAGATGGTGTGAATGAAAACATCTCCGCAATACCTTTCTATCCAGTGGTGGCCCGTGCCATAGGCACGTAGGTGATTGCCGATCTCGCGGATCGCGGTTTGCCCTAATCCACTTTTCAGTAGGAATTTCACGCCTGCATCCGACTCTGTCTCAAGTTCTTCAACCAATTCACTCCTGCTGCCTCATGCACCGCTGCAAGGGGAGGGCCGCGGCCCGACAAAAAGAGGATTGATGAGCGACGCTCCGGAATCCGCTTATCTCCTCACGATGTCGAATGAAAGCTCGGTAAGCGGGGTTGAAAGGGGCAAATCGGCGTCAGGACGAGAGCTTCCGTTTCAAGAGGTGGGATGGGCCCCCCGGCCGAGCGATTGTAGGCCGTGCTGCCGACAGAACTCGCGACGATAACCCCGTCCGCCCGCAGCGGCGAAAGTTGCGAGCTCCCATCCACGAGCACTTCGATATTTGCCATTTCCCTGGTAGCATGGTGCAGATACACGTCATCGAAGGCGAACCGCTCCACGACGCCGCCATCTGCGGCTTCCGCGGACATGAGCAGCGGCGCGGCCCTCAACGGCGCCGCTTCCGCGAGCCTGTCCGACAGCCCCTCGACAGCGTGGCCGTTCATGAGGAAGCCGACGGTTCCAAAGTTCATGCCGAAAATCGGTAGGTTCGGGACCCGCTTGCGCTCATAGGCCTGGTGCATCAGACCGAGCATGAAGCCGTCGCCTCCCAATGCGACAAACGCATCGGCCTCGTCAGGTCCGACAGTCCGATAGCGATGGCGAAGGACCGAAGCAGTTTCGAGCGCAGCCGGATGGCTCGAGCAGATCACGGAGACCTTCATCCTGGTGCTTTCCTGCGTTCCATAGCCGGCGTTCTCGTGATCATCCGACGCGATTCCAGCCCCTCACACTTCCAAGGACGGCGGTAGCAGGTTCGAAGGCTCGCTCAAGGCGATCACCGTCAGCCGGTGCATGGCGCGGGTGCAGGCGACGTAGAGGAGATTGCGATCCATCTCCGTGCGGTAGTTCTGCGCGCTTGCGTCCGGAACGATGACCCGGTCGAACTCCAGCCCCTTGGCAAGATGGGCCGTGCAGACGAGCACGCCGGTCGAGAACCCAGTACTGCCGGAATCGAGCAGTCGCGCCCCCACTCCAGCCTCCGTCAGGCGCCGATGCAGGTCGCTCGCCTGCTTCTGGGTCTTGGCGATGACCGCAAGAGTGCGGTGAGGGGATGCCTCGAACACCTCGATTTCAGCAACGATGCGGGCCACGACATCGTCCTGCCGCTTGCAGACAACGACCTGTGGCGGCTCCCCATGCCGTTCCATGGCGACAAGTTCGTCATTGGGGGAAATTCCGAGTGCGAACTGCATGATCTCCCAAGTCGAGCGGTAGCTCTTGGTGAGCTTCACGGGCGCCGACGCCCGCAGCACCTCCTGAATCTGTGCCGCGTTCGTGGCGCTCGTGGGATTCACTGATTGTGTGGCATCGCCGAGAATGGTCTTGCGGCAGGGAAAGAGCTTGCCAAGCACCGCATATTGCACGGACGTGTAGTCCTGCATCTCGTCGATCAGCAGGTGCTTCACGTCCTTGCGTGGGTTGTCGACGCCTTCCAGTCTCATCTGGAGATAGATCAGCGGGAACACGTCGGCATATTCCAGCTTTCCGCCCGCCGGCTTGAACAGCTCTGGCCGCCCCATCCAGTCGAAGAGACCCTTGTAGGCGGCCCGCAGCGTCGTCCGTCGCACCATGGCGCGCACCGCTTCGCGCAAGTTGCGCCTCTCCTCGGGCCGAAGCTCGCGTTTGTAATGGAGGAAGAATTGGTGCTCGGTCATGCCGATCACCTCGGCGATCCGCTCCTTGACCGGCAGGCCGCGATATTTCTGCCAGGTTTCTTCGAAGTGCCAGGCAGGCACGATGGCCCGGCCCACGCGCCATTCGGCGGCCTTGAACGAGCCGGCCTCGAGATGATCGATGTAGGCATCGATCTGCTTCATGAACTCCAGCGACGACTTGGCCGCAATGCGCGCCCTCAGCGCCTCGTCGTTCCTCTCAAGCAGCAGCGCCGTCTGCTCGAAGAACGTCTGGAATCGGACCTTTCCTTCGAGCAACTCGTCGGCCAGCGTTTCCATACCGATCTCGCTCACCTGCTCCTCGCCGAGCTCCGGCAGGACGTTGCCGATATAGTCGGCAAACACGCGGTTGGGTGAGATGATCAGGATGTCCTTCGAGCTCAACGTATCCTTGAAGCGATAGAGCAGAAAGGCGATCCGATGCAGGGCGATCGAGGTCTTGCCCGAACCGGCAACGCCCTGGATGATGAGGGTGTGCGCCTCGGCGTCGCGGATGATCGCATTCTGGTCGCGCTGGATGGTCGCAACGATGTTCTTCATGCCGTCATCAGACGCCCGGCTCAGCTCCTGCTGCAGCACGTCGTCCACGATGTTCACGCCCGATTCGAGCATGAACTCCATACGCCCGTCGCGGATGCGGAACTGCCGCTTCAGCTCCAGCCGGCCGTGAATCTCGCCGGACGGCGCCTGGTAGCGCGCCAGTCCGATCTCGTAGTCGTAGAACATCGATGAAATCGGTGCGCGCCAGTCATGGACGAGCGTCTTGCCCGAGGCCTCGTCACGACAGTCATGAACCCCGACATAGATCGGCTTGGCGCCGGCTTTCCCGTTTCCCTCGCGCGCAAAATCGAACCGGCCGAAGTAGGGTGATTTCCGCAGCTTCAGGAGCTTCTGCTGCTGCTCGCGCAGCACCTCCGCCGACCGCGTCTTCTGCTCGATCACCTGACGCAGGGCGACCTTGTCGATGTGGTCGAGGTCGCGCCGTGCCTCCCACATATGCTCCTTGGTCTCCTGAATCTCCCTCGCATAGGCGTTCAGCCGCGAGCTGATTGCCTGCAGATTGATCTCAATGCTCTGATGACAGGCTTGCAGACGGGACAATTCTTCGCGTTCGGCAATCGTCATCGTTGGTCTTTTTGCTGCTGCTTTGGTCGTTCTCAGGCGGCGAACCGGTCGAGATGATCCCCGACGATAGTGAACACCGCCATCTGGCTTGCGCCGCCAAAGGTCGGGTGACAGCCTGCAATATCGCGACAGGCGACGTGGTAGCCATTGCGATCGGCGACACCGCGGGCCCATCGTTGGAACCGCGCCCGGTCCCATTCGAAACGGTGGTCGGGATGCCGGAACCGATGGGATGGCACGCCGAGCAGCGGATTGAACTCGGCGTTCGGCGTCGTAATCACGACGGTCGCCGGCTGCATGCCGACAAAGACGGCCCGCTCCAGCACCGACAGCCGATCCGGGCCGATATGCTCGATCGTCTCGATCAGGATGGCGCAGTCGAAGCCTGTGAACGTGGCTCCGCCCTCAATCATCGAGCCGTGTACAAGCTCGACCTGCGCCGCCTCCATGTCGTCCACGGTTTCCAGCCGCGCGCGCAGGCGTTCGAGAGATGCCCCACAAACATCCACCCCGACGATCCGCTCGATCCGAGGCTCGATCGCCAGACGGACAAGCAGATCCCCGTCGCCGCAGCCGAAATCGAGCACGGTGCGCGCACCGCATTGCCGCACGGCCTCGCGCGCCTCCGCCAGGCGCTGTTCGTGCAGCCAGGTCGTCATGTCATGCCCCCGTGATCCGGAGGCCTCTGCATCAGCGCCACGTCGTTGACCGGCACCTCACAATGCCAGCCACGGGCGGCAGCCAGATGCCGCAACGTCTCCTCGCGATAGAAGACGACGTGGGTCGGGTCCTTCCGATAGTGCCAATCCTGAAACCGGGCATCGTCGGTCTGGAAGGAGGTCATGATCGCAAGCCAGCCGCCCGGGCGGACAAGCGACATGAGCCGGGCGAATTCTTCCGCCGGCCGGTGGAAATGCTCAGCCGTCTCCGTGCAGGTCACGAAGTCATAGGTCTCTTCCAGCGGCTTCGGATCGGGCTGAAAGAAGGGATCGTAGAGGGCCACCTCGTGGCCGGCCTCACCCAGCATGGCAGCGAGTGCCGGGCCCGGGCCGCAGCCATAGTCGAGCCCGCGTAACGCCGACGGCAGGCGGGCGAGCAGCGGGACCGCGAGCTTGGACAGGAAACGACGATAGCCGGGATCGTCCGGGTGGTTCTCGTGGTGCAGGTAGTGGGCGTATTCCGCATCACGCGATGGAAGTTGGCGTGGGTCGAGAAATCGCGCCGCGCAAGTCTCGCAACGCCAGTAGCCCCGCCCGTCGACCGACCGGAACGGCTGCGCTCCGGTCGCGCGGCATACCGGACAGGCGTCGACGGCCGCAGGCGCAACCTGGGTCTCTGTCGCAAGTACTCCCGCCATCATGCCACCTCGTGTGACGCAGCGGCAGTGCGGGCGAGATAAACCGTCTGGGTGAACGGCCGGTTCTGCAGCGGATTGTGAAAGGTGACCGGTTCCGCCCATGCCTCGACGAAGACACCCGACAGCCGCTCGGTGAATTGCGCATCGGGCTTGTCATTCGACCACAACCCGAACACGCCGCCCGACTTAAGATGAGCGGCGAGAGACTGGAGACCTTCCGTTCGGTAGAAGCCCGTACTGCGCTCATCGAGCAAGGCATCGGGCGAATGATCAATGTCGACCAGAATGGCATCGAAGCAGCGCCCGGGCGCGTCGGGATCGAACCCAGTTTCGCTGTCGGCCGCCGCAAAGAAGTCGCCCTGAATAAGCCGGCAGCGCGGATCGCTCGTCAGTTCAGGGCCAAGGGGCAATAGCCCGGTGCGGTGCCAGTCGATTACCGCATCCAACATCTCGACGACGATGAGCGAGCCGACTCGCTCGTCCTCCAGTACAGCCTGGGCCGTGTAGCCGAGCCCGAGGCCGCCCACCACAATATCGAGACCCTCGCCCCGCACTGCGGCCAGCCCGAGACGGGCCAGAGCGATCTCAGACGCCGTAAACAGGCTCGACATCAGAAATTCATCGCCGAGCTTGATTTCGAAGACATCGACGCCCAGCGCCAATTCGCGCCGGCGTCGCAGGCTCAGCGCACCGATCGGCGTCGGTCGATAGTCCAGCTCCTCGAACAGCAGACTCATATTCTTCACAACCGAGATTGGGTTACAGAACGCGGCGAAGGTCGCAGACATTACTCGGGATATTTCTCCGCCACGGATATCTCATCAAACTCGAAATTTGCATTCACGACTTCAAATATTGAAGAATCCATTTGCTTCGCGCAACCCAAGTCGAATAGCGCAATATTATAACCTTCAGCTGAAAATGCACTTTTATAAATAATCCCATCATAACCTTCCGAGCGGAAGACCTCCGACAGGATCTGGGTCGCGGCGTATTCGGCGGTGTTATCGCTTCTCGTTACCGGTCTCGAAAACGCGTGATCGATGTGTGCCCACACGGCCTTTTCTACATCAGCCGTGGTTGGGGAATCAATCTGAGGCACTTCCGCCCCATGGAAGACGGAGCAATCAACCACGGTCAGTTCCCGCTCGACGCGAAAGCGGGCGACCGAGACCACGGAGCCGAGCCAAGGGCGAACTTCGGACATCGCCACGTCACGGGTCGTCGCGAGATACAGGCACGGAATACCCTTAGGATTGACGCGCCCTTCATAGGCGCAGTCCTGCAAGGGTCTCATGCGCGTTTCCGGATGTGGACCGCGGGTCCGTCGTTTGAATTCAGCTTCCACGACCCATTGGTGTCCGACCTGCGCCCGCCAGAATGTCTCCCCTTCCGAAATCTTCCGCAGCCGGTCTTGGCAGGTATCGGCCACTGCGCGCAGGAACTGCTCTCCAGTCGGGGAGCGCAGATAGCGCCTGCGAAGCGAGACCTCTTTATGGAATTCCAGAAACGCCTGAGTGCCAGAAAACCTCTTCATGATTGACGTCATTCTTCGCTGCCTGCGTGGCCTCCATACAAAAGCGCGTTCCTTCCATCTATGCTTTGAAGACCCGCTCCGAACATTCGGCGAGGACTTCTGCGTGAACCTGCTCATCGGCGGCGGAGAACAACACAAAGCGGATGTGCTTGACGGACGAAAGCCGAGGCACCTCGTCAAGAACCGTGTTTAGCGCGACGCGTGTCGCCGGCTCCATGGGATAACCGAATGCGCCAGTCGATATGGCGGGGAAAGCAATCGAGGCGATGCCGCTCTGCTCCGCCAGATGGAGCGCATTGCGGTAGCAGGCGGCGAGCAATCCGTCGGCCGGCTCGTCGCGCCCGAAGACCGGCCCGAGACAGTGGATCACATAGCGGTTGGGCAGGCCGTGGGCGCCGGTGATGACCGCATGACCGGGGCGGATCGGCGCAAGCGGTCGACACTCCTCTTGCAGGCCGGGACCCGCGACGCGGTGAACTGCGCCGGCAACGCCACCTCCGATGCGGAGCTCGGCGTTAGCCGCGTTGACGACGGCGTCGATGTCGGGCTGGCTGGCGATGTCCCCCTGTACGCATTCGATGGTCACGCCGTGATGCGTTCGTCTGGTCATGAAAGAACACCTCCTCCTGCGCGCGCGCTCCGGCTGCCGCCGGACGTACGCCTGCATCCTCCAAGGCCGCTTCTCTTTCGAGCGTCTGCAGCTCGGCAAGGACCTGGTCGGCATCCACGGCAAGCAGCCGTTCGACGTCCATTCCGAGCACCTCGACCCTGTCGCGAAGCGTGCAGTCAAGACACGCAGCTAGCTCCTCCGCTTTTCGCTGATGCGGAGCCCCACCCCGGCGGGCGCGCGCGTAATCCTGAAGTAGCTTGCCGAGCCGTTTCCTGTCGCGATCCAACATTGTTTCCTACTGCAATGTCAGCCCTCGGTCCCTGCGTCGCTCTCGCAAGAGGCCGCTCCCGCCAGTTGGCGAGCTGGTGCCTTCGCATGCTGCGCGCCGGATTCCTGGGCGCCACCATGCGGCAACGGATCACGACGCCCCGGTCGCGATCTCCGCGTCCGTTACGGCCAGTGCCCCGAGCACTTCCGGTCTCAGGCGCAACACCACGCCCGCACTCCCGGGGGATGTCTCCACGAACGCGAAGGTCCGGATCGACGCGAGCGACCGTTCGAGCCCGTCCTGTTGAGGCGCAAAGCTCAAATGGGGCAGCGAGCTTGCGTCCGAGTCGCGCGTAGTCGGCCACCACAGTCGCCTCGTCCCGGCCGCTGCGACGGGCGAGCTCGCCGACGGAGATGGCACCGCCCGGAAGGCGACTTTGTCCGACCAGCAGCTTCATCGTTTCTGCAGTCAGCGCCGGGGCTAATGCCAGCAAGGCTTCGCGGAACTCGGCTTCACAGGGGACACCTTCAACACGTTCCTGGATCAGCCGGTCAATATGCTCATCCAGCGTTCGTTTGAGGGAATCGACAGCAGCTGCGACGGTTTCCCCGTTAGCTTCATAAACTCTTCGCCGTCCGAGGTAAGCGATAGCTTGGCATATCCCATCACGCTGGCCACCCACAATGCGGTAGCGATTATGCGTCGTGTCTATCCGTCCCTCGACCCGCTTCTCTTGTCTCCTAGTTGCAGCCACTATCCGTATCATCCTTCTGTATAGTTTTGCTGTTGCTGCGCAGCTTCACGAAGGCTGCCGTTCCAGACTTGTCCGGTATGCGCACCAGCCCCTCGGGCTTGTCCGAAAGGAATTCGTCGACGGCACGGGGAACGCCTGCCCAACACCCGCTGCAGTAATCGTGCAGGATCATGATGCCCCCCGGCGTCATCCGCGGGTAAAAGAATTCCAGTGCTGCTCTGGTCGGCACGTAAAGATCGCAGTCCAGGTGGACCAGGGCAAACCGGACATCCTCGGGCACCAACGCTGCTGTTTCCGGAAAGATGCCCTGGCAATACGTGACCTCGGGGTCGTCACCGACGAACCGCCGAACCTGGTCCAACGAGCACGCATAGTCACCAGCTGCGACGTCGCCAGGATCATCGGAAGCGTGCCGGTCGGGGAATCCTGCAAACGTGTCGAAAAGATACAGCTTCCGGCCTGGCGCCAAGCGACGGAGGACCTTGGCTGAATTGCCGCCGTAAACGCCAAGCTCGGCGAAGGCGCCGTCGATTCCCTGTTCCTCGAGCGCCTCAATGTTGCAGATAAGGAAATACAGGCGAGTATAATCGCCGCGATAGCTACCTTTCCGCCCCGTCTCCCATTGCAATTGCAATGCGAGAATATCCTCGAAGCGATCGGCATACTGGGCTGGCCGCGACTGCACGAAGGCACGGCGGCTCAGGAAATTGATTGCGGGCATGACCCCGTACACCAGCCCGTGGCGCGCGAGTCTGTTGAAGGCATTGCGCACCCGTGTTGTGCCGATCGCGGCAGCATGTATCAGATCAGGATTAAAGGCCTCAGAGACTTCCAGTATCACGCAACGTCCTCGACTAATATTTCCGGCATCTAACGTTTTCGTTTCCGGCTCGATTTCGCCGCAATTCGCTGCCTCATGCGCGCCATTTGGTCCGCGAGTTCGTTGTCCGCAACATTCCGGAAGGCTGGAGCAAGCCGCCGGACATCTTCCACCCCGGCGTTCGGCCGCGCCAGCAAGACGCGTTCAAGTAGATTCTCCAGGTTCAAGCTTGGCGTATCCGACATATTCACCGCTCGTGGAATCAGGCATTCGTGAGGTGACATCCAAGCGCTGGTACATCTTCCGATCCTGCAGCGCCGCAACCGCGATCGTGATTATGCGTGTCCGATCGGTTTCCAAGGCCAAACGCGCGTGCGGATTGCCCGCGTGATCGGCGGCGAACCCGGCCACAACCCACACGCCGCTACCGCCAGTGATCTGGCGGAATCGAGCACCGACGTCGACGGTGGAACGAGAAGGCATGAGGGTCCCGTCAACCAGCCGCTGCGAGTTCACGCGCTGACGCGTCTTCCTGCTCCACATGCTCCGCAACCAAGGCCTCCGTCGTAACCAGCAGGCTCGCAACCGAGCTGCCGCAGCGGAGTGCAGCCCGCACCACACGCGCGGGATCGATGATCCCGGCTTCGTACATGTCGACGAGCTCTCCTGTCCGGGCATCGAGACCGATATTGGGATCTTCGCGTTCCCGTAGCTGGGCGACGATCCACGAGCCCGGCAGCCCGGCGTTTTCCGCGATCTGCCGAAGCGGAGCTTCAAGTGCACGCTTGACGGCCGCGATGCCGACCCTCTGCTCCCGGCTTGCCGGCTTGAGCCGCTCGAGCGCCTTGACCGCGTCAAGCAGGGCGACACCGCCGCCCGGTACGACGCCTTCCGCAATGGCGGCGCGTACCGCGTTTACAGCGTCATCCACGCGGTCCTTGCGCTCCTTTACCTGAGATTCGCTCGTGCCGCCGACGCGGATAACCGCGACGCCGCCTGACAAGGCGGCCAGCCGCTCTTCGAGCTTCTCGCGGTCGTAGTCCGACGTCGCGTTCTCGAGCTCTGCGCGGATCTGTGCCACCCGGGCCGAGATGGCGTCCTCGTGCCCCTTCGCGCCCACAAGAATGGTGTCGTCCTTCGTTACGTTCGCCCGTGCGGCGCGGCCAAGCTGGTCGAGCGCCAGCGAGTCGAGCTTGATCCCGAGCTCGTCACGCACGACGACCGTGCCGGTAAGCGCGGCGATATCGTCCATCAGCGCGTTGCGCCGGTCGCCGAAGCCAGGCGCCTTTGCGGCGGCGATCTTGAGACCGCCCCGCAGCTTGTTGACGATCAGCGTGGCCAATGCCTCGCCTTCGACATCCTCGGCGACGATCAGTAACGACGCGCCGTCTCGGGCTACGGCTTCCAGAATCGGAAGCAGCGGCTGAAGGGAGCCGATCTTTCCTTCATGCAGGAGAATCCGCGGCTGATCCAGCACGCAGATCATCTTTTCCGCGTCGGTGACGAAATGCGGCGAGATATAGCCGCGGTCGAACTTCATGCCTTCGACGACGTCAAGCTTCGTCTCAAGCGACTGCGCTTCCTCTGCCGTGATAACGCCGTCGCGACCGACTCGGTCGAATGCGTCCGCCAGCATCCCCGCGATCTCTTCGTCACCATTCGAGGCGACCAAGCCAACCTGTTGGATGGCGTCATGGGAATCGACCGGTCGGCAGAGCTCGCCGATGTGGGCATCTGCCGCTGCGACCGCCACATCGATTCCACGCTTCACCTCCATCGGATCGAGGCCCACTGTGACCGCCTTTATGCCTTCCCGTGCGATCGCCTGGGCGAGGACGATGGCCGTCGTCGTTCCGTCGCCGACCTCGTCGTTGGCCTTCCCGGCCACGACGCGGAGCATCTGGGCGCCGATATTCTCGAACCGGTCTTCGAGTTCGATTTCCTTGGCGACCGTGACCCCGTCCTTGGTCGAGCGCGGCGCACCGAACCCCTTCTCCAGCACAACGTTACGGCCACGTGGGCCGATGGTCACCTTGACAGCATCGGCGAGGATCTCCACGCCCCGCATAAGACGGGATCGGGCGTCATCGTCGAACCTGATGTCCTTGGCGGTCATTTGTTCCTCCTTGTCCCTAGAAAGCCAGTGCCATCTCAGCCACGCCGTGCCCAGCGCCGAGGCTTTGGATGATGAACAGCCAAGCTGAAGCCAGACGCCTTCGCAGAAGCGCCCACATGTTGTCGCTGGTGGGCATGCGCCATGTCAGGCCGAACCAGGCTTCAAACCCGCTCTTTGTAGCCATTGCGCGAAGCGTAGCCGGGGTGAAATAGTTCAAGTGATCCGGATGGCGGAAGCCGCACCAGCGGCGCTCCATGACGCGGCGGTTCAGCGACGCAAAGTTCGGCACCTTCACAACGGCGATACCCCCGGGCTTCAGGACTCGATGAAGTTCGGTGAGCACCTCCGCCGGCCGCGACTCGTGTTCCAAGTACGATCGCAGCGTCGCAGCGGTAAAGAACTCGGCCGGAAATTCCCGCAATCCTTCCAGGCAGGGTGCATTCACGGCATGTCCGCCGCTGGCGTCGAACCGGGCATTTGCCTTAATCGCGGCCTCCCGCGAGATCTCGATACCGTGCGGGATAAAGGAGGACTCAAGCCCTTCGAGGTGACCGCCATCTCCGCAACCGAGATCGACTACGTTGCCCGGGTCTGCGTAACGCTTGAGCATGTCTGGCATGTTCTTCCGTGGGAGGAGACGCATGCGCCAACGAGTTTTCTTGCTGATGCTTTGCTGGACGGTGCGAGTCGTCTCCCGCCACTGTTTCTCGATCTGAGAGCTCTTCTCCCAGGACACGTGTTGAACAAGCGCTTCGTACTCCGGAGCCGAATCGATGTAAGTAAATCCGCAGTTGCGACACGCCTTCACCGTCCACCTGCCGAGCGAATAGCGGCTCGGTGGCGTGGCACGGTTTTCATCCCCGCACAGAGGGCATGATCGGTGTATGACGTTGACGCACCCAAAGACCTTCTCTTGGAGCGAGCAAAGGTCAATCGACCTATCCGCGAACTTCTCCGGCGCCATTTCTTCTCTCTCCCGCTGCACGGCCCACTTGCACGGTCGTGAGGCCGAGAGCCGCACGCGCGTCGTTCGTGTCGAGTAGAGCGATCAGTTCCTGCGGGTTTGCCTCAGGGTTTATCCCCCCCAGAAGTGACCGAACGTGATCGACCCGCCAGATCAGATCGCGAAGCGCCGCCACGATGGCCTGCTGCTGCATCGCAGGCTCAAGGCCGTCGAGAGGCAACGACGGCGTTGGCGCTGTTTTCTTGCTCATCGCCCCGTCGCCCGATCGCTGCGTTCGCCCTGCGGTTCGACAGGATCAAGCCTGGCGACACGCATCGACAGCGCAGGCCGTCCGCCGCGTCGTTCAAGCGTTCTCGTGATTCGATCGGCCACGGCCATCCGCTCTCCCATCGTTCGCCGATGCGGAGCGCGGCACAAGACGATCGAAGGAACCGAGATGGCTCCTCCCGCCGTGCGAGGCCGGGATACCCCACAGCCAGCCGATAGGACGAGCGGCCCACCGCTCGCCAGACCGGCAAGACGCTGGAGCCCTCCCCGGCCTCGGCGGCCATCGGATGCCTCAACGCTCGCGTCGGTTCGGCTACGCAGGGGCTTTCCCGCCTCCCGGTTCTGTAAGGGAGGTTAGTGCCCGACGCCGTAAGGAGCATCCAGGGCATTAGAGAAAGCACTGCTTCCAGCATTCATATAGCAGGGCACGCGGCTGTTGTGTAGCCCCGCGGCCCGCTTCAGGCCCGCTCGAGGGTCTTGAGAAACCGAAGGTCCGGCCAGTCCTCGATGGTTCGGTTCAGCTCCCAACCGTTGCGGGCGAGGAAGACCGGCGCATCGTCGCGGTCCTCCGCCAGGCTGCCGCGGTGGCGCTCGATAAACCGCTTGACCTGTGCGGGGTCGTCACCTGCGACCCATCTTGCGGTCTCGTACGGCGCCGGCTCAAAGCCGACTGCGATCTTGTATTCGGTCGCGATGCGGGAGGCGAGGACCTCGAGCTGGAGCTGGCCGACCACGCCTACGATCCAGTTTGCGCCGATCATGGGCCTGAAGACCTGTGTAACCCCCTCTTCGGCCAGATCCTCCAGGGCGCGCCGAAGCTGCTTGGCGCGCATGGGATCGTCCAGGCGAACACGGCGCAAGATCTCGGGAGCGAAATTGGGAATTCCGGTGAAGCGGATGTCCTCGCCTTCCGTCAAGGCATCGCCCACGCGCAAGGTGCCGTGGTTCGGGATGCCGATGATGTCGCCCGGCAGTGCCTCGTCCGCCAATTCGCGCTCCTGCGCGAAAAAGAAGATCGGATTTTGAACCGAGAGAGCTTTCCCCGTGCGAGTCTGACGCAACTTCATGCCGCGGCGAAAACGGCCGGAACAGAGCCGGAAGAAAGCGACGCGATCACGGTGGTTGGGATCCATATTGGCCTGCACCTTGAATACGAACCCCGTGACCTTGTCCTCATCCGGTGCGACGTCTCTCGGCTCGGCAGGCTGCGTCCGAGGCGGCGGGGCGATTGCCGCCAAGGCCTGAAGCAGCTCGCCGACGGCATAGTCCTTGAGGGCACTGCCAAAGAAGACCGGCGTCAGGTGACCAGCCCGATAGGCCTCTACATCGAGTTCCTGATAAGCTGAAGATGCCAGCGCCCCGCTCTCCCGGAAGGGCTGGAGGATGTAGCTCGGAACACGTCGGTCCAGTTCGGAATCGTCGAGGCCGCTGCATTCGATGGTTTGCTGATACGACCCACCGCGCCCGCCTTGCGACGTGAGGAACCGCCTTCCGCGTAAGTCATAGCAGCCATGAAAGTCGACACCCATGCCAACCGGCCAGGTCATCGGGCTGGTATCGAGGGCCAGAGAGCTTTCGATTTCATCGAGAAGCTCGAAGGGATCGCGGCCTTCGCGGTCGACTTTGTTGATGAACGTGATGATCGGGATGTCGCGCAGCCGGCACACCTCGAAGAGCTTGCGCGTCTGGTTCTCGATGCCCTTAGCGGCGTCGATGACCATGATCGCCGAATCGACGGCGGTGAGCGTCCGATAGGTATCCTCGCTGAAGTCCTGGTGGCCCGGCGTATCGAGCAGATTGAAGGTGATGCCGTCGCGCTCGAAGGTCATCACCGAGCTCGATATCGAAATACCGCGGGCGCGCTCGATCTCCATCCAGTCCGATTGCGTGCGCCGTCGTTCGCCGCGGGCCTTGACGTGACCCGCCATGCGAATCGCCCCGCCGAACAGCAGCAGCTTTTCGGTCAGCGTCGTCTTGCCCGCGTCCGGGTGGGAAATGATGGCAAACGTACGCCGTTGCGCCCACGTGGGCGTCACGATAGGCGGGGCGACCTGCGTCTTGAATTCATTTGTCAGAATGGGTCGGTTACCTCCTTTACAAGGTCAGCGAATTGATCCTGAAGCAGCCGGAGGTCTCTCGGGTCCGCGAAATAAATGGAGACGGCTCCGTCAAAGCGTTCCACGGTATGCGGTCCGCGTGAAAAGCTCGTCAGGTAGGAGCGGACAGTCTCGATGGTTTCATCGCTGATGCCGCTCTTCAGCTTTGCCCGTGTTCGTCGGCTCAACAGACGACCTCCCCGGCGAATTCATCCCGTACTGTGATGGCGGCGTCGTCGCGGCTCATGCTCTCCAGCAGGAAAGTAAATGTGTCCATAAAAGTGATGGCGTCCTCAACGGCCTCGAAGTGGACGAAGAGGGTGTTCGCGCCGACCTCGGCAAAACAGCGATTCAAACAGGTGATCCGCTGTAGTTCCTGAACGGTTTCGACAACTTCGGCGTCGATGCCTAGCGGTAAGGGAATCGAGTGCACCCACGCCATCTTCAGGTCGCCGCGCCATCGTCGCAGCACGGCTCGTCGAGCTGATCGTCATGGGTGTCTCGCGGCCGGATCGGAATGGGACCCGAGCCATAGAGATTGAATCCCAATCGTCTTCATTCTGAACGTTTGCATCTTTTTCTTCATTGACAGTCATTCATCCGCCTTTCCTTACCCGCCAAGCGGGATCACCTGGTGGGTTTCAATCTTGATGTGTGGTGCACATCCGCAGGAGAGGCCGGCGGTGGTGCCGTGCGCGGACGCTGACTCTTGCGAACGCTATCGCGGCGGGGCGCTTCGATGAAGGCCGAGGAAGCCCAAGCAGCGCCCGGAAACTAACGGATTCAAAAAGCATTTTGTAGTGTTTTCAGCCGAGCTTAGGCATAGGGATGGCCCTCGATTCGCGCACCAATGCATCATCGCGATGCGCGGGCGGGGTCGAACCCGGCCTCAAAAATCTCATAACCAATTGATATTCAACGATCAGCCCCGGAAGCGCAGCGAATGCAGGTCGGGATCGTCGGGTCGATCGCCAACTGCTTGGGCGCAATTTCCTCCCCACAGGCGATGCAATAGCCGAAATCGCCATCGTCGATTCGCTTGAGGGTCGCCTTGATGCGCTCGATCTCCCGGCCGCGCATGCGTTCGGCCGCTTGGGCCATGGCTTGCATCTGCACGGCGTCCATGCGGGACAGCCGGCCGACCGATGCCTGATCGAGTTCGACCGGCTTGCGGCTGTCCGCCGTGCTGTCGATCGACTGGCGCAAATCGTCAAGACGCTGCTTCAGTGCCTGTCTCAAAGCGACCAAGTCGGTCATCGACACGTAGACATTATCCTGTTGCGGTCGGAGGCATGATTTTTCACTCTCCTTACCACCAAAACATCGTCATTGGCCATGACGGCACGCCCGTGCCTGCTCCCGCATGACGGCGTAGTCGCTCAGCATCTCGGCGATCGCCGAACTCTCCGGCAGCAGATCGAGCTCGTGGGCTGCCCGCGCCTGGAACTCGCGGCTGTACTCCACCACGGGCGGACAGACGGCAACGGTGCGCGGGTCAGAACCGGCCGTCGCGCAGGCGGTCAGCAAGCTCGTCGCGATCGCGAGGGCGGCGAGCTGCGGCGTCCAGCATCTGGCGCTGCACGTCATTGGCCTTCTCCATGGTTTCGAGACGTTCCGCTAGGCGTCCGGCGCGCTCGCCGGCGCGGCGGATCGACAGCAGGAACAGGAGGATCGTGAGGGCGAGTGCGCCGTATCGCAGCGCGGCACGGGCCCACGGGCTGGCGGCGATCCAGGCAAGCAGGGACGCGATCATCGCCGCCCCCGCTTCCAGTCGTCGATGCGGGCGTAGATCGCGACCGCGATGCCGGCAAGTGCCACGGCGATGAACACCCAGCGCAGCGTGTCGAGGTAGGGCACGAGCGGCAGGATGGCCGATTGTGTTTCGGCGAGGACGTTCTGCGCCACCTCGACGCCGGCCGCGCCCATGGTCGCGACGCCAGCCGCACCGCTGCCCTTCAGGGTGCGGCTTGTCGAGAGCACCTCGCGCGCAGGAGGCGTCTCCATGGCGAAGGCCGTCTCGCGGACCGGGAAGCGCTCGCCCCACATCCGCGCGGGCCCGAGATCGATGTGCATGAAGCCGGAGCGCGGGTAGAAGCCAAAACCCTTGAAGCCGACCGCGCGGGCCGCCTCTTCGAAGGCGGCCGGCTCGTGGTTGGTCATGGCGATGTCGAAGGCCGTGCCGTCGAGGTGCTTGGAGCGTGGCGCTCCGCCGACGGCGCGGTTGTGCGCCGGGCTGCGGTAGGCCGAGCGGACGATCAGCGGCTTGCCGAGCCGGTCGCGAAGAGCCTGCAGCTTGTCGAGCGCCTCCTCGTGGATCCGCAGCGATCCTGTGCCGCGGCAGGCGATCTCGGCTGGCGAGAAGTTCTTCCAGCGCCAGCGGGCGGCCGGCACGTCACGCCAGTAATTGAAGTAGCTCGTCGTCATGGCTGGTCTCCGGGCACAAAAAAGCCCGCCGATTAGCGGGCAGGTGGGTGGACGATCAGAGGCCCCGGTCAGGGGCCGTTGCCGAACAGCTTCAGCTTGATGGCGATGCCGGCGAGGAGCGCGAGCAAGATGCCGGTGGTGATGAGTCGCACCGCCGTCTGGACCGCGGTGCGCCGCACGAAGCGGATGCACTCGATGAGCGAGCGCAGGTCGCGGATGTCGAGGGCGGCGTCCTCACCTTGGAGCCCCACCTCATGCAACGCACGGCGGGCGCCGGTCTCGGCGGCGCGCTCCAGAAGCGCCTCGAACTCATCGCTCGGCAGACTGACCAGCCTGCCGCCGTCCCGTTTCTGTTCCATCGTCGTGGTTCTCAAACTGCCGATCAGATCACCAGCGTCCCGGCGAGGGTGATCGCGATGTCGGCGAGCGTGGCGTCGGGGCTCGCGGGCGCGACCACCTCGAGGAGGTCGCCCGGTTCGAGGACGGTCTCGCTCGCGGCGATGAAGACGGCGGCCGAGGCGCTCGCCGCAAAGCGGATGGTGCCGATGCTCGCGCCGTTGCGCTGGACATCGAGGTCCGTCTCTGCGGTGGCCGCGGCCCCGGCCGTCCCTTGGCTGCCGGCAAGATCGACCTTGAGCCGCGAGCGCCGGGCCACGACCGTGCGCAGCAGCACCTCCGAGGCGGCGGGCGCGCCCGCCTTCGCGAAGGCGAAGTCCGCCGGCGGATCGGCCGCGTCCTCCGTCTCGACCACTTCGAGCGCGAACCAGGTGCGCTCCAGGCTCCGGAGCTCACCCGAGGCGCTGACGAACACCGCAAGCTCAAACCAATCGCCGGCGACGACCGGCAGGACCGCGCTCGCGATGTTCCGCATCTGATTGCTGTAGCCGCTGTCGCCACGGACGATGAAGGAGCCGCCACCGACCACGGCGCCGCCGTTCATGCGGATCTCGACCAGTTGGCTCGTTGGCGAGGTCTGCCACTCGATGTTGCCCGTGAGCCGGACCTTGGTCACCCCAGCCGGGACCGTGAGCCGCGTCGGCTGGCCGGCGTCCCAGAGCGCGTCACTGTCGTAGACGGCGCTCTGCCAGGGGATCGGAACATAGGCGCCGGTCGTCGAGACGCTGAAGTTCGCGGTCCGCCGTACGAGCGCGCCCCGGAAGGGCAGCAGAGCGCGCTGGAAGATGCCGACGCCCGTCGCACCCCAAAGCGCGCCATCAAACTGGAGTACGTCGCTGGCGACGGCAGCACCGGCCGCGACGTCGGTCAGGTCGTTGAGTGCGCCGGCGCCGCCGCCGACCCCGAAGAGATCGCTGCCGTTGCCCTGCACCAGCACGGTTGCGCCGGGCACGATGATGACCTCGGCGCCCGAGCCCGGATACTTGGCGCGGACCTCCTGGCCACCGCTCGTGGCGTTGCGGATGGCGAGCCGGCGATGGTTGGCCGGCAGCGTCAGGACGCGCGAGGCCGTCAGCGTGCCGGTCAGGACAATGAGGCCGTTCCGGTTTGCCTGATCGGCCGTGAGCGTCACGTTGGCATCGGCCATCGCCAGCGACAGTGCTCGGTTCATGGCGCTGTCGAGGGCGTCGACCGCGTCGTTGATCGTGACCTCCTTCTGGTTCTGCGCGGCCGCGACATGGGTGATCGAGAGGTTGGGGCTCGGCATCAGGTGATCTCCAGGGTAACGGCGCGCGGAAAGCCGCGGCCGGCGACCGCGCTCAGCTGGTAGACGGCGACGGACAGGGTGGCTGGCACGGCGCCGAAGTCGGCGAGGATGTCGGCGTTGGCGTAGACGGCGCTCGGGCTCGCCGAAGTGAGCGTCCGGAGCACCGTGCCGCCGGGACCGTCGAGGATATCGACCTCATAAGATTCGCTGGCTTCCCCGAGCGGCACCGTGCCGGTGCCGTCCTTGAGCTCGCCGCCGATGCGGGTGCGGCGGACCCAGGACAGGGTGATGTTCTCCGGGCTGCCACTCTTCACCGCGCGCGTGTTCCAAGGCGCGTAGGGCTTGAGGTCCCGCCCGGTGTGGCTCTGGACCAGCGTCTCGGCGTCCTCGAACAGTGTGCCGAACCCGACCGCCCGCCAGGAGCGCGGCAAATCGAGATCGCCGAGTGCGACGACGAGGGTCTCGACATCATCGGGATCCAGGAGCACGAAGAGCTCGCCCGCCGCATGGCCGTCGACGAAGATGTCCGTGCCGCGCCGGCCGCGCAGGAGGCCTCGAAGCGTGTAGGAGCCGTCCGGGTTCAGCGTGACCTCGCGGAACTGGACGATCTCCGGCTCGCCATTGGGCTTGAGGACAAGGGCGGCGTTGGCGCCGTTGACGAGGGCCTCCTGGGTCACGCTCTCCAGGCGATCGCCGCCCGTGGTCATGAAGACGGTGAGGCTGTTCTCATCGTCCGTGCCGAAGGGCGAGCGCGGGGAACCGAGCGCGTTGGCGGTGGCGCCCCAGGCTGCCTCGCTCAGGGCACGTCCGACCTGCGCCCAGGCGGAGCCGTCCGGACTACGATAGAGGGCAGCGCCCGGCCAGCCCGGGCTGCCGAACCCTGCCATCAGGTAGTAAGCCCGCGAGCCCGCGCCGCCCGCGTCGTCAACATCGCGCAGGAGCGGCAGGTCGGGCAGGATCAGCCGCGTGGCCGCTTCGGCCCCGATCACCTGTGGCGGCCGGCCGGCCCCGCCGTCGGCCGCGATGGTGGAGACGTAGGTGGCGGCCGTCTCCGACACGCCCTTCAGCGCCAGCGAGAAGTCGGCGCCGACATCGAGCCGCGTGATCCGTGTCCGGAACGCCGATCCCGTCGCAAAGATCACATCCACCACGTCCGTCGGGTCGAGGCGCAGCCAGTCGGGCGGCAGCTCGGCCTCATAGGCGCTGCGCTCGATCCAGGCGCTGTAGAGGGTCTTGGCGGCGATGCGCTTGGCGGTGGTGGCGTCGATGGCAAGCGCCAGCTCGAGGCTCGCCTGGTTGCGCGAGTGCATGGTGGCGAGCGGCAGCGAGGCGCGCTTCTCGCTCTGCGTGCCCTGCTGGTAGTCGGCGTCGCGGTCCATGTAGACGACGCTGATGCGCTCGGGCAGCTCCACCTCCTGGGTGCGGCGCTCGCGCCAGCCCTCGCCGGTGCGCTCGTCGAGCGGCACCAGGAGCTCG
Organism: Alphaproteobacteria bacterium; assembly: GCA_046297835.1. GTDB lineage: Bacteria > Pseudomonadota > Alphaproteobacteria > SMXQ01 > SMXQ01 > CAMAVH01. Next base: position 146,202 of record JBKBHI010000004.1, on the reverse strand, counting down.
GCGCCGATGGTCGCGGCCGGCGCGCGCCCGCGGGTGCGGAAGCGCAAGGTGTCGTCGCTCTCGGCGGCGTCGAAGAAGTAGGCCTGCGCCAGCGGCTCGATGGCGCCGCGCACGGTCGTCTGCCGGCCGATCACATAGCCGGGCACGGACGGCGTGAGATCGGCCACGTCGATGTCGGCGAGCCCGAGGCCAGCGCGCGCGCAGAGGTCGGCGACGATGGCCGACAGCGCCTCGCCCTCGCCACCACCGCGGTTGAGGAAGAGCCGCGCCCAGCCGTTGGCACTGCGCACGAGATGCGTGTCGGTCACCGCATCGTAGACCTGCGCCCCCTGCTCGCTCACCGCATGCGGCCAGAGCTCATCGAGGGCGACGGCGCCGGTGGCGGTGTCGAGCTGGACGACGCGCCGAGAGCGCATCAGGGTCCAGCGCTGGCCTTTGAGGCGGCTCTGGCCGAAGAACGGGCCTTCATAGTTGATCTTTTGCGGGACCGCCGTCTTCCAGACGATGCCAGCATCGGCGCGCCACTTGATCGTGTAGATCGTCCCGGCCGAGCCGCCGTTCGATATCGTGATCTGGAAGATGACGCTGTCGTCCGTGGCGTCGTAGGTCAGACCGCCGGCATCGCTGTAGAACCCCGTCGCGCCAGGTTCGATCTCGCCCGGGCTGAAGGTCGCCAGCTTCTCGAAGGTGACGCCGAGCGATTGCCCAGTCAGCGCATCGTACTGCGCAAGCGCCGAGACCCGGATGCGATAGAGCCCGAGGCTCCCGTGGTTCGTGCTGGTGCCGCTGCCGAGCAGCCAGCCATCGCCGGACCCTTCACCTACGGCGCCACCGATCACTCCGCGCACGCGCGGCTCGGTCAGGCTCTGGCCCGCGCCCCAGACGTAACTCATGGTGTCGGCGCGCAAGAGACCAACATCGTCGAAGAGAGAGCCGGTCAACAGGAAGTCCACGCGGCCGGACGGCCCATAGGCCGAGATCATCCCCATCCAGGTCGTCGTCACGAAGCGGGTCGTGGTGTTGGAAAGGCCGGTGCTGGTGAAGCCGAAGCGGCCCACTTCCTTCAGCGCATTCGGCTCGACCCGGATGATCGGCCGCGAGTTGCCACTGCCGACGGTCATGTAGAGGTGGCCGTCCTCGCCGCAGAACAGCGTGCCGGGGAAGTTGTTGGGCGTGACGCTGGTCACGTCCGTCATCCGCGCCTGGCGGTCCTCCTTCATGGTGCGCAGATTGAAGCGGCGGATGCCGGCGGCGGCCGCGTTGACGTTGCTTCGCAGGAAGTAGCCGTAGCCGCGGCGCCAGTCGATCGCGAGCTCGTCGATCTGATAGGAGTCGAAGTGGCCGCCTTCGGCCGTGGTGATGAAGTCGAGGAGCTGATAGGGCTGCTCAACGGCGCGCCGATAGGTGATCTCGGCGGTGATGTTGGGGATGCGATTGCCGTAGTCGGCGAGCGCCAGGTCCTCGAAGACGATCAGGCAGAGCCCGCGATGCGCCGGCGCACGGCCGGCGCCGACCTGGGCCTCGATCAGCGGGTCGGGCAGCTGGGTCTCGTTGCCCGGATAGAAGCGGAAGCGCAGGCTGGGCTTGGCGACGTCCGGGCTCGATCCGGTCTTGTCATAGATCAGCTTGCCGTCGGCCCAGATCCTGAGCACGTCCTCCGCCGGCCCCTCGCCGAAGCTCAGCGCGAAGGACGCGAAGTAGGAGTAGGTGATCGAGGTCTGGGTGCTGCGCCCGCCGCCCTTGCCGCCCGACCGGGTACGGGTCACGTTCTGCTGCTCGCGGATTCCCGACGACCAGATCATGTTGCCGGCCATGCGGAGCGTGCCGTAGCCGATGGGGATGGACGCCCCATAGGCGGAGGACGACACGGTGAGATCGCCGAGCCGCGGGCCCTCGGTGGTGACGTTCTGGCCCTTGGCCGGAAAGAGCAGGCTGCCGACCACCGAGCCCACCAGCCAGCCGGCCTGCCAGCCGACACCGATGGCGGAGCCGAGCGCGGCCCCGCCCACTGCAACGAGGATAGCCATCTTCGGAGATCAGACGTCAGGGACCGGAGGGCGGAAGCGGAAGGCGAACTTGATCTTGGCGAGCCACTCGCCGGCGTAGGGCTCCTCGATCACCTTGCGCCGGAGCGCATGGGCGTGGATGAGATGCGCATGCCCCAGCCGCTCGGAGAGAAAACCGCAGTGGCAGGGATAGGCCTGGTCGGCGAAGACGAGGACGTCGCCCGGCTGCGCAGCGGAAATGGCGATGCCGTCCATGTTGGCGCGGAAGTGCTCGACGAAGCCCTGACCCTGGGCGCGGCGGCCATAGGCGGTGTGGTCGTAGTCCGCGAGATCGAGCGCACGCGCGACCTGCACCACGAGGCCGACGCAGTCGATGCCGGCGCGGCTCCGTCCCTGGTGCCGCCAGGGCACGCCGAGCCAGCTCCGCGCCTCCGCGACGATGCGGTCAGACGTGACGATCTCAGCGGGCATCGGGGTAGCTCATCATGGCGTCCTGCCCCGGCACGTAGGGCTCGCCGCGGAAGTTGAGGACGTTGGAGAAGCGGGCGATGCAGGTGTCGAGACGCTTGTCGCAGCCCGGATGGATGCGGAACACGTCGCTGACACCGATCGCGTAGCCCATGGGCAGGAAGAGCTCGACCTGGCCGGTGGACTGCGTCCAGTCCTTCACCTCGATGGAGCGGCCGGCGTTGGGGCCGCTCTCCCAGGTCAGAACGCCACCCGCGAACCAGCCGTCAGCCGCACGCGCCTCGTCAATCGAGGCGGTGAAGATCGCGCGATCGACGACACTCATAACGGCACCCGCACGGCTCCAGGCCTCCATCGCCTCGAAGACGGCGCTGCCATCCGCGGTCTGCTGGCCGACGGTCGTGTCGTAGGCGGGCTGATCTGGCGCGGTCGTGCCGGCGACGACGCAAGCATAGATGCGGTCCTCGTAGACCTCCGAGCCGCTGCCCGACCCGGTTGCGACGCGCACATGGTCGCCCAGCGCATAGGCCGTCTCGCGTGCGACCACCGGCGGATGGATCGGCACCTTGCAGCGGTGGTCGCCGAGGTCGGCCCGGCATTCCGGGCTGTAGAGCTCGCCGATGCGCTGGGAGAGTGCCTGTGCCAGCCCACGCAGCTCGGTGCGGAAGACGCCCTGCTCGGTCAGCACCACCTCGCCGAACCAGCCGCGGCGCATGCGAAGCGCCCCCATCGACGAGTCGGACCAGTTGACGAGGAAGATGCGCACCTCGGCCTGGTCGAACAGTCCCGCGCGCAGCTCCTCCTCGGTGATCGCCTCGGAATCGAACACGCCCTCGACGTCGAGGTTGTCGACACCGAGGCTCGCGTCGTTGGCGATCGCGGTGCGCGAGTAGCCCGAGCTCGCCCTGTAGACGTGGCCCTCGAAGACGAGGTCGCGGTCATGATCGGTGAAGAAGAACTCCTTTCCGTCGACCCGCGTGATGCGCCAGCAGGTGGCGAGCGTCGTCACCGGCCCGGCGAGATGGGCCGCAAGCGCCGCGGAAACCGACTTCATGGCCGGACCTCGAGGATGATGATCTGCCCCCAGCTGCCGAGCTGGTAGGTCTCGATGGTGATGTCCATCTGGTCGCTGTCGAAGCGCACCGGCACGTCGAACTCGAAGTCCGCCGTCACTTGCACGCCGGAGGCGGGCGCGGTGGTGAAGGTGACGAGGCCGGTCGCCGTGTTCACGGTCCAGCCCGAGGCCGCCTCGACGCCGTCGCGGTAGACCTTCACCGTGCCGGCGACGGGCTTGGTGATGACGCGCGTCTCGATCTCGCCGCCGCTGGGATAATGCTTGACCAGCTGGAAGGTCTTGGCCGTGCCATCGCCGACTCCGATGACCTGCGCGAAGGCCTGGAAGTCGGTCCAGTCCTTGAAGCGGAAGCCGTAGGCGCGGCCCTTGCGCGCGCGGAAGAAGGCGATCAGGGCCGCCACCTGCTCGCGCTTCTTGAGGCCGTGCGCGACGTTCCAGCGCCCCCGCGCCTGCGCCCAGTTCGCATTGCGCCGCTCGTGGCCCGAGACCGTGGTGACCACCGTGGTCGAGTAGCCCGGGCCGCCCGAGGCCCCGTAGGAGATGTCGGACGGGAACTGCACCTCGTGGAAACCGGTCATCGTGGTGAGCCGTCAGAGATTACGCCGCGCCCGCTCGATGGCGCGCGCGGCGTCGGCCGCGATCTGGCCCTGGGCGTAGCGGAAGCTATTTGCGTCAGGCGTCGAGATATTCATCACGACACTGACCGGCGGACGGGTGTCGCGGGCCGAGCCCATGGCGGCGACCTGGGCGCGAGAGAGGACCATCTCGCCGCGCTGCAGGATGGCCGGCACCTCGTCCGGGCGGAGCCCCGCCATACCACCGCTATGCATGCGCGGCGCACCGACAAAGGCGAGCGCCGGGACGAGGCGCTGGGGTGCGGGAGCGCCGACCATCCCGCCGGCATGGAAGATCCCGGACAGGATGCCGCCGCCGCCGCCGAACAGGCCGCCGAGGAGACCACCTCCGCCGGCCAGCGCGTTGGCGAGGGGCCCGAGGATCGCCGAGCGCACGGCGATCCGCGTGATGTCGGCGAGGATGCTGTCGGCGAGCGCCTTGAAGTCGAGCTTGCCGGTGGTGACAAACTTGGCGATCGCGTCCTCGGCGCTGCGGAAGGCGCCGACCAGCGCATTGCCGAGGCCTTTGCCCCAGTCCATCGCCTCGCTGGCGTAGCGCGCGAGCTCATCGCGGACGGCCGCCCAGCCGGTCGCCGCCTGCGCCGCTGCATCCTTGATCTCCTTGCCTGCCTCCCGGCTGGCCGCGGCGGCCCGGCCGGCAGACCCCGCGCCGCGGGTAGCGCCGCCGGCGTCCTCGCCAGCCCCGCTGATCGCGTCGAAGGCGGTGTCGAGGCGCTCGGTAGCGGTCGCGGCATTGTCGATCTCGGTCGTGGCGCCCGTCATCGCTTCGCGAAGGGCTGCGACGGAGGCGAGCGGCGCCCCGGCCAGCTCACTCATCGCATCCGCTGTGGCGCGGGCACTGTCGGCAGCGCGGCGGGCATCGTCGGCGAACTCGGTGAGTCCGAGATCGGGAACGCGAAAGGCGTCCGTCTCGAAGGCGGCGGCAAAGGCATCGCGTGCCACTTCCCCCGCGCGCTCGGCCGCGCCCGCGAACTGGTTCTCGATGCGGCCGAGATTGATGTCCGGAACGAGCCTGATCTCAGTCTCGATGCCGATCGCTGAAAGCGCGGTGCTGATCCCCTGCACCAGGCCGTTGATGCCGCGCGTGGCGCCGTTCAGCATCCATTCGACGGCGGCGATCAGCGCATTGGCCGCCCGGATCGCGAAATCGCCGATCGCTGCCGGCAAGCGGCTCCAGATCGCCACTATGGCGTCGAAGGCACCCTGGAAGGTGTTGACGGCCCGGTTGCCGAAGCCGATGACGGCTTCGAGCGCGCCCTGCAAGGCATCCGCCACGCCCGTCTGTATCCCGAGCCAAGCAGCGGCGATCCGACCCTTGAGAACCTCGGCGAGCAGACCGATCCGGTCCCAGACCTCGCGCGCGATGTCGCCGAGGAGGTTCAGCGCCGCGCCAAACCCGCCGGTCGCCTGCACCAGCCGCCCGAACTGGTAGATCAGCTCGCCCGCCGCCACGACCAGCGCGCCGATGCCCGTGCGAATGATCGCGCCGCGCAGGAAGACCAGCGCGGTGGCGAGACCACGGACCGAGACGGCCGCCACCACCATGCTGGCGACGAAGCGCCCGGCCATCAGGCCGACGAAGGCTGCAGCGATCAAGGCAAGCCGACCGATGTTCTCGAAGAGCAGCTGGATCGCCCGGCCGAGCGGTCCGGTCGTGCGCGCTATCGCCGCGAGCGCATCGGCGACGGCTTCGAGGGCCGGCGCTGCCGCCACGGCAAGCTGGTTGGAGATTCCGCGCCAGATCAGCCCGAGCCGCGACAGCGCGTCGTTGGTGCGCTCGATCTGGGCCGCGTCGGCTTGCGAAACCACCACCCCGAAGTCCCGCACGTCCTGCGTCGCCGTCCGGAGCGTCGCCGTGTCGATACGCGAGAAGGTGAGCGCGGCCCGGTCGCCGAAGAGCTTGGAGGCGACCGCCGCACGCTCGGCTTCAGGCACGTAACGCGCCAGAGCGTCCTGGATCGCCGCGATGCGCTGATCGAGGGGAAGCCGCTGCAGCTCCTCTGCGGTGAGCCGCAGGCGCTGCAGCGCCTCGACCGCCGGCCCGGTTCCCGCTGCTGCCTGGCTGAGGCGCCGGGTCAGCTGGATCGTCGCCTGCTCGATCTCGCCCATGGAGACGCCGGCAAGATCGCCGGCACGCTCCAGCACCTGGATGCTCTCGACCGTCGTGCCGAGCGAGGCGGCGAGCTTTGCCTGGCTGTCGATGACCTGGAGGCCCGAGCGGATCATCGCCGCAGCGGTGGCGGCGAACGCGGCCGCGGCCGCGGCCGCGGCGATCTGCAGCCGGCGATAGAAGGCGGCGACACGGCTGTTGGCGGCATCCATCTCGCGGGACAGACGCCGCATGCTGCTCTCGCCCGCATCGCCGATGCCCTGCAGCTCGGCGCGCACCTCACGGCCACCGACGACGGCCAGGCGCACGGAGACGCGCTTCTCAGCCATTATCGTTCCCTGTCGTGCTCACGCGCTCCCCGCCTCTTGCTGTTCAGCCCTGATCTGTGCGTTCAGCCCACGGACGATCATTCCCTCGATTTCGGGCAAGAGCTCCGCACAGACCAATGGGTTGAGCCCCAAAGCCTCGGCCACTGCGAGTGCGGCGGTCATGTCGAGGCTCAACACCGCGCCGGGGATGACGCGGAGCTGGCCCGTGAGCCGCAGGGCGAGGTCCCAGACCTGCCAGCCCTCAATCGTGATGGGCCGGCTCAGGACGGCTGGGCACTCGCTGCAGACGCCGCGGCAGGATCGGCAGTACTGGTCGCCCCCGCCGAAGTGCCACTCGGCGAGGGCGCGGAGGCGTTTTTTTCCGCTTCCAGGAGCAGGCCCTTCGAGACGTAGCGCAGCTGGAAGGCCTCGAAGAGCGGCAGGATGTCGAGGAGCGCGTCGATCCCCTCCGGCGTGACCGGCACCGGGTTGCCATCGGCGTCGCCGACGCCCTCCCAGTCCTCGACCACGAGCCGCGCCAGCGCCTTGGCCATGGCGACGGCGATGGTCTCGTTCGAGGCCCCCTCCGGCAGACTTGTGACGGTCGGGTCGCTGCGCGCGGCCGCCATGAGTGCGGTGGTGAGCGGCCCGACGCGCAGGCGCACGCCGTGGCCGAGATCGAGCCAGCGCGGCTCGCGGGAGAGATCGAGACGAATCATGGGGCCGCTCCTTATGCGTAGCTGGTGACGTCGTTCAGCAGGTGCGCGCGCAGCATGGTGCCTTCGCTGTCGTCGAAGGCGGCGCGCCAGTCGAAGCTCGCCTCCACCCCGCCGGGGCCGGAGACGGCGTATTTGGGCTTGGGCAGGAAGACCCGCGGCAGCTCGAAGCGGAGCGCATAGCCTTCCGGGAAGGTGAACCCGTATTCGAGGGCGACCGGATCGCCGTCGGTGGCCTCGGCCACCAGCGTGGCGCCGTCGAAGCGCACCGACATCGAGCCCTCGGCGGACGCGAAGGTGGGATCGGCCGCCTCGATCTTGCCGTCCTCGCGGATCACCCGCACCCGCTCCAGATTGTTCGAGAAGGTAAGGCTGCCGCCCGTGACGCCGGCGAGCGCGGAGCCGCCGCGGCGGATGAAGCCGCGTCCCTGGCTGAACCGACGCAGCGAGTAGGCGTCCGGGCTCGCGTCGATCGTGGCGGCGAACTTCTCTTCGCCCTGCGCCACGAGCTGGAGGCGGGCGTTCGCCGGGCCTTCCTGGCCCATCTCGAAGTTGAGGCTCTCCATCACCGTGCCGAGGTGGCGGAAGAAGACGGGCGTCACCAGCTTCGGGTGGCCGATCTCGATCGTGTAGCTCGGGATGTCGTCGGCGCCACTCTCCCAGACATGGGCATGGCCGCCGCCGGTGAGAGTCGGGCCAGATACGGTCGCCGCCGAAGCCGCGATGGTGAAGCTGTTGCCCATCGGCCCTGCCGTGTCGAACTCGATCGCCAGCGTCTGGGTGCCGGTCGGCCGGGAGTAGGTGCACTTCGACACCTCCGCATCGGCCGAGGCGTTGAGGTCGGCGACCAGCTGGTCGACGGTCTGCGTCACCGTCCCCTGGATCTCGGTCTCGTTGCCGGAGGCCGGACCCGACACGAAGGTCCACACCGTGCCGTTCAGCGTGATGGTGTCGCCGGGCGACGGGTTGGAGGCGAAGGCGATCGAGCCGCTCGCTTCGACCGCGGTCGTCACCGGGTCGCCGAACAGGCCGGTGAGCCAGAAGCCGGTGCCGCGGAGATCGAACGGGATCTCGATCTGACCCTCGTCGGTGATGAGGCCGCGATAGGGGTCCTGGGCGTTGCGACCGCGCCCGAGCAGCGGGTCGTCGCCGAGCGGCTGGGCCGAGGACAGGTCGGTCGATTTGAAATCGAGGCTCCGGTAGCCGGAGAGCGGCGCCACACCGTAGGCCGCCTCGCGGCAAGCCTTGAGCGTGGCGTCCGCGCCGTAGGCGCGCACCTTGGACATGAGGAACTCCGTGCTATTGATGGGTGTCGTCTAGGATGTGCGAGGTCCGACTTCACACCAGAAGAGTCCCGACGTGTAATCGTGGCTCTTATGGAGACCGAGTAATGAAGAGGGAGCCCAGCAGGAAAAGAATTGACTCTGCTTCAAGAGTCATCGCGGCATCGCCGCAAACGATCTATCGGGCGTTTCTCGATCCAAGATCGCTCGTGTCGTGGCTCCCACCGAAAGGCATGAAGGGTGACCTGCCCCCCGAGAACTCCCCCATTTTGAGGTAGAGTCTCCCGCATCAGGGGAGACGGGGAATGCGACGCAGCCGGTTCACGGAAGAGCAGATCATAGGCGTGCTGAAGGAGCACGAGGCCGGGGCCAAGACGGCTGATGTGTGCCGCCGCCACGGGATCAGCGAAGCCACGTTCTACAAGTGGAAGTCGAAGTTCGGCGGCCTTGAGGTATCGGACGCCAAGCGGCTGAAGGCGCTCGAGGAAGAGAACACGCGGCTCAAGAAGCTGCTGGCCGAGGCGATCCTCGACAACGCGATGCTCAAGGACATTGCGACAAAAAAATGGTGACGCCCGCGGCGATGAGAGTGGCCGTGGCTCATCTGCGCGAGGCGCACGGGGTGAGCGAGCGGCGGGCGTGTGTGGTGCTGGAGGTGGACCGTTCGTCGGTGCGCTACCAGGCGAAACGGCCAAGGGACGAGAGCATCCGCCACCGTCTGCGGGAGCTGGCGGCCGAGCGCCGCCGCTTCGGCTACCGGCGGCTGGGCCTGCTGCTGGCCCGCGAGGGGATCGTCATGAACCACAAGAAGCTGCTGCGGCTGTACCGCGAGGAGAAGCTCACGGTGCGCCGACGCGGAGGGCGCAAGCGCGCGCTCGGCACGCGGGCGCCGATGATGCTGCCCACGGGGCCGAACCAGCGGTGGTCGCTGGACTTCGTCTCCGATGCCTTCCACGACGGCCGGCGCTTCCGGATCCTGTCGGTGGTCGACGACTTCACCCGCGAGTGCCTGGCGCTGGTCGCCGACACCTCGCTGTCCGGGGCTCGGGTGGCGCGGGAACTGGATGCCTTGATGGTTGGGCGGACGAGGCCGGCGACGGTGGTTTCCAACAACGGGACGGAACTGACCAGCACGGCGATCCTGCGCTGGTCTCAGGAGCGCCAGGTGGGCTGGCACTACATCGCGCCGGGCAAGCCGACGCAGAACGCCTTCGTCGAGAGCTTCAACGGCCGGCTCCGCGACGAGTGCCTCAACGAGACGCTGTTCACGTCGCTCGCCCACGCGCGGGCGGTCCTGGCGGCGTGGAAGGACGACTACAACCACGTGCGGCCCCACTCGAGCCTCGGCGGCGCCACGCCGGCAGAGGCCGCAAGGGCCGCCAAACAAGATGGGCCGGGGCATGCCCCGGCCCATCTTGTCACTACCGCCCACATCGGGCTTCAATCGGGCAGGCTCTACTCATAGCCGGAGGGAAGTGGGGGAGCAGGTCAAGGGGCATATTGAAGTTTTCGATCCACGAGAGGGCGGAGCTTACCGAATAGTCCTCACCTATGAGGAATCGGATCATTCAACCCCCGGCAAGACCTCCGGAAACTCCGATGTAGTCAGCGGACGGTTTCTGACATTGGTGCCAAGCGAACGTGTTGTTCAACTGGTCGAATTCGAGTCCGATGATCCTGCCTTCGCGGGCACCATGAGAGTGACGTGGTCACTGACTCCTGTCCTGGGAGGGACCAAAGTCACCATACTTTGCGAAGATGTGCCCGAGGGCATATGCAAGGAGGATCACGACGCAGGATTGAATTCGACACTTGAGAACCTCGCAGTCTTTGCAGAATGACGGTCGTCTCGCAGGTCGACCATGTCCCCCCGCTCATGCCAAAGGACAGCTCACCAGGTACTCGACGGTGACGACGAGCCGGGCGGTCAGGATCGGGGCTGCGCCCTCGATGGCGAGCGCGCCGGTCTCGGGCGCCGACGGCGTCAGGTTCTCAGCGAGACCGCCGAGCGCGGGATCAACCTTGAGTGCCGATCCGATAGCACCGAGCAGCGCATCGAGGGCAGCCTCACCGCCGCCAACCGAATCGCGCGGCATATAGGCCTCGATCTCGACCCGGTGCGCGTAGAACTCGGTGCGCGGGTTGAGCGTCACATCCGGCTCGCCGGGATCGCCATCGCGCAGGATCACGAGCCCCTCCGCCGGCACCTTCTCGGGCAGGACCTCATTGCGGCGGACCTTCGCGGCAAGAGCACTGTCGAGCATCGCAACGAGCGCTGCGAGAATGTCTTCACGGCGGGACATCAGCGGCTCCCTCCGTCGCCGGAGAACCAGCTGCGGACGACGAGGCCGGGCAAGCGCTCCTGCGAGCGGAGCGCGGCGCCTGCAACGTCGAGCCGCTTCCTGAATGTCACCTGCGGCACCAGGATGAAGATCGGCACGGTCACCAGCCCGCGCCCGCTGCGCAGGGCCGCGGCGCTTGCACGCGCGAAGCCGCCGCGCTTGCCGGTGCGGGCGCGCATGTTGTCGGCCACGAGCAGCGAGGGCGCATGGCGCCGATACACGAAGCGCAGGCGCTGGCCCGTGCGCCGCTCCCAGCCGCCCGGCGTGATCTTCCGACCACCATCGCCATGACGTCCGGCCGCCTCGGTCGGGATCGCCAGAAAGAAGCCCCTGGTCGAGCGGATCGTGGCGCCGTCCTCATAGATGCGGATGATGCCAGGCGCCTTCGACCAGACGAGGCCTGCGGCGCGGATGCTGTTCTGCCCCTTGGGGAAAGTCTCGGCGCGCCACGTCCGGGCAAGGCGCGGCCCGAGCCCGGCGCTCGTGACCTGCGCCCGGAGCTCGTTCTTGAGCCCGTCGGCCGCCTCGCGAACACCGGTGGTCGCGGCTCGCTCGGCGGCCTTGACCTCCTCGGCCATGATGCGGCCGAGGTCGCCGATGATCTCAGCCGACAGCTTCATGCCGGCCTCAGCTCCGCCGTCCAGACGAGACGCTCGCCGTCGCGCACCGGCTCGCCTTGCACCACGAAGGTCTCGCCGCCGATCTCGAAACTATCGCCCTCTGCCAGCTCCGGCACCTCGACCGTGCGCACGTCGATCACGGTGGTGGCGGCGAGCAGGCGCGTCTCGCCGAAGCCTCCGATATGGTCCGGCTGGCGCAGGACGATCCGCACCGTCATCGGCGCGCCCGTGCCGCCCACCCGCCAGACGGCATCCCGCGCGAGGTTGGGATCGCCGAAGAGGTCGTCGATCGCCTCCGCCAAGATGCTCATGCTCAGTTGCTGGAAAAGATGCGCACCGCGAGCCGCGGGCGCTTGTTGACCGGCAGGATCGAGGCCTCGGTCTTGACCTCGATGGCGCTGCCGTCGGGGCGGGCGATCTGCCGCGCGTAGATCGGCAGGCCGACCGTGTTGACCGTCTCGATCAGGTTGGCGGGCGCGCCGTAGGTGACGAAGGTATCGAGCGTGCCGAGCGGGAACGCGATGCCCTCGCCGGCCGGGATCAGCGTCTCGGTGGCGCCCGTCGAGAGCGTGACGGTGGCGTTGTACTCCTCGAACAGGATGCCGGCGAAGGGGAAGCGCCGGCGGGTGTCCTCGCGCAGCGGCTGGGCCCCGGTCGAGGAGTAGTACTTGTAGGCCTCCTCGACCTTGGCGTGGCCGATCAGCTTGTCGAAGAACTCAGGGCTGACGAGCGCCAGCACGCCGGTCATGGTCTCGCCCTTGAGCTCGGTCTCGACCTTGCGCAGCACGTCGCGCACCTTGCCCTGAACCTGGGTGCCGGGAGTGCCGAGCACGAAGTCGGTCTCCAGCTGCGCCAGCCCGAACTCGGTGAAGTAGTTGTAGAGCGTGGTGCCGGCGCCGTCCTTGACGATGCCGCGGAGCGCGTTGACCTCCATGTACTCGCGGGTCTGCGCGTGCTTCACGCGCATGCGGGTGAGCTTGCGCTCCATGACGGTGGCGAGCGGATCGGCGGCGTCGGCCACGCCGAAGCCGCGCACGCCCTGGATGTCCTGCGGCGTGATCACGTCGTCGTGCGGGATCCACGGCACCGTGAAGGAGCGCATGGAGCGCGTGTCGCGATTGGCGACGGTGGCCGGGCCACCGAGCGGCACGGTCGGCAGGAGGTTCAGCACGCCCTCGGCCTGCTCGATGACGACCGAGCGCTGGGTCACGCCCTCGAAGCGGAACAGGCCCATCTGCCCGATCCGGGTGTAGACGTTGGGCAGGATGTTGATGGCCTGGGTCATCTCGGTGAGCGAGTAGCCGCCCGCGTCGAACGGGTTGATCATGGCGACCATGGGGTCGGGTCTCCTTGGGCTGGAACGGGCATGAAAAAGGCCGCGAAGCGGACGCCTGGGAGCCAGTCGTGGGTCGGCAGTAAGCTGGGATCAGGCGGTGTCGCGCGGCACGATGCCGGCAGCGCTGAGCTCGGCGTGCTTGGCGGCCGTCTTGGCCGCGTCATCGACGGAGGCATCGAAGACGAGCGCCGCCTTGGAGACGATCGCGGGCCCGCGGGCGACGACGAGGCCATCCCTGTCGCCGGCCGTGGCGTCGACCGCTTCGATCAGGACGGCAGCGGCGACCTCCGCACCCTCGTCGCCGACGACCTCGGCGTCGGGCGACAAGCGGTACTTGCCCGAGGCGGTGATCCGCCCAAGCACGGAGCCGAGCGCGTAGCTCGTTCCGGCCTTGAGCGTGACGGTCTCGCGGCAGTAGCTCGCATTGAGCTCGTACTTGAGAAGATCGCCCAGCGTGGGCGGCATGGTCAGCACAGGCATGGGTCACCTCCTCATGCGTTGCGGTTGGCGGATGCGGCGCGCTCGCGAGCGCGGCGGACGATGGGGCTGTCGCCAGCGGCAGGCGCCTGTGGCGCCGCGGCAACCACGGCGCTCGCCTCGGCACGCTGGCTGAGTGCGTCGAGCACCGAGCGACGCAGCGCCTCCGGGCTGATCCTCTTGGCCATGGCGTCCGCCGCATCGATGGTGACGCCGAGACGGCCGGCCTGTGCCGCGATGGCGGCGATCTCGGCGTACTCGGCGCGCAGTCGCTCGGCCGTGTCAGCGGAAGGAGCCGCCGCTGCGGCAGGCTGTTCTGGCGCCGGCTCCAGGACCGCGGCCGGCTGCGCGGGCGAGACCGGATCGATTTCAGGTGTCTCGGGCGCCTCTGCCGGATCAGGATCGGGAGGCACATTCGTGGTCGTCTCGGTGGTCATGGCGGATGTTCTCCTTTGCAGTTGTGGGGACGCGGCGGCGCTGCCGCGCGGTTGGGCCAGACGAGGACGTGAGGGATCGAGGCTGTCGGTGAGATCACCGAGGGCCTGGCCGACGGTGCCAACTCGATCGGCAAAGCCGACAGCGACCGCGCGCTGCCCGCGATAGATCGCAGCTTCGGTGGCACCGACCGCCGCCGCGCCCATGTGACGATTGCGCGCGATGAGCCCGACCAGCTCCGCATGAAGCGCGTCGACATCGGCCTGGATGTCGGCGAAGGCCTCAGGCGAGAGCGGCTCGTGGGGATTGCCGTCGACCTTCTTCGCGCCCGCGTGGATCAGCGTCCACTTGAGCCCGGCCATCGCGTCGGCGGTGCTCTCGTCGACATGGATCGCGACGACGCCAACCGAGCCGACCTCGCCGGTGCGCGTGACGTAGAGGCGGTCGGCGGCGCTCGCGATGGCGAAGCCGGCCGACAGCGCGCTCTCGCTCGCCACCGCCCAAAGCGGCTTGCCCGCCTCCTCGCGCAAGGCGGTGAGACGGTCGACCAGATCGAACAGGCCACCGACCTCGCCGCCGGGCGAGTCCAGCTCGAGCAGCACGGCGCGCGCGTCGGGATCGGCGAAGGCGGCCTCGACCGCTTCCGCCACATCGCCATAGCTCCCGAAGCCAAAGAGCTCCGTCAGCCAATCGGCGCGCGCGACCATCGGGCCGACGATCGGAACGACGGCGACGCCGCTGTCGGTCACGGCGTAGCCACGCTTCAGAGGCGGTTCGCCGTCTCGGACCGCCAGCATGGCCGGTCGTGCTTCGATTGAGCGTCCGGCCACAAGCAGCGCGTCGAGCGCGCGCGGCGCAATCGCCAGCGGCCGGCCCGAGAGCCGGAGCATTACGGGATGTGATGTCATCGAGGCCTCAATCGGCGGCGGGTGCGGATGCCGGCTGTTCCGGATCAGCAGGGACCGGATCGGCCCGCGCCCCGGTGAACGAAAGCCCGAGCCGACGCTCCCGCTCGCGGTCGGCGGCGATCTCGGCATCGACCTGGTCGGCGTCGTAGCCGCGCTCCGCGAGCGCCTGGGTGCGGCTCTTGAGCCCCGCCTCGATCTGCTCGATCTCGGCGCGGGCGTCCTTCAGCGGATCGACCCAGTCCCATTTCGGCGGCAGCCACGCGCAGGCAATGTGGTCGCGACGGCGCGCCTCGTAATCGGGAAGGTCGAGAGCGCCCGCCATGACCGCCGTATCCATCCAGCGCGCCCACACGCGCCGGCAGATCTGCCAGACCATGACGGCATGCTGATAGGCCTCGACCCGACGGCGGAATTCGAGAAGCGCAAGCCGCGAGTTCGAGTAGTTCGCCTTCAGCATGTCGTTCGACAGGTACGCGTAGGGAACGCCGAGCGCCGCCGAGACCTGCAGGAGCGTGCGATACTGGAAAGGCTCGTAGGTCTGGCCCACGTCGGCCGGCGCCGAGGTTTGCACCTCCTCGCCCGGCTCCAGCATCACGATCTGACCGGGCTGCAGGTCCATCGTTCTTTCGCCGCCTTCGTCGCTCTCGGCGATGTCGAAGGGCTCCGCCGGCGCCGGCGTGGTAATGAACAGTGCATGCATCGCCGCGACCTTCTTCCGGTCGAGCTCCGCATCGTCGTACTGGTCGAGCAGGAACAGCTTCACGATGCCCGGCGCAAAGCGGGAAATCCCCCGCAGCTGTCCGGCATCGACCGGGTCGATGACGTGGACGATTTCGGACGCCGGCACCCGCACCGTCTGGCCGGAGAGGCCCGGATCGGTCACGTCGCCCGGATGGCGGCGCAGGAAGTGATAAGCGACACGCCTTCCAATGCGGTCGAACTCGATGCCCTGGCGGACGACGTTGCCGCCGGGAAGCTGCTCATTGCGGCTGAGCGTCAGCATCTCGGACGGGATCATCTGCAGCTGCAGCGGCACCGTGAGCCCATCCCCGGGCCGGCGCGGCCGGAAACGGAAGAACACCTCGCCCGCGATGAACACCTCGCGCGCGGCGCGCCGCTGCTGGCCATAGAAGTCGGTGAATCCCTCCGCATCGCTGTCGTCGGTCCAGTCGAGCCAGAGCCGCTGCACGCGCGCCTTGAGATCGGCATCGGCGATCAGGGACGATGGCTTGATGCCGTCACCGACCACGTTGCCGGCCCAGCTCTCGATGGCGTTCGCCGCATAGCCGTTGTTGCGCACGAGCCAACGGGCGCGCGCGGTGATGTCGGCGCCGGCGGCGGCGATCAGCGTGTTGAGATGCGCCCGGCTCGGCTGGAAGTGCCGCAGCCTGCGGCTTGCCTCGCCCGCCTCGAAGCCGCCGATGAAGGCGCCGACCTGCCGGCGCCAGCGCCGCATCATGCCGAGCATAGGGTTCACAGTCCCTTGCTCGCTGCCGTGCGCACGATCCGGCGCCGGGCCCCCGCCTTGGTCTCGGCGATGCGCCGCTCGAGGTCGGCAAGCGCGGCGGCCATCTCCGCGTCGGTCGCATAGGTGATGCGCCGGCCTTCGATCTCGACGGTGCGCACGCCGCGGAAACGGGCCGCGAGCAGCGCGTCGCGGCGCGCGATCAACTCTTCGAGCGTCATGGTGTCGGGTTCAGCTCAAGTAGCTCGGGGTGAACACACGCCGGCCGCGCGGTCGGCGCTCACGCCGCAGGAGGCCGGCTGAGGGCGTCTCGGAGGAGTCCGGCTCCGCAGACGAATCGTCTGCCTCCGGCATCGTTCCGCTCTCGCCATCCTTCACTGCGATCTGCGCTTCCAGGTCGCGCCAAGTCGCTTCGCTCCAGCGGTCGATCCCTGCGATCCAGGCGGCGGCGCGGGCGTAGACGCGGCAGTCCAGAACCTCGTTGCGCTCGCGCAGCTTCTGCCATTCGAGGCGCTGGAAGCCGCGACGGGTCTTGACGGTCACCAGCTGCTCGGCGACGAGCTGCTTGACCCACTCGGCCTCCGTCCCCTTCGGCAGATGGACGTAGCCGACGGGATACTGCGCTCCTTCGGCGAGCTCGTCCTCCGTCGGCCGACCGAGCCGCAGGAAGCGATAGGTCTCGCTCTTGAAGGTGGCGACCGCCACCGTCCACAGCCGCGCCCCGCGGCGCAGCTTGCGGCCGCTCGTCGTCACGTCGACATAGCTCGGCCCGACCACGGGTGCGGCGCGGTTGAAGCCCTCGACGCCCTTCACGGGCGCCACCTGCGCGAAGCCGGCCTGGCGCGCCCAGGCATAGACCGCCGGCGCCTCGTAGCCGGTGTCGATGCCGAGCTTGGCGAGGCCGAGCTGCTGCCCATGGGCATGCGGCCAGGTGCGGTCGAGGAGCGCGGAGAGCTCCGCCCAGGCTTCGGCGTGTTCCGGGCCGCTGTCGATCACGATGTGGTCGACGAGCCAGCTGGTGAGGCCGCGGCCCCACGCCCAGACCGAGACCTCGAGGCGGTCCTTCTGCACGTCGGCCCCCGCCGTCAGGAACAGCCCGCCGGCCGGCACCGTGCCGACGGCGAAGTCCTCGCGCCTCTCGTAGAGCCGCTGCCAGTCGGGCGCCTCGCCGGTCTCGATCCAGGTTTCGCCGAGCACGCCGTTCTTGAAGCTGCGCCTGGCCTCGTCGGTGGTGGCCGCCTCCCACATGCGCGCGATCGCCTCCCAGGAGAGCCAGCCGACCGGCGAGTAGAGCGCCGAGAGGTGGAAGCCGATCGTCGCCGGATCGGAAGGCTCGGCCGTCGGCCGCCACTCGCCGGCGATCAGCATCGCCGTCTTGTGGTGCTCCTCGATCGCGCCGTCACAGCTCTCGCAGAGATACCTGACGGTCTCCGGCCGGCCCTTGTCCCACTTCAGCCGCTCGAACCTGAGCCACTGGCGGTGACCGCAATGGGGGCATGGCACAAAGAAGCGGCGCTGATCGGACGCCTCGTACTCGCGCTCGATGCGCGAGATCGCGTGGATCGTCGGCGTCGAGGTCATGAACACCTTGCTCCGCCAGGAGAAGGTGCGCGTGCGCGCCTCGGCGAGCGCGACCGGATCGCCTTCCTCGTCGGCCGAGGGCGGATAGGCGTCGACCTCGTCGAGGAAGAGGTAGCGCGCCGGCATCGAGCGCAGGCCGACCGCCGAGTTGGCGCCGGTGATGACCAGAAGCCCGGCCGGGAACTCCTTCGACAGCACCGTATTGCCGGCGTCGCGCGAGCGCGCCGGCTTCACCCGCTCGCGCAAGGCCGGGCTCTCGGCGATCAGCGGATCGATGCGCTGGCGCGAGAAGCGCTTGGCGAGCTCGACCGTCGGCTGGACGCTGAGCATCGGCCCCGGCGCATGATGGATGACGTAGCCGATCCAGTTGTTGCCGGCCTCGGTCGCGCCCACCTGCGCCGCCTTCATGAAGACGACGCGCCGGGCGGGATGCGATGGCGACAGCGCATCCACGATCGCGCGCATATAAGGCGTGCGATCTGTGCGATAGCGCCCCGGCTCGGCCGACGCCCGCGGGCTCAGGAAGCGGTGGCGATCCGCCCATTCCGAGACGTCGAGCAGCGGGTCCGGCGTGAGGCCGTCGCGCCACGACTGCCAAAGCTCCTCCGCACCCCCGAAGGCGAACAGGTCATCGAACCGCAGGGCCGCGCTAGCGAAACTCGGGCCGGACCTCGGCGAGCTCGGCGAGATGTGAACGGACATGCGTCTCCAGAAGCTTCTGCATCGGGTGCGCCTCGACACCGAGCTCGGCCGCCATCAGGGCGGCGACCCGCGCCGGCCAGTTCGCCCAGGCGTCCCGCTCCTCGCGGGCGAGCCGGAACACGAGCGCCGTCGCCCGTGCCCGGTCGACGAGCTCGCCCTTGCGTTCCTGCAGCCGGAGCCGCGCGAGATGCGCCTTGGCGATCTCGTGCGCCGTGCGCGCCTGCACGAAGGTCACGCTGCCGCTCGCGGGCAGGCCCTGCTCCTTGAGCGTCTCGCGCACCGACCCGACCGCCGCTTCGGCCACCGGCTTCAACCTTTCGGGCTTGGCGCGCGACCGTCCGGGCTCGGTCGATCGAGTCCAGGCGGCATCCGCCTTGGCCGGATCGATGGTGCCGTCCGGCTCCAGTGGAATGCGGCCGGCCTTGGCGGCCTTGAGCACCGCCACGTGACTGACGCCGCGATGCCGGGCGTAGGCGCGAATCGACAATCCCAACGGAAGTCTCCGGAAGCACGGCCCGCCGAAACGACTGCCGCCGGGGTGCTGGTCCCGGCGGCGTCGTTGCGGGATCGCCGATCAGTTCGGCTTGTCGCCGCGATATTGGCTGATCAGCCGCATCACCACGTCGTCGTCGGTCTCGCCGGGCAGCCGATGCTGCTGGAGCCGCTCCCACGTGTCGTCGGCGACGGGCACCAGCCAGCGGCCGTCCTGCTGCCGGGTGGCGGTCGAGCGAAACGGCAGGATGGCCTCTTCGGCTATGGCTCGGTACGTGGTATCGCTCACGGTGATGCTCCTCGTCGCAGGGCTTTCGCCTGCATCGAGGAGCTTGTCCGTCGTCCCTTCTGGCACACGTCCCAGGAGATCGAGAACCTGCACCCAGGGGATGATGATGAAGGGCTTGGCGAAGGCACCCGGCAGGCCCGGATGCCAACCCTCGCGCTCCGAGCCCACGATGCCGTCGTCGTTCACGCTGATCACGGTGCCGACGCACACGCCTTCGCGCTTCCGGTACTCTTCGATCACGCGCGGGATGTCCCGCCGCGTGATGCCCCTCTTCAGGATCAGCGCCTCGCCCGCGAGGCTGCCGATCGAGACGACTTCGTATCCGCGCTTTCCGGACATCGGCACCTCCTCAGGCCTCGATTCGGTACACGCGGCGGCCGTCGACCTTCTCGGACGTGACGGTCAGGCCGAGCTTCTTCTTGAGCGCGCCGGCGATGACGCCGCGCACGGTGTGCGGCTGCCAGCCGAAGGCCTCGACGATCGCCTCGATGCTCGCGCCCTCCTTGCGCTTCAGCATCTCGATCAGGCGCGCCTGCTTGCTGCCCTCGCGCATCTTGCGCGGGGCGTCGGTCGCCTTCGTGCGCGGGGCGCGCTTGGGCGCGGCCTCGGGGGCGACGCCGACGGCGCGCAGGCCGGTCTCCGTCGCGACCAGCGTGCCCTTCCGGTTGTCCGCGAACCCCGCCTCGACGAGCGCGGTGATGATCTTCGTGCGCGCGCCACCCCGGAGATTGTCGGGCCAGCGGATGGCGCGGTCCTCGCAGCCGGCGGCGGACTTCAGGAGCGACTGCTGGGTGGGTGAAAGCTCGGTCTTGGTCATCGGTGCCTCCTTGGGCAGGGCGCCGCGACCATCGCGGCGCTTCTACCACCCCGAGCCCCGGCCGCGATGCGGCACGGGGCCGAGGGCGAGGCGGCCTGGTCAGGCGAAGGCGTCGGCTTCGATCTCGCAGTGGGTGACGAAGCCGGTGAGATACGGCAGCCCGCGCGGGATGCCGAATTCGCGTTCGGTGCGGCGGCCGATGGTCCAGCCCATCCAGCGGTCGACCGCGGCCTCGATGGCGGCACTCAGATCGAGGCCCCTGAAGAGCCCGTTGGCGACGTCGTCGGCGAAGTGGCGGCCGTGCCGGCTGTCGAGGAAGTCGCGCACGGCGGCATCTGGGCAGCCGGTCGCGGCGGCGATCGCCGACAGCGCGAGCGGCCAGGCCTCGGCGGGGTCGGCGTGGTGGCGGATGGTCCCGAAGAATCCCCACTCGGGGTTGGCGGTCTGAAGGATGGCGTTCATGGCGGTCTCCATCGTCTGTGCCGCCATAGAGGCGCTGCTTCGGCCCGGAGCCAAGCGGATAAGCGACTAGCCCGATTGCTTTTTTCGGCCCGGCCGGATCATTTGATTATCCGGGAGGACGGGGCGCGGGCGCGCCTCGGTCATGCCCGCCGCAGGGCCTCGAACAGCCGGCGCAGCGTGTAGGCACGCACGATCGACACGCCCGTGAAGATCAGCCCTATGGTCAAGTTGTCCGAGAAGGACACGTCGAGCCCGAACAGCGGGAACACCGCGATCTGGGCCAGCACCGCGACGCCGAACCCGACGGCCACATTGGCGACCGCCTCGACCAGCGACATGGTCCGCGACTGCCTCACGCCGCCGCCCGCTCGTCCTTCAGGTCCGCAAAGGGCCGCCCATCGCCATCGAGGATCGCAGGCGATCCCGTGAACGCCTGCCATCGCTCGACGATCACGTCGCAGTAGCGCGGATCGATCTCCAGCGCGAAGCAGGCGCGCCCCACGCTCTCTGCAGCGACGATGGTCGTGCCGCTGCCGGCGAAGGGCTCGTAGACGAGATCGCCGCGCCGGCTGTTGTTGACGATCGGCCGGCGCATGCACTCGACCGGCTTCTGCGTGCCGTGTACTGTGGCCGTGTCTTCGTCATTACTGCCGATCGTCCAAAGGGTCGACTGGTCGCGTGCGCCTTGCCAGTGTCCGTTCGCGCCCTTGCGGACGGCGTAGAAGCAGGGCTCGTGCTGCCAATGGTAGTCGCCGCGGCCGAGCACGAAGCGCGGCTTCGCCCAGATGATCTGCGAGCGGATCATCAGCCCGCTCGCCTCCAGACTCTCAGCAACGGTGCGCGCATGGACGCCCGCATGCCAGACATAGGCGACGTCGCCCGGGAATAGCGCCCAGGCCTCGCGCCAGTCGGCACGGTCATCGTTCGAAACCCGGCCCGTGCGCTCCGTTGCCGACACGCCGGCCTCGTTGCGCCAAGCCGGATCGTACTCGACCCCGTAGGGCGGGTCCGTCACCATCAGATGCGGGACCGCTCTGGCGAGCAGCCTCTCGACGTCGCTGGCATTGGTGGCGTCGCCGCAGAGCAGGCGATGCGCACCAAGCAGCCAGAGATCGCCCGGGCGCGTGACGGATTCCACAGGCGGCTCCGGGACGACGTCCTCGCCCTCCCTCGCGCCATCGGTCCCGTTCAGGTCGTCGAGCAGACGGTCGAGCTCGTCCTCGCCAAAGCCGAGGAGATCGAGGTCGACCCCGTCCTCCTTCAGACGCGCCACCTCCGCGGCGAGCATCGCGTCGTCCCATCCAGCATTGAGCGCGATCTGGTTATCCGCGATCCGGAACGCGCGCGCCTGGGCGTCGGTCAGATGGCCGAGCTGGATGACAGGCACCTCCGCCAAGCCGAGGCGGCGGGCCGCCAGCAACCGGCCGTGGCCGGCCACCAGCACGCCGCGCTCATCGACGAGGCACGGGACGTTGAAGCCGAACTCGGCGATCGATCCAGCGATCTGGGCGACCTGGTCCTCCGGATGGGTCCGGGCGTTCGCTGCGTACGGCAGGAGCCGCTCGATCGGCCACCGCTCGACGGCAAGCTCCTCACGCGGCATCGGTGATCTCAACGCCGCGCTCGGCGGCGATCGCTTCGAAGGCCCGGCCGTCCCCGTCGAGGACGGCCTCGGTTCCAGGAAACAGCTGGCGCCAGCGCAGGAGCGCGACATCCACATACTCGGGCGCAAGCTCGATGGCGCGCACGCAGCACCCCACTCGCTCGCCGGCAATGATCGTCGTGCCGGACCCCGCGAACGGCTCGAATACCACGTCGCCCCCTGCCGAATAGGTGCTCATGACGAACTCGGGCAGCGCCACGGGAAACACCGCGGGGTGCTCGGTCTCGATGCCGCGCGCCTTGTGGCGGGTGATGCGCAGCACGTTGTCGGGGATACGGGTCTCCTGGACGCCCTGGCCGGCGTGGGTCCACTCGCCCACAATGCCGTCCTTGCCCCGCATGCCGCCGTGGCTGTCGTTGATGTGGCCGGCCCACTTGCAGGGCACGATCTTGTTGGGCTTGCGGGCCTGCTTATTGAAGTGGAACAGCAGCTCGAAGGCCGGCGCCAGCCGGCCGTTCCAGTCGCCGGGCAGGCCCGGCCCTTGGTCCCAGACGTAGAGCCCGAAGCGCCGCCAGCCCTGTGCCCGCATCCAGTCGAGCCAGGCCTCCCAATAGGGCTGCCACTCGTTGTCGCGGTGGACGAGGCCGAGATTGACGAGCACCTGCCCGTCCGCGGCCATGACCGCATCGAGATGGCCGAAGACGCCGCGCATCAACGCATCCCAGTCGCCGATGCCGCCGGTCGTGTAGTTCCGCTGGTTGCCGTAGGGCGGGCTGGTGAAGAGGAGCAAGGCGCGCTCGCCATTCATCACGCGCCGGACAACATCAGCATCCGTGCTGTCGCCACAGAGCAGCCGATGATCGCCAAGCCGCCAGAGATCACCCGGCCGGCTGACCGGATTGCGCGGCGGCTCGGGCGCATCGTCCGCGTCGCCGCCCTCTTCGGTGTCGCCGTCCGGCGATGCCTCCGCGTCGTCGAGCGGCGCCATCAGCCGGTCGAGCTCGGCTTCGTCGAAGCCGGTGAGCGACAAGTCGAAGCCGTCGCCGTTCAGCGCGTGCAGCTCGGCGGCGAGCAGGTCCTCGTTCCAGCCGGCGTTGAGCGCCAGCTTGTTGTCCGCGATCACATAGGCGCGGCGCTGCGCCTCTGTCAGATGGTCGAGCACCAGCACCGGCACGGCATCGAGGCCGAGACGGCGGGCGGCTTCGAGGCGGCCATGTCCGGCAATCACGATGCCGTCGCCCGAGACCAGCACCGGGTTGGTCCAGCCGAACTCGACGATGCTCGCCGCGATCTGCGCGATCTGCTCGTCCGAGTGCGTGCGCGGGTTGCGCGCGTAGGCGCGCAGCCGGTCGAGCGGCCAATGCTCGACGCTGTCGGGCAACCGAGGCGGCATGATAGTTTTGGGCGGTACGGGCGACCGTTGGTTGGGGGTGGTAACCGAGCGGGTTACCACGGGGGAGTTACCACCAAGGCCAAGCCAGAATCCGCGCCGTTGCGCGCCTGTGGCGCCCACAAAGGCCAACGGTCGGGTGGTAACTGGTAACTTGGATTTCGTCGCTGGCGGTAGCGAACTTCCGGGCCATTGCCGCCAGCATACGCTCTCGGCCAGGAAGGACCCGTGATATCAAAGGGTTAGGTCGATTTGGGTGTATTCGGGTGTCAGATTTTGTGTTCCCGAACGGTAACATTCTGCTTGATGACGCGGCAACCCTGGGGTAATGTACCCGAGCGGGAACATTCGATGAGGACGAGCGTCGATCCCAACCAGATGTTCCCGGTCGGGAACATGACCATGAAGATCACGGACAGCAAGAGCTTGGGCAACGCGGTGCGCGCGGCGCGCCGTGCGCTCGGTGTCACGCAGGACCAGCTCGCCCTCACCTCGGGCACGAACCGCCGTTTCATCATCGAGCTGGAGCAGGGCAAGCCCACAGCCCAGACCGGCAAGGTGCTCCAGGTGCTCAGAACGCTCGGCTGCTCCCTCGATCTGACCATGCCGCCCGCACCGAAGGACAAGGACCGCGCACATGGCCCGAGAGCTTGAGGTCTATTTCGAGCGGCGGCTTGTGGGCACGCTCGTCCAGGACGATTCCGGCCAGCTTCGCTTCACCTATCACGAGACCTGGCTCGCCGACCCGGCAAGCATTCCGATCTCGTGGTCTCTCCCGCTGAGATCAGAACCCTTCAATCACCGGGAAACGCGCCCCTTCTTTGCGGGCCTCCTGCCGGAGGCCGAGAAGCGCGAGCTCGTGGCGCGAGCGCTCGGCGTCTCGGATCGCAACGACTTCGCACTGCTCGACCGGATCGGCGGCGAATGCGCCGGCGCCGTCACGCTTCTCCATTCCGGCGAGACGCCCCCGCCCGTTCCCAAAGAGGCCGACTACAGGCTTCTCGATGACGGCGAGCTCAAGCGTATTCTCGACGTGCTTCCCGATCGGCCGCTGCTCGCCGGTGAAGCGGGCGTGCGCCTGAGCCTCGCCGGCGCGCAGGACAAGCTGCCCGTTCTCGTCGTCGATGGACGGATCGCCTTGCCGCTCCATGGCGCGCCGAGCACGCACATTCTGAAGCCTCCGATCCGGCGTTTCGAGGACACGGTCTTCAACGAGAGGTTCTGCCTCGCACTGGCCAAAGCCGTCGGGCTCAATGCCGTCTCGGTGGAGACTCGCTCGGTCGGCGATCGTCCCTTTCTACTCGTCGCCCGCTATGACCGGGTTCGGGGAGGTGACGGAGCCGTACGCCGGCTGCATCAGGAAGATTTCTGCCAAGCTCTCGGCATCGTCCCCGAGCTGAAGTATCAGACCGAAGGCGGCCCGAATCTACATCAATGCTTCGATCTCGTGCGGAATGCGGTCGCGCGTCCCGTCCTGGACCTGGCATGCCTTCTCGATGCCGTTCTGTTCAACCTGTTCATCGGCAACCGCGACGCGCACGGCAAGAATTACTCACTGCTGTTCGTCGACGAAGGTCTTCAGCTCGCGCCGCTGTACGATGTGGTCTCGACGGACGTGTACCCCGGTCTCTCACCGCGGCTCGCCATGAAGATCGGCGACAAAGACGAGACGGGCGCGATCTATCCGCGCCACTGGGAGCGCTTCGCCAAGGAGGCAGGCCTTGCCTTTCCGCAGGTCCGCCGTCGGCTGCTCGATCTCGCGCAAGCCCTGCCTGAAGCCGCGCGCGATGTGCAACAACGGTTTGTTGCGGAAGGCAAGGATCGACCGATCATCGCCCGGGTGGTCGACGTCATCGATCGTGAGACCAGGCTCGTGATCGATCGCTTTGCGTCCATGGGGAAGGTCTGACGAGCGATGTCATGAAACGGCTGTCGTCAGCTCCAAGTACAGCCGTTCCATAACATGCCTCGGCGCCCTTGGGCGCCGCGGTGCTTGCGTGGCACGATATTCTGCTGTGGCTGGAGTAATCGAACCCGGCGCTTGGCCATCAGTTCCTGAAACGACGGAGCCGCCCTTGTCCTTCAGGACGGGGCGGCTCGCGCGTCGCGCAATCATCCAGGATGCCTGATTACCCTATTGGAATCGGCCGTTTTCGTCCCAGCGAAAAGTGTCTGGCAGACACTTTTCTCTCCGGCACTCATGGGCGCGCCGCACGGACCATCGAGATCACGTGGCTGCGCGAGCGCTTGCTCGGAATCCGACGGCCATTAAGCCGCCACGCGATCACGCAGAGCGCATAGAGCCAGTGCTGGTGGGCCGTCGCGCGGGTGAGCCCCACCGTCCAGCAGATGGCCTTCCAGCGCTCGCCGCCGGCGCGCAGCCACACGATCTTGGCATCCACTGGGTCGAGGCCCGCCGTCCAGCTCAGCGTCTCCTCCATGCGCGTGATCGCTTCCGGCGATGGCGGCGGGCGCTTCATCCGCGGTGGCTCGCGGCCGACGAGATCGCTGAACTCCGGGATGATCCGCGGCCAGAGATTGTAGTAGCCCTGCACGCCACGATCCGGCAGCCGCTTCAGCACGTCGGCAGCCTCCGCGAGACGCGCCTCGACCAGGCTCGGCGTCCACTCAGCCATGGCGCGCCTCCTGAGACGCGCGCCGGCCGTAGAGCCTCTCGCCGAGCTGGCGGATCAGCTCGCGCTCGGGCCAGGTGAGCCGCTGGTCCTCGGCGCTCTCCACCAGCAGGCCCTGCTCGCGCCAGCCCTCGCGCTTGACCTCCTCGGCCGAGCGCCGCTCGTCACCATAGCCCTTCGGAAACCACCTCACCGCGCCACCTCCCCGAGGCACGCGGCATAGCCGGCGACATCGACCATGCTGTCGACATGCGCCGGATCGTGGGCGAGGCGCGCGAGCTTCAGGTCGATGAGGCAGAGCGCCACCTGCGCCGGGGTCACCGTGTGCCCGAGAGTGAGCGACCAGCGCTGCGCGATCGCTTCCATGCTGGTGCGAGGACAGCCGTAGGTCTCACGCCGATTGGCGACCACCGCGGCGGCGTGCTTCAGCAGCATCTCGGCGGTCATCGCACGCCTCCCTGCGTCTCGATCGCCCAGAGCAGGATGGCGATGGCGTCGGCCTCGTTGTCGTCGGCGGGCGCAAAGCCGCGTGCGCGGACGGCGGCCAGCACCGCCGCCTTGTCCGCGTTGCCCTTGCCGGTGACGTGGCGCTTGATGGTGCCGACGGGCACACCCTCGTAGGCAACGCCCCTCTGCTCGCACCAGGCGGTCAGTGTCGCCAGAAAACCGCCGTAGAGATGGGCCGCGTCGGTGCCGACATGGCGCCGGACTTCCTCGAAGTAAACCGCGCCGGGACCGCCGGCATCGGCGGCAAGGCCGTCGAGCCAGCTGCGGAAGCGGAGGTAGCGCATGCCACCGCCGTCATAGCGGCTCGGGCGGAAGGAGACGGCGCCACTGTGAATGGCTCCGTCGGCCATGCGCACGGCCCACCCCATGGTGGTGCCGAGGTCGAGAGAGAGGATGGCGCTGAGCGGCGACGCCATACCGAGCGCCGACAGGCTTGCATCCACGCACGCCGCGGTCAGAGTCGTCGAAGCCATGATGGTCTCCGTGATCGGGATCGTTGTGGTCAGGACGGCGACGGTCTGGTTCTTGGCGGAGCTGGCCGTCTTCGTCCGCTTGGCTCGGGATCTCTGGTCGGCGGGCGGATCGCGAACGCGTGCCTTGCCGCCCCTCGCCACAAAGGTAGTGGCGATGGGTACGGAACGCGGACATGCGCCGGCGTGCGGGCGATGGTCGCCAGTGGCCACAGTTGCCACATCGGGATTTCATGTGGCCACTGATAAGCCTTTGAAAACAAAGGCGAGTGGCCACACTTGCCACACTTTCCACTTCTCCAAGATAAAATTGACGCGCGACCCCTCCGTGCCTTTCCCCACGAACGGAAGAGACGAGGACTCCCTATATCTGTCCCCCGGCTGTGGCCACTGTGGAAAGTGTGGCAACTGCCCTTGTTGATCAACGCGTTAGCAGTGGCCACAGCGATTTGCCGTGTGGCAAGTGTGGCCACTGGAATGCCTGCTTGGGCGGCCGGCGCGGGCGGAGTGGCCACAGGTGCCACAGTGGCCACATGGCCGAGCGCGGCGGCACTGGCCACAGGTGCCACAATGGCCACACGCCTATGCGTGGCCACACTGGCCACAGTTGCCACAGCGCGCGTGCACGGATGGGCGCGCGCCGTCATGCCTCGTCCTCCTGCATTCCGTGATCGGCCCAGGCCGAGCGGCGGCCGAACTCGGAGCGCTTGAGCGCGTAGGCGTCGATGCGGCCGATCTTCGGCACCCATCGCACGGTGGCGCGCCGCTGATCCTGGCGCGTGGCGAGAAGGTCCCGGTCGGCGAGCGCCTTGACGATCTGCTGGGTCTTCAGCGTTTCGCCCGCTGCTTCGCGCAGGCGCTGGGCAGGCACGTAGATGGCCGCGTCGTCGTACCACGCGACGGCCTCGCGGTTGTTCAGCTTGCGGTCGAAGCTCTCGACGCCAATGTCGACGGATTTGATGGTGACGTCCCAGCGCTCGGCGATCCAGGCGCGCAGGCTCGCGATGCCCTGCTCGTCGGGGGTGAGCGCCTCGGCATCGGAGGACTTCTCGAAGCGCTCCCAGGCCCAGCGGACCGGCGCTTCGATGTCGATCGACCAGGGCAGGAGATCGAAGTCCTGGGCGAGCCTGCCGGCGACGAGCGGAAGAGCCAGGCAGGTCGCCGCTCTGAGCCGTGCGGAATCGGCACGCTCGCCTGCAAGCTCACGCGCCTGTTCGAGAATGCGGTCGCGCAGCGCGTCGGGCGCATGGTGCAATTTCGCCGCGACCAGCCGTTCGACAAAGGCGGGGCCGGCATGGCCGCAGTGGCTCTCGGCGTCGGCGATCGCCTTGAGCCTGGCCGCCGGCACCGAGCGGTCCACTTCCGTCACGTCGACGTCGAGGATGCGCACCGCCATGCCGGCGATCCAGGACGCACCGTCGGCGCGCACCTTCTCCTCCAGGGAACACTCGCTGGAGAGCAGCGCGTAGGTCGACCAGGCATAGCGCTGCTTGAGGATGGCGCCAGCCGTCATGCGCGCCTTTCCCTGGCCGCCGGCGATGGCGTAGATGAGCTTGGCGATGGCGCGGCCGTCGGCGTGGGCGAGCTCGTCGAGGGCGAGGACGGTGCCGCTCGCCGCCTGGGCGAAGACCTCGATGGCGTTCTCGGTCGAGCGCATAGACTGGAGCAGCCCGGCACCGATCGCGGTCGAGGTCCAGGCCGAAACGGCGAGGCGCTGGGCGGTGGTCTTGCCGCTCGACGAGAGGCCGGAGAGATTGATGCCGCAGCTGTCGAGGCCGGCGAGCGACTGCACGACACCGCAGAATCCGGCGAGCACGCCGAGGAGGAAGTGCGGACAGCCCTTCACGGATGCGGCGGCAGCCGCCGCGGCCTTCCAGCCGTCGAGGCTGCCGCGCACGGTGTCGTAGCGGGCGTTGGCGACAAGCTCCAGCGTGTAGGCCGGCGCATCGCCGATCGCCCGGCCCGCCGGCGTCACGAAGAGCGGGCGGTCGCAGCCATCGAGCCGGTGCCAGCCGGGCCGGCTGACAACCAGGATCTCGTCCCGTGGATCGGCCGCCTTGAGGACCGCCAGCGCGACCTGGTCGCCATCGCCATAGGTGCGCAGGCCTGCGGCGAAGAGGGCGGAGCGGATCTCCTGCGCACCCTGGCGGGCGAGGCCGGCGCGCGGCAAGTCGACGGCGCGCGGCTCGCCCTGCATGTCGCGGACGAGCAGGCGCAGGCCGTAGGTGCCTTCCTGGTCGAGATAGCGCAGCCGGGCGGGGATGCCGAAGGGGCTCGCGACCACGCGCCAGATGGTGTGGCCGTCCTTGTCCTTGCCGGCATTGCGGTGGACGAGGACGTCGCCCTTGCGTGTGCGGAAGTAGCGCAGCTCGACGCCCTCGATGAAGGGCAGCGGATAGGTTGCGGCGGTGCGCGCAACCTCATCGGGTTCCGGCGCCGTGGCGCCGACGACAGGATCCATTTCAAGCTGCTGAGTGCCTTCGCCGCCGGCGTGCAAAGCACTGTCTCCGCCCCATGCCACGGCGGCATCGACGGCAGTCCTGACCGCTTCCGGGCCGTCGCGCAGGAGCAGGTCGTTCAAGTCGTCGCCCTCGCGGGGCGGCAGGGCGATGGAGACCTCGCGCCCCTCCATCGCAAGCTTCGCGGCGGCTGTCTCGGCGGCGCGGCGCCCGGCGCCGTCGTGGTCGGCGAGCAGCACGACACGCGCGATGCCGGGCGGCAGGTCGACGCTTTCCAACCCGGGTGCGGACAGCGTTGCCCACGCGGGCAGGTCCGAGCATGCGGTCATCACGGCGAGCGCCGTCTCGATGCCTTCCGCGAGGGCGATGAGGCCGTCGCGCGGCTCGGCCAGCCGCACCGCGCCCCCGCCGACCGGCCCGAGCGTCTTGCGCGCCGGCGATACGTCGGCTTTGGCTGGCGTGGCTGGGTCGAGATAGGTGCGATGGAGCGCGATCTGCGCGCCGCCGGCGTTGCGCACGATGGCGACCATGCCGGGGAAGCCCCGCTTCGCCTCCCAATGCGCGAGATCGTCATGGAAGAGAAGATCGGGCGAAGCCGGCAGTGCGAGGCCGCGGGCGGCGAGATATGCTGCCGCATGCGTGCCGGCGATCGGGTGTGCGCCCGACAGGATGAAGGCGATCTCGCGTGCCACGTCGTCGGATGATTGGCGCGGAGCCTTCTTTCTCGGGGGTGCCGCAAATTGGGCTTCGCCCGCCAGCTCGGCTGCATAGGCGAACAGCTGGTGCCCGGCATAGCCGGTCGCCTCTGCAAGCGTGCTCAGGGGGCCGCCGCCATTGCCGCCGTCGAAGTCGATCCAGTCGCCGGCACGCTCGCCCTTGAGCGCGATGACGCAGGAGCCGTTCTTGCGCGGAGCGTCGCCGCGGATGTTGGCGAGCCGCCATTCGTCGCCTTCCCGCCTCCCGTTGGGGAAATGCTGCGGCACCCAGGTCGCCGCGCTGTCCCGCAGGCGCGCGGCGATCGTATCGAGATCGAAGCGGGGCGGAGGAGCGCTCGCGTCGTTGAGATCGATCATGCGCGCGCCTCAATCGAGAATCACGAGGCCGCGCTCGGCGCGGGTGATGGCGGTGTAAAGCCAGCGGGCGCGGTCCTCGGCGGTGCGCGCGAGACCGTCATCGAAGACGACCACGTTCTCCCATTGCGAGCCCTGGGACTTGTGGCAGGTGATGGCCCAGCCCCAGACCGCCTCGATCAGCGTCTTCTTCTTCCAGTGATCGCGCCGCTCGCGCTCGCGGTCGGGCGCGACGTGCTCGTCGAAATGCCCCTTGTAGATGCGGAAACGCTCGCGCGTGCCGTTGGCGCCGCCGATCTTCTCGCCATCCTCGGTGTCGATGACGGCGGTGAAGGAGAGCTCGTCCTCGTCCTCGATCTCGGTGAGGTCGAGGAACATGCCGTTGACGAGGCCGAGGTCGTTGCGGTTCTTGAGGCAGATGATCTTCTCGCCGTGCCCGATGGGATAGACGCCCTCGAAGCCGGCCGCGTGCTTCATGGCAAGGTTGAGCTGGATGCGGGTCGCGTTCCTGCCACAGATGACCTGTCCGCCGCGCAGCATCTGCTCGGGCGCAACATCGTGTCTGCGCATCTTCCACACGAAGGCATCGTGCTCGCCGTAGGGGATCGGCTTGCCTTCGCGCGCGAGCGTGGCCAGGCGGATGATGGCGCTGTCGCCAGCCTGCCGGTGCACCTCGGTGAGGAGGACGTCGGGCGCATCCTTGGTGAAGGCGCCTTCGCCCTTGACCGGCGGGAGCTGACCGGGATCGCCCAGCACCAGGATCGGCTTGCCGAAGGCGAGGAGGTCGCGTGCCATGTCGTCGCCCACCATCGACACCTCGTCGAGCACGAGAAGCTTGGCCTCGCGGGGCGCGGACTGCTCGTTCAGCACGAAGCGCGGCTTGTGGATGTCGGCAAGGCGGAGCTCGAGCGAACGCAGCTGCGAGTCCGCAAACAGGCGCTCGGCGGTGCCCATGGCGGGTAGCTTCGCCTTGAGGTCGGCGATCTCCTGCTTGATCCGCTCGATCTCGGCCGGCGTCGCCTCCGAGACGCGGTAGATCAGCGAATGGATGGTCGAGGCCAACGTCCCCTTGCGGGTCATGACCAGCGCCGCCTTGCCGGTGAAGGCGGCGTAGAGGACACCCTCGTCCAGTCCCAGCTCGGCAATCGCGTGCTTCGTGATGGTCGTCTTTCCGGTTCCCGCATAGCCGAAGACCCGGAATACCTGGTTCTCCGCCGTGCGGTTCGTGAACCAGTCCTTGATGGCCTCGATGGCCTTCGCCTGGAGCGCGGAGGGCGTGAAGGTCATGGCGCGCCCTCCCAGCAGCGTCGCTGATAAGGACAGAGGCGGCAGAGATAGAAGTCGGATGCCGCGGCGATGCGCGGCGGCAGCTCCCCGGCTTCTGCCGCGCGAATGATCTCGACCGCCTTGTCGGAGAGCGCCTGGGCCTCAACCGCATCGAAGGCGACGGCTTCGTGATAGAGCGCCTGGGTGTCCTTGTTGATCGCGGTGAAAAGCGCGACCGCGAGCTCCATGTAGGCCATGTAGAGCTGGACCTGCGCGAAGTAGACCGGCTTCGAGACCGCCAGGCCCCGCTTGACCAGGTCGTTCCAGGATTTGGCGTTGAGCGCCTTGTGCTCCCAGAGAGCCGGCCAGACGATGCCGACATCGGGCCCGCCGACGATGACGCCGTCGATATGGCCGCGCAGCCGGCCGCCGGCCGCCGAGAAGCCGAACTGGCCGCCGTCGCGGCGCTCTGTCCAGAGATCGAAGCCTGCGGCGCGCAGCCAGCCGATCGAGAGCGTCTCGAAGCGATGACCGGCCTCGAAGATGCGCAAAATTGTGCCGTCGAACTCGCGGCCCGCGTCCGGCGGCGCATGGCTGATCTCATAGACGAGCCGGCGCGCACAGGGCTCGCCGATGCGGCTTCCGCCGAGATAGTCGCGCGGCGCCTGCCGGCTATGGCGCTCTACGAGGGCGCCGTCGATGAGTGCATTGATGCGGGTCGCCGTCCCACCGGTGATGGTGCCGCCATAGACGGCGCCCGAGCCATGGTTCAGATCGATCATGCGCTGCGCTCCCAGAAGCCGCCGGCTTCAGCGATGCAGCGCAGCTTGTATTCCTGTGCGGGCGTCAGACGGGCGCGATCGCCGTAGGCGTCGAGCTTCTCGCGCAGGCTGGCGCAGAATTCGATCTCGAACTCCGTCTCGGCGTTGACTTCCGCCGCCGCGAGCAGCGCCAGCCAGTTTCTGGCCGGACCGTCATGGTTCAGATCCATCATGGCGGCCGGCCTCCTCAAAAAGGGATGGGATCGTTCAGCTCGTCGCTGCGCGTCCCTTCCTCGGACTGGCGGCGCATCGACTCCTGGAACCCGTCGATGCAGGCCTCGATGATGCGGTCGATCTCGGCCGCGCTGCGGTCATGAAAGGGCGCCATGAGGCCGAGCTCGGTCAGCGCCTCGGCCAGGAAGCGCCGGGCATCCTTGATCGCGCGGATCTCCATCTCGGTCTTGTCGATCATTCCGTTGTTCCTGTTCGCGAGGGCCGATCCAGCGTCGAGGCAGCGCATCGAGCAGAAGCGGTGGTGCGGAAACCGGTCCCACTGCAGCCGGTGGACGTAGCCGAAGCCGCGCGCCTCGCGCCCGCACAGGGCACAGGGCGCTACCCGAGCAAGAGCCGGGTCAGGTCCTCGTTGCCGGCGGGCTGCTCCTTGATCCGCTGCGAGGCCAGGACGATGAAGCGGGAGATCGCATTCGAGGCCATGGCCTCGAGGTCGGCCATGGTGAGGGCGGCGATGGGCTGACTGAGCCTTCCGCGCCCTTCGAGCCATTTGCCGACCTCCTTTGCCGCTTCGCGCGTCACGTGCGCCTGCCACTCGTCATTGGTCATGGCGGTCAGCTGTTGAGCCAGGCAGGACCGGCCGGTTTGGCGGCCGGTTGCGGCGGCGTGGACGCACCTGCGTTTGCCCAGGCCGGGGCGGCGGCCTGTGCCGGCGGCTGCGCGGGAGCCGCCTGGTTCCAGGCCGGCTGCGCCGCCGGCGCAGCAGACTTCGGACGGGCACGGGTGCTCGGGCTCGCCGGCACGACCTCGCCGTCCATCACCTTGCGCCATTCCTGTTCGCCCGGCAGGACGACGCGATCGAGCTTGTTGCTGTCGCCGTAGCGAGGATCATCAGAGGGCTCGATCCTGATCTTCGCGACGAAACTGATGCCGTTGAGATCGGCAAGCCCGCGCAGGATGCGCTTTGCCTTCGCCGCCTCGCTCATGTCGGCGGGATCAAGGCCGAGCGCCGAGTCGATCATGGCGCGGAAGGTGCTCTTGGAGATCTTCCAGCCGATCGAGACGCCATGCTCGTCCACCTTGCCACCCTGGACGGTGAACATCTGCCAGAACTTGCGCCGGGCATGCGGTCCCTCAGTCACGGTGAACTCGCAGTCGAGCATGAGCACGTCGCTGCCGGGCGAGTTCGAGGCCTTGAGCAGGCCGCGATCGATCTCGGCTTGGCCGTCCGTGCCGCCCTTGCGGATCGCCATCGCCACCTTGGCGAAGGTGCCGTCCGGGATGAGCTCGCCGGTCTTCTGCGGCTCGGCGTCGTTCATGTCGAAGGTCATGGGATTCATCCTTTCGTGGTCGCGTTGATCTTGCAGAGGAGGGCGCCGAGGTCTGGGGGCTCGGTTACGTCGAGGCGGCCGGAGCGGTCCTTGGCGGGGAGGCCGAACGGATTGCCGGCGCGGCAGACCAGGCGCCGGGTCTCGCCGCGCTCGGGCTCGTGCCGCCAGCCGTCGCCGTCGGCACTGAAGAAGCTCATGCTGATCACCTGGTCGACGATGCCCGGCAGATCGCGGCCGGCCTTGCCGCCCTCCATCTGCGGCTGCCAGACCGCGCGGCTGAGCTCGTCGGTGACCTTCTCCAGGATGCCGACGAAGATCACGGTCTTCGCCTGCGCGTGCTGCAGATGCTTCAGGAGTCCGATGACCTCGCGCGCGAGAAGCCCGTAGGCGCCGCGGGTATCGGGCTTGCCGGTCTTCTCCGAGAAGGCCTCCGGCCGCATCCGCGCCCATGCCATCGCCTGGCGCGTCAGGTCCGTGATGCTGTCGACGAAGATGATCCGCTTGGAGGCGATCAGGCGGACCAGCTCCGGATTGGTCGCCGCCAGGTGCTGGTAGTGAGCCTCCGAGAAGAACCCGTCCGGCGGCACCGCGGGATCGATGCCGCCCACGAGGCAGCCGATGTCGATCGCGTCGCCGAAGGTGCGCACGGGGATGCTGTCGCCGGGCCAGTCCTGGACCGACTTCATGCCCGCTTCGAGATCGATGCAGAGCGTCTCGCGCGCAGGCAGCGTCTTCAGGAGCGAGGTCTTGCCGACACCGCTCGGCCCGAAGATCGCGAAGGTGGTCTTGTTGTTGGCGTCGGCCAGACGCTCGTCGGCCGTAACGATCTTGAGCGTCATCATGCTCCTCCCTGGGTCCGGGCGATGCCGTCGAGCCACCGCTCGAGGCGGGCAGCTGCCTCGCAGGCCATGCGGGCTTCGCGGCGGAGCCGAGCCAGCTGCTCCGCCGGCAGAGCGATCAGATCGCGCACCGGCATGTGCCGGACGTTGTCGAGTGCGGGGCGGGCCGTCATCGCGCGCACGTCCTGGCGGAGCGCAGGCCCGCCTTGATCGCGAGATAGGCCATGCGGCCATCGTCGAGCCGCTGCTGCACGGCGATCAGCATGTCCTGCCCGGCCAGCGTCATGACGCGATCGGCGATGCGGCCGAGCGCCTCGCGCGCGCCTGCGGCCAGGCCCGAGGTCTCCCGCGCGCGATCCACCGCCAGGTGGCCGATGTGATAGGTGAAGCGCTCGCCTGGCCGGGCCGTCTCGAACCAGCCGAGGAGCGCGGCTTCGCTGGTGGCGATGGTGCGGATGGGCTCGGGGATCTTCATCCCCATTGAAATACCGGCTGGTGCCGCGGGCACCAATTCAAATGATTTCGCTCGGTTTCGCCCGCGAACCGGAGAGAAAACAAAGCTACCCGTGCGGGCTTCTGCGAAAGCGCAGCTCTGAAGACGTGCCGTCATCGGCCGGCCTCCTGCCGCTTCTCGTCTTCGAACGCCTCGACATCTTCGAGGCGGTAGACCACGCGCCCGCCGATCTTGAGATATCGCGGCCCCTGGCCGAGCCAGCGCCAGCGCTCCAGCGTGCGCGGGCTGATCCGCCAGCGCTGGGCAAGTTCAACCTGGGTGAGATGTCGGACGGTCACGCTCCTCTCCTTCGGCCTTCGACGAAAACCTGCGGAGAGGATGTACTTGCGGGAGAGCCGCTGTCGTCGGGACTGCCGTGGGCTCGTCAGCGGACCGCCGGGGGCTCAGCGGGGGACGAGCGGGGGATCGGTTTGCGCGGAACTACTCTGTTTTTAGACGGTACTTTCCACGCTTGTTGGACAGCAGCAGCTTTCCCCAACAGGGATGGTCTCCGAACAGGTTGCTCATCTTCCCTTCGGCGTCATGAGAACCTGCCTCGGCCAGGGTGGCCTTTCCCGATTGCCACGGTTGTCCCGCCACGGCGGCCTCATGGAGAAGGCGGATGACCGCTCGATTGACGTCGCCCGTGAAATAGAACGGCTCACCGCACAACCGGATCTCCGAGTAGTCGGGCGCGTGCCAGAAGACTGCACCATTGTGCGGTTCGTCGGTCCGCCCCACCGCGGCCGCATGATTGCACGCGTCACAGGCGCCGTGGTCGCCTCGGCCGGCGAGCTCCAGGCAGCGGCGAATCGTGCCGCCGATGTCCTGGCGGTTGAGGCTCAACGGCTTCATGATGAAGTCGTTGATGCCGTCCTTGAACGCGCCGATGATGTTCTCCGGTTCCTTGCCGTGTCCGCTGATGACGAGCACCGGTATCAAGTGCATGTCGTTGGCGCTGCGGTGGGGAAAGCGGCGGCGTATCTCGCGCAGCAGCGACATTCCGGACTCGATCCTCGGCTTGATCGACTGGCCGTCCGCCTTGATCTGCAGATCGAGGAGCACGTAGCAGAAGCCGCCATCTTCAAGACGCGCCCTCGCTTCGGCGAGCGTCTCGGCGTGCAGATGGTCGTGCCCGAAGGACCGCAGGAGATCGGCAAGCTCGGCGGCCATCTCCGGCTCATCCTCCACGATGAGAGCGATGTGGCGATCGGCCATCGGAGTCAGTCCTCCGAACGCGCCTGCTCTACGGGCAGGACCACCGTCACAGTGGTGCCCACGCCGTCGCGGCTCTCGATCGACAGCGTTCCCTGATGGTCGATCTCGATGATCTTCTTTGCCAGCGGAAGGCCGAAGCCCATCCCGTTGGCCTTGCCCGAGCTGTAGAGCAGAATGCAGTCGCGCAGCGCCTCCTCGCTCATGCCGCAGCCGTTGTCGGCGACCGTGATCTTGACATGCGTATCCGTCTGCGGGGTGGCAGAGATGATCAGGACGCCGCGGCGCGGCTGGTTCGAGCAGGCCTCGACGGCGTTCACGATGATGTTGATGAGGGCCTGGAGCAGCCGCGAGCGGTTCGCTTCCAGGTTCAAGGAGCCGTCGACCTCCTGGCGCACGTCGATGCCGGCGGTGGGAAGCTCGACGTGGCTGAGGGCAAGCTCGGCGGCCTCCTTCACGATGGGGACCAGAGCCTCCAGGGCAAACTCGGCCGGCGCCTCGGTCGTGAACGCCCGGAGGTTGTCCAGGAATTCGGTGATCAGCCGCACGCGCGCCTGGGCCCGGCGCGCATGCAGAAGCGTGTGGTCGGGGACACCCGGTATGCCCTGGAGCTCCTTTTCCAGGTTGAGGAGCGAGGCATCGAGCGGCGAGATGACCCGAACGATCTCGTGGTACGCCTCGCGCACGAAGCGATGGTGCAGATGGTCGGCGACATTGAGTGCCGCCCGCCGCGCGCGCAGCCCGTAGCGGGCCTCCAGGGCGGAGAGGAGGCCGAGGATCGTGTCGCCCCGGCTGTCGCCATGAATATCGGCCCGGCTGAGTTCGCTGCGCCGTTGCAGGGTCTTCCGCGCCGCCTCCCGGACCCAGGCGTTCTCATCCTCGACGATCCGAGCGATCACCGCGGGAAAGGCATCGTGACGGAGGAAGAGCACCGCGTGGGCAACGGCCTTGCGGACCTCCCACTTGGGATGGGAGGACAGGCGCAGGAGGCGGGACGCGAGCTCCGACCTCAGGAGGTCATCGACATGCTGCGTGCGAAGCCAGTCCCCCACCTGCTCGATGGCTTCGCGGACCGTGCCCCAGTCGTCCGCGTCGAGATCCCCGAGCAGGGTCTGCTCTTCCTCCTCCGTCATGGCGGCCGCCTCAGTGGCCGTACTTCTGCATGCGGAGGACGAAGGCTTCCTTGCCGCCTTCGAGCAGATGCTCGATCTGCTCCTTCACGTCATCCACCGTTCCCACGTGGGAGACGGCGCCGCGCCGGCCGTCGGAGGTGAAGACGAACACCCTTTCCGCCTCGCCGAGGACGGGGATGTTCGGGTTGTGGGTCACGAAGATCAGCTGCCGGCTCGCCTTCACCTCGCGCAGGCTCTTGACGATGGCGTGGTAGACGAAGGCGTTGTCGAGATTGTCCTCGGGCTGATCGATCAGCAGCGGCCGCTCGCTTTCGAGCAGCAGGATTGGAAGGATGACGGTGCAGCGCTGGCCCGTGGACAGGTCCGCCGAGTTCTTGAAGTCGGCGCCGTCCTTGAGCGCGATCAGCGGCTCGTCCTCCAAATCGATCGTCTCCAGCTTGGCCGTATCGTCGCCATCCTGGAGATGAGTGACGATGCGGAGCGCCTGGTCCTCGGCGATGCCGCCATCCTCGGCAAGGCGTGCGGCATCGCCCTTGCGGACGATCCGCGACAGCTCCTCCGGCGACACGCTCTCGGTGATGCGCGCGACGATGCGGTTGTACTGAAGGCCACTTCCCTTGAGCATGTCCTTCAGCAGGGCCTCGTAGCCGGAACGGTCGCCAGATTGGGTGATGGACACCCGGATGGTCGGCCCGAGCGCGGCGGAGAGACGTTCGGCCACTTCCTTGCGCAGCCCGAAGCGCCGGTCGCGCAGCTCTGACAGCTTCGTGTTCATCTGGCGGTGGCTGGCCTCCAGCGCCTTCCGCTTCTGGCGCAGGCCATCCAGCTCCTGCCGCGCCTTGGTCAACGCGAGATGCCGCTGCTGCAGCTTCGCCCGCTCGGCCGCCCGCTGCTGCTCCTGCGCCGAGCGGGCGATGATCTCGCGATATTGCTGCTCCTGCCGGGCATGCGCGGCCGCAAGCCGGTGCGCCACGTCGTCGAGGCACGACGTAAGAGCGCTGCAGCGGCTCTCGACCTTTGGCACGGCGTCACGGAATACGCTGACGAACTCCTCGACGGCGGTCTCCATCTCCTCGAACAGGTCGCCATTCGGCCCGTCGCGGAATCCGTCGCCAATGGCGTTCGCGCACTCCTCCGCGACCGAGTCGGCAAAGCGTCGGAAGCTTGCGGCGGCTGACCCGACCGCCCGGCGGAGATCGGTGACAGCCTCGGTCTCCCGCGTCCGCAGCGCCTTGTGGGCGTGGGCAGCGTTGATCAGCTGCGCGTCCGCGCCCTCGACCACCTGCATCTCCTGAAGGCGCTTGCCGACAACCTCGATCTCGGGGACCACCTCCTGAAGCTCGCGGATGCGCTGGTCGAGATGCCGGAGATCGGTGGCGCTCTGCTGGATGGCGCGCTTGGCCTTCTGAATCTCGGCGCTGGCCGCGCGGATCGCCTCCTCGGCGAACTTGTCGATCAGCGAGAGCTGGAACCGCGGATTGGTCGCAATCTCCTCGATCTCGTTCTGGCTGTAGATGTCGGCCTTGAACACGAGATCGCGGTCGAGCGACACGGGAATCGGATCGCCGTCGCTGTCCAGGACCTGGACGTCATCGCCCCATGGCCGCTCCGCGCGATACCGGGTGCCGTGCTTGGTCTCGACATCGAGATAGATCGTGCCGCTGCCGAGATTGCCGCGCACGTGGCCTTCGATGGCCTTGGCACGCGGCCGGCTATCGGCCGGATCGGGCATCATGCCGAGGATGTAGCGGACGAACTCGAGGACGGTGGTCTTGCCGGTGCCGCGGCCGCCGATGATGCAGTTGAGTCCGTCGGTGAACTCGAGCCGGGTGCCGTCGAGAAACCCGCCCACCACCTCCAGGTTCAGGATGCGGTGGTGCGGCCGGCGGCCATCCTGATCGTTCTCGCTTTCGGCGACGTCGCCCCCTGGGAGTTCGTTCATCCCCTTTTCCTTCGCTCGGACTGGTACAACCGGTGTGTAGCTTCGCACGCCGGTCTGATCGTCCGGCGAAGCCGGGTTCTATTTTTGTTCTCGTGAAACGCGAGAGTCAATCGCTTACGCGCGAGAGGGTGCGCGCGGCTTCCTTTGTTTGCGCGTGTCTGCGATAAGCGTTTGAATTTACTTCTATTTCTCGAAACCCGCGCCTACCGTCCCGCCATCGACATCGCTTTGCGGACGGTCTCCCTTCCATGCACGCGAGCCTCGCAGGCCCCAACGCCATCGATCCCGAACGGATGACGCCGGACGAGCGCATCGCGGAAGTCGGGCGCATCCTGGGTCTCGGGCTGGTTCGTCTCAGCTTGGCCAAGTCAACTTCTTTATCTGAACACTGCGGAGACAGTTGCCTCGACTTCCCGGCCCACCAACGCCGTCATGCCGACACACGAAAGAGTGGAAAGGCATGATGATGGGACGAAGTTCAGCAGCAAGAACAAGTGCTTCGGGGCCGCCGCGCCCGAGCGACGACGAAAGCCGAGACGCGACGGTCCTGGCCAGGCTGGCGGCGATCAAGACGATGAGCGTCGCTGACCTCAAGGTCGAATGGCAGCGCCTGTTCGGGGCGGACGCCCCCAACAACAGCCGGCCATTCCTGGAACTGAGGCTCGCCTACCGCATCCAGGAGCTGGCCTATGGCGGCCCGTCCCGCGAGACGGTCCGGCTGCTCGATGCGCTGGCCGACGAACTGCAGGGCAAGCCGGGACGCAAGGCGATGCTCCGCGAATCGCGCATGCCGGTTGCCGGCACCCGGCTGGTGCGGGAGTGGAACGGGATCGAGCACACCGTCACGGTGCTGCGCGACGGATTCGAGTGGGAGGGGCGCAAGTACAAGTCGCTCTCGGCAATCGCCCGCGCGATCGCCGGCACTCGCTGGAACGGCTGGCGCTTCTTCGGCCTCCGCGAGATCAAGCGGAGCGAGCGATGAGGGATTCTCCCATCCTCGCCACGCCCCGCCGGCAGCGCTGCGCCATCTATACGCGCAAGTCCACGGAAGAGGGTCTGGAGCAGGAGTTCAACAGCCTCGACGCCCAGCGCGAGGCCTGCGAAGCCTATACCGCGAGCCAGAAGGCCGAGGGCTGGGTGCTGCTGCGCGACCGCTACGACGACGGCGGCTTCTCGGGCGGCACGCTGGAGCGGCCGGCGCTGAAGCAGCTGCTGGCTGATATCGAAGCTGGGCTGATCGACGTGGTGGTGGTCTACAAGATCGACCGGCTTTCTCGGTCGCTGATGGACTTCGCCAAGCTGGTCGAGGTGTTCGACCGCTGCGGCGTCACCTTCGTCTCCGTCACCCAGTCCTTCAACACCACGACCTCGATGGGGCGGCTCACGCTCAACATCCTCTTGTCCTTCGCCCAGTTCGAGCGCGAGGTGATCGGCGAGCGCATCCGCGACAAGTTCGCCGCCTCGCGCAAGCGCGGCATGTGGATGGGCGGGTTCGTGCCGCTCGGCTACGACGTGAAGGAGCGCAAGCTCGTCGTCAACGAGGCCGAGGCCGCGCTGGTGCGCCGCATCTTCGAGCGCTTCCTCCAACTCGGCTCGGTCAGCCTGGTGGTTCGCGAACTCCAGGCCGAGGGGCGGCTCACGAAGCGCGGCAAGCCCTTCGACAAGGGCATCGTCTACAAGCTGATCAACAACCGCGTCTATGTCGGCGAGGCGGTGCACAAGGGCGCGAGCTATCCGGGCGAACACGAGGCGATCATCGACCGCGACACCTTCGACAAGGTGCAGGCGATCCTCGCCTCCAACGGCTATGCCCGGGCGGCGGTGACGCGCAGCAGGACGCCCGCGCTGCTGCGGGGCCTCATCTTCACCGAGGCCGGCCGCGCGATGACGCCCGCCTCCACAAGGAAGGGCAGCCGGCTCTATCGCTACTACGTGTCGACCGACGCGCT
The DNA here is from genome assembly GCA_046297835.1 of Alphaproteobacteria bacterium. GTDB lineage: Bacteria > Pseudomonadota > Alphaproteobacteria > SMXQ01 > SMXQ01 > CAMAVH01. The sequence goes on along the minus strand of JBKBHI010000004.1, from coordinate 104,383 downwards.
ACGTGGGCGCAAGCCGCCCGGCACGGCGGCGCCCCTGCGCCTGCCGGCCGATGTGGTCGAAACCGCCGTGTTGCGGGAGGTCCGCCGCTTGGTGCGGACGCCGGAGATCGTCGCCCAGGCCGTTGCCGCCGCGCGCCGTGAAACGCCCGACGTCGACGAGCGCGACGTTGTCGCCGCCGTCGACCGCTTCACCGAGGTCTGGTCCGCGCTGTTCCCCGCCGAACAGGCGCGCATCGTCAAGCTGCTGGTGGAACGGGTGACCGTGACCGCCGCCGGCCTCGCCGTCGATCTGCGCACGGACGGACTTGGCACCGTGGTGCGCGAGATGCTGGCGCCGAAGCCGACGGCGGTTTCAGGTGAAGTGAATGCCGGTTCGCCATCCGGAACCGCGACAACACGGGAGCAGGCCGTCGCATGACCACGCCCTCCACCATCCGCGTCGTCATCCCGCTCAAGGTGAAGCACCGCAACGGCCGGCCGCGCATCGTCCCGCCGGCCAATCTCGACGAGGCGGCCGATGACCCGGGCCCCGATCCGCGCACCCTGCGCGCAATTGCCCGGGCCTGGGACTGGCGCCGGCGCCTGGAGCGCGGCGAGGCGGCGACGCTCAGCGACATCGCGCAAGCCGAGCAGGTGACGCTGCCCTTCGTCAGCCGCTACATCCGGCTCGCCTACCTCTCGCCGATGGTCCTTGAGCGCCTGCTGATATATCGGCGCCCTTCCGCGCTTCCGCTCGACAAGTTGGCTGCTGCGGCACTGGCTCCGTGGGTCGAGCAGTCGGGCATGGTGTTCGACGATTAGACGTCGTGGCGCTGCCGCATCTATCTGGGCCGGTTGTCGTGCAATCCACTCATGTGAGCCCTGGTAACACGCTGAACTCCAGTGTCCGCTCCACGCCCTGGTTCGTCTTGAACCCGACGTCGACGACGGAACACGATTGCAGCAATGGCGACGAGGATTGCCCCTCCCATCAGCCAGCGACCTGCGCCATCGGTCAGCCACACACCAATTCCGCCCAAAGCGCCCGTCGCAGCAAGTACAAGCAGACCGCAGCAGACCGCCTTCGCACCGAGCAGTGCCAGTACCTTATCTCCGGTGGTCATGACCAAAACCGCTCCGGCAAATGGACGAGCCGAGTGGACACTGGTCAGGAGCACGGAACAAGCTATCGCGACTTCCGAAGCAGGTCATAGAGCCCGACGGCCGTGCCAAGGACGCCGAGGGAGAACCAGAACGGCGAGAAATGGTACTGTGGCAACGCAGGCTCGATGACCAGGATCAGCCCGATAGCCACAAGCCCGTAGACCGAAGGGGGCTTACGCAACCGAGCGTGCACGCCCATCCTCCTTCATCCAGCACAGCACGAAAGCTTGGCGACATCCTTCTCGAAAGCTTGTGCCGCGAGTTTCAGCCCCTCAACCGTGGTGAGGTAGGGAAAGATCGTCTCGGCGAGATCGGCGCCCGTCAGCCCATGCCTGATGGCGATCGCGGCGGTCTGGATGCTGTCGGCGCCTTCGGGGGCGAGGATGTGGGCGCCGAGCAGCTTGCCGCTGCCCGCATCGGCGACCAGCTTGATGAGCCCGCGCGTGTCGCGGGCCGCGAGCGCGCGCGGCACCTGGTCGAGCGGCAGGACGCTCGTCTTGACGGCATGGCCGGCCTCGCGCGCCTGCGCCTCGGTGAGGCCGACGCTCGCCACCTGCGGATCGGTGAACACCACCGCCGGCATCGCCGTGCTGTCGTAGCGAAGCGCATCGCCGTTGAGTGCATTCTTCGCCGCGATCTTCGCCCCGTAGGCGGCCATGTAGACGAACATGTCGCGTCCCGTCACGTCGCCAGCGGCGTAGACGCCGGCCCGCGTGGTGCGCATGCGGTCGTCCACCTCGATGCCGCCGTTCGGCAGAAGCTCCACGCCCGCTTCCTCCAGACCGAGCCCCGCGGTGTTCGGCCGGCGCCCCGTGGTGACGAGAACCTGCCCGGCCTCGATGGTTTCGTCCCTGCCGTCGGAAAAGACGTCCAGCGCCACGCCATGCTCCGTCTGCCGGACGGCGCGGGTCTTGACGCTCTCGCGGATGATGACCCCCTCGTCCCGGAAGTAGCCGCCGAGCGCCTGCGAGATCTCGGGCTCGGCGGCGGACAGGATCGGCACGATGTCGACGATAGTGACCTCAACGCCCATGCGCGCGAACATCTGGCCGAGCTCGCAGCCGATATAGCCGCCACCGAGCACGATGAGCGAGCGCGGCAAGGCTTCGAGTTCGAGCGCGGTGGTGCTGGTGAGGTAGGGAACGCCGTCGATCCCCGGAATCGGCGGCAGCGACGGCGATGCGCCGGTGGTGATGATCAGCTTGTCCGAGCGGATCGGCGCGCCATCGACGGTCACGCCGCCATTGGCCAGCCGGGCCCGACCTTCGAGATAGGCGATCGAATTGTAGGCGGGCAGGAGGTCCACGTACTTGGCCTGGCGCAGCGACGCCACCAGTTCGTTCTTCTGGTCGAGGACGGCACGCCAGTCTTTGAGCCGTGCCTCCGCCTGGAGGCCCCTGAACCGTGACGCCGCCGCGGCCTGATGCAGCGCGTCCGCGGCCCGGATGAGGGTCTTCGACGGCACGCAGCCGGTGTTGACACAGGTGCCGCCGACGGTGCCGTGGCCGATGAGGGCGACCCGAGCGCCCTGTTCGGCGGCCGTGATCGCCGCCGAGAATCCTGCCGAGCCGGCGCCGATCACGGCGAGATCATAGTTGCCGTTCTCGCCGCCGCCGGTGCTGTTGCGGTCGGCCATGTCAGGTCACTCCCTTGCTGGTTTTTGCGTCGGTGGCACAGCACGCGACCGCCCGCTGCCGCCGCCAGAACCCGTAGGCGGTTATCCCCAGGAACATGGCCAGCGCTGGGAACAGGACATAGTCGATCCAGCCAAGCCAGGCGGACAGCCCGACGGCGCCGAAGAGGACGACGAGGATCGGCGTGACGCAGCAGATGGCGGCGATGACCGAGCCGGCGACGCCCGTCTTGATGATCGTGGAGTCCTTCATGCCGTTCGCCTAACCTTTGATCGTGGCCGGGTAACCCGCGTTCGTGGAAGCCGCCGCGATCGCCTCGATGCTGGTGACGGAGGGATCGAACACGACGGTCGCCGTCTTGGCCGCGTAGTCGATCTCGACCGACCGCACGCCGTGCACCCGTTCCATCGCCGACTTCACGGTGACCGGGCAGAGCGCGCAGGTCATGTTCTCGACGGCGAGGGTCGCCGATTGGGTCGTCGCGACCTCGATGGTGGTTGATTGCGCGGCAAGCGGCGTGAGCGCCGGGGCCGACAGGAGGCCGGCGGCCCCCAGAGCGAGCAGGCTGACGGCGATGACGAGCGGTCGTTTCATGATGAGGTCTCCTAATAGAAGAGCGGCGCCCACCAGTTGATCGTGAGCGCAAGCAGGACGAGGACGGTCGCGGACCAGAGGGCGGCCTTGGTGATGCGGGAGGATTGCGGCCGCGCACAGAGGGAGCCGTCGACGCAGGCAGGCTTCGGCCGGAAATAGACCTGCCGGAAGCCGAGCCCGATAAAGACGAGCGCTATCGCGGCGAAATACGGCTTGTACGGTTCGAGCGCCGTGAGATTGCCGATCCAGGCGCCCGAAACGCCGAGGGCCAAGAGCGCCAGCGGCCCGATGCAGCAGGTCGATGCCAGGACGGCGCCGATCACGCCGCCGGCGGCGAACCAGCCCTGCTTGCGGCTCGCGGTCTCTTCCGGCGGCTGCAGCGCGTCGGTTCGGACTTCCGTCCCGTTCATGCGACTCGATCCTCGATTTTCAGGTGAACGCAGGCTAAGGTCTGTAGCAACTACAGACTCAAGAGGGTTTCTGAGCCGATGGCCGGTAACAATTTCGAGAAGGGGCTGCAGCGGGCGGAGCTGGCCCGGCGCACGCGCTGCAACCTCGAAACCATCCGTTATTACGAGAAGATCGGCATGATGCCCGATCCGCCGCGCACGGCGTCAGGCTATCGGATCTATGACACGAGCCACGTCTCCCGCCTCCGCTTCATCCTGTGGGCTCGCGAGCTCGGCTTCGCCATCGAGGAGATCCGGGGTTTACTCGCACTCGTCGACGGCGGCACGCAGACCTGCGCCGAGGTCAAGGAGCGCACCGAGCGCCACCTCGCCGACGTGCGCACCAAGATCGCCGACCTCAAGCGCATCGAGCGGGTGCTGGCGACCACGGCGGCGCAGTGCTCGGGCGATCAAGTGCCCGAGTGCCCAGTGCTTGATGCCTTGGCCACATGATGATGCAAACACATGAAACGGACCCCTGGAGCTTAGCGCAAGGCCGCAAACGGGCACCGCGCTTCAAAGTTTCCTTATCTGTGGGATCAGAATCCCAGCACCATTAGGCAGCCAGAAACCGCCAGCAGGACCTCGACGGTGCGAACGAATGCCGGCGTGTCCAAGCGAATGACAATGCGCTTGCCGAGCCAGGACCCGGCGATCAGGGCGACGCCGATCACAAGACCGTAGGCGAGTGTCTCCGCATCGAGCGCGGCGAAGCGTCCGTAGACCGCCGACTTGGTGAGGTGGACGGCGGCGGCGCCCAGCGCCTCGGTGGCGAGATAGGCGCCCTTCACCAGCCCATAGGCCAGGAAGAACGGCGCGTTGATCGGTCCGACGGTGCCGACCACGCCCGATAGCAGGCCCATGGCGGCGCCAAGCGGCAGCAAATGCCAGCGCTGGACCGTCATCTCGCGGCGAGCCGCCCAGCGGCGGGCCGGGATCATCAGCAGGATGAACGCGCCCAGCAGCCGATGGATCAGGGCAGCGTCGAGCTCGACTAAGATCAAGGCGCCGGCCGCCGCAGCAGGAACGGCGCCGAGCACGTACATGCGGACGGCGGGCCAGTCGGTCTCAGCCCACGAGAAAGCCGCGCGGGACAGATTCCCGATCAGAGCGGCGACCGTCAGGATCGGCACCGCCTGAGCTGCGCCAAAGGCATAGGCGCAGACCGGCAGGAGGATCACGGCGCTTCCGAAGCCGACGATCCCGCCGATGGTGCCGGCGACAAGGGTGACCGCGAGCAGGGGAAGCCAGAGCACAGGCTCGATCATCTTGACGCCTCGACGGTGGCCGCAGCGCCGAACCGGGGCGCGATCGAGAAATAGGCCAACGGGCGCCGCGTCGATCTGATCGTCAAAGTGACCGACGCTGCCATGCAAGACCTTCAGCCAGGCGCGCCATCGCAGGATCATCAGCAAGAGGCACGTCATCGCGCCAGGAAATCGCGACGTCCCCTGTCGCTCCTGCATAGATACCGGCGGAAATCGCCGCGCACGTATCGGTGTCGCCACCTTGGCATATGGCGCGGATAATGCAGTCCTCGGTGGAGCGGGTTTGGCGCAGGATCGTGACGACAGCCGCCACGGTCTCTATTCCGAGAAATGGCACGCCCTCGTCGGGCACGCGCCATTCCCCTTCCGCCGCGCTTTCGATAGGCCTCATGAGAGCCGGCGATGCCTCAAGCAGATCGAGCGCAAGCCGCGTTTCGCTCAGGGCCTGAGCGATGATGCTGTCAACGGGTTCTCCCTCGATGCTCCACGCTCCCATGGCCGCCACCGCGACGGCCGCGGCGATGGCAGAGGGCTCTCCGTGGGTGGTGCGCGCAAGTTCGATGCCCAGGTGAACGCGATGCTCCACCTGCCCGGCCGTGCTCGCCCACCCAATGGGCAGTGCTCGCATCGCCGCGCCGTTCGTCGCCCCGCCGTCCGCGTGAAGCGTTCGCTCCGCAAGAAACCGCTCGACCGCCGCCCGGGTCGTTCGCCCGGCACCCCACGCCCGGGGCAGCTCGGCGGCCAACCGTTCCAGCAGGCCCTGTGGCGTTGGGTTGCCGGATGCGATCACCTCCGCCACGCTCAACAGAAATATCGTGTCATCGGAGACAGAACCGCGCGGCCAACCCCGCCAGTCGGGCAGGCTCGGAATTTTCTGCGGGTCAATGTCCTCGGGCCGCATCGTCTCCCACGGAACACCGGCGGCGTCACCGCAAGCGAACGCGGTCAACCCGGCCCGGATGCGCTGTTGTGCATTCATCGTTTGGCTCCCACGCGCTTGCCGCCTTCGGGCTTATCCGGGGCCAAGAACCGCGGCACGATCCACAGATAGGCGACCATACCGAACAGCTCGACCAGCGACTGGAAGACGATGACGACCGTCGCCGTCTGCCATTGCGGGGCCAGCGCCAGGGCAAGCGGCAGGACCACGAAGGAGTTGCGTGTGCCGAGGCTGAAGATGACGGCGCGGATCGCCGGAGGCTTCAGGCGGAATAACCTGGCCAGGATGGCGCCGGCGAGGGCTGCCGCGACCAAGTAGGCGACGAACACCCCGAACACGTGGCCTATGACCGGCATGGCGCCGATAACCGCCTGAACCTGGGAGGCGGCGATCAGGAACACGACCAGGGCGAGCAGCGGCACCGGAAACCAGGCCAGGCGCTCGACGACCGCCGCACCGTTCCCCCGGCGCTCGGCCCATCGTTCGGTGAGCCAAGCGGCCAGGAGCGGCAGCAAGATGATGAGAACGAAGACCGTCGCGATCCGGTCGGCCGCCAGGATCTCGGCGAAGCTCTCGCCCATGAACAGCCACAGATAGAGGGGCAGCAAGGCGATCTGGACGATCAGATTGACCGGCGTTGCGGCAATGGCGCGACGCGTGTCGCCACCGCCGAGATGCGTGAAAGTGATGAACCAGTCGGTGCAGGGTACGAGCAGGACAAGGAGCACGCCCAGGCGGATCGCCGGATCATCTGGAAGGAAAACGAACAGGCCCCAAACCAAGAAAGGGACGAGAAGGAAGTTGCCGATCAGGACGGCACCCATGAAGCGGCGATCGCGGAACGCGTCGGGTAGGTGCGTCAGCGGAACCTGCGTGAAGGTCGCATAGAGCAAGAACCCGAGCGCCGGCCACAGCAGCGCCTCGAAGGGGTCCGACATGCCCGGCGCAATGCTGCCGAGCGCGAGTCCCACCAGGATCGCGGCGAGGTAAATCCAGACTTGGTGCCGTTCGAGCTGCTGTCGCGTCATGTGATCAGTGTCGCCGGGCGAAAACCTTGATGGAAGAGACGATGAGCACGAGGCCCAGGATCATTTTCAGGAGAAATGGGGGAACGATGCCGACGGCGAGACCACCCACGACAGCGCCGAGCACCGAACCGGCGCCCATCGGCAGGGCGATCGCCTGCATGTCCGTTTTCTTGGGTAGCATCGAAAGCCGCCCATAGCGCCACAGCGCTGCCGGGACGAGGATCAGCGAGACGAGGATGCTCGCCGTGCCAGCGGTGACCACGTTGGCACCGAAGACGAAGATCAGCGTCGGGATCAGGAGCTCGCCACCGGCCACGCCGAGCAGCGCCGCGACCGCGCCGATCGCGAGGCCGAATGCGGCTGCAACTGCGAATTGGGCCGCCGTACGGACTGGTGCCAATCCCTCGGCTTGATCCGGAAGGAATGCATCGATCATGAGCAGCAGTCCGATTGCGGCCAAGAGGAGGGCCAGCACGGCGGACAGGCGTCGATCCGAAAGCCGCGACAGGACGCCGGCGCCCCACAGCGCGCTTGCGACGCCGCCGGCAACCAGGCCGAGGATCGCCGGCCAGAGCTGCAGCAAGGGTTCGAGCGACAGGCTCGCACCGCGGCCGAGCAACGCCGCGGCCAGGGTTGCAAGGCTGATGACGAGGTTCATCGGCACAGCCCCGCGCGGCGTCATGCCGAGCAGCCCGACCAGCACGGGCAAGCGGAATTCGGCGCCGCCGAGCCCGATCAGACCGCCGAGCGTTCCGATCGCTGCCCCGCTGCCGAATCCGAGAAGAGCCTTACGCGCCATTTCCGCCGTCTCCCCCCTGCTCAGGTGCGGCTGGCATCAGATGAATCCCCTCGGACAGAAGCGATACGGCCGCCTCCACGCCGGGAGCGATGCCGTTGCGGCGGGCCACGTGCAGTGGCACGGAGAAGTGGATCGGGAGGCGGGGCTCGTTGCGAGGACGCAGAGTCAGGTGCGCTGTCTGACCGATCGGCAGAACACCTTCGATGGTTCCCGAAACCGGGTTCTCGTGCTCGCCGCGCGAGGGTCGGTCACGCCGGTGAAGTACCACGAATCCATCCGGGATGACCCAGGCAACAGGCTGACCGACGGGGATATCGGGGCGTGCGGCCGCCTCGATCTTAAGGCCCGCCCAGTCGACAACGGTTCGGCGGTTGGCCCGGTCGTGAGCGGCAATTCTGCCCTCGAAGACGTTTCGAATATCAACCAGGCGCGCCACCTCGGCGGATACCGGCTTCATCGTGACGGCTTCGGGCGTTCCCGTTTGCAGCGTGCGACCGCGATGCAGGACGGTCATTCGGTCGGCCAGCATGATGGCTTCGTCGAGATCGTGCGTCACCAGCACTACGGGCATCTTCAGGACACGCCGAAGCTCGGCGATCTCGCGGTAGAGCCGCTGGCGGGTTGCCTTGTCGACGGCCGAGAACGGCTCGTCGAGCAGCAGCACCTGGGGCTCACGCGCGAGCGCACGGGCGACCGCGACGCGCTGCTGCTGTCCGCCGGAAAGCTGCGCCGGACGGCGGTCTTCGAGACCGGACAGGTGGATGAGGTCCAGCAGCTCCCGGGCGCGCCTCGCGCGCGCGCCGGACGGCAGATGCCCCATCGCCGCCACGACGTTGCCGAGCGCCGTCATGTGCGGGAACAGAGCGTAGCTCTGGAACACCATGCCGACGGCACGCCGATGCGGTGGCAGGTCGATCTCATCTGCGCTGGAGAACCAGGTCGCGCCGTTGATACGGACCTCTCCGCTCTTTGTCCGGTAGGTGCCGGTAATCGCCCGCAGGATTGTCGACTTGCCGCTGCCCGAGGGGCCGACCAATGCCAGCACTTCGCCCGGTGCGCAGGAAAGCGACGCTGCAAGCGGGATCGGACCGTCCTGGTGAAGATCGACGAAGAGGCCCTCCATCGCGCTCACCCGAGCCTTCTCCCGATCCGGCGCGAGAACGCGAAGGTCAGGGCGATGGCGACGAGAGAGATGGCCAGCAGGAATGCCGACATTTGTGCCGCCGCTGTATCGTCGAACGCCTGAACCCGGTCGTAGATGGCGATGGCGATCGTCCTGGTCTCGCCGGGGATCGAGCCGCCGACCATGAGCACGATCCCGAACTCGCCGAGCGTGTGGGCAAAGGAAAGGACCATGGCTGTCAGGATTCCCGGCCAGGCGAGCGGCAGCTCGACCCTCAGCAGGCTGCGCCAAGGCGACATGCCGCAGCACGCGGCGGCCTCCCGCACCTCGGGCGGGATCGCCTCGAATCCACGCTGCATGGGTTGAATGGCAAAGGGCAGATTGAAGATGATCGACGCGACGAGCAGCCCCTCGAAGGTGAAGACAAGCTGCTGGCCGAAGGCGGCTTGCCAGAACTGGCCGATAGGCGACGCGGCGCCGAAAGCGACGAGCAGATAGTAACCGAACACGGTTGGCGGCAGCACAAGCGGCAGGGCGACGAGCGCTTCCACGACGCCTTTCCCTGGGAACTTGCGCCAAGCGAGCCAGCGTCCCATGACGATGCCGATCGGCAGAAGGAACACGATCGTGAAGGCGGCAAGTCTCAGCGACAGCCAGAGTGCGGTCCAGTCCATGACGCACCTCCCGGACGAGCAGTCAGCTTTCCTCGCCCGGCAAGACGAAGCCGTACTCGCGAAGAATGGCGCGCGCGGGAGGCTGCTGGACGAAATCAAAGAACTGCTCTGCAACCGGCCCGGCGTTCTTGAGGAGCGTCATCCGCTGGCGCAGTGGCGAGTGCCAGCTCTCCGGGATCAGATCGAAAGAGCCGAGCGCGGAAACCCGCGGCGCCAGCGCCAACGAATAAGCGATGATGCCGCCCTGCGCATTGCCGGACGTAGCGAACTGCGCCGCCTGGCTCACATTTTCGCCGAACACGAGCTTCGGCCTGATCGCCTCCCAGAGCCCCATGTGCCGCAGCGCCTCCTCGGCCCGCCTTCCGTAAGGCGCGTGCTCCGGATTGGCGATGGCGAAGCGGATCACGCGCCCATCCGCGAGCGCGGCCTTCAGGTCCTCCAGCGATCCGTCGGGCTTCAGCGTCGAGCCGTGCGGGGTGATCAGCACGATCCGTCCGACGGCGTAGAGGGTTCCCTCATCACGTGTGAAACCGTCGCGGGCGAGGTCGAGGACATAATCCTCGTCTGCCGACAGATACATCTGGAACGGCGCGCCCTGGCGGATCTGGCGCGCGAAATTGCCCGACGAGCCGAAGGACAGCTTGACCGAGAGCCCGGTCTCGTCGCGGAACGCCGCTGCAATCTCCTCCAAGGCGAATTTCAGGTCAGCGGCGGCGGCTATGGTCGGCTCATCGACATTGCCGCTTTGGGCCAACGATCCCCGCCCGGCAGGCACGACGGCCAACGCCGCGCCCGCCAGCATGGCGCGCAGAATGGTTCGTCGACTGAGTGAGGCGATTTGCATCGTAGTTCCCCTCGATATGTACAGAGAACCATATCGAGAGGGTGGAGATGCGGTCAACCGTTATGATTTCTCGGATGTATCCCGCATCACGGCCCGCAGCTTGGCCATCTCCTTGGTGATCGCCTGCTCCGTCAGGGCCTCCATGCGCCGGTAGCACGCCAGCACCAGTTCACCGGTCGGCGTCAGTGTCGCGCCGCCGCGCGCCCGACCGCCGCGACTTGTCTCCACGAGTGGCGTCTTGAAGCATCGATTCATGGTCTCGACGAGCAGCCAGGCTCGTTTGTAGCTCATGCCCATCCGTCGGCCGGCCGCGGCGATCGAGCCGGTTTCCTTGACGCCCTCCAGGATGTCTGCCTTGCCCGGCCCGATGGCGATATCCGGCTCAAGCACGATGCGCAGCCGCGCGCCGACCTGTTTGTTTCCTGCTTTCATAGGAAGCCAGGATCGGCCGATGGCATGCCCTGTTCAAGTCTGCGCTTTGTCACCGTTTGAAGAGTCATCCAAGCCATCTTCCAGACGCGATAGTCTGACTGAGCGGCATCCGCGCCCTCATCGACCGCGCTCTCCGAAAAAGCTTTCGCGGCGGGGTCATACTTGATTGGGGATTGCAGCGCCACGCGAGCGAGAGCGCCGCGCACAACCGTAAAGCCCGGCCGCCACCAGAACCCATTGAAAAGATTCGCGCTTGCGGGGCTTAACAAGCGTGGTGCCGGTTAAGTCGGAAAGAGACAGAGACGGCAAAATGGGGCTGACAGCCACGGCTGCCCCGTCTCCGCGGTAAACCCGATTTCGGCAAAGCCCTTTGAGCCCGCAAGAAAAATGGCTGCGCTGGGGGCCACGGCGTCGGTTCGTGCAGGTAAGGTGGCGGAGGGGGTGGGATTCGAACCCACGGTACCCTCGCGGGCACAACGGTTTTCGAGACCGCCCCGATCGACCACTCTGGCACCCCTCCGCAGGGACTTCGCCGGGCCCGTGTGGGGTTCGCGTGGCGCGAACCGGGCCGGCCCATCGGCTTGCAAAGCAAGCCGAGGACGATCAAGGGCGCGGACACTACCCGAGCTCCGAAGGCGATGCAAACCCCGACAATCGGGCGGCACGCAAAAAGCGGCCGGCTTATACTAGGATAAGCCGGCAAGCCGAACGGCGAAGCGATACCTATATATGGGCGCTTGGGCGAACCGAGCCCCAAGAGGAGTCCCCAGGCCGCTCAGAAAGCGCGAAAATGGCGGAAATCCACGATTTTTCAACGAGTCGACTGGCCGCGCCCCGGGGCGAAATGGGTTGACTCATGGGGGACCGTCTATATATTTCGCCCACTTTTCGCGAATTCGCAGTGGCGCGCCCAGGCATGGCCGGGCGCGCAGACCTTTGGAAGAACAGGATTATCGATATGTTCGCGGTCATCCGCACCGGCGGCAAGCAATACAAAGTCGCCCAGAACGACGTCATCGTCGTCGAGAAGCTGCTGGCCGAGGCCGGCGACGACATCGACTTCACCGATGTGCTCGCGCTCAATGACGGCGCCGTCACGACGTTCGGCAAGCCCGGCGTCGCCGGCGCGCTCGTCACCGCCGAAGTGCTCGAACAGGCGCGCGGCGACAAGATCATCGTCTTCAAGAAGCAGCGCCGCCAGAACTACCGCCGCAAGAACGGCCACCGCCAGGATCTGACGGTCGTGCGCATCACCGGCATCCTCGCCGACGCCTCCAAGCGTCCGGAGAAGAAGGCCAAGGCCACCAAGCCGGCTGCCGAGAAGACCGAAGCGGCTCCGGCCAAGAAGGCCGCCGCCGCGAAGAAAGCTCCCGCCAAGAAGGCCGCGGCGAAGAAAGCCGCCGCGCCCAAGGCGAAGTCGTAAGGAACAGAGAACATGGCTCACAAAAAAGCAGGCGGTAGCTCCCGCAACGGTCGCGACTCCGAAGGCCGTCGCCTCGGCGTGAAGCTGTTCGGCGGCCAGCTCGCCGAGCCCGGCAACATCGTGATCCGCCAGCGCGGCACGAAGTACCATCCCGGCGCGAACGTCGGCATGGGCCGCGACCACACCATCTTCGCGACCGTCGAAGGCGTCGTGACCTTCACGCGCAAGGAAAAAGACCGCATGTACGTGTCGGTCGAGCCGCGCGGGTAAGTCCCGCCGGCCTATTCCCTGTCGGCAGGGATTGAGCTCTCAAGAAGGGGAATGGTCCGCCATTCCCCTTCTTTTTTGTTCCGATTGTTCTGAAAGCAGAGGGCGCGCCGCGCCAAGATCATGAAGTTCCTCGACCAAGCCAAAATCTACGTGCGCAGCGGCGACGGCGGGGCCGGCTCCATGAGCTTCCGGCGCGAGAAGTTCATCGAGTTCGGCGGGCCGGACGGCGGCGAAGGCGGCCGCGGCGGCGACGTGATCGTCGTCGCTGTCGAGGGGCTCAACACGCTGATCGATTTCCGCTACCAGCAGCACTTCAAGGCGCAGAAGGGCCGCGGCGGGGCGGGGCGCGACCGCAGCGGCGCGGGCGGCGAAGACCTCATCATCAAAGTGCCCGTCGGCACGCAGATCCTCGACGAGACGAACGAGACCGTGCTCTACGATCTCGATACCGCGGGCCAGCGCGTCACGCTGGCCGAAGGCGGCAACGGCGGCCACGGCAACGCCTGGTACAAGACCGCGACCAACCGCGCGCCGCGCCGCGCCGATCCCGGCTATCCCGGCCAGGAAGGCTGGTTCTGGCTGCGCCTGAAACTGATCGCCGACGCCGGCCTGGTCGGCCTGCCCAACGCCGGCAAGTCGACGTTCCTGGCCGCGACCACGCGCGCCAAGCCCAAAATCGCCGACTATCCGTTCACCACGCTCACGCCGCAGCTCGGCGTGCTCGGGATCGACGAGGACGAATTCGTGCTCGCCGACATTCCCGGCCTGATCGAAGGCGCGCACGAAGGCCACGGATTGGGCGACCGCTTCCTCGGCCATATCGAGCGCTGCGGCGTGCTGCTGCACCTGGTGGACGGCACGCAGGACGACATCGCCAGCGCTTATAAAGTGATCCGCGGCGAGTTGAAGCAATACGGCCACGGCCTCGCCGAGAAGGCGCAGATTCTCGCGCTCAACAAGTGCGACGCGCTGAGCGCCGAGGAGATCGAGGCCAAGCGCGCGGCGCTTTATAAAGCCGCCTATGGCCGCAAGAAGAGCGGCGTGATCTACGAATTGTCCGGCGCGACCGGCCAGGGCGTCACCGAGGTGCTGCGCGCCATGCGCGCCGCCATCCAGGCCCATCGCGAGAAGCTCGCCGAGGCCAAGGCATGAGCGCGCCTAAATCCCATAAGCTCGCCGACGGCAAGCGCATCGTCGTCAAGGTCGGCTCGGCCCTGATGGCCGACGAGAGCAAAGGCGCGGTGCGCACCGCCGCGCTCGCCAATCTCGCGGGCGAGATCGCCAAATTGCGCGCGCGCGGCGCCGACGTGGTGATGGTCTCGTCGGGCGCCATCGCCGTCGGCCGCCTGCATCTCGGCCTCAAGCCCGGCAAGCTGCCGCTCGAAGAAAAGCAAGCGGCGGCGGCCACCGGGCAGATCCGCCTCGCCCACGCCTATCAGGAGGCGCTGGCGCGCCACGACATCACCGTCGCCCAGGTGCTGCTCACGCTCGACGACACCGAGGAGCGCCGCCGCTACCTCAACGCGCGCAACACCATCGAGACGCTGCTGAAGCTCGGCGCGGTGCCGGTGATCAACGAAAACGACACGGTGGCGACCAACGAGATCCGCTTTGGCGACAACGACCGCCTCGCCGCGCGCGTCGCCGCCATGATCGGCGCCGACACGCTCGTGCTGCTCTCGACCATCGACGGCCTTTACACCGCCGATCCCAACGTCGATCCCGCCGCGACGTTCGTGCCCGAAGTGCGCGCGGTGACGCCGGAGATCGCCAACATGGCCGGCGCGGCCCTGCCCGGCTATTCCTCGGGCGGCATGGTGACCAAGCTCGCCGCCGCCGAGATCGCCATGTCGGCAGGCTGCCGCATGGTGATCGCCGATGGCCGCAAGACCGACCCCTTAAGCGCCATCGACGATGGCGGCCTCGCCACCTGGTTCCTGCCGCGCGAAAGCCCGCGCGCCGCGCGCAAGCACTGGATCGCCTCCTCGCTGAAAACCACCGGCACGCTGACGCTCGACGATGGCGCGATCGGCGCGCTCCTGTCGGGCAAGAGCCTGCTGCCCGCGGGCGTGACCGCCATCGACGGCCGCTTCCAGCGCGGCGACGCCGTGCGCATTCTCGCCAAGGACGGGCGCGAAGTGGCGCGCGGCCTGGTGGCCTACGACGCCGACGAGGCGCGCCGCATCATGGGCCACAAAAGCCGTGAAATCGAAGCCCTGCTCGGCTACCGTGGCCGGGACGTGATGGTCCATCGCGACGATCTGGCGCTGCTCGAAGACGCAGGCCAGACCGCCGCCGCATCCTCTTAAATCCGCGAGCTTCGCATGACCGTCGCAACCACCGAAACGCCCGCCGCCCTGATCGCCCGTCTCGCCAAGGACGCGCGCGAGGCGTCCCGCGCGCTGGCCCGCGCCACGGCGGAGCAGAAGAACAAGGCGCTCGCCGCCGCCGCCGCCGCGATTCGCGCGCGCAAGGCTGACATCCTCGCCGCCAACGCCGAAGACATGAAGGCCGCTGGCGACCTCTCCTCGGCCATGCTTGACCGGTTGGCGCTGAACGATGCGCGCGTCGAAGGCATGGCCAAGGGCCTTGAGGACATCGCCGCGCTGAAAGATCCCGTCGGCGAGACCATCGCCGAATGGACGCGGCCCAACGGGTTGAAAATCTCGCGCGTGCGCGTGCCGCTCGGCGTCATCGGCGTGATCTACGAATCGCGCCCCAACGTCACCGCCGACGCCGCCGGCCTGACGCTGAAATCAGGCAACGCCGTGATCCTGCGCGGCGGCTCGGAAAGTTTCCGCAGCAGCGCCATGATCCTCAAGGCCATGCACGCGGGGCTGGAAGCCGCCGGCCTGCCCGCCGCCTGCGTGCAGTCGATCCCCACCACGGACCGCGCCGCGGTCGGCGCGATGCTCGCCGCCGCCGGCCTGATCGACATCATCGTGCCGCGCGGCGGAAAATCGCTGATCGAGCGCGTCATCGCCGACAGCAAAGTGCCGGTGATCAAGCATCTCGAAGGCAATTGCCACGTTTACGTCGACGGCGAGGCGAACCTGGAGATGGCGCGCAAGATCGTCATGAACGCCAAGATGCGCCGCACCGGCGTCTGCGGCGCGGCCGAGACGCTGTTGATCGACGCGCGCGCGCTCGCCAGCCATGGCAAGATCATCATCGACGATCTGATCGCGGCGGGCTGCGAGGTGCGCGGCGACGAGAAGCTGCAGAAAATCCATCATGGCGTGAAGCCCGCTTCGCCCGCCGACTGGGACACCGAATATCTCGACGCCATCATCGCCGCGAAGGTGGTGGACGGCGTCAAGGGCGCCATCGACCATATCCGCGCCCATGGCTCGCAGCACACCGAATCCATCGTCACCGACGATGCCGACATCGCCGAACGCTTCCTGGCCGAAGTCGACAGCGCCATCGTGCTGCACAACGCCTCGACGCAATTCGCCGACGGCGGCGAATTCGGCATGGGCGCGGAGATCGGCATCTCGACCGACAAGCTGCATGCGCGCGGGCCGGTCGGCGTCGAGCAGCTCACGAGCTACAAATACGTCGTCCATGGGGCCGGGCAGATTCGCCCCTGATGGCCGGCCGGTGATGACGCAAGCGATGAAAGCGCCCGCCCCGCCTCTTTCGGCCCCCGCGCTGGCGGGATTGCGCGTCGGCCTGCTCGGCGGATCGTTCAATCCGGCGCACGAAGGCCATCGCCACATCAGCCTGCTGGCGCTGAAATATCTCCATCTGGACGAACTGTGGTGGATGGTCTCGCCGCAGAACCCGTTGAAATCGAAGGCCGATATGGCCCCGTTCGCCGAGCGGCTCGATTCGGCGCGACGCATGGCGCGCCATCCGCGCATCCTCGTCACCGACATCGAGACGCGGCTCAACACGCGTTACACCGCCGATACGCTGCACGCGCTGAAGCGGCGCTATCCGCGCACCCATTTCGTCTGGATCATGGGCGCCGACAACCTGGCGCAAATCCCCAAATGGGAGCGCTGGAGCGAAATCTTCGCCGCCGTTCCGGTTGCGATCTTCGACCGCGGCACCTATGTTTTCCCGGCTTTGGCCGGCAAGGCGGCGCGGCGCTACGGCGCCAAGCGCGTCGGCGTGGAGAGCGCCGCCCGGCTGGCGCAAGCGACGCCGCCGGCTTGGAGCTATTTCCACATCCGCCGGCATCCGGCGTCGGCCACGAACATCCGGGCGGGCCGGCGCGTCGCCGGCCGTTTCGGCAAAACCGCTTAGAATCCCGCTTAGAACCCCCGGCTAGAACCCCCGCCTAGAACCCAAGGTGACGATCATTCCGCGCAAACCCAGCGTCCCGCCGAAGGCGGGCAAAGACAAAGCCAAGAAGCTCGCCGCCAAAAAGACGGCCGCGAAACCGCCGGTGAAGAAAGCCGCCGCGAAAAAGATCGGGGCCAAGAAGGCCGCCGCGCCGAAAAAGGCTGCGGCGAAAAAGGTGGGCGCGAAGCAAGCCACCGTCAAAAAGGCCGTCGCTAAAAAGGGCGTCGTCAATAAAACCGTCGTCGCGAAAAAAGCCGCCTTGGCCAAAAAGGCTCCGGCGAAACGGCCCGCCGCGCCCAAAGCGAAAAAGCCGGCCAAGGCGCTGTCGCCGACCGAACAGCTGCTCGCCCAAATCAAGCGCATCCTCGACGACGGCAAGGCCGAGGACATCGTCGCTATCGACATGGCCGGCAAGTCGGCCATCGCCGATTACATGGTGATCGCCACCGGTCGCTCGCAGCGCCAGCTCGGCGCGCTCGCCGAGAATCTCCGCGCTCAGCTCAAGATGACGGGCAAGCGCGTGCCGCAGCCCGAAGGCATGGGCCAGGGCGATTGGGTGCTGCTCGACGCCGGCGACGTCGTCGTGCATCTGTTCCGCCCCGAAGTGCGGGGCGCTTACAATCTCGAAAAGATGTGGAGCCAGCCCTTCGCCGAAAGCGCGAGCGGCATGGAAGGCCTGGTCAAGGAACGCCCGGCGACGCCGCAGTTCGAGCGCGCGGCCGCGAACCAGCCGCGCCGGCCGGACTTCCGCAAGCGCGGCAGCCGCCGCCGGCGCTGAGCCGGCAGCGGGACGGCGCGGCCATGCGTGTGAGCATCCTCGCTGTCGGCAAGGCCAAGGCTGGGCCGCAGCGCGAGCTTTACGAGCATTACGCCGGTCGCCTGCGCTGGCCGCTGCGCCTCGTCGAAGTCGAGGAAAAGCGCAAGCTAGCCGCCGACGCGCTGAAGGCGCGCGAAGCGGAGCTTTTGCTGGCGCAATTGCCGGCCGGCGCGAAGCTCTGCGCCTTGGACGAGCGCGGCACCCAGGCTTCGAGCGCCGATTTCGCCGGCTGGCTGCGGCAATGGCAGGACCAAGGATCGGATGTCGCCTTCGCCATCGGCGGCGCGGATGGCCACGGCCAAGCCCTGCTCGCCAAGGCCGAGCGCAAGCTGGCGCTCGGCGCGCTCACCTGGCCGCACATGCTGGTGCGCGGCCTGCTCGCCGAGCAGCTCTATCGCGCGCAGCAAATCCTGGCGGGCCATCCCTATCACCGCGAATAAGCGGGAACCGGCCAAAACCCACGCAAATAACACAGCCGCAGAGGGCCGCGGCCCTACCGATTGACGGCCCGATGCCCTATATTCCAGGGAATTGACGGCCTTTTGGGCCGTTCATCCTCATTCCGCCGCCTTAGGCCGCCCGATGAACGACATGACCCCGAAAAATCGCCCGCCCCGCCGCCCGGTCGTGCTCTGCGTGCTCGACGGCTGGGGCTATCGCGGCGGCGCGCCGATGCCGGACGACGCCATCCGCAACGCCCGCACGCCCAACCTCGATGCGCTGAACGCCAGCTCGCCGGCCGGCCTGCTCAACGCCTCGGAACTGTTCGTCGGCCTGCCCGCCGGCCAGATGGGCAATTCCGAAGTCGGTCATATGAACCTCGGCGCCGGGCGCGTCGTGATGCAGGAGCTGCCGCGCATCGACGCCGCCGTCGCCGACGGCTCGCTGAAAGCCAGCCCGGTCCTCGCCGATTTCGTCGCCAAGCTGAAGGAGAGCGGCGGCGTCTGCCATCTCATGGGCCTGATTTCGGATGGCGGCGTCCATTCGCACCAGGGCCAGATCGCCGCGCTGGCGCGCTATGTCGGCGAAGCCGACGTGAAGGTCGTCGTCCACGCCTTCCTCGACGGCCGCGACACGCCGCCGTCGAGCGCCAAAGGCTTCATGGAGACGTTCGAGAAGGATATCGCCGGGACAGCGACGCTCGGCACCGTGTCCGGCCGCTATTACGCCATGGACCGCGACAAGCGCTGGGACCGCGTCGAGCTCGCCTATAAGGCGCTGATGTTCGCCGAAGGCCAGACCGCCGCCGACGCGCAGACCGCCATCGACATCTCCTACGCCGCCGGCAAGACCGACGAATTCGTGCTGCCGACCATCCTGCCCGGCTACGAGGGCATGAAGGATGGCGATGGCGTGCTGATGGGCAATTTCCGCGCCGACCGGGCGCGCGAGATTCTCGCCGCCCTGCTCGATCCGGCGTTCGACGGATTCGCCCGCGCCAAGACGCCGCGTTTCGCCGCCGCGCTCGGACTCGTCGAATATTCCGCTTCGCTCGGCAAGCTGATGGGCGTGCTGTTCCCGGCGACGCCGCTCAGCCACATTCTCGGCGAAGTGCTGGCCTCCGCCGGCAAGACGCAGCTGCGCATCGCCGAGACCGAGAAATACGCGCACGTCACCTTCTTCTTCAACGGCGGCGAGGAAAAGCAGTTTCCCGGCGAGGAACGCATCCTGGTCGCCTCGCCCAAGGTCGCGACTTACGATTTGCAGCCGGAAATGTCGGCCCCCGAGGTGACCGACAAGCTCGTCGCCGCCATCGAATCGGGCAAGTTCGACTTCATCCTGGTGAACTACGCCAACGGCGACATGGTTGGCCATAGCGGCATTTTCGAGGCCGCCGTGAAGGCCGTCGAGGCGGTGGACGCCTGCATCGGCCGGCTCGCCGCCGCCGTCAAGAAGATGGGCGGCGCGATGATCGTCACCGCCGACCACGGCAACGCCGAGATGATGAGCGACGCCGCGACGCGGCAGGCGCACACCGCCCACACCACCAATCTGGTGCCCGTGCTGGTGGTCAACGCGCCGGAGGTCGTCAAGATCGCCGACGGCGGCAAGCTCGCCGATGTCGCGCCGACCGTGCTCGATCTCATGGGCTTGCCGCAGCCGCGCGAAATGACCGGCCATTCGCTGCTGGTGAAAACCGGCGCGCCCGTCAGCGCCTGACGCTCTTGCGCCGGGCCGTCGCTCTCGCCGCGCTTCTTCTCGCCACGGCCTCGATCTCGCCGGCTTCGGCGACCATCGAGCCGCCGCCGGCGCGCAGCGACGTCGTGGGCGACCGCTTGCAGGAGATCGAGCGCGCGCTCGCCGAAAGCCGCAAGCGCGACGCCAGCCTGCAAGAGCAGGCCGGCGCGCTGGCCGAGGAAGTCGCGGAAATGCGCGCCGAACTGATCCGCGCCGCGCGCACCGCTCAAAGCCATGAACAGGCGCTCGCCGAGATCGCCCAGACCCTCACCGCGCTCAACGCCGAGGAGCGCGAGAAGTCCGAGGCGCTGGTCGGCAAGCGCGAGAAGCTCGGCGAACTGCTGGCGGCGCTCGAACGCCTCGCGCGCCTGCCCCCGGAAGCCATGATCGCCCTGCCCGCCGCGCCGACCGACACGCTGCGCAGCGCCATCCTGCTGCGCAACGCCGTGCCCGAGCTGGAGAAACAGGCCGAAGCGCTGCGCGGCGAGATCCGCCAGCTCGCCGATCTGCGCCAGGAGATCAACGCGCGCCGCCGCGCCCAGGAGGCGCAGGCCAAGGCGCTCGGCGAGGAGCGCGCGCGGCTCGGCCAATTGCTCGCTAAAAAGGCGACGCTGGAATCGCAGACCCGCGCCGAGCGCGAGCGCGCCGCCGCCAGCGCCAAGAAGCTGGCCAGCGAGGCGGGCGACCTGCGCGATCTGCTCGCCCGCATCGAAGCCGAGCGCAAAGCCCGCATCGAGGCCGAACGCAAGGCGGCCGAGGAGCGCGCCCGCGCCGAGGCCGTCGCCCGCGCCAAAGCCGAAGCGCTGGCCAAAGCCCAGGCCGAGGCTCGGGCCAAGGCCCAGGCCGAAGCCGCCGCCCGGGCGCGCGAACAAGGCCAGCCGCCGCCTGCGCCGCCGCCCGAACCGGCCCCGCCAGCCGCCGTGGCGGCCAAGCCGCCCTCGACGTCCCGCCCATCAACTTCCGGTGAGGTCGCGGCGCTGTCCACCATGCGCCCGCCGCGGCCGTTCGCCCAATCCCAAGGCAGCCTCGCGTTTCCCGCCCAGGGGCGCGTGGTGATCGGCTTCGGCGAACGCGATGGCGCGGGCGAAACGCGCGGCGTGACCATCCAGACCGGTTCCGGCGCCCAGGTCATCGCGCCTTATGACGGCCAAGTCGTCTTCGCCGGCCCGTTCCGCGATTACGGGCTGCTCTTGATCATCGAGCACGGCGGGGGATACCATAGTCTTTTGGCGGGGTTGGAGCGCATCGATAGCGCCGTCAACCAGACGTTGCTGGCGGGCGAGCCGGTTGGCGTCATGGGCCGGCCGACCGATGGAAACCCGCGGCTCTATCTCGAGCTGCGGCAGAACAACCGGCCGATCAACCCCCTCCCGTGGCTCGCCGCCCCGACACGCACTCTCACTGGCAAGGTTAGCGGATGAAAACGAAGTACATGGTTGCGGCTCTGCTCACCGCCACGGCGGTCGGAGCCCTTCTCAACGGTCCCTTGCCGTTCGTCGGCGACGCCGGAGCGCAATCGTCGCGCAGCACCGGCAACGCGCCGGCGAAGAACGCCGACACCTACCAGCAGCTCAACCTGTTCGGCGAAGTGTTCGAGCGCGTGCGCTCCGACTATGTCGAGCCGACCGACGACAAAGACCTCGTCGAGAACGCGCTGAACGGCATGTTGACCGCGCTCGATCCGCACTCGGGCTATCTCAACGAAAAGAGCTTCCGCGACATGCAGGTGCAGACGCGCGGCGAGTTCGGCGGCCTCGGCATCGAAGTGACGCAAGAGAACGGCTTGGTGAAGGTCGTCTCGCCGATCGACGACACGCCCGCCGCGCGCGCCGGCGTGCAGCCCAACGACCTGATCGTCGCCATCGACGGCGAGCAGGTCATGGGGCTCAGCTTGCAGGAAGCGGTCGAGAAGATGCGCGGCCCCGTCAACAGCTCGATCAAGCTGTCGATCCGCCGCGGCACGCGCGAACCGTTCGACATCACCCTGCAGCGCGCCATCATCACCGTGCAATCGGTGCGCTCGCGCATGGAAGGCGAGGACATCGGCTATGTCCGCATCACCTCGTTCAGCGAGCAGACCAACGCCGGCCTGACCAAGGCCGTCGAGAAGCTGCAAGCCGACAGCAAGGGCAAGATGCGCGGCATCATCCTCGACCTGCGCAACAATCCTGGCGGCTTGCTCGACCAGGCGGTCGCGGTGTCCGACAGCTTCCTGGAGAAGGGCGAGATCGTCTCGACGCGCACGCGGCGCGCCGACGACGCCCAGCGCTTCAACGCCCGCCCCGGCGATCTCGCCAAAGGACTGCCGCTGCTGGTGCTGATCAATTCCGGCTCGGCCTCGGCCTCCGAAATCGTCGCCGGCGCGCTGCAGGACCATCGCCGCGCCATCGTCATGGGCACCAAGTCGTTCGGCAAAGGCTCGGTGCAGACGATCATCCCGCTGCCCGGCCACGGCGCGATGCGCCTGACGACGGCGCGCTACTACACGCCGTCGGGCCGCTCGATCCAGGCGCTCGGTATCGAGCCGGACATCAAGGTCGAGCAGCTCCGCCTCGAAGCGGTCAGCGAAGAAGGCCGTCAACGCGAAGCCGATCTGCGCGGCGCGCTGCGCAACCAGGCCGCGCCGGCTTCGCCCGCCGTGCCTGTCGCCCCGACCAACGGCGCGAACGGCGCCAACGCCGCCGCCGTCGCCGCCGAGGTGCAGGACTATCAATTGACCCGCGCCATCGACGTGCTGCGCGGCATCACGCTCTACAACAGCAAGTCGCCGCAGTAACGGCCGCCGCATCCGCCGTCCGCACTGCGCGGACGGCGGAGCGCGCCGCGCGGCGAGAGTCTCATGACCGACGAGCCTGACTTCGACGCCCCCGCCGTCGGGAGCCGTCCCCCGACCCGGCGCCACCCGGCGCCGCCGCCGAGAAAGCCCTGGGGGGTGATTTCGGCGCTGCTGGTCGGCGGCCTGTTGCTGGCCGGCCTGCTCGGCGTCGTCGGCTGGCTGGCGACGAGCTACGCGCCGCCGCCGCCGCCCGCCGTTTCCATCGCCATCGCGCCGCCCGCCGCCCCGCAAACGCGCCCCGAGACGCCGCCCGCGCCAGAGCCGCCGGCAGCCGAAGCTCCCGCGCCGCCCGCCGCGCCGCCGCAACCGGCTCCCGCGCCGATCCCCGCGCCGCCCGCGCCTTCGACCGCGATTCCCGAGACGCGCGTGCCGGTCCCGACCCTCGAAGGGCTCGTGCCGGTGCCCGACAACGCGCTGGTCGAGCGCGCGCCGGACGGCCCGCTGCCGCGCATCGGCGACGACGGCCGCAAGCCCTGGCAGGTCTATGCCCGGCCCTTCGATCCGGCCGACAAGCGGCCGCGCGTCGCGCTGATCATCAGCGGCCTCGGCCAGTCGTCGGCCGCCACCGAAGCGGCGATCCAGCGCCTGCCCGGCGGCGTCACGCTCGCCTTCACCGCCTATGCCCGCAACCTGCAGCAATGGGTCAGCCTGTCGCGCGCCGCCGGCCACGAAGTGCTGCTCACCCTGCCGATGGAGCCGGTCGGCTATCCCGCCAACGATCCCGGCCCCTACACGTTGCTGAGCGATCTCTCCGAAGCCGCCAATCGCGCGCGGCTGCATTGGCTGATGTCGCGCTTCACCGGCTATGTCGGTGTCGTCAACCTGATGGGCTCGCGCTTCACCACCGAGCCCGGCCCGTTGCAGCCGGTGCTCGCCGAATTGAACCGGCGCGGCCTGTTGTTCGTTGATTCGCGGTCCAGCCTGTCGAGCGTGGCGGGCAAGATGGCCGGCGAGATGAAACTGCCGCGCGCGATCAACAACCGCTTCATCGACACCAAGGCGGCGCGCGACGAAATCGACCGCCAGCTCGAAGAGCTGGAGAAGATCGCGCGCAGCGAAGGCGCGGCGCTCGGCATCGGCGCGCCCTATCCGGTGACGATCGAGCGCGTCGCGCGCTGGACGCAGGAGCTGGACGCCAAAGGCATCGCGCTCGCGCCGGTCAGCGCCGTGGTGGATCGGCAAAAAGACTGACGCCAGCAGGATTAGGAGTTGCCGCCGTGACCGCGCCGTTGCCGCCCGAATTCGCCCATCTGCCTTATCGCCCCTGCGTCGGCTTCATGCTGCTGAATGCGCGCGGCGAGGCCTTCGTGGCGCGGCGCATCGACATGCCCTCGGAAGCCTGGCAGATGCCGCAGGGCGGCATCGACGAAGGCGAAGCGCCGGAGGTCGCGGTGTTCCGCGAGATGCGCGAGGAGATCGGCACCGACAAGGCCGAAATCCTCGGCGAAAGCGCGACCTGGCACGATTACGACCTGCCGCCCGAGCTGCTCGGCAAAATCTGGGGCGGACGCTATCGCGGCCAGCGCCAGAAATGGTTCGTGATGCGTTATACGGGCCGCGAGCGCGACATCAACATCATGACCGACGAGCCGGAATTCCTCGCCTGGAAATGGGCGCCGCTGGCGCAATTGCCGGACCTGATCGTGCCCTTTAAGCGCGGGCTTTACGAAAAGCTTGTCGCGGAGTTCGCGCCTTACGCCGAGCGCATCGCCGCCGAGAGCGGCGCGCGGTGAGCGCTGGCAGCCTGAAACAGGAACGTCATGGCCGCATGTCGTGCGTGAGCACGCATCCGCATGACTTCCGGCCATGACGGCAGAATCTATCCTTAAGCCGCGGCGGCCAGCTTCTTCTGACGATAGGCGACGAAGCGCCAGGCGACCGTGCCGACGCAGCGGCTGAGCCAGCCGTTCGGCTTGAAGCCGGCAGCTTTCAGCGCCATCGACACGGCGCGCTCGATGGTGTTCGGCTGATAGAAGCGCATGGCGCGGCGCATATATTCGCGCGCCCATTTCTCGCGGTCGTAAACCTCGCCATTGCCGTTGGCGGCATAGTAGGCGTAGGCCAGCTCGTCGTCCTCGGTTTCGACCATGCGGCTGAGCGCCACTTTCAGGCGCTGCCACTGGTTCATCTCCTCGCGCGCCAGATAGTCGCGCAGGTGCGTGTAGAACAGCTTGTAATGGCGCAGCTCGTCGGCCGCGATGCGCTGGCAGATGGCTTTCAGCACCGGCTCGTCGGTCGCCGCGCCGAGCGAGGCGTAATAGGAACTGGTGCCGACCTCGACGATGCAGCGCGCGACCAGCTCGCCGGCGCGCGAGCCGCGCACGGATTTGGTAGCGTCGAGCGGCAGCTTGTAGCCGTCGGTGAAAGCTTTGAACGACGCCGGGAAGTCGAACGAGGCGTCCGCCAGTTCGGCCCAGCGGCCGAGCACGTCGCCATGCTGAACCTCTTCCTCCGCCCATTCGCGGGCGACGCCCTGAAACTCGGGATCGTCGGAGAAGACGTTGCAGAGATAGAGGGCGTAATCGTCGCCGTTTTTCTCCACCATGCTGGCGGCTTTGACGATCTTGAGAATGTCGGGGTCGACCTTCGACGGATCGAAGCGGTCCCAGGGAATATCGTCGGCTGTCCAATGTTTCATGGCGGTCGTCGATGCTCCTACGCGGTGCGGCAACGGCGACGCCGTTCCGATCATAAAATTATAGGAAGGCTCTGGATGGCTTTCCAGGGGCAATAAGCGAATAAAACCAAGGCCCGCGACCACAGGATCGCGGGCCTTGGAGGAAACCAACGCCAAGCGGCGGAAAAAGGTTCCGGGAAAAGCCTTCTTTAAGCGGCGGCTGCGACCATCGCTTCGGCGATGGCGACGTCCTTGAGAGCGCGGGCCTTGGCGATTTCGTCGGCCCCGGCCTCGTTAACGCGGGCGCGTGCGGCGTCCAGGCGGGCCTGGGCGTCGGCGGCCTTCAGATCGCCGACCGGCGCGGCCTGCTCGGCCAGCACGGTGCAGCGCGTCTCGGTCACTTCGGCGACGCCGCCGGCGACGAAGATGCGCTGGGTGATGGATTTCGGCTCCAGGCTGCCGTCATAGATCTCGATGACGCCGGCGCGCACGGTGGCGATCAGCGGGGCGTGGCCCGGCAGCACGCCGAAGTCGCCTTCCGTGCCCGGGACGACGACCATGTCGACGTCCGCCGAGACCAGGAGCCGCTCGGGCGCCACCAGTTCGAATGTGACTTTGCCGTCCGCCATGGTGATCGTCCTGCGTTTGCCTTAGGCCGCCTGGGCGGCGAGCTTCTTGGCCTTCTCGACGGCTTCCTCGATCGTGCCGACCATATAGAAGGCCGCTTCCGGCAGATCGTCGTATTCGCCGGCGACGATGCCCTTGAAGCCCTTGATGGTGTCCGCGAGGCTGACCAGCACGCCCGGCGTGCCGGTGAAGACTTCGGCGACGTGGAACGGCTGCGACAGGAAGCGCTGGATCTTGCGGGCGCGCGAGACGACCAGCTTGTCCTCTTCCGACAGCTCGTCCATGCCGAGAATGGCGATGATGTCCTGCAGCGACTTGTAGGTCTGCAGCACGCGCTGCACCGAGCGGGCGACTTCGTAATGCTCGTCGCCGACGACGCGCGGATCGAGCATGCGCGAGGTCGAGTCGAGCGGGTCGACGGCCGGGAAAATCGCCTGTTCGGCGATCGAGCGCGACAGCACGGTGGTGGCGTCCAAGTGGGCGAAGGAGGTCGCCGGCGCCGGGTCGGTCAAGTCGTCGGCGGGCACGTAAATCGCCTGCACCGAGGTGATCGAGCCCTTCTTGGTCGAGGTGATGCGCTCTTGCAGCGCGCCCATGTCGGTCGCCAGCGTCGGCTGGTAACCCACCGCCGACGGGATGCGGCCGAGCAAGGCGGACACTTCGGAGCCGGCCTGCGTGAAGCGGAAGATGTTGTCGACGAAGAACAGCACGTCCTGGCCTTCCTCGTCGCGGAAGTATTCGGCGACCGAGAGGCCCGACAGCGCGACGCGGGCGCGGGCGCCCGGCGGCTCGTTCATCTGGCCGTACACGAGAGCCACTTTGGAGCCTTCGCCGTCGAGCTTGATGACGCCCGACTCGATCATCTCGTGATAGAGGTCGTTGCCCTCGCGGGTGCGCTCGCCGACGCCGGCGAACACCGACACGCCGCCGTGCGCCTTGGCGACGTTGTTGATCAATTCCATGATGGTGACGGTCTTGCCGACGCCGGCGCCGCCGAACAGGCCGATCTTGCCGCCCTTGGCATAGGGCGCCAGCAAGTCGATAACCTTGATGCCGGTGATGAGAATTTCCGACTCGGTCGACTGCTCTTCGAACGCCGGGGCGGCGCGATGGATCGGCAGCGTCTTGGTGTGGCCGACCGGGCCGCGCTCGTCGACCGGCTCGCCGATGACGTTGAGGATGCGGCCGAGCGTCTTGGGACCGACCGGCATGGAGATCGGCGCGCCGGTGTCGGTCACCGTCTGGCCGCGGACCAGGCCGTCCGTGGTGTCCATCGAGATGGTGCGCACGGTGCTTTCGCCGAGATGCTGGGCGACTTCGAGAACCAGGCGGTTGCCGTTGTTGTCGCACTCCAGCGCGTTCAGGATCTGCGGCAGCTCGCCGTCGAACTGGACGTCGACGACCGCGCCGATCACCTGGGTAATTTTGCCGACTGAATTGGCCATGGTCTGCTCCGATGCGAGACTTGCGTGTGTTCGTATGTCGCGCGGGTTGCGCGGGGTTCTTGTGCGTTAGACGGCTTCGGCGCCGGAGACGATTTCGATCATCTCGCGGGTGATGACGGCCTGACGCGTGCGGTTATAGACGAGGGTCAGCTTGTTGATCATGTCGCCGGCGTTGCGCGTCGCGTTGTCCATCGCGGCCATGCGCGCGCCCTGCTCGCCGGCGAAGCTTTCCAGCATCGCGCGGAAGACCTGCACCGCGAGGTTGCGCGGCAAGAGGTCGGCGAGAATCTCGCTTTCGTCCGGCTCGAATTCGTAGATCGCCGGCACGCCGGCGCTCGCCGGCGCGGCAAGCTGCTCGGCGGGCGCCGCGGGCACCGGGAACGGGATGAGCTGCTGAACCGTCAGCTCCTGGGTGATCGCCGACTTGAAGCGGTTGTAGATCAGCGTTGCGACGTCGAATTCGCCGGCGGCGTACATGTCGGCCAGCAACGAGGCGACGTCGGCGCCTTCCTCGAAGCGCAGGCGCGGCTTGCCGATGCCGTCGACCGCCTTGAACATCAGCGGCGCGAATTCGCCCTTGAGCTGATCGCGGCCCTTGCGGCCCAGCGTCAGGATCTTCACCGTCTTGCCGGCGGCGAGCAGCTTGCGGATGTGAGCGCGCGCGCCACGCACGATCGAGCCGTTGAAGCCGCCGCACAGGCCGCGGTCGGAGGTCAGCACGACGACGAGATGCACGTCGTCCTTGCCGGTGCCCGACAGCAGCGCCGGCGCGCCCGAGGACGTGCCGAGAGCGGCCGCCAGCGAGCCCAACATGCGCTCCATGCGCTCGGCGTAGGGGCGGGCCGCTTCGGCCTGCTCCTGCGCGCGGCGCAGCTTCGACGCCGCCACCATCTTCATGGCGGAGGTGATCTTGCGCGTGTTCTTCACGCTGTTGATGCGGACCCGGAGGTCCTTAAGGCTGGCCATCGGCTTGCGCTCGGCGTCCGGTTATCAGGCGAAAGTGCGGGAATATTCGACGAGGAACGCCTTGAGCTTCTCGTCGGTTTCCGGCGTCAGGTCCTTCGAGGTGCGGATCGCGTCGAGGATGTCGCGGCCCTTCTCGCGGATGCTCGAGATCAGGCCCGCTTCGAAGCGGCCGATGCTCTTGATCTCGATCTTGTCGAGATAGCCGCGCACGCCGGCATAGAGCGAGACGACCTGCTCTTCGACGGTGAGCGGCGAGAACTGCGCCTGCTTGAGCAATTCGGTCAGACGCGCGCCGCGCGCCAGCAGGCGCTGCGTCGAGGCGTCGAGGTCCGAGGCGAACTGGGCGAAAGCGGCCATTTCACGGTACTGCGCGAGCTCGAGCTTGATCGAGCCGGCGACCTTCTTCATCGCCTTGATCTGCGCGGCGGAGCCGACGCGCGACACCGACAGGCCGACGTTCACGGCGGGGCGGATGCCCTGATAGAACAGGCCGGTTTCGAGGAAGATCTGGCCGTCGGTGATCGAGATCACGTTGGTCGGAATGTAGGCCGACACGTCGCCGGCCTGCGTCTCGATGACGGGCAGCGCGGTGAGCGAGCCGCCGCCGTTGGCGTCGTTCATCTTCGCGGCGCGCTCGAGCAGGCGCGAGTGCAGGTAGAACACGTCGCCCGGATAGGCTTCGCGGCCCGGCGGGCGGCGCAGCAACAGCGACATCTGGCGATAGGCGACGGCCTGCTTCGACAGATCGTCATAGATGATCAGGGCGTGCATGCCGTTGTCGCGGAAGAACTCGCCCATGGTCGCGCCGGTGTAGGGCGCGAGGAACTGCAGCGGCGCGGGCTCCGACGCGGTGGCGGCGACGACGATGGAATATTCCATGGCGCCGCGCTCTTCGAGCGTCTTGACGATCTGCGCGACGGTCGAGCGCTTCTGGCCGATGGCGACATAGACGCAGTAGAGCTTCGACTTCTCGTCGCCGCTCGCGTTGACCGACTTCTGGTTGAGGATCGCGTCGATGGCGACGGCGGTCTTGCCGGTCTGGCGGTCGCCGATGATCAGCTCGCGCTGGCCGCGGCCGATCGGGATCAAGCTGTCGATGGCCTTGAGGCCGGTCTGCATCGGCTCGGTGACCGACTTGCGCGGGATGATGCCCGGCGCTTTGACTTCGACGCGCTGGCGGGTGGCGCCGACGATCGGGCCCTTGCCGTCGATCGGGTTGCCGAGGCCGTCGACCACGCGGCCGAGCAGGCCTTTGCCGACGGGCACGTCGACGATGGTGCCGGTGCGCTTGACGACGTCGCCCTCTTTGATCGAGCGGTCGTCGCCGAAGATCACGACGCCGACGTTGTCGGTCTCGAGGTTCAGGGTCATGCCCTGAATGCCGCCGGGGAATTCGACCATCTCGCCGGCCTGGACCTTGTCCAGACCGTAGATGCGGGCGATGCCGTCGCCGACCGACAGGACCTGGCCGACCTCGGCCACTTCGGCCTCGGTGCCGAAGTTGGCGATCTGCTGCTTGAGAATGGCGGAAATTTCGGCTGGACGGATATCCATTACCCGATCCCTTTCATGGCGAGCTGAAGCTTCTGGAGTTTGGTACGGAGCGACGAATCGACCATGCGCGAACCGACGCGCACGACGAGGCCGCCGAGGAGGCGGGCATCCACTTTGGTCTCGACCGACACCTTGACGCCCGTGGATTCACGGAGCGCGGCGGCGACGGCGGCAAGCTGCGCGTCGCTGAGCGGGGCGGCGGAGGTGACCTCGGCGGTCATTTCGCCGCGGCTGTCGGACAGCCGGGCGAGGAAATCGGAAATCACGCCGTCGAGCGCGAACAGGCGGCGGTTCGCCGCCAGCACGCCGAGGATGTTGCGCGTGAGAGCGTTGAAGCCGGCCTTGGCGGCGAGCGCGGTCACGGCCTTGGTCTGCTCGTCGCGGCTGATCACCGGCGAAACGATCAAACGGCGCAGATCGGCGCTCTCGGCCGTCATCTGGCGCAGGGCGCGCAGATCGCCGGCGACTGCGTCGAGCGCCCTGTCGCGCTCGGCGAGCTCGAACAACGCGGTGGCGTAGCGCCCGGCGACGCCGGTTGCGCCTGTCGTTTTGGAAGGCACCTGGGAAAAGCTCCCGAAATGGGCCGGAGGTCACGCCGGCGGGATGTCGCCCGGAACGAGGGATCGGGGCGCGCGCCATGCCTTGACGGCATGAATGCGTCGGCCGGCCGTGGCCCCCGTTTGGGCGTGCGTTAGCTACCATAGGGCCGGCGGCGTTGCAACCGCGTGAAGCCGCCTTTCGCGCGACTCCCAACCATCGGTTTTCCCAAGGAAAAATCGCTGCGCTTCGGGCCGGGAAAGGCCCGATCCGGCTAGAAAAAACTGTAGGGGTCCATGTCGACTTGGACGCGCACGGCGGCGGGCTCGGGAACCGCCGCCAACCAGCGCCGGATCGCCGCCTGGAGAGGGTATTTCTTCGGCGCTTGGACGAGAAAACGCCGGCGATGGCGGCCGCGCAGCAGGCTCAAAGGGGCCGGCGCGGGCCCCAACACCCGCAGATCGGCATCGGCCGGCGCGACGCGGGCCAGTTTGCGCGCATGGGCGTCCACCGCGCCGGCATCGGGCCCGGACAGGATCAGCGCCGCCAGCCGGCCATAGGGCGGCATCCCCGCCGCGGCGCGCGATTCGGCCTCCGCCGCCATGAAAGCGTCGCGCGCGCCCTGGGCCAGCGCCTGCATCACCGGATGTTCGGGGGCATAGGTCTGCAAACAGACATGGCCGGGCTTGCCGGCGCGTCCGGCGCGGCCTGAAACCTGGGTTAGAAGCTGGAACGTGCGCTCGCCGGCGCGCAGATCGCCGCCGGCGAGGCCCAGATCCGCATCGACCACGCCGACCAGGGTCAGGCCGGGGAAATGGTGGCCCTTGGCGACCACCTGGGTGCCGATCAACAGGTCGATCTCATGGGCCGTGACCTGGCGCACCAGTTCCTCGGCGGCGTGCGGCGTCGTCAGCGTGTCGCTCGCCATCACGGCGCGGCGCGCGTCGGGAAACAAAGCGGCCGCCTCCTCCGCCAGCCGCTCGACGCCGGGACCGCAGGCGGCCCAGCTATTCTTGTCCTGGCACGACGGGCAATGGTCCGGCAGCTTCATCGTATGGCCGCAATGGTGGCATTCGAGCCGCCCGCGCCCGCGATGCTCGACCATCCAGGCCGTGCAATTGGGGCATTGCAGCCGGTGGCCGCAGGTGCGGCACAGCGTCAGCGGGGCGTAACCGCGCCTATTTAGGAACAGCATGGCCTGGCCGCCCTCGGCGAGCGTCCGCTCCAAGCGTTCGCGCAAAATCGGCGACAGCCATTGGCCGCGCGGCGGCGGATCGTGGCGCAAATCGACCAGTTCCACATCCGGCAGCCGCGCGCCGCCGTGGCGGTCGGGCAGATGCAGATGGGCGTAGCGGCCACCCTGCGCGTTCACCATGGTTTCCAGCGATGGCGTCGCCGACACCAGAATCACGGGAATCTCGCCGAGATGAGCCCGCACCACCGCCATGTCGCGCGCCGAATAGAGCACGCCTTCTTCCTGTTTGAAGGAGCCGTCGTGCTCTTCATCGACGATGATGACGCCGAGGTCCTGAAACGGCAGGAATAGAGCCGAACGCGCGCCGACGATCACGCGGGCCGAGCCGTCCGCCGCCGCGCGCCAAGTCGCGCGCCGCCGGGCCGGCGTCACTTCCGAATGCCAGACCGCCGGGGACGCGCCGAAGCGCGCCTTGAACCGAGCGAACCATTGCGCCGACAGGGCGATTTCCGGCAGCAGCACCAGCGCC
Source organism: Alphaproteobacteria bacterium (assembly GCA_046297835.1). GTDB lineage: Bacteria > Pseudomonadota > Alphaproteobacteria > SMXQ01 > SMXQ01 > CAMAVH01. The sequence goes on along the minus strand of JBKBHI010000004.1, from coordinate 72,168 downwards.
TGCCGGCCCGCTTCGAGCGCCGCCGCGATGGCTTCGAAATAAACCTCGGTCTTGCCCGATCCGGTGACGCCGTCGAGCAACGCCGCGCTGTAAGCGCCCGCTTGCGTCTTGGCCACGAGATCGCTAGCGATCGCGGCTTGATCGGGCGAGAGAACCGGACGCGGCAGCGACAGGTCCGGCGCGTCGAACGGCGAGGGCTGAGCCAGCGATACCGGCGCGAGCGCGCCGGCGGCGACGAGGCCGTGGATCACCGACACGCCGACGCCGGCCTCGCGCGCCAATTCGCTCGCCACGCGCGGCGGCCCGTCCTGCAAGACCTTCATCACTCGCGCGCGCGCTGGCGTCAGGCGCAAATCAGCGTCGTTCCAATCATCCGCGCGCTTATACGCGGTGATCGGCGTCGGCTCCGCCAGAGCGTCCGGCACGCTCAACACCATTTTGAGCACGGCCCCGGGCGGCGTCAGCGTGTAGCTCGCCACCCAATCGACGAATTTGCGCTGCACCTCCGACAGCGGCGCGGCCGGCATCACGCCGATCACGCTTTTCAATTTCGCGAGAGGGACATCGTCGCCAGCATCGGCCGCGCGCTCCCAGACGACGCCGACGCGCTCTTTCTTGCCGAGCGGCACGGCGACGATCGCGCCCGGAACCAGATCGGCCGCGAGATCGTCCGGCGCCAGATAATCGTAGGGTCCGGCGAGCGGCAGCGGCAGCAAGACGCTGACGCGGCGCGCTTTGTCGGAGGCGGGCTTTTCGCCGGCCTGGAAACTGGCCTGAAAACTGGCACGAGACGCTGGCATGCGATACACTCTAGCCGCGCTTGGCGCTTGAAGCCATGACGCCCCGCGCGCGCCGCGGATGCCCTTCGGCCCCCTCCTTCGAGCAGACCCGACATGAAATTCTTCATCGACACCGCCGACACCAAAGAAATCCGCGAACTGGCGGCGACCGGCCTGCTCGACGGCGTGACCACCAACCCGACGCTGATCGCCAAGAGCGGCCGCAACATGCTCGACGTCATCAAGGAGATCTGCGACATCGTCCCCGGTCCGGTGAGCGCCGAAGCGGTCTCCACCGATCACGCGACCATGCTCGCCGAAGGCCGCAAGCTCGCCGCCATCGCGCCGAACGTGACGGTGAAGGTGCCGCTGACGCCCGACGGCCTCAAAACCTGCAAGGTGCTGTCCGACGAAGGCCGCCAGGTCAACGTCACGCTGTGCTTCTCCGCCGGCCAGGCGATCCTCGCCGCCAAAGCGGGCGCGACCTACATCTCGCCCTTCATCGGCCGGCTCGACGACATCAGCCAGGACGGCATGGAGTTGATCGCCGACATCTGCGACATCTACGCGCAATATCCGGCGTTCAAGACCGAGGTGCTCGCCGCCTCGATCCGCCATCCAGTGCATCTGATCCAGGCCGCCAAGCTCGGCGCGCATGTCGCCACGCTGCCGCCCGCCGTGCTGCGCCAGCTTTACCAGCACCCGCTGACCGACAAGGGCCTCGCCGCCTTCACCGCCGACTGGGCCAAGACCGGCCAGTCCATCTTGGGCGAGGGCAAGAAATCGGCGGCCGAATAGCATGAGCACCCGGGGCCCGCGCGATCAGACAGCCACGGAGAATCTCGCCGCGCGCGAGACCGTGGATGCGCGCCCGGAGGAGACGCCGGCGCAGCAGGCCGTCTCGGCCGACCATGTCGCCGGCTACTTGCGCCGCCATCCCGAATTTCTGGCCACATACCCCGAACTGCTGGAAACGCTGAAACTGCCGACGCGTTTCGGAAAAGGCGTCATCGACCTGCAATCGGCCATGGTCGAGCGCCTGCGCGGCGAGAACGCGCGCCTCGCGATGCTCCAAGCCGAACTGCTCGCGACCAGCCGCGCCAACATGTCGAGCCAGCAGCGCATCCATGCCGGCGTGCTCGCGCTGCTCGAAGCCACGACCTTCGAAAATTTGATCCAGGCCATCACCACCGATCTCGCCGTGCTGCTCGACGTCGACGTCGTCGCGCTGTGCGTCGAGGCGGCGGAAGGCCACCATCACCGCGACGTCGCCGGCGTGCACATCCTCTTGCCGGGCGATGTCGACGCCATCATGGGCACGCGCGACACGCTGCTCACCGCCGCGCTGCACGGCCAGAACCCGCTCTACGGCGCGGGCGCGCCGCTGGTGCGCTCGGAAGCCCTCCTGCGCCTGCGTCCTTCCGCCCACTCGCCGACCGGGCTGCTCGCCTTGGGCTCGCGCCACGAAGGGCGTTTCGACGCCAGCCAGGGCACCGAGCTGCTCGGCTTCCTCGCCCGCATCCTCGAGCTTTGCATCCGCACATGGCTGGGGCTCCCGCGCGACTGACCCTCGCGGCGCGCGACCCGGCCCTGGCCGGCGCGCTCGCCGACTGGCGCGCCTGGCTCGCCGACGAACGCCGCGCCTCGCCGCACACGCTGGCCGCTTACGAAACCGACCTCGCCGGCTTTCTCGCCTTTCTCGCCGACCATCTCGGCGGCGATCCGGCCCTCAACGATCTCGGCGCGCTGAAGGCCGCCGATTTTCGCGCCTGGCTCGCCAGCCGCGCGCGGGGCGGCCTCGCCAAAAGCTCGACGGCGCGCGCCATGTCCACGGTGCGCGGCTTCTTCCGCCGGCTGGAAAAGCGCGACCTCGTCAGCAATCCCGCCGTACGCGCCGTGCGCGCGCCCAAACTGCCGCAATCGACGCCCAAGCCGCTCAGCGAACAGGGCGCGCGCGAGGTGATGCAGGCCGTCGGCGCGACCGCGAAGGAGGCTTGGATCGCCAAGCGCGACGCCGCCGTGCTGCTGCTGCTCTACGGCTGCGGCCTGCGTATCGGCGAAGCGCTCGGGCTGACGCGCGGGCGCGTGGCCGACATGGCGAAGGGCGCGATGACGGTGCGCGGCAAGGGCAACAAGGACCGCATGGTGCCGGTGCTCCCCCTGGTCGCCGAGGCGGCGAAGGACTATCTCGCCGCCTGTCCCTATGCCGGCGGCGACGGCGATCCGCTGTTTCTCGGGCTGCGCGGCAAGCCGCTCGATCCCGCCATCGTGCAGAAGGAGATGCGGCACTTGCGCCGCGCGCTCAATCTGCCGGACACGGCGACGCCGCACGCCCTGCGCCACAGCTTCGCCACCCACCTGCTCGGCGGCGGCGGCGATCTGCGCACCATCCAGGAATTGCTCGGCCACGCCTCGCTTTCGACCACCCAGCGCTACACCGCCGTCGATTCGGCCAAACTGCTCGACGTCTATCGCGCCGCGCATCCCCGCGCCCAAGCGCGCGCCGATACAGGAGACCCGTCATGACCGAACCCCTCGCCCGCCGCCGCTTCATGCAGGGCGCGCTCGCCTGCGCCGCCCTCGCCGCCTTGAGCATGTTTCCGGGGGGGCGCGCCGTGGCGCAAGGGCTCGCGTCCGCCCGGTTCGACCAACGCGAGACGCAGGCGATCCGCGACTATTACCGGATGCAGGTGGAGAAGGCGCGCGCCGCGCGCGGCAAGGGCGGCGGCGTCCCGGCCGGGATGCCCCGCCGGGACGAGCTGCCGCCCGGCATCGTGCGCCAGATTCGCGCCGGCGCGACGCTGCCGCCGGGCTTCGCGCCGAAAGGCTTGCCCGCCGAATTGGAGCGCAGCTTGCCGATCCGCGCCGGCACGGTGCGCATCATCGCCGCCGACATGGTGCTGCTGGTCGACGCCAAGAACATGGTGCGCGACGTCATCGAGCTGAACGACATTCTCGACCGGCTCTATAGCCGCTAGCGGCCGAACCAGCCGCGCACGCGCCGCGCGATCCTGGCGCGAAACTCGCGCGCCCAGGATTCGGCCTGGTCCATCTTCGCGCCCCATTTGGGATAGCGACGCTTGAACCGCTGCTTGAGCGCGCGCACGCGCGACGAGCCTTTCGACAGCAGCGCCAGGCCGACGAGCAGAAACAGCACGCCCTGCAGGATCGGCAGGAACAGGCCGAGGACGCCGAGGATGACGAAGAACGTCCCGGCGATCAGGTAGAGCTTGCGCTTGAGCTGCGCGGTGAACCAGGCCGGGCGGGCCATGCGGGTCCCCGGCCTCGCCTCACATATGGATGGCGCGGCCGGCGACCGAGAGCGCCGCTTCCTTCACGCTTTCCGACAAGGTCGGATGGGCGTGGCAGGTACGCGCGATGTCTTCGGCCGACGCGCCGAACTCCATACCCACCGCGATCTCGGCGATGAGATGGCCGGCGTCGGCGCCGACGATGTGGCAGCCGAGCACGCGGTCGCTCTTGGCGTCGGCGAGAATTTTCACAAAGCCATCGGTCGCGTTCATGGCGCGGGCGCGGCCGTTCGCCATATAGGGGAACTTGCCGACCTTGTAGGCGACGCCGGCCTGCTTCAACTCTTCCTCGGTCTTGCCGATGGCGGCGACTTCCGGCGCGGTATAGACGACGCTCGGAATCGCGTCGTAATTCACATGGCCGGCCTGGCCGGCGATGCGCTCGGCGAGCGCCACGCCCTCGTCCTCGGCCTTGTGCGCCAGCATCGCGCCGATGATGACGTCGCCGATCGCGTAGACGCCCGGGGCGCTGGTCTTGAAATGGCCGTCCGTCTCGATGCGGCCGCGCGAATCGAGCTTCACGCCGGCTTTGTCGAGGCCGAGACCTTCCGTGTAGGGCTTGCGGCCCACGGCCACCAGAACGACGTCGGCTTCGAGCGTTTCCGCCGCGCCGCCAGCCGCCGGCTCGACCGAAAGCGTCACGCCCTTCGCGCCCGGCTTGGCGGACGTCACCTTGGTCGAGAGCTTGAAGGCCATGCCCTGCTTGGCGAGAATCTTCTGCATCGTCTTCGACACTTCGCCGTCCATCGGCGGCAGGATGCGGTCGAGGAACTCCACCACAGTCACTTGCGTGCCGAGGCGCTGATAGACCGAGCCCAATTCGAGCCCGATCACGCCGCCGCCGATCACCACCATGGTCTTCGGCACGGACGAGAGCGTGAGCGCGCCGGTGGAGGACACGATGGTCTTCTCGTCGATGACGATGCCGGGCAGCGAGACGACGTCGGAGCCGGTGGCGAGCACGATGCTTTTGGCGGTAAGCTTGGTCTCGCCGCCGGCGTTGAGCTTGACCGCGACCTGGCCGCCGCCGAGCAGCGAGCCGGCGCCCTTGAACCATTCGATCTTGTTCTTCTTCATCAGGAAGGCGACGCCGTCGACGTTCGACTTCACCGTCTTGTCCTTGTGCGCCATGAAGGCGGCGAAATCGAGCTCGGGCTTGCCGACCTTGACGCCGAAGGCGGCGAGATGATGCGCCGCCTCCTCGAACTTCTCGGAAGCTTGCAACATCGCCTTGGACGGGATGCAGCCGACGTTGAGGCAGGTGCCGCCGAGGCTGTCGCGCTTTTCGACGATGGCGGTCTTGAGGCCGAGCTGGGCCGCGCGCACGGCGCAGACATAGCCGCCGGGGCCGGAGCCGATGACGACGACATCGAAATTGGTGGGTTGGCCAGGAGTGGTATCAGCCATTTGGCGATCCTAACGATGAGAGGTCTTGAGACGGCTGCGCCCCGCCGCCAAAAATCAAAGAGCGAACAGGGCGCAACGCAGAACGAAGGAGGCGCGATTAGACGTCGAGCAGCAGGCGGCTCGGGTCTTCGATGCATTCCTTGATACGGACCAGGAAGGTCACGGCCTCGCGGCCGTCGACGATGCGGTGGTCGTAGGACAGCGCCAGATACATCATCGGGCGCACTTCGATCTTGCCGCCGATCACGACCGGGCGTTCCTGGATCTTGTGCATGCCGAGGATGCCCGACTGCGGCGGGTTGAGGATCGGCGTCGAGAGCAGCGAGCCGTAGATGCCGCCGTTCGAGATGGTGAAAGTGCCGCCGGTCATCTCATCGATGGTCAGCTTGCCGTCGCGCGCCTTGCGGCCGTAAGCGGCGATCGCCTTTTCGACGTCGGCGAGGCCCATCGTGTCGGCATCGCGCAGCACCGGCACGACCAAGCCGTTTTCGGTGCCGACGGCCACGCCGACATCGTAATGGTTCTTGTAGACCAGCTCGTCGCCCTGGATCTCGGCGTTGACTTCCGGGATATCCTTGAGCGCGGCGATAGCGGCCTTCACGAAGAAGCTCATGAAGCCGAGCTTGATGCCGTGGCGCTTCTCGAAATTGTCCTTATAGGAATTGCGCAGCGCCATCACGTTGGTCATGTCCACCTCGTTGAAGGTGGTGAGCATGGCGGCGGTGTTCTGCGCTTCCTTCAGGCGCTCGGCGATGCGGCGGCGCAGGCGCGTCATCTTCACGCGCTCTTCGCGCGGGCCCGCAACGGCCGGGGCCGACGGGGCGGCCGGCGTGGAAGGGGCGATTTTCGGCGCCGGCGATTTTTCCGGCGCGGCGGCGGCCTTCTCCAGATGCGTCAGCACATCTTCCTTGGTCAGACGGCCGTCCTTGCCGCTCGCCTTGATCGTCGCCGGATCGAGATTGTTCTCCTCGATCAGCTTGCGCACGGCCGGAGCCAGCGGCGCGTCGGCCACCGGAGCGGCGGGCGCTGCGGCCGGGGCCGGAGAGGCGGCTTTGGGCGCTTCCGCTTTGGGGGCGGGCTTCGCGCCAGCCCCATTGGCTCCCGAGGGGCCTTCCGTGATGCGGCCGAGCACCGCGCCGACGGCGACTTCGCCGCCGGTGGGCACGAGAATCTCGTCGATCACGCCGGCAGCCTGCGCGTTCACCTCGACGGCGACCTTGTCGGTCTCGAGCTCGACGAGCGGCTCGTCGATCTCCACGCGGTCGCCCGCGGCCTTGTGCCATTTCGCGACGGTCGCTTCAGTCACCGATTCGCCCAGGGTGGGCACGACGATATCAACAGCCATTGTCTCTTTCACCTGATGCGCCGCGACGGGTCATCGTCCGGCTTGTCTTCCGCCGGCCCGCCTCTATGCGAGGTCGCCGGCGGCATTGAACGAAACCCCCGCCGGCCCGCCCTCAAAACAAGGGGGGCCGGCGGGGGCATGGATCATTTCACGGTCAGCGCGGCATCGACCAGTTGCGCCTGCTCCTGGTTGTGGCGGCGCAGCAAGCCGGTCGCCGGCGACGCCGCTTCGGGGCGGCCGACGTAACTCGGCCGCTTGGCCGCGATCTTGAGGCCGGCGAGCACCGCTTCGATGCGGCGATCGACGAAGGTCCAGGCGCCCATGTTCTGCGGCTCTTCCTGGCACCAGACGACTTCGGCGTTGGGATAGCGGCCGAGTTCGAGGGCGAGCGTGCCCGCCGGGAACGGATGCAGCTGCTCGACGCGCACCAGGGCGACGTCCTTGACGCCGCGATTCTCGCGCTCCTGCCAGAGGTCGTAATAGACCTTGCCGGTGCAGAGCACGACGCGCTTGACCTGGGCGTCGGCGACGAGCTCGCCCGTCTCGCCGATCACGCGGTGGAAGCTGGTGCCCGGCCCCATGTCGGCCAGCGTCGAGACGCACAGCTTGTGACGCAGCAGCGATTTCGGCGTCATGATGACGAGCGGCTTGCGGAACTTGCGGCGCACCTGGCGGCGCAGCACGTGATAGTAGTTCGCCGGCGTCGAGCAATAGACGACCTGCATGTTGTCTTCGGCGCAGAGCTGCAGATAGCGCTCGAGGCGCGCCGAGCTGTGCTCGGGGCCCTGGCCTTCGTAGCCGTGCGGCAGCAGCATGACGAGACCCGACATGCGTAGCCATTTGCTCTCGGACGAGGCGATGAACTGGTCGATGATGACCTGCGCGCCGTTGGCGAAGTCGCCGAACTGCGCTTCCCACAGGACCAGCGAGTTCGGATCGGTGATCGAATAGCCGTATTCGAAGCCGAGCACGCCGGCCTCCGACAGCGGGCTGTCGATCACTTCGAACTGCGCCTGCTTCGGATCAATGTGCATCAGCGGCACGTAGCGGTCTTCGGTCTGCTGGTCAACCAGCACCGAATGGCGCTGCGAGAAGGTGCCGCGGCCCGAATCCTGGCCCGACAGGCGGACCGGGGTGCCTTCGAGCACCAGCGAGCCGTAGGCCAGCGCCTCGGCGGTCGCCCAGTCGAAGCCCTGGCCGCTTTCGAACATCTCGGCCTTCTGCTGCAGCTGGCGCTGGATGCGCGAATGCAGCTTGAAGTCCGGCGGCACGGCGGTCAGCGCCTTGCCGACTTTCTTCAGCATGTCGATCGCCACGGCGGTGTCGCCTTTGCGGTCGTCATTGCCGGCGAGGCCGAAGCCGCGCCAGGAGCCTTCGAACCAGTCGGCCTTGTTGGGCTTGTAGGTCTTGGCCGCGTCGAACGATTCGTCGAGGCGGGCGTGCATCGCTTTCTGCGTCGCCGCGACTTCCGCTTCGCTCATCACCCCTTCGGCGATCAGGCGCTTGGCGTAGATTTCCGGCGCGGTCGGGTGGGCCGCGATCTTGCGATACATCAGCGGCTGGGTGAAGGAGGGCTCGTCGCCTTCGTTGTGGCCGTGGCGGCGATAGCAGAACAGGTCGATGACCACGTCCTTCTTGAAGGCGTGGCGGTATTCGCTGGCGATGCGCGCGACATGCACGACCGCTTCCGGATCGTCGCCGTTGACGTGGAAGATCGGCGCCTGGAAGCCCTTGGCAACGTCCGACGGATAGGGCGAGAAGCGCGAATAGGACGGCGCGGTGGTGAAGCCGATCTGGTTGTTGACGATCAGATGGATCGTGCCGCCCGAACGGTAGCCGCGCAGGCCGGCGAAGCAGAGCGTCTCGGGAACGAGGCCCTGGCCGGCGAAGGCGGCGTCGCCGTGCATCAGCACGCCGATGACCTTCTCGCGCGCCAGATCGCCGCGAATCGCCTGCTTGGCGCGCACCTTGCCGACGACGACCGGATCGACGGCTTCCAGGTGCGACGGGTTGGCGTTGAGCGAGAGATGGACCTTCTGGCCCTCGATCTCGCGGTCGCCCGAGGCGCCCAGGTGATACTTCACGTCGCCCGAGCCGACGGTGCCGTCGGGGTTCGAGGAGTTGCCCTGGAATTCCGAGAACAGCGCGGTGAACGACTTGCCCATGATGTTGGTGAGCACGTTCAGGCGGCCGCGGTGCGGCATGCCGAGCACGACCTCCTCGACGCCGAGACGGGCCGAGGCGCGGATGATCTCTTCGAGCGCCGGAATCATGGCTTCGCCGCCATCGAGGCCGAAGCGCTTGGTGCCGGTGAACTTGAGCTGGCAATATTTCTCCAGCCCCTCGGCGCCGGTCAGATGGCCGAACACGGCCTTCTTCTCGTCGTTCGACAGGCCCGGCCGGTTGCGCGAGCGCTCGACGCGCTCCTGGATCCACGCCTTCTCCGCCGGGTCCTGCATATGCAGGAACTCGACGCCGATCTTGCCGCAATAGGTCTCGCGCAGCACGTCGAGGATCTTGCGCAACGTCGCCGATTCGAGGCCGAGCACGTTGTCGATGAAGATCGGACGGTCCCAGTCGGCGTCGCTGAAGCCGTAAGACTGGGGGTCCAATTCGGGATGGGGTTGCGGCGGCGTCATGCCGAGCGGATCGAGGTCGGCGAGCAGATGGCCGCGCACGCGATAAGCGCGGATCAGCATCAGGGCGCGGATCGAATCGAGCGTGGCGGCGCGCATCTGCGCGGCGCTGACGCCTTCGCCCGGCGCGGCGGCGGCGCCATTGGCTTTTGCCCCATCTTTACCAGCGGGCGCTTTCGCGCCCTTGGGGGGCGTCGGATCGAGCCAGGGCGCGAAGTCGTAAGCCGCGCCGTTGATCTTGGCGCGCTTGGTCTTGGGCGCCCAGCTCGCGCCGTAATGCTCTTTCAGCGCGGCGTGGGCTTCGTCGCCGAGACCGGCGAAGAACGCGGCCCATTCGCCGTCGACCGAACCGGGGTTTTCGGTCCACCGGGCATAGAGTTCGGAAATGAAGGCGCTGTTGCCGCCGGAGAAGATGCTGTCGGGAAGTTCGGTCGCCATCTTGGGTTCGCTTACCTTGGGGTTCCGCCTGAGAACCCGCCTTGCTGCGCTCCGGGGCGATCATCGCTCCGAAAGAGCGTCATGAAACGGGTCAGGGCCCGCGCTGTTGCCCGCGCCACGGGCGCAGGGCCGCCAATCTTGCGGCCGCGCCAGCCTCATATGGGATTAACCATGTTGCGAGGCAATGCGCGAAGCCGCATCCTGGGCCGCGACTATCGGCCCAGGATGGTTAACCGGGGCTTACCCCTTCATCACTTTCAGCATCGTGCTGCCGAGGCTGGCCGGCGAATCGGCGACGGTGATGCCGGCCGAACGCATGGCCTCCATCTTGTCCGACGCGGTGCCTTTGCCGCCCGAGATGATCGCGCCGGCATGGCCCATGCGGCGGCCCGGGGGGGCCGTGACGCCGGCGATGAAGCCGACGACCGGCTTCTTCTTTTTCGACGCCTTGAGCACTTCGGCCGCCTCTTCCTCGGCGGAGCCGCCGATTTCGCCGATCATGATGATGCCCTGGGTCTCGTCGTCGCCGAGGAACATGTCGATGCAGTCGATGAAGTTGGTGCCGTTGATCGGATCGCCGCCGATGCCGATGCAGGTCGACTGGCCGAGGCCGGCCGCCGTGGTCTGGGCGACGGCTTCGTAGGTCAGCGTGCCGGAGCGCGAGACGATGCCGATCTTGCCGCGGCTGTGGATGTGGCCGGGCATGATGCCGATCTTGCAGGCGTCGGGCGTGATGACGCCCGGGCAGTTCGGGCCGACGAGGCGGGTCTTCGAGCCGGCGAGCGCGCGCTTCACCGCGATCATGTCGATCACCGGAATGCCTTCGGTGATGCAGACGACCAGCGGGATCTCGGCGTCGATCGCTTCGAGGATCGCGTCCGCCGCGAACGGCGGCGGCACGTAGATCACGGAGGCGTTCGCGCCCGTCGTGTGCACGGCCTCGGCGACGGTGTTGAACACCGGCAGATCGAGATGCTTGGTGCCGCCTTTGCCCGGCGTCACGCCGCCGACCATCTTGGTGCCGTAGGCGATGGCCTGCTGCGAATGGAAGGTGCCTTGGGCGCCGGTGAAGCCCTGGCAGATGACTTTGGTGTCGCTACCGACGAGAACGGACATTTACGCGGCCTCCTTCACGGCTTTGACAATCTTTTCGGCGGCGTCCGCTAGATTGTCGGCCGAGACGATCGGCAGCCCGGACTGGGTGAGAATCTTCTTGCCGAGCTCGACGTTGGTGCCTTCGAGGCGCACAACGAGCGGCACGTGCAGGCTGACTTCGCGCGCCGCGGCGACGACGCCTTCGGCGATGACGTCGCAGCGCATGATGCCGCCGAAGATGTTGACGAGGATGCCCTCGACGTTCGGATCGGACAGGATCAGCTTGAAGGCGGTGGTGACGCGCTCGCGCGTCGCGCCGCCGCCGACATCGAGGAAGTTCGACGGCTCGCCGCCGTAGAGCTTGATGATGTCCATCGTCGCCATGGCGAGGCCGGCGCCGTTGACCATGCAGCCGATGTTGCCGTCGAGCTTGACGTAGTTGAGGTTGTGCTTGGAGGCTTCGAGCTCGGCCGGATCCTCTTCGTCCTCGTCGCGCAGCGCCAGCACGTCGGGCTGGCGGAACAGCGCGTTGTCGTCGAAGTTCATCTTGGCGTCGAGGGCGATGAGATCGCCAGCGCCGGTGACGACCAGCGGGTTGATCTCGACCTGCGAGGCGTCGAGCGCCATGAAGGCCTTGTAGAAGGCGGTCATGAACTTGACCGCGGAATTGACCTGCTTGCCTTCGAGGCCGAGGCCGAAGGCGATCTGGCGCGCGTGGAACGGCTGGAAGCCGGCGACCGGATCGATGGCGACCTTGAGGATCTTCTCCGGCGAGTGCGCGGCGACCTCTTCGATCTCCATGCCGCCCTCGGTCGAGGCCATCACGGTGACGCGGCTGGTGGCGCGATCGATGACGAGGCTGAGATACAGCTCGCGGGCGATGTCGCAGCCCTCCTCGATATAGACGCGCTTCACTTCCTTGCCGGCCGGGCCGGTCTGATGCGTGACCAAGGTCATGCCGAGCATGTCCTTGAACTTCGCGACGACGTCGGCGGCGCTCTTCACCACCTTGACGCCGCCGGCCTTGCCGCGGCCGCCGGCGTGGATCTGCGCCTTCACGACCCAAACGGGGCCGCCGAGCTCGGCGGCGACCTTCTCGGCCTCTTGCGGGGTGTAAGCGACGCCGCCGCGCGGAACGGCAACGCCATATTTCGCCAACAGGCTCTTCGCCTGGTACTCATGAATGTTCATGTTCGCCCGATGATTTGCAGATCTTGCTTCGGCAGGAGGCCGTCGATTGGTCGATTAAAGGTCGATCGACATGGCTCGAAAGACGCGAAGCCCGGCGCGAAGCCGCGACCGCCATTGGTCGCCGAGCCCGGCCGGGTACGGTGCGGCGTAATCTATCACCCTCGCTTTTCCGATCAACCGATAACGGCCGGAAATGCGCCATTTTCCGCCGTAAAGTCAGTCCTTTGTCGCAATTTCTGGCAGCCGCGTGACCGCCCGGCCACGGGGCATTGGCGGGGCCGCTGACCCCATAGGAATTCACGAAACGGGGGGCGGGAACCGCCGGCGCGCGGAACGCCAGACGGATGCCGGCGGCGTCCGGTTGCGGCCCCGGCGCTTTTTTCAAAGCCGAGCGATAACAAAGAGATAAAGCCCGCGTAGCGGGCGGCGGCAACGCCGACGGGCGCTACGGCGGCGCGGCTATATATAAGTGCGCTTCGCCGGCCCAGGGGGCAGCGCCGATAGCTTGCGGCCAGAGCCCGAAAACCGCGCGGCGGGACAGGGCCGGATCCCATCAGGGACCTGATGAGAATCCCCAGAATGAGGGACCCCAGAAACGTGCCCGCCCCGACCATCGCGCAAGCGATGGACGGGGCGGGTAGGAAGGCTGGCCCGGGATCAAGTCCCGGGCCGAAGTCTAGTTTCCGAAGAAACCAATTACTTCTTCTTGGCGGCCTTCTTCTTGGCCTTCTTCGCAACCTTGGCCTTCTTGGCAACCTTCTTCTTCGCGGGCTTCTTAACCATTTTTCTGCTCTCTTCGTTAGTGTGTTGATATTCCGCTACGTTTTTACGCTTTGGTCTGCCCTGATTTAGGCCGGCTTGTTTTGTAAGGACTTGGCCGCCGTGATCAGCCCTTCCACGGCCGCAACGGATTTATCAAACATGGCCTTCTCGTCCTTACTCAAAGGAATCTCGATGATGCGCTCTACCCCGCCGGCGCCGATGACGACGGGCACGCCCACATAGACTCCATTGACCCCATATTCCCCTTGCAGATAGGCGGCGCAGGGCAACACCCGCTTCTGGTCCTTCAAGAAGGACTCCGCCATCTGGATCGCCGCCGAAGCCGGGGCGTAGAACGCCGAACCGGTCTTCAAAAGCGCGACGATCTCAGCGCCACCGTCTCGGGTGCGCTGCACAATCTCTTCGATACGCTTGTCCGTGCTCCAACCCATCTTCACCAGGTCGGGAATCGGCAAGCCGCCGACGCTCGAATAGCGGATCAGCGGCACCATCGTGTCGCCGTGGCCGCCGAGAACGTAAGCCTGCACGTCCTCGACCGAGACTTTGAACTCTTCGGCGAGGAAATAACGGAAGCGGGCGGCGTCGAGCACGCCGGCCATGCCGACCACGCGCTCGGCGGGCAGGCCGGAAGCTTCCTTCATGATCAAGACCATCACGTCCAGCGGATTGGTGATGACGATGACGAAGGCGTTCGGGCAATGCTCTTTGATCGCCGCGCCGACGGTGGAGACGACCTTGGTGTTGATGCCGATCAGGTCGTCGCGGCTCATGCCCGGCTTGCGGGCGACGCCGGCGGTGACGATGACCACATCGGCGCCCTTGATGGCGGAATAGTCGTTCGTGCCGGTGACGGAGGCGTTGAAACCCTCGATCGGGGCCGATTCGGCCAAATCCAAGGCTTTGCCCTGGGGCAGACCATCAACGATATCGAACAAAACGACGTCGCCCAATTCCTTCAGCGCAGCCAGGTGGGCCAAAGTGCCACCGATATTGCCGCCGCCAATCAGGGCGATTTTCTTGCGAGCCATCAACTCTCCTAGATCTTCACGTCACGAACGGAACTGAAATCTTCAACACGACGCTGCGGCTCAACTCTTCGTTCACAAGCTGCAAAGCGTAACGCTTTGTCGAATACCGTCCGCGATCTCGCCGTGATCTCCGAAGCCCGTCGCAACATTCATGGCTTCGGATGGAAGCGCGTCTCGCGTCATCTCTCGGCTGTCTCACTCGTCGTCTTCGCCGATCGATCATGCGGCACTCGTCACCGCCGGAAAGTCCGTAAGCCAGACTCTCGACGCGCATAATTATCCAAAAATGAATCGTAGAAAATAAAAAAATGAGTTGCGGAGACGATTCGAGTCGTTTTTTTCGCCTCGCGCGACTCATTCGACACGCGATTCGATCCTTCGAAGAGGATTTTTTGATTCGATTCGCGACGCGCGAGCGCGTTGCGGCGCGGCGAAGATCGCGCGCGCCGCGCGCGTCACGCGCCGTAGTCGAGACCGATGTCGACGGCCGGCGCGGACTGCGTCATGCGTCCGACGGAGACGAAATCGACGCCGGTGGACGCCTTATCGCGGATGGTTTCGAGCGTGATTCCGCCCGACGCTTCGAGCGTGGCGCGGCCGGCGACGATCTTGACCGCCTCTTTCAGCATCGGCGGATCCATATTGTCGAGCAGGATCATGTCGGCGCCGGCGGCGACCGCTTCCTTCACCTGATCGAGCGTGTCGCACTCCACTTCCACCACGGTCAGTGCCGGGGTGGCGCGCTTGGCGCGCTGGACTGCGGCCGTCAGGCTGCCGCAAGCGGCGATGTGGTTGTCCTTGATCAGCACGCCGTCGTCGAGGCGGATGCGGTGGTTGCGCGCGCCCCCGACATAGCTGGCGTATTTGGCGAGATTGCGCAGGGTCGGGATGGTCTTGCGCGTGTCGATCAGCGTCGCGCCGGTGCCCTGGACCAGCTCGGCGTAGCGCCGGGTCATGGTGGAAATGCCCGACAAATGCTGCATGACGTTGAGCGCCGTGCGCTCGGCGGCGAGGATGGCGCGCGCGTCGCCTTCGACCTCGGCGATCGCGGTTTTCGCCGCGACCCGGTCGCCGTCTTTGGCGAACGCCTTGAACTCGACCTCGTTGGCCACGCGCTTGAACACCGCCTTGGCGATGCCGATGCCGCACACCACCAGGTCTTGGCGCGCCGTCATCGTCGCCTTAAAGGTCGTGCCCTTGGCGATGGTGATGAAGGTGGTCATGTCGCCGCGGCCGATGTCCTCCCCTAAGGCTCGGTCGATGAATTGCTGGATTTCGGCGCGGCTCAACTGCATCTCGAATGCCCCCTGTCGCTTCGCTAAAGCCGCGCGGTCGAGAACCGCGACGGCCGGTGACGGAAAAAGAACGGCGGCCGCATGGCCGCCGGGTAAAAGTTAACGGGCCGGCGCGCCGGCGGACGGCTCCGCCGGCGCCGGGATCGACGCCGACATGGCGAGCATCCGTTCGAGCGGCAAGGCGGCGGCGCGGCGCAGCGGCTCGGGCAGATCGAGCCGCGGCGTCATGTCACGCAGCGCCAGGTAAAGTTTCTCCGCCGTGTTGAGCGCCATGAAGGGGCAGGCGTTGCAGGCGCACGCCCCCTCGGTGCCGGCGATCGGGATGAACCGCTTGCCCGGCGCCTGCTTCTCCATCTGATGGATCAGGCCGCGGTCGGTGCCGATGATGAATTCGGCGGCGTCGGCCTTGAGAACATATTCCAGGATCGAGCGGGTCGAGCCGACATGGTCGGCCTGGGCCAGCACCGCCGGCGCGCTTTCCGGGTGCGCCGCGACCAGCGCCTTGGGATGGCGCGCCTTGAGCTTGGCCAGCTCGCGCTCGGCGAAGCTTTCGTGGACGATGCAGGCGCCGGGCCACAGGGTCATCTCGCGCCCCGTGACCTTGGCGAGATAGGCGCCGAGGTTGCGGTCGGGCGCGAACAGGATCGGCTTGCCCGCCGGCACCTGGCGGATGATCGCCTCGGCGTTGGACGAGGTGACGATGATGTCCGACAGCGCCTTCACCTCGGCCGAGCAATTGATGTAGCTGACCGCCACATGGTCCGGATGGGCGTCGCGGAACGCCTTGAACGGGCCGGGCTTGCAGGAATCCTCCAGCGAGCAGCCGGCGGCCATGTCGGGCAGCAGCACGGTCTTGGACGGCGACAGGATTTTCGCCACCTCGGCCATGAACTTGACGCCGCAGAAGACGATGACGTCGGCGTCCGTGCTCGCCGCCTTGCGCGACAGATCGAGGGAATCGCCGACGAAGTCCGCCAGATCCTGAATTTCGCCGTCCTGGTAATAGTGCGCGAGGATCACGGCGTTGCGCTCGCGGCGCAGGCGGTTGATCTCGGCCGCGAGGTCGAGACGCGGATCGACCGGCGCCCGGCTTGCGTTAAGCATGGCGGCGGAGGGAACGAGCAGACTGTCCGACATCGTGTAAGCGGTCCTCGGTTCCGATCCGCGCCGAACCGTTCAGACCGGGGCGCGGGCAGGTCAACGGATATCCCCGACCGGCGGGGTGTGGAGCTGCCCGATGCCGCCCCCGGAACGGTGACGCTTGTTCCTTAGAAATAAGGGGTCTTGTTGGTAGTGCAAGCAAATCCCGCTGGCAAGATGGGACCGCCGAAACGTGGCAATTTCGCCACAGACGGGCCGAAAGCTTCGAGCGCCCCGCCCCTCCCCTCAGGTGAGATGCGGCGACTGGCGGTAGCCGTCGGTTTGCATTTCCAAGAGTCGCGAAACGGTGCGTTCGAACTCGAAGGCGAAATCGCCGTCGGGATAGAGCTTGCGCGGCTCCACCGCCGCCGAGGCGATCAGGTTCACCTTATGCTCGTAGAGCGCGTCGACCAGCGTGGTGAAGCGGAACGCCTCGTTGCGCTTTTCCGGGGTGAGCTCGGGCACGTCCGACAGAATCACCGTATGGAAATGGGTGGCGACGGCGATGTAATCGGCCGCGCCGAGCGGCCGGGCGCAGAGATCGTCGAACGAGAAGCGCGCCACGCCCTTGGCCGAGGCCGGCACCGGCAGCTTGCGGCCCTGCACCATCAGCGCGGTCGGCTCGGCCTCCGGCGCGGGCACGACCTTGAAGCCGGCCTGGCGCTCGCGCGCCGAGAGCGGCGCGGCCGTCTCCTCCGCATCCGTCTCGTCCTGCGTCAGCAATTCGTAAGCCTCGTCGAGCGCCGCGCTGGCGGCGGGGCCGAGCGGCCAATGCCAGAGCGGCATGCCCTTCAGGCGGAGCAGGCGGTAATCCTCGCCGCCCGCGAGTTCGACGACATCGAGCTTCTCTTTCATCAGGGCGATGAACGGCAGGAACAATTCGCGCTGCAAGCCGCCCTTATAAAGATCGTCGGGGGCGCGGTTGGATGTCGCCACCACGACGACGCCGTCGGCGAACAGCGCGGTGAACAAGCGGCCGAGAATCGCCGCGTCGGCGATGTTGGTCACTTGGAACTCGTCGAAGCACAATAGCCAAGTCTGGCCGGCGATCTCGGCGGCGAGCTTGGGTACCGGATCGCTCTCCGCGCCTTTGGTGCGCTGACGCCAGTCATGCAGCCGCTGGTGTACCTCGATCATGAAGGCATGGAAATGCACGCGCCGCTTGTGATGCTTGGCGACCGGCGCGGTGTCGTAGAACAGGTCCATCAGCATCGACTTGCCGCGCCCGACCGCGCCGAACATATAGAGCCCCTGCGGCGGCGTTTCGTCGCGCCGCGCCAGGCCGAGGCGGGCCTTCCAATGGCCGAGCGCGCCGAGAAAACCGCCACCCTCGTCGATCGGCCGGTAGGATTTCAGCGCGTCGTGCAGCTGCTGCAACTTCTCGGCGGCCAGATCTTGCACCGGATCGGGCTTGAGCGCGCCCGAACGGCGGCGCTCGCGCAGCATGGCGACGGGGCCGGGGTGGGATGCGGGATCGGACGAGGACATGGCGCGCGCAGACTAGTCCAGCCCAGGGCGCAGCGTCCACCCGCGCGATCCCGCGCCCGGCGCAACTCTGGCCTGTGATTCGCGCGCGCGGCGGCTAGACTGCCGCGCATGAAACGCGTCGCCTCCGCCGCCAATCCGCTTTATGCCGCCCTGAAAAAACAGGCCGAGGAGCCGCGCGCGCGGCGCAAGGACGGCGTGGCGATCTTGGATGGCGCGCATCTCTTGGGCGCGGCGCTCGACGCCGGCCTCGCGCCCGATCTGGTCGCCGTCGGCGAGAGCCGCGCCGACCGCCCGGAGGTCGCCGGCCTGATCGCGCGCCTTCCCGAACGGGCCGTTATGATCCTGCCGGACAGCCTCGCCGACGCCCTCTCGACGGTGGAGACGCCGACCGGCTTGATCGCGCGCGTCGCCCTGCCCGCCCCGCGCGCGACCGATGGCGCGGCGATCCTGTTGTCCGACATCCAAGATCCCGGCAATGTCGGAACCATGCTCCGCACGGCGGCGGCGGCCGGCGTTAAAGCCGCTTATCTCTCGGCCGGCTGCGCCGAAGCCTGGTCGCCGAAGGCTTTGCGCGCCGGCATGGGCGCGCAATTCGCCCTCGCCATCCACGAGCGCGCCGACCTCGCCGCCATCGTCGCGGCGCAACCGGCGCGCGCGCTCGCCGCCGATCTGACGGCCGCGCGTTCGCTCTATGACGTCGCCCTGCCCGCCGACTGCCATTTCCTGTTCGGCAACGAAGGCGCGGGCCTCGATCCGGCGTTGAGCGCGGCGGCCGGATTGCGAATCCGCATCCCGATGCCGGGCGCCGCCGAATCGCTCAACGTCGCCGCCTCGGCGGCGGTGTGCCTGTTCGAATGGGTGCGCCAGCGGACGGCGAAGTGACGCGCGGCCTGCTATACAAAAGACCGTCACCCTCGGACTTGATCCGAGGGTCCATGCCGATAGCGATAGGCGGATTCATGGATGCTCGGGTCAAGCCCGAGCATGACGATTTGTTTTAAGGCGACATCCTGCGACAAAAGAAAAGGGCCGCACCTGAGTGCGGCCCTTTCGTTTGCTCTCTCTCGCAAACGTAACGCTGTTGCTTTGCCTTAACGCCGCTCGACCATCAGCTTCTTGATCTCGCCGATCGCCTTGGCCGGGTTCAAACCCTTCGGGCAGGTGCGCGTGCAGTTCATGATCGTGTGGCAGCGATAGAGCCGGAACGGATCCTCGAGATTGTCGAGACGCTCGCCGGTGCGCTCGTCGCGCGAATCGGCGATCCAGCGATAGGCCTGCAGCAGGATGGCCGGCCCGAGGAAGCGGTCGCTGTTCCACCAGTAGCTCGGGCACGAGGTCGAGCAGGAGAAGCACAGGATGCATTCCCACAAGCCGTCGAGCTTCTCGCGCTCCTCCGGGCTCTGCAGGCGCTCGCGGCTCGGCGCGGTCGTTTCCGACTGCAGCCAGGGCTCGACCGATTCGTACTGCGCCCAGATTTTCGTCAGGTCCGGCACCAGGTCCTTGATCACGTCCATGTGCGGCAGCGGATAGACCGGCACGTCGCCTTTGCACTCGTCGATGGGCTTGATGCAGGCCAGCGTGTTGCCGCCGTCGATGTTCATCGAGCAGGAGCCGCAGATGCCTTCGCGGCAGGAGCGGCGGAAGGTCAGCGACGGATCGATCTCGTTCTTGATCTTGATCAGCGCGTCGAGAACCATCGGGCCGCAGGCGTCGAGGTCGATGTCGTAGCTATCGACGCGCGGGTTCTCGCCCGTCTCCGGGTCCCAGCGGTAGATCTTGAAGGTCTTGACGTTCTTCGCGCCCGACGGGGCCGGGAAGGACTTGCCTTCCTTGACCTGGGAATTGCGCGGCAGAGCCAGCTCAACCATGACGTGCGTCCTTGCTCTCTCGATTAATACACGCGTTCCTTGGGCGGGATCACGTCGATCTCGTCGGTCATCGTGTACATATGGACCGGACGGTAATCGAGGGTGATCTTGCCCGCGGCATCGCGGTAGGCCAGCGTGTGCTTCATCCAATTGACGTCGTCGCGGTTCGGATGATCCTCGTGCGCGTGCGCGCCGCGGCTCTCGTGGCGCGCCTCGGCCGAATACATGCTGACGGCGGCCTGGCCCATGAGGTTGTCGAGCTCCAGCGCCTCGACGAGATCGGAATTCCACACCAGCGACTTGTCGACGACCTTGAGGTCGCCCATCGAGGCGGCGGCCTTGTCGATCAGCTCCTTGCCCTCGGCAAGCACCTTCGAGGTGCGGAACACCGCGCAGTTGTTCTGCATGGTCTTCTGCATTTCGAGGCGGATGTCGGCGGTGAGCGTCTTGCCGCTCGCGTTGCGGATGCGGTCGAAACGTTCGAGCGCCGGCTCGTGCGCGTCGGCCGGCAGCGCCTTGAGCGTCGCGCCCGGCTTGTGGGTGGCGGCGACGCGCAGCGCGGCGGCGCGGCCGAACACGACGAGATCGAGCAGCGAATTGGTGCCGAGGCGGTTCGCGCCGTGGACCGACACGCAGGCCGCTTCGCCGACGGCCATCAGGCCGGGGACGACGGCGTCGACGTCGCCGTTCTTCGGGCGGATGACTTCGGCGTGATAGTTCGTCGGGATGCCGCCCATGTTGTAGTGGACGGTGGGCAGGATCGGGATCGGCTCCTTCGTCACATCGACGCCGGCGAAAATCTTCGCCGTCTCGGAGATGCCGGGCAGGCGTTCGGCCAGCACCTTCGGATCGATATGCTCCAAGTGCAGATGGATATGGTCCTTGTTCGGGCCGACGCCGCGGCCTTCGCGGATCTCGATGGCCATCGAGCGCGACACGACGTCGCGCGAGGCGAGGTCCTTCGCGGTCGGCGCGTAGCGCTCCATGAAGCGCTCGCCTTCCGAGTTCGTGACGTAGCCGCCTTCGCCGCGCGCGCCCTCCGTGATCAGGCAGCCCGAGCCGTAGATGCCGGTCGGGTGGAACTGGATGAACTCCATGTCCTGCAGCGGGATGCCGGCGCGCAGCGCCATCGCCCCGCCGTCGCCGGTGCAGGTGTGCGCCGAGGTGCAGGAGAAGTAGGCGCGGCCATAGCCGCCGGTGGCGAACACCACCATCTGCGCGCGGAAGCGGTGGATCGCGCCGTCTTCCAGGCACCAGGCCATCACGCCGCCGATGCCGCCTTCGGCGTCGTTCAGCAGGTCGAGAGCGATATATTCGGAGAAGAACTCGGCCTTATGCTTCAGGCACTGCTGATAGAGCGTGTGCAGGATGGCGTGGCCGGTGCGGTCGGCGGCGGCGCAAGCGCGGCGCGCCATCGACTTGCCGTGGTCGAGCGTGTGGCCGCCGAACGGGCGCTGGTAGATCTTGCCTTCCGGGGTGCGCGAGAAGGGCACGCCGAAATGCTCCAGCTCGATCACCGCGTCGATGGCGTTGCGGCACATGTATTCGATGGCGTCCTGGTCGCCCAGCCAGTCCGACCCCTTGACGGTGTCGTACATGTGGAACTTCCAGTTGTCGTGATCGAGGTTGCCGAGCGCCGCGCCGATGCCGCCCTGGGCCGCGACGGTATGGCTGCGCGTCGGATAGACCTTGCTGATGCAGGCGGTGCGGAAGCCCGCCGCCACCATGCCGAGGGTCGCGCGCAACCCCGCGCCGCCGGCGCCGACGACGATGACGTCGTAGGCGTGATCGATGATCTCGTAAGACTTCGACATGGACTTAGGCCCCGAAAGCGAGCTTGAGGACGGCGAAGATGCCGGCGAGCGCCAGCAGCAGAGCCGCGAATTTGACGACGATGAGGGAGACGAGCTTGGCCGCTTCGCCGTGCACGTAATCCTCGATCACGACCTGCAGGCCGAGCTGGGCGTGATGGAAGCCGGCGCCGAGCAGCACGATCATGAGGAGCGCGTTCAAGGGCCGCGCGATCCAGCCGGCGAAGGCGGCGTGATCCGCGCCGGCCAGATAAGCGACCGAAGCGACGAACCAGATCGTCAGCGGCACCAGCGCGACGGCGGTGAGGCGCTGGGCCCACCAATGCTGCACGCCTTCCTTGGCCGAGCCGAGATGGCGCACGCGGCCCAAGGCCGTGCGCATTTGATTTTTGACGGCGGACATTTACAGGCCCCCCATGAAGCTGATGCCGGCGATCCAGGCGAGGACAGTGAGGGCGACGGAGACGGCGACGGTGGCGAGAGCCGACGCCCAGGCGGCGTCGAGATCGAAGCCGTAGCCGGCGTCCCAGAACAGGTGCCGGATGCCGTTGCACAGGTGATAGAACAGCGCGTAGCTGAAGCCGAACAGGATCAGCAGGCCGAACCAGGAGCCGATGAAGCCCTGCGCGTCGGCGAAAGCGGCGGAGCCGCTCGCGGCGGCGCAGAGCCAATAGACCAGGAGCAGCGCGCCGACGCCGAGCGCGATGCCGGTGGCGCGGTGCAGGATCGACAACAGCATGGTGAACTTCCAGCTGTAGATCGAGATGTGCGGCGAGAGCGGTCTTGCGTGTTTTGCCATCGGGGGCCTTCGTCAGCGGCGATGCGGTGAAACGCGAAAATCGAACAGGGTCGGCCGCGCGGCGAGCCGCGGCGGCGGGCCCTTATTAGAAACGCAGAACAGGTCCCAGAGGATCAGTCGAGCGCGAGCGGACAGGAACGTGGGGCACGAGCGGATTGGGTTTCCAAAACGGCCGAAAAGCGAGACGCCGCCGGCGCCGGACCTCCTGTCCGAAACCCCAGGGCGGACGCCCTGTTGCGGTGCGGGAAGGGTGTAGACCCGCGGGCCGGCCGAGTCAACGCGCGGGGCGGGCCGGAGGGCGCGAATCCCTCAAAAAGCCGAGACTTTTCAAAGGGTGGCTGCAAATCGCTCGCACCGGGCCAAGCCCTAGGCCGCACCTATGGCGCGATCGGCTTGTCCGAATGGCCGAGCGCCATCGCCGGGGCGATGCGGTCGCGCACCCGCTGTTTCAGCTCTTTCATCTCGGGAAAGCGCCCCTCGTCTTTCCGCGACCAAACCAGGTCGCCCTCCACCCGCACCTCGAAGATGCCGCCGGTGCCGGGCAGCAGGGCCAGTTCGCCGATCTCCTCGGAGAAGGTAGTCAGCAGCTCCTGCGCCATCCATGAGGCGCGCAGCAGCCAGCGGCATTGCCGGCAGTAAAGAATTTCGACGCGGGGGGCGCGCGGCATCTTCGACCTCGATGAACGAATCGGATGTCGAACAATATCAACGCGCCTTGTCCCGGGCGAGGCGCGAATGGGGATAAGCCTGTGGAGAGCCTGTGCGCGCAATGTGCGGATCGCGCTTTTCCATGCACAAGATTCTGCGCGCCCTATCCGCGCCGCCGCTTGGCGAAACGCCCCATCCTGGCGATCATTCTCGCGATCAGTAGGAGTTCCGGCGGAGACGTTCGCGACGCCACGAAGGGCCTCACAGGCTCTGCGTCCGGACGGCGAAACCGGGGGCGCGACGATCGGCTCGCGCAGGGCGCAAGTCCTGCGACGCCAGTCGAAGGGCCCGAACCCGGCGCGAATCGCCGCGAGGCGGTTCGCAGTCCGTTCGCCGGACGCCGCGAGGCGCCTGGCGGACGGGGTGACGCGCCGGACGGAACGGCCAGCCTCTGTGCCGAGGCCGGCGCTTCCGGGCCGATCTTCCCGCGCTCCCAAGGCGCGGAGGACCGGCGCCGCAGGACGGACCCGCGAGGGTGCGTCCGCGCCCCGAGCGGGATCGTTGCGAAGGCCTCGTCGTGGAGGCTCAAGGAACGGGAGACCGAACGGACGCGCGAAGCGCAGCGGACGGCGGCAGGACGGGTCGATCCGGGGAAAGGCCGGCCTTGCGAAAGGTCGCGCCGGAACAGGACGGCGGCAGGCTTTCCTCGCCGGAACGCCAAGCCGCGGCGACGATGCGAAGCGCGTCTCTCCCTGGGGAAGCGGGTCGCGAAGCGCCGGAACGTCCGACGGCTCTTGCGGATCGGGAGTCAGGCCGGCTCCCGAGGCGTCAGGCGGTGTCTTGCCGGGCACGCGCGCGGTTCTCTTTCGAGAGGACCGGGCAACCTGACGCCTCCATTCTTTACGGGGCGGCGAATCGGGGAGCAACCCCTTTTTGCCGAGCCCCCTCTCTCCCCGCCACGTCTCTCGCCGAGGTCTTTTCGCGCGCCGCGTCCTGTGGCGTCGTGGAAAGCCGCGCCGCGGCATGGATCGAGCGACCCGGCTTGGATCGAGCGACGCGGTTGTGCGTTCCCTAGGGCTGCGATAAGAAGCGAAGCCCGCGTTACGCAGGGCGCGGGCCGCCGCCGCGAACCGGCGGCCCCACACAGGGAGCCTGCGTCCGTATGGATGTCGCGACGTTGACGTTGTTTTTGAAGGGCCTGGTGGTCGGCGTGGTGATCTCCGCCCCGGTCGGCCCGGTCGCCGTCATGTGCATCCACCGCGCCATCGCCCAAGGCAAGCTCGCCGGCTACGTCTCCGGCCTCGGCGCAGCGCTCGCCGACGCGATCTATGGCGCGATCGCCGCCTTCAGCGTCGGCTTCCTGATGGCGCCGCTGCTCGACCACAGCACCTGGGTGCGCCTCGGCGGCGGCACCCTGCTTTGCCTGATCGGCTTGCGCGGCATGTTGACCAAGCGCACGCCCGCGCCGGCGACGCGCGACCGCGAAAAACTGCTCAGCGATTTCATCTCCGCCTTCCTGGTGACGCTGACCAACCCGACGACGGTGATCTCCTTCGCCGCCGTCTTCGCCACCATCAACATCCCCCATGTCGCCGACCATCCCGAGCTCGGCGTGATGGTCACGCTTGGCGTGTTCGCGGGCGCCGGGGCTTGGTGGTGCGCGCTGACCACCGTCGCCTCGATGTTTCACGGGCGCGTCGCCGAGCGCGGCATGCTCTGGGTGGCGCGCGTCTCGGGCTTCATCATCTTCGCCTTCGGCGCGCTTCTGCTGCTGTCGCTGGTCGGCGTGATCGATCTCGGCCTCGACGACGTCGAGCGGGCGATCGAAGAGCGCAACAACAGCCGCTAATAGCCCTGCGCGGCCTGCCTGGGAAATGGGCAACGCTGCCCGTTTCCGCCGCCGCGCCGATCCGGCACCAATGTGGCGCGAAAAAACCGCATGAATTTCCAGGCTTTGACCGGCCGCCGCTCTGGCACGGCGGTTGCTCCTGCATGGGCGAGACTCGGTTGCGGCTCAGACGGTCGTCCTCTCCGCCAGGCGAGACGCAATCGACGGCGCGGGCGATTCGGAACCTGCCGGTCCCGCTGCGGCGCTGATGGGGGAAAACCGCAGAAGGTCCGGTTTCGGATCGCCCGCCGCCATACTGAAAAGCCGCCGTTCGATGAACGGCGGCTTCTTTTTTTCGGCGTCTCGCCGGCTCGCGGATCAGGCGGCCTTGCGAAGATGCGTCCGGATCAGTTCCTCGGCGATCTGCACGGCGTTGAGCGCCGCGCCTTTGCGCAGGTTGTCGGCGACGATCCAGAGGCTCAGGCCGTTCTCGACGGTCGCGTCCTCGCGGATGCGGCTGACGTAGGTCAAGTCTTCGCCGGTCGCTTCGACCGGCGTGACATAGCCTTCGTCGGCGCGATGATCGACCACCGCGACGCCTGGCGCGTTGCGCAGCGCGCTGCGCGCCTGTTCGACCGTGATCGAACGCTCGAACTCGACGTTGACCGCCTCGGCATGGCTGATGAAGGTCGGCACGCGCACGCAGGTCGCGGTGACTTTGATGGCCGGATCGAGAATCTTCTTGGTCTCGACCGTCATCTTCCATTCTTCCTTGGTGTAGCCGTCGTCCAGGAAGACGTCGATGTGCGGGATCACGTTGAACGCGATCTGCTTGGTGAACTTCTCCTTCTTGATCGGATCGTTCACGAACACGCCGCGCGTCTGGGTGAACAGCTCGTCCATCGCCTCCTTGCCGGCGCCCGAGGTGGACTGGTAGGTGGCGACGACGACGCGCTTGATCTTGGCGATGTCGTGCAGCGGCTTGAGCGCCACGACCATCTGGATCGTCGAGCAGTTCGGATTGGCGATGATGTTGCGCTTGCCGTAGCCGGCGATCGCCTGCGGATTGACCTCGGGCACGACCAGCGGCACGTCCGGGTCCATGCGCCAATAGGAGGAATTGTCGATGACGACGCAGCCCGCCTTGGCGGCGCGCGGCGCGTGGACTTCCGCGACCTTGCTGCCGGCCGAGAACAGCGCGATGTCGACGCCGGCGAAGTCGTAGGTCGCCACGTCCTTGACGGTCAGGGTCTTGGTCTCGCCGTAGGACACCTTCTTGCCGGTGGATTTCGAGGAGGCGAGCGCCACCACTTCATCCGCGGGGAAGTTGCGCTCAGCCAGCGTGGCGAGCATTTCGCGACCGACATTTCCGGTCGCGCCGACGACAGCGACTTTGTAGCCCATGATGGTTCGTCCGAGTTGGCGGCGCGCCCGAAGTGCCGATTGCCGGCGGTTTGCCGGGCCGGGGGCGAGCCGGAGGGCGGATTATCGGCAAAACCCCTCGACATGCAAGGGGGGCGGTCGGGAACGGAAATAGGAAAAAGCCGGTTTTTCGCTGATTTCCCGCCGTCCGGCGGGCGGCACATCGGGGGCGCGCGTTCGCGCCATCACGGTCAGGTGGGCAGACGGCTACTCGTCGCGGCGCGCGCAGGCGGAGCTTAAGCCGTCCAGGCGCCCCAAAAGTCGTCGGCGCTGAGCTGGCTCGGCGTGATGTACCACAGGGTCAGCGAGTTGCCGTTGCCGAGATCGATATAGGTGTTCCAGCTGTTCTGCGGCTGGCTCATGCGGGCGGCCAGATCGGCATAGCTCGCGAAGCCGTAGTCCCAGATGTCGATCTTGTCGCCTTCGAAGGGGCGGAAATCCGTGATGATGTCCTGGCCGCTGCCCGGCGAGATCCAGAACACGTCCGCGCCGGCGCCGCCGGACATCACGTCGTTGCCCGCGCCGCCGATCAGCCAGTCGTCGCCGTTGCCGCCGTCGAGGATGTCGTCGCCGTCGTCGCCCCACAGCACGTCGTCGCCATCGTCGCCGTAAAGCTTGTCGTTGCCGGCATCGCCCATCAGCTCGTCGTCGCCGCTGCCGCCGCGCATGACGTCGTTCCCGGCGCCGCCCCACATCTTGTCGTTGCCGGCGTCGCCGAACATCGTGTCGTCGCCCGCGCCGCCGACGAGCTGATCGTCGCCGGAGCCGCCATACATCATGTCGTTGCCGGCATTGCCGAACAGCACGTCGTCGCCTTCATTGCCGTGCAGTTCGTCGTCGCCGTCGCCGCCCATCAGATAATCGTCGCCGGGGCCGCCGTAGAGCTTGTCTTTGCCCGCGTCGCCGAAGATGACGTCGTCGCCCTCCTCGCCATGCAGTTCGTCGTCGCCGTCGCCGCCTTCGAGCCAATCGTTGCCGAGGCCGCCATAAAGGCGGTCCTTGCCCGCGCCGCCATAGAGCTCGTCATGGCCCGCGCCGCCATGCAAGACGTCGTCGCCGGCGCCGCCGTACAGCTTGTCGTTGCCGGCGCCGCCATAGAGCTGGTCGTCGCCCTGCTCGCCATAAAGAATATCGTCGCCGTCGCCGCCCTGCAGATTGTCCTTCCCCCTGCCGCCATAGAGGATGTCGTCGCCGAGACCGCCGTCGAGATAATCGTCGCCATTCAAGCCATAGAGGATGTCGTCGCCGTCGAAGCCGAACATGGTGTCGCCGGCATTGGTGCCGGTCAGCGTGTCGTTGTGGTTGGTGCCGGGAATGTAAGCCATGTGCTCGACTCGCTGCGGGCCCTGTCAAAAATCATTAAGTCGCTTAGCATTAAGCGGTTTGTGTATAGATTTTGGATAAAAGGCAGCCTAAAGTCTAGCGTATATTTCGTTGTGCGAAATAAAAATGGGCCGATTCGCAAAGAACCGGCCCATTTTCGTCGCGACGGGAACTGAAATCCGAACTTAGGTCCAAGCGCCCCAGAAATCGTCGGCGTCGAGCTGCGACGGGGTGACGTACCACAGCGTCAGCTTGTCGCCGCCGCCGAGATTGATGATGGTGCTGTTGTTGTCGTTGCCGAGCGTCATGAGCGCCTGCAACTGGGCGAAGCTCGAGAAGCCGTAGTCCCAGATGTCGATCTTGTCGTTCTCGTAGGGGCGGAAATCGGTGATGACGTCCTGGCCGCTGCCCGGCGAGATCCAGAAGACATCGGCGCCCGAGCCGCCTTCCATACGGTCGTTGCCGCCGCCGCCGATCAGCCAATCGTTGCCGTCGTTGCCGTAGAGCTCGTCGTCGCCGGCATCGCCCCACAACACGTCGTCGCCGCCGTCGCCATAGAGCTTGTCCTTGCCGGCGTCGCCCATCAGGACGTCCTTGCCGTTGCCGCCGCGCATCGTGTCGTCGTTGTCGCCGCCCCACAGCTTGTCGTCGCCGTCGTCGCCGTACATCTCGTCGTTGCCGGCGCCGCCGACCAGTTGGTCGTTGTCCTGGCCGCCGTACATCAGGTCGTTGCCGCTGCCGCCGAACAGGATGTCGTTGCCGGCTTCGCCATAGAGCTTGTCGTTGCCGTCGTTGCCGAGCAGGTAGTCGTTGCCGTTGCCGCCGTAGATGACGTCCGCGCCGCCGTCGCCGAACAACGTATCGTCGCCGTCGTCGCCCCAGATCTGATCGTCGTCGGCGCCGCCCTCGACCCAATCGCGGCCCGCGCCGCCGTAGATGTAATCCTTGCCGGCCTCGCCGAAGAGGATGTCGTCGCCGTCGTTACCGTGAAGCTGGTCGTCGCCCTTGCCGCCGTACAGCGTGTCGTTGCCGGCATAACCGTAGAGATAGTCGTTGCCGTCCTCGCCATAGAGGATGTCGTCGCCGTCCTGGCCGTGCAGGCCGTCGTTGCCCTTGCCGCCATAGAGAACGTCCGCGCCGAGGCCGCCGTCGAGGTAATCGTCGCCGTCCAGCCCGTACAGGATGTCGTCGCCGTCGAAACCCTGAATCGAATCGCCGGAGTTCGTGCCGGTGAGGGTGTCGTTGCCGCTGGTGCCGGGGACGTAAGCCATGGACGGGTTCACGAAGTGAGGGATGGGGTGCGCCGGAAGCGCTATATAACGATATCCTTATATCGTTATCCGACTCGAAAGTATAGGGGGATTCGACAGGACAGACTTGGGGAAGTTCCCAATAATTTCAATCTATTAAGAATATAATCTTAAAGAATCTGATCGCGGGGCATGGCGGCGCCCCCCTCCAAAAGCCGATGGCCGGGCCCTGCATGGGCCCGGCCATCGAACCGGAGGAATAAGCGACGCGGCTTAAAACAGGAAGTCGTCGGCCGTCCATTGGTTGGCGGTGACGTAATTGACCATGATGGTCTGGCCGCCGCCGAGATTGATGAGCGAGCCGTTGCCGGAATTGGTGATGGTCAGATTGCCCATGCCGGTGAAATTGAAATCCATCAGATCGATGACGTCCTGGCCGCGCGTGAAATCGGTGATGCGATCCTGACCGTCGCCGGGCGAGATCCAGAAAGCGTCGGAACCGGCGCCGCCGCTCATCACGTCATTGCCCTTGCCGCCGATGATCCAGTCGTTGCCGTTGCCGCCATAGAGCGTGTCGTCGCCGTCGTCGCCCCACACGACGTCGTCGCCGTCGTCGCCGTACATCTCGTCGTTGCCGGCGTCGCCCATCAACTTGTCGTTGTCGTTGCCGCCGCGGATGTAATCGGCGCCCGCGCCGCCCCAGATCTGATCGTTGCCGGCATCGCCGTAGAGCGTGTCGTTCTCGGTCCCGCCGACGATTTTGTCGGCGCCGTTGCCGCCATAGACCAAATCGGTGCCGGCATGGCCCCAGATCAGGTCGTCGCCGTCGTCGCCATACAGCTTGTCGTTGCCGTCGTTGCCGAGCAGCCGGTCGTTGCCGTTGCCGCCGTAGATCGTATCGACGCCGCCGTCGCCGAACAGCGTGTCGTCGCCGTCCTCGCCCCAAAGCTGGTCGTCGCTATCGCCGCCCTCGGCCCAGTCGTCGCCGCTGCCGCCGTAAATCTTGTCCTTGCCGGCGCCGCCATAGAGCTCGTCGGCATCCTCGTTGCCGAACAGCTCGTCGTCGCCCGAACCGCCGTAAAGCTTATCGAAGCCGAAGCCGCCGTACATCTTGTCGTTATTGTTCTCGCCGTACAGGATGTCGTCGCCGTCGTTGCCTTGCAGCTGGTCGTTGCCGTTGCCGCCATAGACGATGTCGTTGCCGTCGCCGCCGTAAATGTAATCGACGCCGCCCAGACCATTGAGAATGTCGTCGCCGCCCAAGCCCTGGATCGTGTCCGAGCTGTTGGTGCCGGTGTAGGTATTGTTGCCGTTGGTGCCGGTGTAATTCGCCATGGCTGGCCTGCAAGGTCGTTCGGGTTGCCGGGAGATCACGCGGCGGCCTCTCTCCGGAGGCCATTACATAACGATATCTTTATATCGTTATTTTGGAACTGACAAGCGGCATTTTAGCAATATTTTCCTCTTTCTCTGAATCCATAAAGCATTGCTAAATCAAATAGTTAAGGCCCAGCCGCGGGACAGCGCGACCGGGCCTTTCGGAATTTTGGCCGATTAAAAAGGGCGTCAAGCCGCCAGCTTGTCCAGCTCCTTGATCACCGCCTGGCCCATCTGCTCGGTCGAGACCAGGGTCGCGCCCGGCTGCATGATGTCGCCGGTGCGGATGCCGGCGTTGAGCACGTTCTGGATCGCCCGCTCGATCAGGTCGGCGTCCTCGAACATGTCGAACGAATAGCGCAGCATCATGGCGTAAGAGAGGATGGTGGCGAGCGGGTTGGCCTTGCCCTGGCCGGCGATGTCGGGGGCCGAGCCGTGCACCGGCTCGTAGAGCGCCTTGCGCCGGCCCGAACTGTCCGCCGCGCCGAGCGAGGCCGACGGCAGCATGCCGAGCGAGCCGGTCAGCATCGCCGCGCAATCGGACAGCAGATCGCCGAACAGGTTGTCGGTCACGATCACGTCGAACTGCTTGGGCGCGCGCACGAGCTGCATGGCGCAATTGTCGGCGTACATGTGGGAGAGCTTCACCTTGGGATAGTCGGCGGCGAGCTTGGTCATCTCCTCGCGCCACAGCACGCCCGATTCCATCACGTTGGCCTTCTCGACCGACATGAGCTGGCCCTTGCGCTTGGCGGCGAGCTCGAAGGCGATCTTGCCGATGCGGACGATCTCGCTCGTCGTATAGACCTGGGTGTTGACGCCCTGGCGCTCGCCGTTGGGCAGCGTGGTGATGCCGCGCGGCTGGCCGAAATAGACGCCGCCGGTCAGCTCGCGCACGATCATGATGTCGAGGCCCTTGACCAGGTCGGTCTTGAGCGTCGAGGCCTCGGCCAGCGCGTCGAACACCAGCGCCGGGCGCAGGTTGGCGAACAGCTCCATGTCCTTGCGGATGCGCAAGAGGCCGCGCTCGGGCTGATCCTTGAACGGCAGCGTTTCCCACTTGGGGCCGCCGACCGCGCCGAGCAGCACGGCGTCGCACTTCATCGCCTTTTCCATCGTCGCGTCGGACAGCGGCGTGCCCTCGGCATCGTAGGCCGCGCCGCCGATCAGGCCCATCTCGACGTCGAACGAGACGGAGCGGCGCTTGTCCATCCAGCCGATGATGCGCTTCACCTCGCCCATCACCTCCGGGCCGATGCCGTCGCCGGGGAGCATGAGCAGTTTCTTGTTGGCGGCCATGATGGATGTCCTCGTGTCGCTGGCTATTTCAGTTGTCATGGCCGGACTTGTTCCGGCCATCCACGACTTATTGCGTGGGAAGAAGACGAAGGCGTGGATGCCCGGGCCAAGCCCGGGCATGACGCGGAAGAGTTGCGGCTACGCCCGCGCCAGCCAGGGCGTGTTCGCCGCCTGGTTGGCTTCATAGGCTTCGATCTCTTTGCCCTTCTGCATGGTCAGGCCGACGTTGTCGAGGCCGTTGAGCAGGCAGTGCTTGCGGAACGGATCGACGTCGAATTTCACCGTCTCGCCGTTCGGGCGGGTGATGGTCTGGCTTTCGAGATCGACCGTGAGGCGGGCGTTATGGCCCATCTCGGCGTCCTTCATCAGCACGTCCACCACGGTCTGCGGCAGCTTGATCAGGAGGATGCCGTTCTGGCCGGCGTTGGAGAAGAAGATGTCGGCGAATTCCGGCGCGATGACGCATTTGATGCCGAAACCGTGCAGCGCCCAGGCGGCGTGCTCGCGCGACGAGCCGCAGCCGAAATTCTCGCCGGTGACGAGAATCTCGGCCTTGCGGTACGGCTCTTTGTTCAGGATGAAGTCCGGATCTTCCGAGCCGTCCTTCTTGTAGCGGATCGCCTCGAACAGCGCCGGGCCGAGGCCGGTGCGCTTGATCGTCTTGAGCCAGCGGGCGGGAATGATCTTGTCGGTGTCGACATTGATCATCGGCAGCGGCGCGGCGATGGCGGTGAGCTGGGTGAACTTGTCCATGGCTGTATCCTCTCGCCTCGCGTTAGAGCTTGCGCACGTCGGTCAGATGGCCGGCGATGGCGGCCGCGGCGACCATGGCCGGGCTCATCAGATGCGTCCGGCCGCCGGGGCCCTGACGGCCTTCGAAATTGCGGTTCGAGGTCGAGGCGGCGCGCTCGCCGGGGGCGAGCTTGTCGGGGTTCATGGCGAGGCACATGGAGCAGCCCGCCTCGCGCCATTCGAACCCGGCCTCGACGAACACTTTGTCGAGCCCTTCCTTCTCGGCCTGCGCCTTGACCAGGCCCGAGCCCGGCACGACCAGCGCGCGCACGCCGGCTGCGACCTTGCGGCCCTTCGCCACGGCGGCGGCGGCGCGCAGATCTTCGATGCGGCCGTTGGTGCAGGAGCCGATGAAGGCGGTCTGAATCTTGACCTCGTTCAGCTTCTCGCCGGCTTTGAGGCCCATATATTCGAGCGCGCGCGTCATGGCGGCGCGGCGGTTCTCGTCGCTCACGCTCTTCGGGTCGGGCACCACGCCGTCGATCGGCAGCACGTCTTCCGGGCTGGTGCCCCAGGTGACGAGCGGGATGATCTCCTCGGCGCGCAGCACGACTTCCTTGTCGTAGGTCGCGCCCTCGTCGGACGGCAGCGTCTTCCAATAGGCGACGGCCTTGTCCCAATTGGCGCCCTGCGGCGCCATCGGGCGGCCTTTCAAATAGGCATAGGTCGTCTCGTCCGGCGCGATCAGGCCGGCGCGCGCGCCGCCTTCGATCGCCATGTTGCAGACCGTCATGCGGCCTTCCATGGAGAGATCGCGGATCGCCTGGCCGGCGAACTCGATGACATGGCCGGTGCCGCCGGCGGTGCCGATCTTGCCGATGATGGCGAGGATGATGTCCTTGGCGGTGATGCCCGGCTGGAGCTTGCCCTCGACCGAGATGCGCATGTTCTTGGCCGGCTTCTGGATCAGCGTCTGGGTCGCGAGCACATGCTCGACCTCGCTGGTGCCGATGCCGAAGGCCAAGGAGCCGAACGCGCCGTGCGTCGCGGTGTGCGAATCGCCGCAGACGATGGTCATGCCCGGCTGGGTGAAGCCCTGCTCGGGGCCGACGATATGGACGATGCCCTGGCGCGCGTCGTCGATGGCGAAGTAGGGCACGCCGAACTCGCGGGTGTTGTCGACCAGCGCCTGGATCTGGATGCGCGACTCTTCCTCGTTGTTGCCCGACAGGCGGTCCGAGGTGGTCGGCACGTTATGGTCGGCGACCGCCAGCGTGGCGTCGGGCCGGCGCACCTTGCGCTTCGACAGGCGCAGGCCGTCGAACGCCTGCGGGCTGGTCACTTCATGGACCATATGGCGGTCGATATAGAGGAGACAGGTGCCGTCCGGGTCCTTGGAGACCACGTGGCTGTCCCAGATCTTGTCGAACAGGGTGCGGGGTTTCGACATTTGTCCTCTCTCTCCTCTGCCGCGCCGCCCTCATGGGAGAAGCGGACGATCCATGCTGAGCGCCGATCCCCTCGGGCGGGGAGCCGGCGCGGTCCCGTTAAATAAGCGGGTTCTTATCCTGGTATGAAGTGACCAGTTATCCTGGTATCGGCGCTGCCAGGAGCGACCGGCGCGCCGGAAAAGGACGGCGCGCCGGGAGCGTCGGCAGGATCAGGCCTTCTTCGGCTTGACCTTCTTTTCTTTCTTCACCTTCACCGGCGCTTCCGCGCCTTCCGGCAGCGGCAGGTCCGACGTCTTGATCAGGCCTTCGCGCACGTTCGTCTTCTCGACGATGCGGGCGCTCTTGCCGGTGCGGCCGCGCAGGTAATAGAGCTTGGCGCGGCGCACTTCGCCGCGGCGCACGACTTCGATCTTCACCACGTTGGGCGAATAGAGCGGGAACACGCGCTCGACGCCTTCGCCGTAGGAGATTTTGCGGACCGTGAACGAGCTGTTCAGCGATTCGTTGCGGCGCGCGATGCACAGGCCTTCGTAGACCTGGACGCGCGTGCGGTCGCCTTCGACGACCTTGACGCTGACTTTCAGCGTGTCGCCGGCCTGGAAGTCCGGCACGCCGCGCTCGGTGGTGAGCTTGGCGATCTGTTCCTTCGCCAGCTGTTCGATGAGGTTCATGATGTTGCCTTTTCGTCTTGGTTGAAGCGTTGAATGCAGTGACTAAGTGCGCGCGACATAGCGGGCCCAAAGATCGGGCCGCCGTTCGCGCGTGATCTGTTCGGCCTGGGCGAGACGCCAGGCGCGAATGTTCTCGTGATGGCCGGAGAGCAGCACCTCCGGCACGGCGCGGCCGCACCAGCTTTGCGGCCGCGTGTAGAGCGGATATTCCAACAGGCCCGCCGCGAAGCTTTCCTCGACGAGCGATTCGGTGTTGCCGATGACGCCGGGCAGCAGGCGCACGCAAGCGTCCATCAGCGCGAGGGCCGCCGGCTCGCCGCCCGACAGGATGAAATCGCCGAGGCTGATCTCCTCCAGTTGGCGGCTGTCGATGACGCGCTGGTCGATCCCCTCGAAGCGGCCGCACAGCAGCGTGACGCCGGGCCCTTCGGCCAGACGCTGCGCGGTGCGCTGGTCGAACAGCTTGCCGCGCGGGCTGAGATAGATCGTCGGCACGCCCGGGCGGGCCACGCTCTCCAATGCCGCGTCGATCACGTCGGGCCGCATCACCATGCTCGCGCCGCCGCCGAACGGCGTGTCGTCCACCGTGCGGTGCTTGTCGGTCGCGAAGGAACGGATGTCCGTCGTCTCCAGCTTCCACAGCCCGTCCTGCAAGGCGCGTCCGGCGATAGAATGGCCGAGCGGCCCCGGGAACATCTCGGGGAACAGCGTCAGCACGCGAGCGGTCCACACGGGATCGGTCATTCGCGCTCTCCCACCGGCTCGTCGTCCCAGCCGTCCGGCAGGACGATGACGACGCGCCCGGCAGCCAGATCGACCGTCGGCACCGTCTCGTCGGTGAAGGGCAGCACCACCGTCTCGCCCGCACCCTTGGACTCGAAGGGCTCGATCTCGATCACGTCGCCGGCGCCGAAATTGTCGAGGCCGACGACCTTGCCGAAACGTTCGCCGGAGGCGAGCGCGGCTTCGAGGCCGATGAGGTCGTGATGGTAATACTCGCCCTCGTCCGTTTCCGGCAGGGCGGCGCGCGGCGCGTAGAGGCGCAAGCCGCGCAGGGCCTCCGCCGCATTGCGGTCGCCGACGCCCTCGACGCGGGCGATGACGGTGCTTTCGCCGTTGGGCCGCACGTTCGACAGCGCGAACGCGCGTTGGCCGGTCTCGTCGAGCAGCGGGCCGTAAGCGCCGACGCTTTTCGGATCGACGGTGAAGGTTTTGATCTTCACCTCGCCCTTGATGCCGTGCGCCGCCGCGATCGCGCCGACGCAGACATGGTCGCGCGAAAGCGCCAGCCCGGCGGGGGCTTGGCGCGCGGCGCGATCTGTCGTCGCTCGGGGTTGACGCATGGCGGCTTGCACGGTTCGAGGAGTCCTAAAGCGTCGAGGCCGTTACTCGGCGGCCGGTTCGGCGGCCGGAGCCTCTTCCTTCGGCGCGGCGGCGGCTTCGGCGGCCTTCGCGGCGGCATCCGCTTGCGCCTTCAGGCGCTCCTGGGCCTTCGCCTTCGGGGCCGACTTCTTCGGCGTCTCGTTCCACTTCGGCGCCGGGATGATGTTGGCCGCGCCGAAGAAGCGCGCGACGCGGTCGCTCGGCTGCGCGCCGACCGAGATCCAATGCTTGGCGCGATCGGTGTCGATCACCAGGCGGTTCGGATGGTCGTGGGCGACCATCGGATCGTAGTGGCCGATCTTCTCGATGAAACGGCCGTCGCGCGGGCTGCGCGAATCGGCGACGACGATGCGATAGAAGGGGCGCTTCTTCGCGCCGCCGCGGGTCAGTCGGATGGACAGGGCCATTTGGTTTTCAGCTCCTCAAGTTAAATCGAAAAATGCGTTGAACGGATGGATGTGCGGAAACTCTGGATCATCTGCGCGGCATCAGGCCGGCGAGCCCTTGGCGCGCCAGACCCTTCTGCCCGAGCTTGGCCGCCTTGCGCATCATGGTGCTCATGTCCATGAACTGCTTGACGAGCCGGTTGACCTCTTCGACCTTCGCGCCCGCTCCCGCCGCGATGCGGCGCTTGCGCGAGGCGTTGAGCAATTTGACGTCGCGGCGCTCGGCCGGGGTCATCGAATTGATGATGGCTTCCTGACGGGCGATCATCTTCTCGTTGACGTTGGCCTGCGCCATCTGGGCCTTGATCTTCTGCGCGCCAGGCAGCATGCCCATGACGCCGCCGAGACCGCCCATCTTCTTCACCTGGCGAAGCTGGTTGCGCATGTCGTCGAGATCGAAGGTGCCCTTCTGCATCTTCGCGGCGAGCTTCTCGGCCTCGTCCTTCTCGACGATCTCGCCGGCCTTCTCGACCAGCGAGACGATGTCGCCCATGCCGAGGATGCGCGACGCGATGCGCTCGGGATGGAAATCCTCCATGTCCTCGAGCTTTTCGCCGACGCCGATCAGCTTGATCGGCGCGCCGGTGACGGCGCGCGCCGAGAGCGCCGCGCCGCCGCGCGCGTCGCCGTCGACGCGGGTCAGCACGATGCCGGTGATGCCGAGACGGTCGGCGAAGGCTTTGGCGACGGTGACGGCGTCCTGGCCGGTCATGGCGTCGGCGACGAACAAGGTCTCGACCGGCTTGACCACGTCGCGCACGCGGCCGGCCTCGGCCATCAGCGCGTCGTCGATATGCAGGCGGCCGGCGGTATCCAAGATGACGACGTCATAGCCTTCGCGGCGGCCGACGCTCATGGCGCGCGCGGCGATCATCTCCGGCGGCTCGCCCTTGACGATCGGCAGCGTCGCGACGCCGGCCTGGGCGCCGAGCAGCGCGAGCTGGTCCTGGGCGGCGGGGCGATGGACGTCGAGCGAGGCGAGCAGCACCTTCTTCTTGGAGCGGGTCTGCAGACGCAGCGCGATCTTGGCCGAGCTGGTGGTTTTGCCCGAGCCCTGCAGGCCGACCATCATGTAAGGCACCGGCGGCGTCGCGTTGAGGTTCAGGGCCGAGGCTTCCGAGCCGAGCATGGCGGCCAGCTCGTCCTGAACGATCTTGATGACCATCTGGCCCGGCGTGACCGAGCGGATCACCGCCTCGCCCACGGCCTTCTCGCTGACCTTGGCGATGAAATCCTTCACCACCGGCAGGGCGACGTCGGCTTCGAGGAGCGCGATGCGCACTTCGCGCATGGCCTCGGCCACGTCGGACTCGCGCAGAGCGCCCCGGCGGGTCAGCCGGTCGAACACCCCTGTCAGCTTGCCGGAAAGGCCGTCGAACATCTAAGTGCCTGAAATCCCTGGATAAACGCGCGCAAAACGAAAAAACACCAGTGCGCGACACTCGCGGACTAGTGGCCACTGACCCTTTGTTTACAAGCACTTAGGGCTGGCGGAACAAGAACTTAAGCTTCTTGGACGGGGCGGAAGGTAGGCCGGAGGGCTTAGAGAGTCAAGAAAAGGCGGCCTTTCACGCCTTGTAGCCCATCTTCCCCAGGGCGTGGCGCATCTGGTCCGCCAGGAACAGGGCCTTTTTGGCCAGATATTGCGGGATTCCCTCGTCCGCCGTGGCGATGGCGAAGGTGCGCGAGGCCATGAAGCTCTCGTATTCGTCCATGCCGTGCCAGACCACGCCGACCAGCTCGGCGCGCTCGGCGCGGGTGAGGCCGGCGATCTTGGCGATCAGCGCCTGGAGCGCCGCCGACTGGCCGGCGGCGACATCCCGCTCCACCGCGTCCGCCGCCGGGGCGGGCCCGAGGCGGGCGGTCAGGTCGGACTTATAAGCGTCGGCCAGGGCCATGACGGCCTGGACCTCGGCGAGAGAGATGTCGATGAGCGGTTCGGCCGTCTCGGTTCCGGCTGCCATTGCAGATCCCTGTCTTGATGATTTTTCCGATGATGCCGCAGGGCCACGGCCCCGCGCAACCTGGCCGGACTCCATTTGACCGGATGGGACGCGGGGGCCATATAGACGCCCATGGATCAGGTTCGCTTCCTCAAGATGCACGGGCTGGGCAACGACTTCGTCGTCATCGACGCGCGGACGTCGCCCTTCACCCTGTCGGCCGCGCAAGCCGCCGCCATCGCCGACCGGCGGCGCGGCATCGGCGGCGACCAGATCATCGTGCTCGAAGCCGCCCCCGGCTCGCAAGACGTCTTCATGCGCATCCGCAACGCCGACGGCAGCGCCTCGGCCGCCTGCGGCAACGCGACGCGCTGCATCGGCGGCTTCCTGATGGACGAGACCGGCAAGAGCCGCGTCGTCATCGGCTCGGAAGCCGGCGACCTGTTCGCCGACCGGGCAAACGGCGGCGAAGTCACCATCGACTTCGGCGCGCCGCGCCTGAAATGGAACGAGGTGCCGCTCGCGCGCGAGATGGACACGCTGCATCTGCCCTTGAGCCTCGGCCCGGTCAGCGACCCGGCCGCCTGCTCCATGGGCAACCCGCACGGCACCTTCTTCGTGGATGACGTCGAAAGCCTCGACATCGCCGCAATCGGGCCGAAGCTCGAATGGGATCCGATCTTTCCCGAGCGCGCCAACATCGGCTTCGCCCAGGTGCTGACGCGCTCGCGCATCCGTATGCGCGTCTGGGAGCGCGGGGCCGGCATCACGCAAGCCTGCGGCACCGGCGCTTGCGCCACGCTGGTCAATGCCGTGCGGCGCGGGCTGGCCGACCGCAAGGCGCAGCTCGTGCTGGATGGTGGCGTTTTGACCATCGAATGGCGCGAGTCAGCCATTCCTGGTGATGGAGGCCATGTGCTGATGACCGGCGCGGTCGCCATCGCCGCGCGCGGCACGATCGACCCGTCGCTGCTGGCGGTCGGGTGATGACGGCACACACCAAGACCGCCGTGAAGACCGAACCGGAGATCGTCACCTTCGGCTGCCGGCTCAACGCTTACGAATCGGAAGTGATGCGCGCCCAGGCGGCCAAGGCCGACCTGACCAACGCCATCATCGTCAACACCTGCGCCGTGACCGCCGAGGCCGAGCGCCAGGCGCGCCAGGCCATTCGCAAGAAGCGCCGCGAGAACCCGGACGCGAAGATCATCGTCACCGGCTGCGCCGCGCAGATCGACCCGGCCAAGTTCAGCGCCATGCCGGAAGTCGATCATGTCATTGGCAACGCCGAGAAGATGAAGGCGGTGAGCTACGCCGCGCTCGTCACCGACGCCGCGCCGCGCTTGCAGATCACCGACATCATGGAGCTGCGCGAAGCCGCCGGCCATCTGATCGACGATTTCGCGGGCCATGCGAGGGCCTTCATCGAGGTGCAGCAGGGCTGCGACCATCGCTGCACCTTCTGCATCATCCCCTACGGGCGCGGCAATTCGCGCTCGCTGCCGATGGGCGACATCGTCAACCAGACGCGCCGCCTGGTGGCGAACGGCTATAACGAGATCGTGCTGTCGGGCGTCGACATCACCTCCTACGGCCCCGATCTGCCGGGCCAGCCCAAGCTCGGCCAATTGGTGCGCCGCCTGCTCGCCAACGTGCCGGACCTGCCGCGCCTGCGCCTCTCCTCCATCGACGTCGCCGAGATCGAGAGCGACGACGACCTGATGGAGCTGATCGCCCATGAGCCGCGCCTGATGCCGCACTTGCATCTATCCTTACAGGCCGGCGACGACATGATCCTCAAACGCATGAAGCGCCGCCATTCGCGCGCCCAAGCCATCGAGTTCTGCGCCAAAGTCCGCAAGCTGCGCCCCGACATGGCCTTCGGTGCCGACCTGATCGCCGGCTTCCCGACCGAGACCGAGGAGATGTTCGAGAACAGCCTCAAGCTGGTCGAGGATTGCGATCTCGCCTATCTGCACGTTTTCCCCTTTTCGGCGCGGAGCCGCACGCCGGCCGCGCGGATGCCGCAGATGCCGATGGAGGCGCGCCGCGAACGCGCCGCGCGCCTGCGCGCGCGCGGCGAGGCGGCGCGCGACGCCTATCTCGCGCGCTTCGTCGGCCGCACCGTGCGCGCCATCATGGAGACGCCGACGCTCGGCCGCTCGGAAGAATTCGCGCCCGTCGAATTCGCCGCGGCGCAAGAGGTCGGCAGCATCGTCGAGACGCCCATCGCCAAGCTCGAAAACGGCCAGTTGATCGCAGGGCGCGCATGAGCGACACGCCGAAGAAAGGCTGGTTCGCCCGCCTGAAAGACGGGCTGACGCGCTCCTCGTCCAAGCTCGGCGAGGGCATCGGCGCGATCTTCACCAAGCGCAAGCTCGACCGCGCCGCGCTCGACGAATTGGAAGAGGTGCTGATCGGCGCCGACCTCGGCCCCGCCACCGCCGCCAAGCTCGCCGACCAGCTCGCCCGGGACCGCTTCGACAAGGACGTCGACGCGACGGAAGTGCGCGAGGCGCTCGCCGCCTCGATCGCGACGATCCTGGAGCCGCTCGCCAAGCCGCTCGTCATCGACGCGGCGCGCAAGCCGCACGTGATCCTCGTCGTCGGCGTCAACGGCTCGGGCAAGACCACCACCATCGGCAAGCTCGCCGCGCGCTATCGCCGCGACGGGCTTGCGGTGATGGTCGCCGCCGGCGACACGTTCCGCGCCGCCGCCGTCGAGCAGCTGAAAGTGTGGAGCGAGCGCAGCGGCGCGGCCTTCTACGCCAACGAGAAGGGCGACGCGGCCGGCCTCGCCTTCGACGCGCTGACCCGCGCCAGGGCGGACGGCACCGACGTGTTGCTGATCGACACGGCCGGCCGGCTGCACAACAAAGAGCATCTGATGGCGGAGCTCGACAAGATTCTGCGCGTCATCCGCAAGGTCGATGCGAGCGCGCCGCACGACGCGGTGCTGGTGCTCGACGCCACCACCGGCCAGAACGCGCTGTCCCAGGTCGAGATTTTCAAGAGCCGCATCAGCGGT
Organism: Alphaproteobacteria bacterium; assembly: GCA_046297835.1. Taxonomy (GTDB): domain Bacteria; phylum Pseudomonadota; class Alphaproteobacteria; order SMXQ01; family SMXQ01; genus CAMAVH01. Next base: position 30,953 of record JBKBHI010000004.1, on the reverse strand, counting down.
TTGGTGGTCACCAAGCTGGACGGCACGGCGCGCGGCGGCGTGCTGGTGGCGCTGGCCGAGAAATTCGCCCTGCCGGTCCACGCCATCGGCGTCGGCGAGGGCGTGGACGATCTCGACGCCTTCACGGCGCGCGATTTCGCCCGCTCGCTGATGGGCTTAGAGCGCTAGACGACGATCTCGAGCGCTCCGCGCTCGGTCAAACGACGATATTGAGGAAGCTGCCGCGCGGCAGGTTGGCCACGGCCTTGTGCGCTTCGGCGGTCAAAGTCGGCACCGTGAGCGCCTGCGACTGGGCCTGCGCCTGCTGCTTGGCGGTGCGCGCGGCGAGCGCCGCTTCGGCGGCCTTGGCCGCGGGCGAGGCGGGGCCGGTCGCGGCCGGCGCTTGCGCGGGCAGGCCGGCGACGATGTTCAGCAGGGATCCAGCGGGCGAGATGGGCATGACCGGCAAAATATGCCGGGTCGGCTTAACAGGCCCTTAACGCGCGCCGGATTTCGCCAAATGCCCGTCGAAAGCCCGTCAAACCTTGTGCAAGTCCTTATCAATTCAAAGAAATCCAGCGGCGGGATTTACCGTTGTTTAACGCGCCCGCCTGTATTCCGATGATGCGGTTCCAGGCGATCCCGCCCGGACGACGACGTTGCGGACCATGACCGAAAAAGCCGTGTCCTCGCTGCAGGACGACGATCTCGACTCCTTGATGAAGCTCGCGCGCGACAAGACCGTCGCGGGCCGCAAGGCGTTGGTCAATGCCGTCAGCGACCTGTTCTTCAACAACCAGGACGTGCTCAGCGACCGCGAGCGGGCGTTGATGACCGACATCCTGCGCCAGATCATCCACGACGTGGAGATGTCGGTGCGCCGCGAACTGGCCGAGCGGCTGGCCGACATCCACGAAGCGCCGCGCGATTTGATCCTGACGCTGGCCAACGACGAGATCGAGGTGGCGCACCGCGTGCTGGTGCAAAGCGACATCCTGCACGACATGGATCTGGTGGAGATCATCCACCACCGCACGATGGAGCATCAACTCGTCATCGCCATGCGCAAGAACCTCAACGAGAGCGTGACCGACGCGCTCGTCGAGACCGGCAACGAAGACGTCATCAAGGCGATGCTCGACAACACCAGCGCGCGCATCTCCAAGGGCACGATGGAATACCTCGTCGATCAGTCGAAGCGCGTCGACACCTACCAGAACCCGCTGCTCAAGCGCCCCGATCTCGAGCCCGATCTCGCCAAGCGCATGTATTGGTGGGTCTCCGCCGCGCTGCGCCAGCACATCATCAAGAATTTCGCCATCGATCCCGCCGAGCTCGACGAAACGCTGGAAAACAGCGTCAAGTCGGTGATCGACAGCCACGGCCGCGCCGTCGAGCAGCCCAAGCACGTCGAGCTGGTCGAGCGCCTGGCCGAAGAAGGCAAGGTCAATCCGCGCATGCTGCTCCAGGTGCTGCGCCAGGGCGAAGTGCCGCTGTTCGAGGCGATGTTCGGCAAGCTCTCGGGCCTGCGCCCGCGCCTCTTGCGCCGCATGATGTTCGAGCCAGGCGGCGAGGCGCTCGCCATCGTCTGCCGCGCCATCGGCATCGACAAGGCCGACTTCGCCACTATCTTCATGCTGACGCGCAAGGCGCGCGCCCACGAGCGGGTGATGAACCCGCGCGAGCTGTCGCGCGTGCTCGAGCTTTACGACCGCGTGACGCCCGAAGTCGGCCAACGCATGTTGAAGAAGTGGCAGCGCGACGCCAGCTTCCTCAACGCCATCCGCGTGCTCGAGGCGTCCGAAGCCGCCGATGACGGGAAGTGACGCCATGAGCCAGCACGCCGCGCAGCGCCCGGTCCCCGCCTTCTGGCTCGACGACGCCCAGCCGCTGCGCGCCGCGACCCGCGCCGCGTTGGCCCAGGCCGCCGGCGGCCTCGCCGTGCTGCCGGGCGAAGCGCTCGCATTGCTCGCCGACGGCCCGCCGATGTATGTCGCCGGCCTCGACGGCAAGCTGACCTATGCCAACCAGTCCTATCGGCGTCTGCTGGAACTGCGCGCGCGCAAAAGCGGCGTCGATCCCGATTGGGCCGGCCATTTCGCGCTCGACGACATCGTCTGCGACGTCGCCGTGTCGGGCGCGCCGGTGTCGCGCGAAGACGTCATCGAGACCGACGAAGGCACCGACTTTTACAGCTCGCAGCACTTTCCGATCCGCGATGCGGCCGGCGCGCTCGTCGCGGTCGGCGGCATCTACCAGAACGCCACGCGCGAAGCGCAAGCCTGGCTCGAGACCTTGGCCGCGCGCGAGCGCTTCAAGGATATCTCGCGTTTGGTCTCGGACTGGATCTGGGAGACCGACGCCGATTTCGCCTTCACCTACGTCTCGCCGCGCGTGATGGAGGTGCTGAAGCTGCATCCGCGCCATTTCTCCGGCCTAACCCTGTTCGACCTCGGCAAGACCGCCGAGCCGCCGACACGCGACAGCCGCTCGCCGTTCCGCGACATGCTCTATGAGATCGCCGACGGCGACGGCCAGACCCGCCTCTGCCTGGTCAGCGGCCTGCCGGTGTTCGACGATAAATCGGGCGCGTTCAAAGGCTACCGCGGCACCGGCCGCGACGTCACCGAGAGCAAACGGCGCGAAGAGGCGTTGCTCAGCGCCAAGCTGATGGCCGAGGAGGCCAACCGCTTCAAGGGCGAGTTCCTCGCCAACATGAGCCACGAGCTGCGCACGCCGCTGAACGCCATCATCGGCTTCTCCGAGATCATGCGCGCCGAAACCTTCGGCAAGCTGGGCAGCGACCGCTACGTCGAATATTCCAAGGACATCCTCGATTCGAGCCGGCACCTGCTCGGCATCATCAACGACATCCTCGACATCTCGAAGGCCGACGCCGGCAAGCTCCAGCTTTACGAGGAGGAGGTCGATCTGCGCCAGGAGGTGCAGGACGCCGTGCGCCTATTCTCCGAGCACGCCCTTGAAGTCGGCCTCAAGCTCAAGACCGATCTCACCGAGACGCCGCCGCTGTGGGCCGACCGGCGCAAGATCAAGCAGATCCTGCTCAACCTGCTGTCCAACGCGCTGAAGTTCACGCTGCCCGGCGGCGAGGTGCGCGTCGCCAGCGAAACCGATGCGGCGACCGGCGATCTCAAGCTGATCGTGTCGGACAGCGGCATCGGCATCGCCCAAAAGGACATCGACAAGGTGTTCGCCGCCTTCGGGCAGGTGGAGAGCAGCCTGAGCCGGCGCTACGAGGGCACCGGCCTCGGCCTGCCGCTATCGGTCGCGCTAGTCGAGCTGCACGGCGGCAAGCTTGAGCTGGAAAGCGCCGTCGGCGTCGGCACCAAGATCACCGTGCGCCTGCCCGCCCGCCGCCTGCATCACGGCGACGCCATTTAAGCGCCCTGTCGCGCCGGCCCGGAACGGCGTTAGACTGCGGCTCCCTTCCGGCTCTCGCGATCGCGCCGCATGACCCGCCACCGGCCGCTTTCCAGCGGCGCATCTTCCTTCGACGCCTGCCGCGCCGGCTTCATCGCCGCCTTCGGCGCGCCCGGTCTGGCGCTGATCGCCAGCTTCATCGGCTTCGGCGCGCTGGCGCGCGAGCTCGGCCTCAGCCTGCCGCTGTCGCTGCTCTCGACGGTCACGATCTGGGCCGTGCCCGGCCAGATGGCGCTCGCCGAGATGCAGGCGCTCGGCGCGGATTTCTTCGCCATCGTCATCGCGGTCACGCTGATCAACGCGCGCTTCCTGCCGATGGCCCTGCCCTTGTTCGTCCATCTGCGCGGCGAGGCGCGCGGCTTTCGCCGCATGGCGGCGCTCTACGGCCTCGGCCAGTTCATCGCCCTGACCTTCTGGACGAGCGCCATGCGCGTCGTGCCGGCCATGCCCGTGCCGCAGCGCCTGCCCTGGCTCTACGGCTTCGGCGTCTCCTGCATCGGCGTGTCGCTGTTCGGCACCGTGCTCGGCTACGGCGCGGCGAGCGCGCTGCCGACGACGCTCAAGCTCGCCTTCGTCCTCATCAATCCGCTGTTCTTCCTGCTGGTGTTCAGCGCCGACGTGAAGGGCGCGGGCAATATCGCCGCCATCCTCGCCGGCGCGGCCATCGGCCTCGCCGTCCATCCGTTCTGGCCCGATTGGAGCCTGATCGCCGGCGGGGTCGGCGGCGGCACCCTCGCCTTTTTCATCGGCGAGAGATTCGGCGGCCGCCCGACGCCGGCAGAACCCGAAAGTCCGGAACCGTGAGATGACGCAACACAGCGATCTCTGGCTGTTCGCGGTCATCGTCGCCGCCGGTCTCGGCTCCTACATCTGGCGCGGCGCCGGCGTCTGGCTGTCCGGCCGCGTCACGCCGGACAGCCCGGCGCTGCGCTGGGTCACCTGCGTCTCCTACGCCATGCTGGCGGCGCTGATCGCGCGGATGCTGATCCTGCCCGACGGCCCGCTCGCCGCCGCGCCGCTGATCGACCGCGTGATCGCCTGCGCCGTCGGCCTCGCCGCGCTGTTCGCGCTCAAGCGCAACACGCTGCTCGCCGTGCTGATCGGCGCGGCCGCGCTCGCCCTGCTCGCGAGCTTGCGCGCCGGCGGACTGTTGTGAATCTGCGTAACGGCCGGTCGGCCGGCCGTTAGGCCACGACCTTCGTCGCGGCCTTTTCCAGCGCCTTCACGCCGGGCAGCTCCTTGCCTTCGAGCCATTCGAGGAAGGCGCCGCCCGCCGTCGAGATGTAGCTGAAGGCTTCGCTGACGCCGGCATGGCCGAGCGCGGCCACCGTGTCGCCGCCGCCGGCGATGCTGACGATCTTGCCCTTGTGTGTGAGCTTGGCGACGATGTTCGCCACCGCGTTGGTGCCGGCGTCGAACGGCGGCACTTCGAACACGCCGAACGGGCCGTTCCACACCACCGTGCGGCATTCGCCGAACAGCTTGTCCAACGCCTTGATGCTGGCCGGGCCGATGTCGAGGATCATCGCGTCGTCCGGCACCTGGCCGACCGGCACCACCTCGTGCGCCGCGCCGGGCTTCACGTCGCGCGCCACGACGACGTCGATCGGCAGCACGAATTCGCAGCCGCCGGCGCGCGCCGTCTTCATGATCTCGAGCGCGGTCGGGGCCATCTCCTTCTCGCACAGCGACTTGCCGATCGGCGCGCCCATGGCGAACAGGAAGGTGTTGGCCATGCCGCCGCCGATGATCAGGCGGTCGACCTTTTTGGAGAGATTGCCGAGCAATTCGAGCTTGGTCGAGACTTTGGAGCCGCCGACCACCGCCGCGAGCGGCCGCTCGGGCTTTTCGAGCGCCTTGCCGAGCGCCACCAACTCCTCCTCCATCAGCCGGCCGGCGAACGCCGGCAGGATGTTGGCGATGGCTTCGATGGAGGCGTGGGCGCGGTGCGCCGTCGAGAAGGCGTCGTCGACGTAGAGATCGCCGAGCGCGGCGAGGCCCTTGGCGAAGGCGAGGTCGTTTTTCTCCTCGCCGGCGTGGAAGCGCAGGTTCTCCATCAACGCCACTTCGCCGGGCTTCAGCTTCGCCGCGACCGCCTCGGCTTCGGCGCCGATGCAATCGTTCACGAAGATCACCGGACGGCCGAGCGCCTGCGCCAGCGGCTCGACCAGGGGTTTCAGCGACTGTTCGGGATCGGGGCCCTTGGGGCGGCCGAAGTGCGACAGCAACACCAGCTTGCCGCCCTTGTCGGCGATCTCCTTCACCGTCGACGCCAGGCGCTCGATGCGCGTGTAGTCGGTGACTTTGCCGTTCTTCATCGGCACGTTGAGATCGACGCGGACGACGACGCGCTTGCCGGCGACGACAGCGCTATCGATGGTGTTGAACTGCGGCACGGGCGGCTTAACCGAGCTTGCCGACGAGCGCGGCGACGTCGACCATGCGGTTCGAGAAGCCCCACTCGTTGTCGTACCACGACAGCACGCGCACGAGGCGCTTGTCGATCACCTGCGTCTCCTTCTTATCGAAGGTCGAGCTGGCCGGATCGTGGTTGAAATCGGTCGAGACCAGCGGCGCGTCGGACACGTTGAGGATGCCCTTGAGCTTGCCGTCGGCATATTGCTGCACGGCGGCGTTGACCTCGTCGACGGTGACGTCGCGCTTGGCGGTGAAGACGAGATCGACCATCGAGACGTTGATCGTCGGCACGCGCACGGCGGTGCCGTCGATCTTGCCCTTGAGGTCCGGCAGCACGAGCGACACAGCCTTGGCCGCGCCGGTCGAGGTCGGGATCATCGACATGGCGGCAGCGCGGGCGCGGCGCAGGTCCTTGTGCAGCGTGTCCTGCAGGCGCTGATCGCCGGTGTAGGCGTGCACCGTGGTCATGAAGGCGCGCTCGATGCCGATCGTGTTGTGCAGGGCGAAGGCGAGCGGCGCGAGGCAGTTGGTCGTGCACGAGGCGTTGGAGATGACCTTGTGGTCCTTGACCAGCTTGTCGTGGTTGACGCCGTAGACGACCGTGATGTCCTCGTTGGTCGCCGGGGCGCTGATCAGCACGCGCTTGGCGCCGGCGTCGAGATGCTTCGCGGCCTGGGCGCGGTCGGTGAAGATGCCCGTGCACTCGGCGAGCACGTCGATATTCATGTCCTTCCACGGCAGCTTGGACGGATCCTTCTCGGCGAACACCTTGATGTTGCCGCGGCCGATGTCGATGCCGTCGGCGGTCAGTTTGACCTCGCCGGGGAAGCGGCCGTGCGCCGTGTCGTAGCGCAGCAGGTGGGCGTTGTCGGAGACCGAGCCGAGGTCGTTGATCGCCACCACTTCGATGTCGTTCCGATTCTGCTCGTGAATCGCGCGCAACACCAGGCGACCGATACGGCCGAAACCATTGATCGCCACACGCACCGCCATAGCCGTCCTCCAATTATTCGGTTGCGGCCGCCGTCCGGGGTCATCGGGGATGGCGGCCGGGTTCGATCATTCGGGCCGATGCCGGCCCCGTCACGTGACTATTTCAGGCGCTCGCGCACCTTTTGCGTCACGGCCTCGGCCGTGATGCCGAAATGCTTGTAAAGCTCTTCCGCCGGAGCGGACGCGCCGAAGGTCGTCATGCCGACCACCGCGCCCTTTTCGCCGACATAGCGTTCCCAGCCGAACGGGCTGGCGGCTTCGACGGCGACGCGAACCGTGTTCTCGCCGAGCACCTGGGCCCGATAGGAAGCGTCCTGCGCGTCGAAAAGTTCCCAGCACGGCATCGAGACGACGGCCGCGCCGACGCCTTCGGCCTGCAGCTTGTCGCGCGCGGCGAGAGCGATCTGCACTTCCGAGCCGGTGGCGAAGATCGTCGCGCGGCGCGGGCCCTCGGCGTCCTTCAGCACGTAGCCGCCCTTGGCGCAGAGATTCTCGGCGACATGCGTCGTGCGCACCGGCGGCAGGTTCTGACGCGACAGCGCCAGCACCGACGGGCGATGCGCCTGCTGCAGCGCCGCGAGCCAGCATTCGGCGCTCTCGATGGCGTCGGCCGGGCGGAAGGTCAGCAGGCCCGGGATGATGCGCAGCGCGGCGAGATGCTCGACCGGCTGGTGCGTCGGCCCGTCTTCGCCGAGGCCGATGGAATCGTGCGTCATGACATAGATCACGCGCAGGCCCATCAGCGCCGACAGGCGGATCGACGGGCGGCAATAGTCGGTGAAGACCAGGAACGTGCCGCCGTAAGGGATGATGCCGCCGTGCAGCGCCATGCCGTTCATCGCCGCGGCCATGCCGTGCTCGCGCACGCCGTAATAGACGTAACGGCCGGAGAAGTCGTCCGGCGTGACCGGCGCTTGCACCTTCGATTTGGTGTTGTTCGAGCCGGTGAGGTCGGCCGAGCCGCCGATCATCTCGGGGACGGCGGCGGTGATGACTTCGAGCGCTTCCTGCGACGACTTGCGCGTCGCCCAGGTCGGCGGCTTGTCGGCGAGCGACTTCTTGTAGTCGTTCACCACCTGCTCGATGTTCTTCGGCAGCTCGCCCTTCTGGGTGCGGTTGAACTCGACCTGCTTGGAGCCGTCGAGCTTGGCGAAGCGCTCGGCCCAGGCTTTGCGCGGGCCCGCGCCGCGCACGCCGGCGTTGCGCCAGGCGTCCAGCACGGGGGCGGGAATCACGAACGGCTCCGACGTCCAGCCGAGCTTGGCCCGCGCCCCGGCGATCTCTTCGGCGCCGAGCGGCGCGCCATGGGTCGCGGCGGTGCCGGCCTTCTTGGGCGCGCCATAGCCGATGGTGGTGCGGCAGGCGATCAGCGAAGGCTTGTCGGTCTTTTGCGCGGCGGCGATTGCGGCGGCGACCGCGTCCGGATCGTGGCCGTCGACCGCGGCGGCGTCCCAGCCGGACGCTTTGAAACGGGCGATCTGGTCGTCCGACACCGACAGCGAAGTCGGACCGTCGATCGATATCTTGTTGTCGTCGAACAGGACGATGAGCTTGCCGAGCTTGAGATGGCCGGCCAGCGAGATCGCCTCGTGGCTGATGCCTTCCATCAGGCAGCCGTCGCCGGCGATGACGTAGGTGAAATGGTCCACCACATCCTTGCCGTAGCGCGCGGCGAGCAGCTTTTCCGCCATGGCCATGCCGACGGCGTTGGCGATGCCCTGGCCGAGCGGGCCGGTGGTCGTCTCGATGCCCTGGGCGTGGCCGAATTCCGGGTGGCCGGCGGTCTTGGCCCCGAGCTGGCGGAAGCGCTTGAGCTCCGCCATGGTCATGTCGGGATAGCCGGTCAGGTGCAGCAGCGAATAGATCAGCATCGAGCCGTGGCCGGCCGACAGCACGAAACGGTCGCGGTCGGGCCAGGCCGGATCGGCCGGATCGAACTTCAGGAAACGGGTGAACAGCACCGTGGCGACGTCGGCCATGCCCATCGGCATGCCCGGATGGCCAGAATTGGCCGCCTCGACGGCGTCCATGGCGAGCGCGCGGATGGCGTTCGCCATCTCCTGGTGCCCAACGGACGGGTTTTGGGCCCCCAAGATTTCACCCTGCGGCAAATCATCCTCCTAAAGTGCCGTTTCCGGCGGGTTTCGCCGGCCCGGATGGGCCGCGAAGACAGATGGGAAAACGGCGAGAGACGGCCTGTGTCATAAGCAAAGCGGCCCGTGATGTCCACCCTCATGTCCGGGCCGGAACCCAGCCTGCCGGCGCGGCTTGGCGGTCCCGCCCGGCGGCGGCATCCGCGCCGCTCCAGGCCGCGTAAAAAGCGTTTAACCGATTGATTCTAAACTAGCGGAAGGCCACCGATCATGCCGACGGAGTTCCCCTCTGCCGCCGCGCCGGTCTGGATCACCGGGGCCAGCAGCGGCATCGGCCGCGCCCTGGCGCTCGGCTTGGCCCGCCAAGGCCGGCTGGTGGTCGGCTCGGCGCGCGACGGCGCGGCGCTGTCGGCCCTGGCGAGCGCCGCGCGCGGCCTGCCCGGCCGCATCCTGCCGCTGGCGCTCGATGTCACCGATCCGGGCGCCATGCCGGCGGCGCTGGCCAAGATCGAGGCCGAGCACGGCCCGCTCGCCCAGGCCGTACTCAACGCCGGCACCCACATCCCGATGGGCGCGGCCGATTTCAAAAGCGCGACCTTGCGCAAGTTGATCGCGGTGAACCTGATGGGCGCGGCGCACGGGCTGGAAGCGATCCTGCCGGGGATGCTGGCGCGCCGCGCGGGCCGCATCGCCGTGGTCTCGTCGGTCGCCGGCTATCGCGGCCTGCCCTCGGCCGCCGCCTACAGCGCCTCGAAGGCCGCCGTCATCGCCATGTGCGAGGCGCTGCGCCCGGAATGCGCCCGCAACGGCGTGACCTTGCAGCTGATCAATCCGGGTTTCGTCGAAACGCCGCTGACGGCGAAGAACGATTTTCCCATGCCGATGATGATTTCCGCCGAAAAGGCGGCAGACTACATCCTGCGCGGCCTGGCGAGCGACCGGTTCGAGATCGCCTTCCCGCGCCGCTTCGCGCTGATCATGAAGCTGCTGCGGATCATGCCCTACCCGCTGTTCTTCGCGGCGACGAAGAAGCTGCTGCGCTAGACCTTCTGCAGCGCCAACTGGCGCACGTCGATGGTGCCGGCGCGGAAGCCGCCCTCGCAATAGGCGAGATAATAGCGCCACATGCGGCGGAAGCGCGCGTCGAAGCCGAGCGGGCCGATCGAGCCCCAGGCCGCGTCGAACCGCTCGCGCCAAATCTCCAGCGTGCGCGCGTAATCGAGGCCGAAGGCGCGATGCCCCAGGTCCTTCAAGCCGGCGCGCGCGGCGAGCTCGCCGAGAATCTTGGGCGACGGCAGCATGCCGCCCGGGAAGATGTAGCGCTGGATGAAGTCCACCGAATCGCGATATTCGGCATAGTCGCTATCGGCGATGGTGATGACCTGCAAGGCGGCGATGCCGCCGGGCGCGAGCCGCGCGCGCAGCGTGTCGTAGAACGCCGGCCAATAGGCCTCGCCCACCGCCTCGAACATCTCGATGGAGACGATGCGGTCGAACGTGCCGCCGACGTCGCGGTAATCCTGCAGGCGGATGTCGATCTTGTCGGCGAGGCCGGCCTTGGCGTTCTCGGCCAGCGCCCATTCGCGCTGCGCCTGCGACAAGGTGAGGCCGACGACCTCGCAGCCGCGCGTCGCGGCGGCCCAGCGCGCGAAGCCGCCCCAGCCGCAGCCGATCTCCAGCACGCGCTGGCCGGGCCGCAGATCCGCCATGTCGGCGATGTTGCGCCATTTGGCGATCTGCGCGTCTTGCAAGGGCTGATCGGGGCGCTCGAACAAAGCCGACGAATAGGTCATCGTCGGGTCGAGCCACTGGCTGTAGAAGCCGTTGCCGAGATCGTAATGGCTGGCGATGTTGCGCTTCGCGCCGCGCCGCGAATTGCGGTTGGCGACCAGATGGCGCGCGCGGTTCAAGAGCGCGTGCCAGGCGACGACCGCCGTGCGCACCGACCAGCTCGGCGCCAGCACATGCTCGTTGCGCGCGCCAAGCTCGATCAAGCCGGCGAGAGTGTCGCTCGACCAGTCGCCGTCCATGTAGGCTTCGGCGAAGGCCAGCTTGCCGCCGGCGAACAGCCGACGCACGGCGCGCTCGTCGTGGATGACGATGTCGGCCTCCGGCCCCGCATGGGGGCCGGCGACGCGGTGGATCTCGCCGCTCGGCAGCTCGATGGCGAGGCGGCCATAAGCGATCGAGCCGGCGAGCGAGAGAAACGCCCGCATCAGCGCGCTGTCCTGCGCCTTGCCGGAAGCCGCCGCGCCGGCGGGGCGGTCGGTCATCGCGAAATCTCCGTAATGTCGCGCCCGAGCGTGACCGGCAGCGCCGGGGCCGGCGGCAGGCGGCGGAAGCCCGCACCCTTGCGCCACAGGCGCAGCGCCTCCCAATGGATCGCCGCCACGACCTTCAGCGTCATCAGCGGATGGGTCAGGAAGGCTTTGAGCAAGGCCGCGTCGCTCAACGGCGCGCGCTGCGCCGCGTGGGTCGCGAGCAGGATGTCGCCGTCCGCGTCGCTTTCGCGGATCGCCAGCGACAGGCTTTCGCCCGGCGCGCGCAGCCGGAAGCGATATTCGCCGGCGACATCGAGGAACGGCGAAACGTGGAAGCGCTTCTCCGCCGTCTGGCTGAGCGGCGCGCCGGCCTGGTGCCCTTCGGGCGCGCGCACGAGATAGCTGTGGCTCTGGCCGAAGGTGTTGCGCACCTCGTAGAGCACGGCGCGCAGTTCGCCGGCCGGACCATGGCAATAATAGACGCTCAGCGGATTGAAGACGTAGCCGAGGATGCGCGGAAAGCACAGCAGCCGCACCGCGCCGCCGTCCAACGCCACGCCATGCGCCGCGAGATGGCGCTCGACCCAGGGGCGCAAGGGCGAGCCGTCGCGCGGACCGTGGTCCTTGTCGTGGAACGCGAACAGGTTGAAGCGGCCGCGCGAGAACAGCCGCAGCCGCCGCGCCAACGCGTCGACGCGGTCGATGTCGAGGTAGAGCGACAAGACGCGATAGACGAAGCGGTGCGCGCAGGGACGAAAGCGCGCGTGCATGACGCGGCCGAGATAGAGGCAGCCGTCTTGCGCGGACACAGCCATCAAGCCACCGCCGACGCGGCCGGACCGAGAGCCGGAATATCGTCGGTCGCGGCGGATTGCGCGCCGCTCCAGGGCGCGGGCACGCCGAGTCCGGCCGCGACCCCGAGGCCGGAGACCAGTCCGTCCTCATGGAAGCCGAAGCCGAAATAGCTGCCGCAGAACCAGCTCGCCCGGCGGCCCTGCAAGGCACCGAGGGCGCGCTGCGCGGTCATGGCGCGCGCGTCGAACATCGGATGATGATAGACGAATTCGCCATGGACCGCAGCCGGGTCGGGGGCGCGCGCCGGATTGAGCGTCACGAACATCGGATGGGCTTCGGGCAGGCCCTGCAGCCGGTTCATCCAATAGCTCACCGACAGTTTCGCCGCGTCGCCGTCGCCGCGTTCGGCGAGATAGTTCCAGCTCGCCCAGGCGGCGCGCCGGCGCGGCATGAGCGCCGCGTCGCTATGCAGCACGGCGCGGTTCTCCTGATAGGAAAACGCGCCGAGCAACCGGCGCTCCTCGGCGTCGGCGTCGCTGAGCAGGGCGAGCGTCTGGTCGGCGTGGCAGGCGAAGACCGCTTGGTCGAAGCGCGCCTCGCTGCCGTCGTCGAGGCGCAGCGTCAGGCCCGCTTCGCCGCGCCGCGCCGCGACGACGCCGCGCGCCGTATGGATGCGGTCGGCGAAGCTGGCCGTCAGTTTGGCGACATAGGCGCGGCTGCCGCCGGTCACAGTGCGCCATTGCGGCCGCGCCGCCATCTGCAAGAGGCCGTGGTTGTGGAAGAAGCGCAGCAGGCTGACGGCGGGAAAAGCCAGCATGTCGCGCGCCGGCGCCGACCAGATGGCGGCGGCCATCGGCAAAAGATGGTCACGCGCGAAAGACGGGCCATAGCCTTCCTGCGCCAGCCAATCGCCGAGCGAAAGGCAGGCGGCCGATCCACGGGCCGAATTTTCCAACGCGGCGAGCGCCTGCGGCGCGGTGCGATAGAAGCGCGCGATGTCGCGCAGCATTCTCAGGAAGCGCGGACGCAGCAGGTTGGCCGGCTGGGCGAACAGGCCGCGCGGCATATCGCTGCCGTATTCGAGCCGGCCGCCGTCGAGCGAGACGGCGAAGGACATGTCGGTCGGCTGAGTCGCCACGGCGAGATGGTCGAACAGCCGCACCAGATTGGGATAGTTGCGCGCGTTATAGACGATGAAGCCGGTATCGACCGCGAGCGGTTCGCATCCGGCCCGCGGCGCGTCGACCGTATGGCTATGGCCGCCGATCCAGCTTTCGCGTTCGAACAGGGTCACCTCGTAGCGGCGCGCCAGCAGCCAGGCCGCCGCCAGGCCGGAAATGCCGCCGCCGACGATCGCGACCCGCGCCCCCGCGGGGGGCAGGGCGGGAGACAGGGGGGCGGGCGGCGGCGAAAAGCCGGCGGAGGAGGCGCGAAGATCGTCGGGAGCCATCGAATGGGAACCGCTATTGGCGTTATGACCTTATCAATACGCGGTTTTTTGCGCCAAGGATCACTTCGCGCGCGGCGCGGCCGGCCGGGTGATCCGCCGCGCCGGCGGCGGCGTAAGAATGGCAAACCCCGTCATGGACCTGTCCCTCATGTCTCTCGCCGCCAGCTTACCCCGCGGTCTTTCCTTCGGCGACGCCAAAGCTTTCGGCGAAAGCCATTCCCGCCGCGCCGCGCGCCCATCGGGCACGCGTCTTGTCGCGCGGGGCGGCTTGGCCTTAGATAAGGCGATGGACAAAGCCTTCAGCCCGCCTGCCCCCGACACCGCCGAGCTCGCCCGCCTCGTCGCCGCCGTGGCCGAAGCGCGCGACAAGACCGCCTTCGCCGCGCTTTACGCCTATTTCGCCCCGCGCCTGAAGACCTATCTGATGCGGCTCGGCGCCAACGCGGCTGCCGCCGAAGATCTCGCCCAGGAAGCCATGTTCATCCTGTGGCGCAAGGCCGAGACCTTCGATCCGCGCCAGGCCAACGTCCGCACCTGGATGTTCACCATCGCGCGCAACAAGCGCATCGACGCGCTGCGCCGCGAGAAGCGCCCCGAGCTCGATCCCAACGATCCGGCCCTGGTGCCCGAAGCGCCCATCGCCGCCGACAGCGCCTTCGAAGCGCTGGAGCATGAGGATGTGCTGCGCGAAGCCATCGCGACCTTGCCCGAGGAGCAGGCGTCGCTGCTGCGCGTCTGCTACTACGAGGACAAGTCGCATCGCCAGATCGCCCGCGAGCTGGACATTCCGCTCGGCACCGTGAAATCGCGCCTGCGCCTCGCCTTGGCCCGCCTGCGCGTCGCCCTGCAAGACCGCGTTTGATGAGAACCGCGATGAACATGACGAATTACCGCCCGTCCCACCATCCCGCCGACGACGCGCTGCTCGATTACGCCGCCGGCGCGGCCTCCGAAGCCGCGAGCGTGATGATCGCCAGCCATCTCGCGCTGTGCCCGGCCTGCCGTGCGGAAGTCGCGCGCCTGGAAGCCCTCGGCGGCGCGATGCTGGAGGATCTGCCGCCGACGCCGATGGCTGCCGCCGATCTCGACGGCCTGCTGGCGCGGCTCGACGCCCTCGATGCCGAGCCCGCCGTCGCCGCGCCGCGCGCCGCCGTTCCGGCGCCGTCGATCCTGATTCCGCGGCCGCTGCGCGACTACCTCGCCGACATGGATGTGGGCGGCGATCTGGCCGCTCTGCCGTGGCGCAAGCTCGGCGGCGGCGTCGACGAAATCGCCATTCCCCAGGCGACGTCCGCCGGCGAGCGTCTGCGCCTCCTGCGCATCAAGGCGGGCAGCGCCGTGCCGCGTCATACCCATCATGGCAACGAAATGGTGATGGTGCTGACCGGCGGCTTCACCGACGCCTCCGGCCATTATCAGCGCGGCGACGTCGGCGTGTCGGACCGCGACATCGACCACACGCCGGTCGCCGACCGCGACACGGACTGCGTCTGCCTGTCCTTCACCGACGCGCCGCTGCTCTTCACCGGCCCGATCGGCTGGATTCTCAACCGCATCGTGAAATTCTAGCCGCGCGTTCCGCGATCTGACCTTATAGCCGCGCGTCCCGCGCTGACCTTCTAGCCGCGCGTTCCGCGCGAGCGGGTTATGCGAGGATGACGGTTGCCTTGGCCTGACGGCCGGGCGTAAACCTGGGGCTCGCCCTTTCCGCCCCGGTCCCCAAATCCCATGTCCGAATTCACCGGCGTAAGCACGCGTTGGCCCCGCATTTTCGTCGGGCTGGCGCTTGGCGTGGCCATGGGGGCGCTGTTCGCCTGGATCGGCACGCCGATCCCCTGGATGATGGGGCCGTTGGTCGGCATGGGAATCGCCCAGCTGTGCGGCGCGAAGCTGCAATTGTTCCCTTACGGCCGCCAGACTGGCCAATGGCTGATCGGCACCTCGGTCGGGCTCTATTTCATGCCCTCCGTGCTCGGCGCGCTGCTCGGCAACGTCGGCTGGATTTTCCTCGGCGCGATCCTCACCCTGCTCATGGCCGGCGTCGGCGGCCTCTTGCTGTCGCGCGTCTCGGGCATCGACAAGGCCTCGTGCTATTTCGCCACCGTGCCCGGCGGCGCGGCGGAAATGTCGGTCCTGGCGATGAAATACGGCGGCAACGTGCCCGCCGTCGCCATCACCCAGTCGATCCGCATCGCGCTGTTGGTGCTGATCGTGCCGCCGGTGCTCGCCTATGCCGGCTTCGCCGGCATCGACCGCGCGGCGGCGCAGGTGCTGCCGCCCTTCGTCGCCGACAAGTTCCTCATGCTCGCCGGCTTCACGCTCGTCGTCGCCGCGATCTGCGCCAAGCTGGGTGTCCAGAACGCCTGGATGATGGGGCCGCTGATCTCCAGCGCCATCGTCACCGCCTGCGGCGTCTCGCTGTCGCGCGTGCCCGTGGAGCTGGTGGACGTCGGCCAGGTGCTGCTCGGCCTGGCGCTCGGCTCGCGCTTCGAGAAGGATTTCTTCCTGCGCTATCGCATGTTCATTCCCTACGCGATCTTCAACGCGCTCTATCTGATCCTCGCTTGCGCCGGTTGCGCCTATCTGATCGCCTGGGGCAGCGGCATCGCCATCGGCGACGCGCTGCTGGCGCTGGCCCCGGGCGGCATCGGCGAAATGGCGATCACCGCCAAGGGGCTCGACCTCGGCGTCGCCATCGTCACCGCCTTCCAGTTCGTGCGCATCACCGCCGCCAACTTCACCCCGCCGTTCTTCTTCCCCCTGGCGCGCAAATGGCGCGACAGATGGTTGGCGCGCAGCCGCTAAACGGCTAAACAGGACGGCGACAGGGAAACAGCGCCATGACGCAAGACACGATCATCCCGGTCGGCGGCCCCTGGTTCGAGGACCTCGCGGTCGGCCAGATCGTCGCCGACACGCCGGCCGTCACGCTGACCGACGGCCATGCCGCATTGCATATGGCGGCGTTCGGCGACCGCCTGCGCCTGCCGCTCGACCAGACCTTGAGCCGCGCCGTGACCGGCGAGGACCGGCCGCTCGCCCATCCGATGCTCGCGATCAATCTCGCCATCGGCCAGACCACCTGGGCCTCGTTCCGCGTCAAAGCCAATCTGTTCTATCGCGGGCTGGTGCTGCGCCGCCCCGTCTGCATCGGCGACACGCTCGCCACCGTGACGAAAATCGTCGCGCTCAAGCAAAACGCGCCCAAGCCCGGCCGCGCCGCCACCGGCCTCGTCGGCCTCGAGATCACCACCACGAACCAGCGCGGCGAGACGGTGCTGAAATTCTGGCGCTGTCCGATGGTCGCCTGCCGCGATCCCAACGCGAGCACCGGGCATGCGGACAGCCTCGACGCCATTCCCGCCGAAATTCCCGCCGCCGATCTGAGCGCCGCCGCGCCGGCCTGGGATTACGCCGCCTTCCGCAAGCTGCCCGGACTGCACGCCAAGGATCTCGCCGCCGGCCAGCGCTTCCACGTCGAAGCGCGCGATTCGGTCAGCTCCGCGCCGGAGATCGCCCGTCTCACCCTCAACATGGCGATGACGCATTTCGACGCCGGCGCCAGCGCCTACGGCACGCGGCTGGTGTTCGGCGGCCACGCCATCTCCATCGCCAGCGCGCAAATTCTCCGCGCCCTGCCCAATATCGTCACCCTGCTCGCCTGGCGCGGCTGCGATCATCTCGCGCCGGTGTTCGAGGGCGACATGCTATCGACGCAGGTTCGCGTCGAAGCCGTCACGCCTCTGAAGCAGGGCGCGCTGGTCGATCTGCGCGCCGTCGTCCATGCGACGCGCGGGCCGGAAGCGATCCGCGCCGGCCAAGCCCAAGCCGCCGACGTGCTCGATTGGCGCGTCGTCGCCCTCATGGCCTAGATGAGCGGAATCCTCTCTGGTTTGCGCGTGATCGAAGGCTCGGCCTTCGTCGCCGCGCCGCTCGGCGGCATGACGCTGGCGCAGATGGGCGCCGAGGTGATCCGCTTCGATCCCATCGGCGGCGGCCTCGATTACGGCCGTTGGCCGCTCGTGCAAAACAAGGGGGCGGAAGCGGGCGCGAGCCTGTTCTGGGCCGGGCTCAACAAGGGCAAGAAATCCATCTGCCTCGATCTTGCCAAGCCGGAAGGCCAGGAAATCGCGACGGCGCTGATTACCGCGCCCAATGGACCGCGGGGCGAGGATGCCGGCCTGTTCCTGACGAACTTTCCGGCGCGCGGCTGGCTCGATTACGCCAAGCTGAAAGCGCGCCGCGCCGATCTCATCATGCTCGCCATCACCGGCCATCACGACGGCACGACGGCGGTCGATTACACGGTCAATTGCGCCACCGGCTTCCCCTTCGTCACCGGCCCCGCCACAGCCGAGGAGCCGATCAACCATGTGCTGCCGGCGTGGGACGCGATCTGCGGCGTCACCGCCGCCAGCGGCCTGCTCGCTGCCGAACGCCATCGCTCGAAGACCGGCGAAGGCCAACTCGTGACCCTGGCGCTGTCCGACGTCGCTTACGCCATGGCCGGCCATCTCGGCTTCATCGGCGAGGTCGAGCTCAATCAAACAGAGCGCCCGCGCTACGGCAATTATCTCTACGGCGGCTTCGGCCGCGATTTCGTCGCGCGCGATGGCCGCCGCGTGATGATCGTCGCGCTCACCCTGCGCCAATGGCAGAGCCTGCTCAAATCCACCGGCCTCGCCGAAGCGATGGCGCAAGTCGCCGCCCGGCACGGCTTGGCGAATCTCGACGACGAGGGCGATCGTTTCCGCGCCCGCGAGGAGATCGCCGTCGTCCTCGCGCCGTGGATCGCCGCGCGCGATCTGGCCGAGATCTCTGCCGCGCTCGACGCCACGGGGGCCTGCTGGGGGCCGTATCAGAGCTTCGCCCAGATGGTCGCCGCCGATCCGCGCTGCTCGACGGCCAATCCGCTGTTCGCGCGCGTCGATCATCCCGGCGTCGGCAATCTCCTCACCCCCGGCTCGCCGCTCGCGTTCGCCAGCCACGCGCGGCTCGCGCCGCAGCCCGCGCCGCGCCTCGGCGCGCACACCGACGAGATTTTGAGCGACCTGCTCGGCCTGTCGTCGGGGGAAATCGGCCGGCTGCACGACGCCAAGCTCGTCGCCGGCGCGTGAACCCGCTCACGCGCATGTGACGGGCCTGCCGCAAAGTCGCCCAAATCGGCGACTACCCCGCTTACGCCGGGGATCGAGGAGCGGGCAACGGGGATTCCCCGCTTGCAATGAGCGCAAAGGCCCGTATGAATCTCTCCCCCGGCTTGCTGCAAGAGCCGGCTAAGCGCTTGGTAGGCTTAACAATTTAGCGCAAGGGTAAGGGCGGGATGACGACGATGATCGCGATCGAGGGCCTGAGCAAGACGTTCGGCCCGATCAAGGCGGTGGACCGGGTTTCCTTCGAAGTGGCGCGCGGCGAGGTGCTGGGTTTCCTCGGCCCCAACGGCGCGGGCAAATCCACCACGATGAAAATGCTCACCGGCTTCCTGCCGGCCGACGAGGGCCGCGCCGCCGTCTGCGGCTTCGACATCGCCACCCAGCCGCTCGCCGCCAAGCGCAAGCTCGGCTACATGCCCGAAGGCGCGCCGGCCTATAGCGACATGACGCCGCGCGGCTTCCTCTCCTTCATCGCCGACATCCGCGGCTTCTCCGGCGCGGAGAAGAAATCGCGCGTCGCGCGCGCCGCCGACCTGACCAACCTGCGCCACGTGCTCGAACAGCCGATCGAGACGCTGTCGCGCGGCTACAAGCGCCGCGTCGGCCTGGCCCAGGCGCTGCTGCACGATCCCGACGTGCTGGTGCTCGACGAGCCGACCGACGGGCTCGATCCCAACCAGAAGCACGAGGTGCGCGCGCTGATCGAGGAGATGGCGCCGCACAAGGCCATCGTCATCTCGACGCACATTCTCGAAGAGGTCGAGGCGATCTGCTCGCGCGCCCTCATCATCGCGCACGGCCGCGTGGTGGCCGACGGCACGCCGGCCGCCCTGCAGACGCGCTCGCCGCGCCACGGCGGCATCGTCATCAAATGCTCGCCGGAAGCCGTCGCGGCGCTGACGCCGACGCTGCGCCAGATCGCCGGCGTCGCCGACGTGACCGCCGAGCCGGGCGGCCTGTTCGTGCGCGCCCTGCCCGACATCGACGTGTTCGACGCCGTGCGCGTCGCGGCGCGCCAACGCGCTGCGGACATCCGGGAAATCCGCCAGGAGCGCGGCCGCCTCGACGATGTCTTCCGCATGCTGACGGGCGGCGCGACCGACGCGCAAATCCTCGCCCAAACCGCCGCTTAAGGGACGCCCACATGAACGCGCTCTGCACCGTCTTCAAGCGCGAGCTGGCCGCCTATTTCGCGACGCCGCTCGCTTACGTCTTCATCGTCATCTTCCTCGCGCTCGCCGGGGCCTTCACCTTCTTCCTCGGCAACTTCTTCGAGCGCGGCCAGGCCGACCTGTCGCCGTTCTTCCTGTTCCATCCCTGGCTCTATCTGCTGCTGGTGCCGGCGATCTCGATGCGCCTGTGGTCCGAGGAGCGCAAGAGCGGCACGGTCGAGCTGCTGCTCACCCTGCCGCTGACTCCGAGCCAGGCCGTCATCGCCAAGTTCCTCGCCGCCTGGTGCTTCGCCGGCATCGCCCTGGCGCTGACCTTCCCGCTGTGGATCACCGTCAACTACCTCGGCAAACCCGACAACGGCGTGATCTTCGCCAGCTACGTCGGCAGCTTCTTCATGGCCGGCGCCTATCTCGCCATCGGCGCCTGCTTCTCGGCGCTGACCAAGAACCAGGTCATCGCCTTCGTGCTTTCCGCCGTGGTCTGCCTGCTGTTCACGGTGAGCGGCACCGGGCTGGTGCTCAACTTCTTCACCGGCTGGGCCCCGCCCGGCATGGTCGAGGCGATCGCCTCGCTCAGCTTCACCGCCAATTTCGAGGCGATCTCCAAGGGCGTGCTCGACGCCGTCGGCATCGTCTTCTTCGCCTCGGTGATGGCGCTGTTCCTGTTCGCCAACGTCCTGCTCGTCAATCTCTATAAGGCGCGTTGATCATGGCCGCTTTACCCGACGCTTCGCGCGCGAACCTTCGCGTCCTCGCCTTCGCCGGCCTCGTCCTGGCCGTCGTGCTGTTTCTCGCCGTCAACATCCTGGCGCGCGCCGGCCTTTCGAGCTCGCGCCTCGATCTGACCGAGGACAAGCTGTTCACCCTGTCGCCCGGCACCTACGCCACCTTGGCCAAGATCGACGAGCCGGTGACGCTGCGCTTCTACTATTCGCCGACCCTCGGCAACGAGCTGCCCAACGTCGGCAAATACGCGACGCGCGTGCGCGACGTGTTGAAGGAATATGCCGCCATCGCGCGCGGCAAGATCCGCCTGGAGATCATCGAGCCGGTGCCGTTCTCCGACGCCGAGGACCAAGCCGTCGCCGCCGGCCTGCAGGGCCTGCCGCTCGATCGCACCGGCGAGATGGTCTATTTCGGCCTCGCCGGCACCAACTCGACCGACGACGAGGAGCGCGTCGCTTTCTTCTCGCCGGACCGCGAGGCGTTCCTCGAATACGACCTGACCAAGCTGGTCCATAATCTCGCCAATCCAAAGCGCAAGACCATCGGCCTGATGACGGCCCTGCCGGTGAAAGGCTTCCCCGGCACGATGATGGCGCGGCTCAATCCGGCGATGGCGCGGCCGTGGCAGATGCTCGCGCATCTGCAGCAGCTGTTCGACCTCAAGGAAGTGCCGATGGACACGGCGGAGATTCCCGCCGGCATCGACGTGCTGCTCGTCGCCCACCCGGCCGAGATTTCGCCCAAGGCGATGTACGCCATCGACCAGTTCGTCCTCGGCGGCGGCCGCGTCGTCGCCCTCGTCGATCCCGTCTCCGAAGTGGCCGAGCGCGCGCTCGGCCCGGGCGCCAAGCCGATCCCGGCGACCTCTAGCCTCAAGCCGTTGTTCGACGCCTGGGGCGTCGAGCTGGCGGAAGGCAAGATCGCCGGCGACGCCACCACCGGCCGGCGCGTCAACGCCGGCACCGACGCGCGGCCGCAAGCGGTCGAGTATCCGGTGTGGCAGATCCTGCGCGCGGCGAACTTCTCGTCCAGCGACCTGATCGCCAGCGGCATCGACGTGATGCAGATCTCCTCGCCCGGCGCGCTGTCGAAGAAGGAGGGCGGCACGACGGACTTCACGCCGCTGATCCAGACCAGCGAGAAGGCCGACCTGATCGACGCCGACAAAGTGATGGGCGGCCGCCCCGACTTCCAGGGCATCACCGAGAACTTCAAGCCGACCGGCGCGCGCTACACCATCGCCGCGCGCGTCAGCGGCCCGGTCAAGACCGCCTTCCCGGACGGCTTCCCGAAAGAGGAAGCGAAAGATGGCGAGGAGACTGCCAAGCCGGAGAACCGCCTCGCCGCCGCGATGGACGAGGAGGACAACGCGGGCAAGCCCAAGCCGGTCGAGACGCCGACCAAGCCGCAGCTGATGGCCTCGAACGGCCCGATCCAGGCCGTCATCATCGCCGACACCGACCTGCTGCAAGACCGCTTCTGGGTCCAGATGCAGGATCTGTTCGGCCAGGCCGTCGCCATGCCGCTGTCGAACAACATGGACTTCGTGACCAACGCGCTCGACAACCTCACCGGCTCGAACGATCTGATCGGCCTACGCTCGCGCGGCATCTCGCAGCGCCCGTTCGAGCGCGTCGAGGCGTTGCAGCGCGAGGCCGAGACGCGGCTGCGCGCCAAGGAGCGCGAGCTGCAAGCCCGCCGCGAGGAGACCGAAAAGAAGATCGCCGACCTGCAACGCCCCGGCCAGGCGGCCGCGGCGCAGGGCGCGCAGGTGACGCTGTCGCCGGCGCAGCAGGAGGAGATCGAGAAGTTCAAGGCCGAGCTGCTCAGCATCCGCCGCGATCTGCGCGGCGTGCAGCTCGATCTGCGGCGCGACATCGAGCGTTTGAAGACCCGCCTGTGGTTCTTCGACATCGCCGCCATTCCGCTGCTCGTGGCGCTGTTCGCCATCGGGCTCGGCGTCTGGCGGATGCGCCGCCGCCGCGCCGCCACCATCGCCGCCAAAGGTTAAGGGAGACACGCCATGAGCCTTCGCGCCTTCCTCGGCCTCGCGCTCGCCACGCTGATCGCCGTCGTCGCCGTCATCGTCACGCTCTCGACGCGCGACACCGGTCCCGCCACGCGCGCGCCGGGCACCATCCTGCTCGCCGATCTCGCCAAGGCGACCGGCAACGTCGCCAAGATCGCCTGGACCCGCGCCGGCGACACGACCACCATCGTCAAGACCGGGCCCGAGAGCTGGACGGTGAACGAGCTTTCCGGCTATCCCGCCTTCAAGATGCAGGTCGACGAGGCGATCCACGGCATCGCCCGCCTGCAGACCTTCGAGCCCAAGACGGCGCGGCCCGAGCTGTACGACAAGCTCGACCTCGGCGAGCCGACGACCAGCGAGGCCAAGTCGGCGCGGCTGCAGTTTTTCGACGCCAGCGGCAAGGAGCTCGCCGATGTCGTGGTCGGCCGCGTGAAATCCGCCATGGTCGGCCAGGAGAGCCTCTACGCCCGCCTGCCGGACGAGGCGCGCGCCTGGCTGGTGAAGGGCAAGGTCGAGCTGCCGATCAACCGCACCGGCTGGGTCGACACCACCGTGGCGCAGATCGACCTGCCGCGCGTGCGCGAGGCGACGCTCAACACGCCGGCCAAGGGCCCGCGCGTGCGCGTCTTCAAGGCCAGCCGCGACGAACGCGACTACACGATCGAAGGCATGCCCGACGATTACGAGACCAAGGACATCTTCGGCGCGGAGGACGTCGCGCGCGTCGTCCAGCAGCTCAACTTCGAGGATGTCCGTAAAGCCGACCAGGTGAAGATCGACACCAACGCGCGGCCGTGGGCCGAGTTCGTCACCTGGGACGGGCTCAAGCTCGACCTGTGGCTCGTCGAAGCCGAGGGCCGCTCCTGGGCGACCGTGCGCGCCGGCATGCTGCCCGACGCGACCGGCGTCGCCTCCGAGGACAAGCCCGAGGGCGACAAGGAAGCGCTGGCCAAGGAGATCGCCACGATCAACGACCGCGCCGCCGGCTGGGTCTACGGCGTGCCGTCCTACGAGCTCGGCCATCTGCGCAAGACGCTCGACGACCTGATCCAGCCGAAACCCAAAAGCTGACGGCTAAAGCCCTGGCCCGGTTGACGAACCGGGCCAATTCTTTTGCGCGGCTCGCGGCTTGCGAGCCGCTCGCAGCGGCCGGCTTGCAAAAGCGGCGTAAAACCCTATTTCATCCAGGTGTTTGCGCCCCGGCGGAACCGCGGCCCGGCGATGGACGGGCGGCCTTGCGTCCGTTATTTTGCGCCCGCCGCCACCATCCTGTCGCATCGCCGGCCCGCCTGATCGCGCGCCGCCAGCCAGAGAGCCGCCATGAGCAAAGTCCCGACCGAGCCGAAGATGGTCTACGAGAAGCACGTCTTCATGTGCCAGAACGTGCGCCCGGCCGACCATCCGCGCGGCTGCTGCAGCGCCCGCGGCTCGGTCGAGCTGCTGAAATACATGACGAGCCAGGCGCGCAAGCTCGGCGTCAAGGACGCGCGCATCAACCCCTCGGGCTGCCTCGAGCGCTGCGAGATGGGCCCCGCCCTGGTGATCTATCCCGAGGGCGCCTGGTACACGTTCAACAGCAAGGAAGACATCGACGAGATCCTGCAGAGCCATCTGATCGAGGGCAAGCCGGTGGCGCGGCTGCTGCTGGAGAACGGCGACCGTCTGCCGAAAGACCGCGAGGCGCGCCTCGCCAAGGCCGCCCCGATGGGCGCTGCCGAGTAAGAACAGGATTGCGCAGAGCATGACCGTGCAGACTTCAGACAAGCCCGCGACCGCTGACGAGAAACAGCACTTCTACGACACGCACATTTTCTGCTGCGTCAACGAGCGGCCCAAGGGCCATCCGCGCGGCTGCTGCGCCGACCGCGGCGGCAAGGAGCTGCACGCGCATTTCAAGAAGCGCGCCAAAGAGCTCGGCATCAAGAACATCCGCGTCAACCAGTCGGGCTGCCTGGAACGCTGCGAGCTCGGGCCGACCCTGGTGATCTATCCGGAAGGCACCTGGTACAACGCCGAGACCGTCGACGACGTCGAGGAAATCCTCACCAAGCATGTGCTGAACGGCGAGCGCGTCGAGCGGCTCTATCTCGAGCCCGACCAGAAGCGCCCCAAGCCCAAGCTGCGCAACCAACTGAAATTGACCGTCTCGCGCGTCGAAGACCTTTCCAGCACCATCCGCCTGTTCGAGCTGGTCGCGCCCGACGGCGGCATGCTGCCGGAATTCACCGCCGGCGCGCATATCGACATCGTCACCGGCGGCGGCCATCGCCGCTCCTATTCGCTGGCGAACGATCCGGCCGAGCGCCACCGCTACGTGCTCGGCATCATGCGCGAGAAGGCCGGGCGCGGCGGCTCGGCCTGGATGCACGACAACGTCAAGGCCGGCGACACGCTCACCGTCATGCCGCCGTCCAACGCCTTCCCGCTCGCGGAAAGCGCCGGCGAGCACATCCTGATCGGCGGCGGCATCGGCATCACGCCGATGAAGGCGATGGCGCACCGGCTGAAAGCCATCGGCGAGAAATACACGCTCTATTATTGCTCGCGCGAACAGGCCGACACCGCCTTCTACGACGAGATCAAGGAGCTGTGCGGCGACAACGTGGTGTTCACCCATGACGGCGGCGATCCGGCGAAGGGCCTGAATTTCAAGACCCTGCTCGCCGAGCACCGCCCGGGCAGCCACGTCTATATTTGCGGCCCCAACGGCTTTCTCAACGCCGTGCGCGCCGCCACCGCGCACTGGCCCGAAGGCTGCGTCCATTTCGAGCTGTTCTCGCCGCCGCCGGCCGTCGCCAAGGAAGGCCAGGTCAACGAGCCGTTCGAGGTGCTGCTGTCGCGCCAGGGCCTCACCGTGCCGGTGCCGGCCGACAAGTCGATTCTCGAAGCGGTGCGCGCCGCCGGCATCGACGTCGATTCCTCCTGCGAGGAAGGCGTCTGCTCGACCTGCGAAGTGCGCCTTCTCGCCGGCGCGGCCGACCATCGCGACGCCGTGCTGTCGGCCGAAGACAAGGCCGCGAACAAGAAGATCATGACCTGCGTCTCGCGCGCCGCGCCCGGCGTGAAGAAGCTGATCCTCGATCTGTAGAATCGCTGATCGCGAAAACGAAAAAGGCCCGGAGCGATCCGGGCCTTTTTGTTTCGACGGCCATCATCTCGGACGGCTCGCTCGCCGCCTCTTACGTCAGCAGGCTGGCGTAATGATGATGGCGCGTGTCGACCGCGACGCGGCGGCTCTCGATCGGCGTATTGTCGATGCCGAACGAGACGCGCTCGATGGTGAGCAGCGGCGTGCCCGGCGCGACGCCGAGCAGCGCCTGGTCTTCCTCGGTGGCGACGATGGCGCGCAGGCGCTCCTGCGCTCGCACCACCAGCACGCCGTATTCGCGTTCCAGCACCACATAGATGTTGGTCGGCTCGTTGCGCCGATAGATCGTCTCCAGATCGGCGAAGCGATTTTGCGGCAGCGCCATCTTGTCGAGCAGCATCGGCGCGCCGCCGAAGCTGCGCGTGCGCGTGATGCGATAGACCCCCTCGTCGGCGGCGAGGCCGAGCACCTCGGCCTCCTGGGTCGTGGGCGCGTCAAGCGTGACGGAAATCAGCTTGGTCGCCGGATCCCACGGGCCGCCCATATCGGGCCGGATGCGGAAGAAATGGAACGGCGTGCTGCGGCCGTCGCGCGCGGCGACGAACGTGCCTTTGCCCTGCTGGCGGATCACCAGCTTCTCGGCCGACATTTCGTCGAGCGCCTTGCGCACGGTGCCCTGGCTGACCTTGAACTCGGCCGCGAGCTTGAACTCGCTGGGCAGCAGCTCGCCCGGCTTCCAATCGCCGCGCATGACGCGCTGGATCAGCAGTTCCTTGATTTGCGCATAAAGCGGATGAAAATCCGGCGCATCGCCGATCCGCTCGCGCGACTCGATTCGTCTGTTCACGCCTGCCCTGCAAATTTTTTGAAGCCGATTTAGCCGGGATTATAGACGAAACCCGCGCCCTGTCTAACGCGCCGCGCCGGCGCGCGTCAGGCGTCGGGCCGACCCGCGCGGCCTTTGTCGCCGCCGCCGGCCTCGCGGCCGGGCTTTTGGTCCGAATTCGGCGGATCGATTTCGAGATTTTCCGCGATCTGCCCACGCAAGCGCCATGCCCAAATCCACAGCAGCAGACACAGGCCGGCGCCGACGATGGCCGGCGCGCGAAAGCCGAAATGCTCGGAGCCGACGCCCATCAGCAGGGCGCCGAGCGCCGGGCCGCCGCGCGCGACGAGGCCGTAAAGCCCGAGCACGCGGCCGCGCATCTCCGGGTCGGCGGCTGATTGGATCAGCGTTTGGTTGCCCGTGCTCTGCAGGGTCAGGGCGAAGCCGACAACGACGATCAGCAGGCAGGCGAGCCAGAACATGTCGCCGCCCACCAGGGCGAAACCGATGGTGGCCAGGCTCATCACCACGATGTTGGCCAGCGTCAGGCGGGTCAGCCCCTGCAAGCGGCCGTGGCCGAGCATGAGCGCGCCGCCGACCATCGCGCCGACGCCTTGCGCGCTTTGCAGCAGCGCCAGCCCGTGCGCGCCGTTGCCGAACACCTCGTCGGCGAAGCCCGGGAACATATCGGTCAGAGGCCGCGCGAACAGGCTGGTGACGGTGAGAATCGTCATCTGCATGCGCAACCCAGGATGGGCGACGACGTAGCGCAAGCCTTCCATCGATTCGGCGAGGATCGACTGGTGCCCGCGCTCCGGCATCGGCACCGCCGGCGCGTTCATCATCCTGAGGCAGACGGTGAAGACCAGGAACATCAACGCGCCGACGGCGAAGGTCCAGCCGGTGCCGGCGAGGACGATGATGCCGCCGCCGATCGCCGGGCCGATGAAGCGCGAGGAATTGAAGATCATCGAATTGAGCGACACCGCCGAGGGCAGCAGGTCGCGGCCGACCAGATGGTAGACCACCGTCATGCGCGACGGCCGGTTGAAGGCGACGATGGTGCCGCGGAACACGGTCAGCGCCAGCAGGCTCCAAATGTCGATCCAGCCGGTGAAGGCGAGCAGCGCCATGATCGCGGAATAGAGCAGCGTGAGCCCCTGGGTGATCCGCAGCAGCTTGAAATAGTCCATGCGGTCGGTCAGCGCGCCGGCGAACAGGCCGAGCAGCAGGGTCGGCGCCTGGTCGGCGAAGGCGATGATGCCGAGCCAGGCCGGCGAGCCGGTGAGCTGCCAGGCGAGCCAGCCGATGGCGACGCGCTGCACCCAGAGGCCGGTGTAGGAGGTGAAATTGCCGATGACGTAGAGCCGGTAGTCGCGCAGCGCGAGCGTGCGCGCGAGCATGCGGAACCCGCCAGGCAGCTTCAGGTCGGGCAGCTTCAGGTCGGGCATCATTTTCATCGGCGCGCCCTCCTCCTGGCTTCGCCCGGCCCCAGATCGCGACGCCCCGCCGTCACGGCGCGGCTTTATCGCCGATGGCGACGCGCTTGCCGCCTTGCAGGCCGGCGGGGTCGACCTCCAGCGCGTCGGCCAGGAACTTTCGCCGGCTCATCGCCCAGACCCATGCGATCAGGCAGAGCGCGCCGCCGATGGCGACGGGCCAGCGCAAGCCGACATGATCGGCGGCGACGCCGAGAATCAGCGCGCCGACCGCCGGGCCGCCGCGCGCCACCAGGGCGTAGGCGCTGATGACGCGGCCGCGCAGAGCGGGGTCGACCGCCGACTGGATCAGCGTCTGGTTGCTCGTGCCCTGCACGATGAAGGCGTAGCCGGCGATGCCCGACAAGAGGCAGGCAAGCCAGAAATTGGTGGTGACGGCGAACAGCACCAGCGCGACCGCCATCACCAAAATATTGGCGATGGTGATCTGCGTGAGCCCCTTCACCTGGCTGCGCGCCGCCAGCATGGAACCGCCGACCATCGCGCCGATGCCGTGGAACGCCAGCAGCCAGGCCAGGCCGTCCGGCCCGCGCTGGAAAATATCCGCGGCGAAGCCCGGCAGAAGATCGGTCAGCGGCCGCGCGAACAGCGACGTGATGATGAGGATGGCGAGTTGCAGCCGGATGCCCGGATGGCGCGCGACATATTGCACGCCCTCCCAGGATTCGCGCAGCAGCGAGCGGCCCGAGCGCTCTTTGGGCGGCGCTTCGGGAATCCGGATCAGCCGCAGCGTCACGGTGAAGGCGAAGAACATCAGGAAGGCGACGGCGAAGGTCCAGCCGGCGCCGCCGGCGACGATCAGCGCCCCGCCGATAGCCGGGCCGGTGAAGCGCGACGAATTGAAGATCGTCGAGTTCAGGGCGATGGCCGAAGCCAGCAGGTCGCGCCCGACCAGCGAATAGATCATCGTCATGCGCGACGGACGGTTGAAGGCGACGATGATGCCGCGGCTGAGCGTGAGCGCCAGCAGCAGCCAGATGTCCATGACGCCGAGCAGCGTGCAGGCCGCCAGCAGAAAGGCGTGGAGCAGCTGCAGCGCCTGGGTGATGCGCAGCAGCTTGAAATAATCCATGCGGTCGACGACCGCGCCGGCGATCAGGCCGAGCAGGATCGTCGGCACCTGGTCGGCGAAAGCGATCAGGCCGAGCCAGCCGGCCGATTCGGTCAGGTCCCAAGTGAGCCAGCCGATGGCGATGCGCTGCACCCATAGGCCGGTGTTCGACGTGAGATGGCCGAAGACATAGAGGCGGTAATTGCGGATGGCGAAGGTTTGGCGTATCGCCGCGAAACCGCCCGGCACCTTCATGGGACCCGCCTCATGCTCTCTCTCCCGCTCGTCCTCGCGAGCCGGCGCGCCGCGGCGAAGAACGCGCGGCGAGCAAGACGGCCGGAGGGTTGTCTTATGCCGCCATTATATAGGCAACGGGCAAGGGTGGGAGGATTTTACGCCCTGTTTCCGCCTGTTTCGCGCGGCAACATAGGCGAAGGCGATAGATCCGCCGCCAGCGCGCGGCCGCCTCAGGGCGAGGGCCGGAAGCCGGCGGCGAACAGGGCGGACAGATCGGTGCCGAGCCATTCGCGCGGGATCGATTTCTCCACGCCCTCCGCCAGCGCCTTCTTGTAGATCAGCCCGCCGGCGGCGGCGAACTGGATGGCGAGGCCGGAGTTGTTCTTGAAATAGAGGATGCCGCGCTCTCCGCTCCCGCGCGGCGGCTGGCGCAGCTGGGCTTCGCCGCTCGCCACCTTGCCCAGCTCGACGACGCGGCTTTCGGGGATCGCGCCGCTCGTCACCAAGTCCAAGAGCTCGCTCTGCTGGTTGTCGACCACCGTCTCCCAATCGTTCACCACCACGGCGGTCGCGCGCTCGAAGACGCGCCGGTCCACTTCGGAGCGTTTGTTGGTGACGTCGGAATTGGCGGTGGTCACGACCATCTGGCCGTCCTCGAGCCAATCGCCGTCGAACAAAGCCTTCATCGAATTGGTGGCGCAGACCACGACATCGGCGCCGGCCACGACGGCGCGGGCGTCTTTCGCGGCCACCACTTCCATGCCGCCCTCCTTGGCTTTGGCGGAGTAGTTGCTGCGGTTCATGCGCGCGACGAAATCGCGCAGATGCTCCTGGTTGGGGCTGTAGACGTTGACCCGCGCCAGCGGGCGGACGCAGGCGATCGCTTCGAGCGCGGCCGCCGCCTGCTTGCCGGTGCCGAACAGGCCGAGCGTCGCCGCGTCGGGCCGCGCCATGCGGTCCACCGCCATGGCGGTGGTCGCGCCGACCCGCATCCCCGACAGATGGAACTCGTGCAGCAGCGCCAGCGGCTCCGCCGTCTCGATGCTGAACAGGATGGCGAAGCCCCAGTTGAACTGCGTCGGGCTCTCGTAGGTGCGGTAGGGATTTTCCGGCGTCGCCGGCCGCAGGATGGTCGAGCCGGCGCGTACGCAGGCGATGCCGTAGGACGGCACCGCCCCGACATGCACGTTGGCGAAATAGCGCAAGGCGGGATCGGGATGCTTGGCGACGTAGCGCATGCGCGGACGGTTCACCGCCTCGTCCTTGGCGAAATCGGCGAAGGCGACGCCCATCGCCTCGATGCAATCGTCCATCGTGAACAGGCGGCGCACGTCGTCGTCGGTGATGATCAAAGTCATGGCGAAGCTTTCCCTGATGCGCGGCCGGACGCCGCTCGTTTTTATTTGACGCGCCATATTGCCGCTCGCCGGACGCAGGAGCAACCGCGCGACTGCACGAGGTTGCGGCGTGCCAAGTTCTGTGGATTGAAATAATTTCGCCAAGCGATTGAATGGCGGCGCGCGCGGGCCATTTGTGCGGACATGAACACGATCTCCGGCGCGACGCGCGCCCGCCCGCACCAGCTTCCTCTCGCCTTGTTGGGCGCCGCCATCGGTTGCGGCGCGCCCGACGAGCGCTGCGCCGACGCGCCCTTCGCGCTGCGCGACGGCGGGCTCGCCGAAGCCTTGAGCGCCGCCGGCCTGCCCGCGGCCTGGCACGCCGCCCA
Organism: Alphaproteobacteria bacterium; assembly: GCA_046297835.1. Classification (GTDB taxonomy): domain Bacteria; phylum Pseudomonadota; class Alphaproteobacteria; order SMXQ01; family SMXQ01; genus CAMAVH01. The sequence continues at coordinate 13 of JBKBHI010000004.1, read as the reverse complement.
TGTCGCGCCGACG
>JBKBHI010000003.1:317500-377052 GCA_046297835.1 Alphaproteobacteria bacterium | reverse complement strand
GGTCGCGCCGCGGCCGCCCGCGCCGCCGCCGCGCCCGCGCGGCGATCAGCGCCGCATCGTCGTGGTCGATGCCGGCCACGGCGGCGTCGATCCGGGCACCATCGGCCCCGGCGGCACCTACGAGAAGAACGTCACCCTCGCCATGGCGCGCCAGCTCAAGACGCGCATGGAGGCGACGGGGCGCTATCGCGTCGTGCTGACCCGCGATTCCGACATTTTCATCCCGCTGCGCGAGCGCGTCGCCATCGCCCGCAACGCCGGGGCGGAGATGTTCATCTCGCTGCACGCCGACGCCATCGCTAACCGCAACACGCGCGGCGGCTCGGTCTACACCCTGTCGGAGGTGGCCTCGGACAAGGAAGCGGCCGCTCTGGCGGCCAAGGAGAACAAGGCCGACCTGATCGCCGGCATGGATTTGAGCCACGAGACGCCGCAGGTCGCCAGCATCCTGCTCGATCTCGCCCAGCGCGAGACCATGAATTATTCCGCCCGCTTCGCCGCCCTGCTGGTGGGCGAATTGGGAAAATCGGTGCGGATGTTGAGCAATTCGCATCGATTCGCGGGCTTCGCGGTGCTGAAGGCACCCGATGTGCCCTCTGTCCTGTTTGAAATGGGATATTTATCCAACGCGGCAGAGGAAAAGGAGCTTCTCCGCGCCGATTATCGCCTCAAAATGGCCGACGGAATCGTGCGCGCGGCCGACAGATTCTTCCAAGAGCGGCCGAATCTCTGAGGTTTTGGCCGGCGTTGCCGGCGCGCAACGCCCCAAATCCCCCGGTCTTGGAGCGTTCCGGCGCGGTTGACGTTATCCCCACGCGCCCATATGTCTGCGCTAGTCTGCCGGTGCGGCAGCCGGGGGGCGTCACGGCAAGGAGCGGCCCCGCCATGGGTCTCAAGGTCACATGCGCATTCTAAGATCATTCGCCGCGCTGCTGGCGGGCATCGCCTTGCTGGCCCTGCTGGCCGTCGGCGGATTCTTCGCCATCTCCTACCATTACGGCCGCGGCCTGCCGGACTATCAGCAACTTGCCACCTACGAGCCGCCGGTGGTGACGCGCGTGCACGCCGGCGACGGCAGCCTGATCGCCGAATACGCCAGCGAGAAGCGGGTCTTCGTGCCGATCGACGTGATTCCCGCGCTGGTGAAGGAGGCGTTCCTCGCCGCCGAGGACAAGAATTTCTATCGCCACCCCGGCGTCGATCTGCTCGGCATCGCCCGCGCCACAGCGCAGAATCTCGCGCAGCTCGGGCAGAACCGCCGTCCCGTGGGCGCCTCGACCATCACTCAGCAGGTCGCCAAGAACTTCCTGCTGACCAACGAAGTGTCGATCGAACGCAAGATCAAGGAAGCGCTGATCTCGCTGCGCATCGAGCGCGCGCTGTCCAAGGACCGTATCCTCGAGCTTTATCTCAACGAGATCTATCTCGGCTTCGGCTCCTACGGCGTCGGCGCCGCCGCGCTCAATTATTTCAACAAGTCGCTCGACGAGCTGACGCCGGGCGAGGCCGCCTATCTCGCGGCGCTGCCGAAAGCGCCCAATAACTACCATCCCTATCGCCAGGCCGGGGCGGCCAAGATTCGGCGCGACTGGGTGCTCGACCGCATGGTCGAAGAAGGATTCATCGCGCAGGAGGCGGCCACGCTCGCGCAGAGTCTGCCGCTCGGCGTGCGCCCGGCGAGCGAGACGCGCGTCGTCGAGGCCGGCTACTTCGCCGAGGAAGTGCGCCGCCAGCTCTATGACCGCTACGGCGAGAACGGCCTCTATCGCGGCGGCCTGTCGGTGCGCTCGACTCTCGATACCCGCCTGCAGGCCATCGCCGACCAAGCCTTGCGCGACGGCATGATCCGCTATGATCGCCGCCACGGCTATCGCGGCCCCATCGCCAAGATCGAGGGCGTGGGCGAGAAGGGGGGCGATTGGCGGGCGAAGCTCGCCGCCGTCGCTGCGCCTCCGGCGTTGGCGCCGTGGAAGCTTGCCGTCGTGCTGCAGCTTGCCGGCGACCATGCGAAGATCGGCGTCGAAGGCGGCGTGGAAAGCATCATCCCCTTCGAGCTCATGCGCTGGGCGCGGCCTTGGGCGAAGGACCAGCATGTCGGCCCGTCGCCAAAATCGCCCGCCGATGTGCTCGCCGTCGGCGATGTCGTCGCCGTGGAGGCGGAAGGCAAGGGCGGCTATGCCCTGGTGCAGATCCCCGACGTCAACGGCGGCCTGCTCGCGCTCGATCCGCACACCGGCCGCGTGCTCGCGATGAGCGGCGGCTTCTCCTACGCCGCCAGCCAGTTCAACCGCGCGACCCAGGCGATGCGCCAGACCGGCTCGTCGTTCAAGCCGTTCGTCTACGCCGCCGCGCTGGATTCCGGCTTCACGCCGTCGAGCCTGGTGCTCGACGCGCCGTTCGTCATGGACCAGGGCCCCGGCCTCGGCCTGTGGAAGCCGGGTAACTACGCCAACGATTTCCTCGGCCCCTCGACGCTGCGCACCGGCATCGAGAAATCGCGCAACCTGATGACGGTGCGCCTCGCGCAGACCATCGGCATGGACAAGGTCGCGGCCTACGCCAAGAAGTTCGGCGTCATCGACCGGCTCGATCCAGTTCTGTCGATGTCGCTCGGCGCCGGCGAGACGACGCTGCTGAGGATGACGATGGGCTATGCCATGCTGGTCAACGGCGGCAAGCGCGTCACGCCGAGCCTGATCGACCGGATCCAGGACCGCCACGGCAAGACGATCTATCGCCACGACGCGCGCGCTTGCGTCGGCTGCGTCGAAGGCGAAGCCGACGTCAACAATCCGCCGCGGCTTCCCGATACGCGCGAGCAGGTCGAAGACCCGCGCACCGCCTATCAGATGGTCTCGATGCTGCAAGGCGTCGTGCAGCGCGGCACCGGCATCCGCATCAATTCGCTCGGCAAGACGCTGGCCGGCAAGACCGGCACGACCAACGATTACACCGACGCCTGGTTCGTCGGCTTCTCGCCCGACCTGGTGGTCGGCACCTATATCGGCTTCGACAATCCCAAGACTCTGGGCAAGGACGAGACCGGCTCGTCGGTCGCCGTGCCGATCTTCCGCGACTTCATGGAAGCGGCGCTCAAAGACCAGCCGGCGATCCCGTTCCGCATCCCGCCGGGCATCCGCCTGGTGCGGGTGAACGCCGCCAACGGCCAGCTCGCCTCGGCGAGCGAGCGCGGCACGATCCTCGAAGCCTTCAAGCCGGGCACGGAGCCTTCGGGCCGCGATTCGGTGCTCGACGGCAGCTCCGGCGATCCGCTCGCTGCCTCGACCGGGCCGCTCCGCACGCTCGGCGGCGGCGCGCCCAGCCTCGGGGCCGGCGGGCTTTACTGAGCCGCGCTTTTCCGCCATAACGCGCGCAACCCGTTGTTCGCCTTGCTCAAGGACGTTCCATGCGCGCCGAGATCGAGAAATTGACCGCCGAGACCCAGCAGTCGCTTGCGCTGCTGAGGAGGTATCTTTGACTGGGATAATGCGCTGCGCCGGCTGAGCGAACTCGACGCCAAGGCCGAAGATCCCAACCTCTGGAACAACGCTCAAGCCGCGCAGAAAGTGATGCGCGAGCGCACCCAGCTTTCGACCCTGGTCGATGGCGTGCGCAAGATCGAGCAGGAATACAAAGACAACGTCGAACTGGCCGAGATGGCCGACGCGGAAGGCGACCAGGGCACGCTCGACGAGGTGCAGGCGGCGCTGACCGCCTTGCGCGACGAAGCGCAGAAGCGCCAATACGAGAGCTTGCTGTCGGGCGAAGCCGATCTCAACAACGCCTTTGTCGAAATCCACGCCGGCGCTGGCGGCACCGAGTCGCAGGACTGGGCCGAGATTCTCCAGCGCATGTACGTGCGCTGGGCCGAGCAGCACGGCTACAAGGTCGAATGGGTCGAAGAAAGCGCCGGCGAAGAGGCGGGCATCAAATCCGCGACTCTCAAAGTGAGCGGCCCCAACGCCTTCGGCTGGCTCAAGACCGAGACCGGCGTGCATCGGCTGGTGCGCATCTCGCCCTACGATTCGGCGGGACGCCGCCACACCAGCTTCTCGTCGGTCTACGTTTATCCAGAGATCGACGACAGCATCGATGTCGAGATTCTCGACAAGGATCTGCGCATCGACACCTATCGCGCGTCGGGCGCGGGCGGCCAGCACGTCAACAAGACCGACAGCGCCATCCGCATCACCCATATCCCGACCGGGATCGTCGTCGCCTGCCAGACCGACCGTTCGCAGCACCGTAACCGCGCCATGGCGTTCGACATGCTGAAGGCGCGCTTGTATGAGCGCGAACTGGCGATTCGCGAGGCGGCGGCGCAGGCGGTCGAGGACCAGAAGACCGATATCGGCTGGGGCCATCAGATCCGCTCCTATGTCTTGCAGCCTTATCAGATGGTCAAAGACCTTCGCACCGGCGTCGAGACAAGCAATTCGGGCGGCGTGCTCGACGGCGATCTCGATCCCTTCATGCAAGCGGCGCTGGCCCAGCGCGTCACCGGCGAAAAGCCGAAGAAGGGCGCGGTCGCGGATATCGACTGACGCGCTTCTAGCGCGATGTATCCATGAGCGCGCCTGTGGCGCGACATCGGCGAATTTCGCGGACTTGTAAAAGACCGCTCTTGCACAAGACTCGCCGCGCGGCGCGACAAAGCCGCTCCGGATGCGCTCTTATCGCGCCGGCCTTGACGGGCTATGCTGCGTCCATGTCAACGCGCTCCGCGAGAGAGCGCAGCATGGGAGCGAACGCATGAGCGACGGCAAACAAGACACGGCCCTGCACGGCGCGGAAAAGAAGGAAGCTTTCTTCCTCGACGCCGAATCCGGAATCAAGACCTTCGACTTCAACGGGCCCGGCGCGGAGATCGAGCCGGGCAAGAAGCTTCATGTGAAGCTTGCCGGCACGGATTCCTGCCGCGCGTCGATCCAGGTGCTCAACAAGGGCGGCGAGAACAACCTGCACTATCACCCGAACATGGACCTGATCTACATGGTCCTCAAAGGCCGGGTGAAATTCTACGGCCCGGGCGACAAGGAGATCGGCGATTTCGGGCCGCACGAAGGTATCCTTCTGCCGGAGAACTCGCGCTACTGGTTCGGCAGCGTCGGCGAGGAAGAAGCCTGGCTGCTGCAGATCGCCGGCTACCCCAAGGGCGCGAAAATGTCCAAGCGCATCCCGCTCGAAGCGGCCAAATTGCCGCCGTCGGTCTGGGTCGGCATGACGCCGGAAGAAGAAAAAATCCGCGCGGCCAACAACCAGCACTGAAGGCGGGTTAAGCCCCGACGCGAAGAAAAAGGGCCGGGAGTATCTCCCGGCCCTTTCCGATTCCGTCGAATCGCGGCTTATTTCTTTTTCGCCGCCTTCTTCTTGGCTTTCTTGGCCGTCTTTTTCACGTTCTTCACGGCCGTCTTCGCCTTCTTCGCGACCTTCTTGGTCTTTTTCGCCGCGGCCTTCACGACCTTCTTCGCCGTTTTGGCGGCTTTCTTCGCGGTCTTTTTTGCGGCCTTTTTCGCAGACTTTTTCGGGGCCTTCTTTTTGGTCGCCGGCTTCTTGGCGCTGGCGGCCTTGGCCTTCGGCTTGGCGGCGGCCTTCTTGGGTTTGGCCGGCGCGAGCGGCAGTTCGCCCTTGATCGCGGCCATCACTTCGGCGCTATGGCCATCGACCGAAACCTTCGGCCAGATGTGCGCGATCTTGCCGTTCTCGTCGATTAGGAACGTCGAGCGGGTGATGCCCATGAAGGTCTTGCCATACATGCTTTTCTCGCCCCACACGCCGTAATCCTCGGTGACTTTGCCGGTCGTGTCCGAGGCGAGCGTGAAGTTCAGGCCGAACTTGTCGCGGAAGCGCTGATGGCTCGCGGTATCGTCGCGCGAGACGCCGATGATCTCGGCGTTGACGCCCTTGAAGTCAGGCAGGTTGTCGCGGAACGAGCAGGCTTCGATCGTGCAGCCGGGCGTGTCGTCCTTCGGGTAGAAATAGAGCACGACTTTCTTGCCGCGCAGCGCCGACAGCATGATCTCGCTGCCGTCGTCGGTCGGCATCGTAAAGTCGGGAGCGGCGTCCCCCACCTGCAAAGCCATGGTCCAGTCTCCTTCAGATATGTCGGTTCAAGAGAGGTTTTCGATTTCGGGCGGCCGCGGCGTCGCGCCGGCGGCGCGTTGCGCGGGATCTTCGATGACGTCGCGAAAGATAGCGTGAACCTCGGCCGCCGTCTCGGCCATCCGTCGCTTGAGCGCGTCGAAATCCGCCGCGCCGGCGGCGGTGGCGAGCGCCGCCTTCAAGCCGGCGGGGGCTTGGATCTCGATGAAGCCGCCGACGACGGTGAGCCGTAGCATGCCGAGAAGGGTGCGCCAGAGCCGCTCGGCGTCGATCAGGCGGTCGGCGGCGGCGGGGCTCAGCGCGCCGATCTGCGCGGCATAGGCGAGCGCCGTGCCGGTCTGGACGGAGAAAATCTCCGGCCGGTCATGGCCGTGACGCAATTGCAGATATTGGGCGATGAATTCGACGTCGATCAGCCCTCCGCGCCGGTCCTTCACGTCCCAGATCGAGGCAGCGGGGCGGGCGCGCAGGATGCGCTGGCGCATGTCGTCGACATCGGCGATCAGGCGGTCCGGGTCGCGCGGCCGGGTCAGGATGGCGCGAATCTCGGCGGATAGCCGCTCGCGCAAGGCCGCCTCGCCGGCGATCGGCCGGGCGCGCGTCAGGGCCATATGCTCCCAGGTCCAGGACGCCTCTGCATGATACTGGCGGAAGGCCGCTAGGCTGGCCACGAGCGGCCCCGAATTGCCCGAAGGCCGGAGGCGCATGTCGACTTCGTAGAGTTTGCCCTCTGCGGTGGGCACCGACAGGGCGCTGAGCAGGCGCTGGCCGAAGCGCTGATAATAGGTTCCGGCGGCCAGGGGCTTGTCGCCGGTCGAGAGGGCCTCCATGTCCGGCGCGTCGTATAGGAACACCAAGTCGAGGTCGGAGTTTTCGGCCAAGCCGCGCCCGCCGAGCTTGCCCATGCCGAGCACGGCCATCTCGCCGCCGGGCAGGTCGCCGTGCTGGCGGGCGAAATCGCGCTTCACCTCTGTATAAAGCCGGGCGATCAGCACGTCGGCGATGTCGGCGAGGGCGGCCCCTTGCGCATCGGCGTCGATGCGCGCGCGCAGCGTCTGCAGCCCGACTCGGAACTTGTTGTCGTTGGCGAAGCGGCGGGAGATTTCCAGCACGTCCTCGAAATCGCGCGCCTGCCCGAGCCGGGAATCCAGCTCGGCGGCGAGCGCCGCCGCGCCCGGAATGGCGTCTTCGAACCCTTCGGTCAGCACCGCGTCGAGCAGCGACGGATTGGCGCTGAGATAGGCCGCGAGACGCGGCGCGCTGCCCATGATCTCGGCGACCAGTTCGAGCAATTCGGGATTGGCGTGGAACAGCGAGAACAGCTGCACGCCGGCGGGCAGGCGCTTGAGAAACTCGTCGAAATTGAGGAACGCGCCGTCCGGATTGGCGGTAGTGCCGAGGGCCGCGAGCAGGCGTGGCATCAGTTCGGTGAGCAATTCGCGGGCGCGCGAGCTGCGCGTCGCGCGATAGCGGCCGTGGTGCCAGGCGCGCACCACGGCGGAGACGGCCGAGCCGTCCTTGAAGCCCATGCCGGCCAGCGTCTTGAGCGTTTCCGGATCATCCTCCGTGCCGGTGAAGACCAGGCTGCCGCCGCTGCCGCCCGACAGGTCGGGCGCTTCCTCGAACAATTCGCCGTAATGCTTTTCGACGCGGCCCAGATGGAGGGTCAATTCGGCGGCGAACGCCTCGGTGCCGTCGTGGCCGAGAAAGACCGCCACATGGCGCAGCGCCGCGTCGTCGTCGGGCAGGCTGTGGGTCTGGCGGTCCTCGATCATCTGCAGCCGGTGCTCGACGCGGCGCAGGAAGGCGTAGGATTCCTTCAGTTCCTCGGCCGTGGCGGGCTGCACACGGCCGGCGGCGACGAGCCCGTCGAGCGTCTTGCAGGTTGGCAGGGTGCGCAGGGCCGGTTCACGGCCGCCCCAGATGAGCTGCTGCGTCTGGGCGAAGAATTCGATCTCGCGGATGCCGCCGCGGCCGAGCTTCACGTTGTGCCCGGCGACCGCGATGCTTTGGCCGCCGCGATGGGCGTTGATCTGGCGCTTGATCGAATGAATGTCCTGGATCGCCGCGAAATCGAGGTTTCGCCGCCAGATGAACGGGCGCAGATTGGCGACGAAGGCGTCGCCCAAGACGCGGTCGCCGGCTACGGGGCGCGCCTTGATCATCGCCGCGCGTTCCCAGTTCTGCCCCATGCTCTCATAGTAGATTTCGGCGGCCAGCACGTTGACGGCGATAGGGGTCGCGCCGGGGTCGGGGCGCAGGCGCAGATCGGTGCGGAAGACGTAGCCGTGCTGGGTGCGTTCCTCCATCATCCGCACCATGTCGCGCGCCAGGCGGACGGCGAACTGCTGCGGGCTCTGCGCGCCGCGATAGTCCATCGCCTCCTCGTCGAACAGCACGAACAGGTCGACGTCGCTGGAATAATTCAGCTCACGCGCGCCGAGCTTGCCGAGGGCGAGCACGGCGAAGCCGGAACCCGTCTCCGGCGAGGCTGGATCCTTCGGCGCGATCTCGCCGCGCGCGGCGGCGGCGCGCAGCAGATGGGCGACGACGAGCGACAGGCTGCGCTCGGCCAGTTCGCTGAGCGCGCCGGTGACGCGTTCCAGCGGCCAGACGCCGGCGATATCGGCGGCGGCGATGGCGAGGGCGCTCTGGCGTTTGGCGAGGCGCAAGGCGGCCATCAACTCGTCCGTGCTGCCGGACGCGGCGGCGGAGGCGTCAGCGAGGGCGGCGGCGCAGCGCGCATCCGGGCCTTCGGTGATCAGGGCGCGGAAACCGGCGGGATCGGCGAGGGCGGCTTGCGTCAAGAACGGGCTGTTGCCGAACAGCGCGTCGCACAAAGCCGCGCCGCGCGGGTCGGCGAGAAGCGAGAGGACGAAGCCGGCGAGCGCCGGATCGTCGGCTTGCGCGGCGGCGTCGAGCAGCTGCTCGCGCCCTCGTGAAGCGGCTTGCGGATCGGCCGCTTTCGGCAGGTATGCTGGATCGGGTAAAAAAGTGAACTGTTCCATTTCCTGCCGCCGCGATTTGGCGCAGACTGCGTGAAGATTCCCGCATGGTCAAGGCGGGCCGCAAGCCTTTACGCCGCCATATTCCGACTTAGGGAAGCCCCGTCCCCACGATGCGTCGCACCGCCAAGTTTCTGCTCGAAGCCATCGCCCTGCTGGCGGCCGGGATGGCGATCCTCGGCATCTTTCTCGTCGTCCGGTTGGCGAGCGGTCCGCTCTCGGTGGGCTTCGCCACGCCCTATATCGTCGAATCGCTGGAGCCGACGGACGGCTCCTTGAAGCTTTCGCTGCGGGATACGGTGCTGACCTGGAACGGGCGCGCCCGCGCGCTGCAATTTCGCGTGCTCGACGTCCGCATCGCCGATGCGGCCGGAGAAACCAAGGCGTATCTGCCGGAGCTGACCCTCGGCCTCAGCGCGCGCGCCTTGCTGCGCGGCCGCCTCGCGCCGACCAGCCTGGAAGTCGTCGGGCTGCGTTTGAGGCTGATGCGGGATGCCGATGGCGCGCTGCAGATCACGGAAGCGTCGCCCGCCTCGGAAGATGCGGCGGACGGGCAGGGCGGCGCCGACGTGTTCCGCGCCGTGCTGGAGGATCTGCTTGTGCCGCCCGATCCGCGTTCCGACCTCGGCTATTTGACCAGCTTTTCGCTGATCGACGCCGACGTGACGCTCGATGATCGCAAACTCGACGTCGAATGGCGCGCGCCGTCGACGACGATCGTGTTGTCGCGCGGCAGCGAGTTCGTGCGTTTGCGCGGCGCGTTCGGCTTGCAGCTCGGCGGCGGCGTCGCCGATTTCGGCATCGAGGCGAGCTACGATATCGAGCATGGCGACATCGGCGCCCGGCTTGGCCTCAAAGAGATCGTGCCCGCGATGTTCGCGGGCCGCGCGCCGCTGCTCGCGCCGCTCGCCGGCGTCGATCTGCCGGTGAGCGGCAGCCTGCGCCTGGAGGCGTCGTCCGACGGCACGGTGCATCGCCTCGACATCGACATCGTCGCCGGCGCGGGCCGCGCGCGCCTGCCGTGGGAGGCGGAGGACGCGACGGTGGAGGTGCGCTCGGCCGTGCTGCGTGGCAGCTTGACGGAAAACCTCACCGTCGCCGAGTTCGACCAATTCACCGTGGCGCTCGGGCCGGAGGAGCAGGGCACGGTGCTCGATGCGCGCCTGTCGGCGGCGGGCGAGCAAGCCGGCGTGATCGGCGGCGCGTTCACGTTGAACGCCGATGTCGCGCTCAAATCCTTGCCGCTCGCCGATCTTAAGCGCTACTGGCCGCCGGACGCCGCCAAGAACGGCCGCGAATGGGTGTTCGCCAACATGATCGACGGACGCGTCGGCCAAGCGCGCGTGGCGTTCGCCGGCGCGTCGGTCGACGGCCTCGACGGCTTCACGCCGGAAAGCCTGGTGGGCACTTTTAACTACAGCGACATCGCGCTGCGCTATTTCGAGCCGATGCCGGTGCTGACCAAAGGGCGGGGCACCGCGACCCTCGGGCTCGACGGGCTTAGCTTCGCGGTGACGGGCGGCGAGACCAATGGCGTGCAGATCGAATCTGGCAAGGTCGCGATCTCCGGCCTCGACGGCGACGAGGAGCGCCTGTCGGTCGAGGCGGTGGCCCGCGGCGGCATGCGGCAAATCTTCGAACTGCTTGACCGGCCGCGCCTCGGCTACGCCAAGGAGCTCGGCGTCAACCCGCGCGATGTGGGCGGCGAAGCGGCGGTGCGTCTCGCTATCCGTTTGCCGCTGCTCAATTCGCTGACCTTCAAGCAGGTCGAGATCGCCGCGTCGGCCACATCGCGCGGCCTGTCGCTGCCGAAGGTGGCGCTCGACCAGGATATGACGGAAGGCGCTTTCACCCTGCAACTCGACGGCAATGGCATGGACGTCGCCGGCACGGCCAGGATCGGCGGCGTGCCGGCCACGATCGCCTGGGCGGAAACCTTCAACGCGCGCGATGTGGCGCGCCGGCTCAACGTGAAGGCGGATGTCGACGACGGATTCCGCAAGGCGATCGGCCTCGATCTCGGCGACGCCGTCGCGGGCCCGGCGGCCGTCGATCTGACGCTGACCGAAACCGCCAAGAAGGCGAAAAGCTTGGCCGTCACCGCCGATCTGGCGCGCGTCGAGCTGAATTTGTCGCCGATCGGCTGGCGCAAGGACGCCGGCGTGCCCGGCACGCTCAAGGCCGACATCGCCATGGCTGGCGAACGGCTGACGGCGATCCGCAGCTTCGCGGTCGAGGCGGGAGATTTGCGGGCCGGCGGCTCGGCCGTCTTCGCCGCCGATGGCAGGCTCTCTGCCGTGCGCCTCGATCGCATGGTCTACGGCTATAGCGATATCGCCGCCGACATCGGTCTGCGCGCCGCGGGCGGCTTCGACGTCGCCATCAAAGGCCGCGCGCTCGACGTCGAGCCGTTCTTCAATCTCGATGGGGAGGAGGCTGCCGATCCCAACGCGCTCCCCATCGAGGATCCGCCGCCGCTCGCCATCAAGCTGGCGGTCGATACGCTGCGGCTCGGCGAAGGCGGCGGCTTGACCGACGCGAGCGGCACCTTGCGCCGCGAGGGCAAGCTGTGGCGCGAGATCGCCATCGACGGCCATCCCGCGCCGGGCAAGAGCTTCATCCTGCGCCTATTGCCAGATGGCACGAACCGCCGCGTCGTGTTGCAATCGGACGACGCCGGCAGCGTGCTGAAAGCGCTCGACGTGACGCAGGATTTCGTCGGCGGCCGCCTCAGCATCGAAGGGCGCTATGACGATTCGCAGGCGGCGCGAGGCGATCCGCCGCTGGCCGGCACGGCGCTGATCGAGAATTTCCACCTGATCAACGCGCCAGGGCTGGCCAAGCTTTTGTCGGTCGCCTCGCTGACCGGCATCCTCAACATCCTGCGCGGCGACGGCATCAGCTTCGACCGATTCGACGCGCCCTTCACGCTGAAGGACGATGTGATCGTCACCAAGGGCCTGAAGATGCATGGCGCGTCGCTCGGCTTCACGGCGGAGGGCTGGGTGAGCTTGCGCGACGACACGCTGGCGCTGCGCGGCACCGTGGTGCCGGCCTATACGCTCAATTCGGTGCTCGGCAACATCCCGTTGCTCGGCCGGTTGCTGACCGGCGGCGACGGCGGCGGCGTGTTCGCCGCGACCTACCGCATGACCGGCAAACTCGATGACCCGGACGTGTCGGTCAATCCGCTGGCGACCCTGACGCCGGGCTTCCTGCGCGGCCTGTTCGGGATTTTCGAGGGCGAGATGCCGGCGCCCGGCGCCGATCCTGCCGAGCGCGAAGCGCCGCCGCCCAAAGCGCCGGTCGGCGGGCAGAACTGATTTAGACTAGTTTCACGAGCGCGTGGCGCTTTTTGCCGGCCGACAGCTTGATCGTCCCGCTGGCGGCGTCTTTTGCAGTGACCTTCAGCATCTCGTCGGCAATTGCCGCGTCGTTCAGCTTCGCGCCACCGCCTTTGATCAAGCGGCGGGCGTCGCCGTTGCTCGCCGCCAGGCCGGCGCGGACCAACAGCGCGATGACCGGCAGACCGTCAGCGAACTCGCTAGCCGGCACTTCGACGGTCGGGAGCGCATCGCCGGCGACGCCTTCCTCGAAGGTCTTGCGCGCGGTCTCGGCGGCCTCTTCGGCGGCGTCGCGACCGTGGCACAGCGCGGTCGCCTCGAGCGCTAGCACCTTCTTCGCCTCGTTAATCTCCGCGCCTTGCAAGGCTTCGAGCTTGGCGATCTCGTCCAGCGAAAGATCGGTGAACAATTTGAGGAAGCGGCCGACGTCCGCGTCCTCGGTGTTGCGCCAGAATTGGTAATATTGATAGGCCGAGAACTTGTCGGGGTTGAGCCAGACCGCGCCGGCCACCGTCTTGCCCATCTTCGCGCCCGACGCGGTGGTGATGAGCGGGCAGGTCAGGCCGAACAGCTCTGCGTTGGCCACGCGCCGGCCGAGTTCGACGCCGTTGACGATGTTGCCCCACTGGTCCGAGCCGCCAGTCTGCAGGCAGCAACCGTAGCGCCGCGACAGCTCCACGAAGTCGTAGGACTGCAAAATCATGTAGTTGAATTCGAGGAAGGTCAGCGGCTGCTCGCGCTCCAGGCGCAATTTGACGCTGTCGAAGGTCAGCATGCGGTTGATCGTGAAATGGCGGCCGACGTCGCGCAGGAACGGGATGTATTGCAGCCCGTCGAGCCAATCGGCGTTGTTCACCATGATCGCGTCCGTGGCGCCGTCTCCGAACTTCACCAGGCGCGAGAAGGGGCGCTTGATGCCCTCCATGTTCCGGGCGATGGCCGCGTCGTCGAGGAACTGGCGCGTCTCGTCCTTGCCGGACGGATCGCCGATCTTTGTCGTGCCGCCGCCCATCAGGGCGATCGGCCGGTGGCCGGTCTTTTGCAGCCAGCGCAGCATCATGATCGGCACGAGGTGGCCGATATGCAGCGAATCGCCCGTCGCGTCGAAACCGTTGTAGGCCGTGACCACGCCCCCGGCGAGGCGCTTGTCGAGCGCTTCCAGGTCGGTGCACTGGTGCAGGTAGCCGCGCTCAATGATGACGCGCAGGAAGTCGGAGCGGGGCTTGAAATCGGTCATGGCGGGGCCGGGGCGTGAGCGGAAAAATGCGCCGTCCACTGCGGTTCCGTTTGCAGGCGGCGGGTGGATTTAGCACAATCCGCCGCGAAACCACAACGGAACGGCCGGCCTGCCTGATGCCGCCGTTTCCAGCCCGGACCGCCGCCATCGCCCTGACCGCGCCCCTGCCGCCGCCCGCCGACCCCGCCGCCGCCTTGCGCGCGCGCGCGTCGGAGGGCGTTTTGGCGCTCGGCCTGATGAGCGGCACCTCGCTCGACGGGATCGACGCGGCGCTGATCCGCACCGACGGCGTGGCCGTGCGGGAGATCGGCGCGGCTCTGACGTTGCCCTACGAGCCGGCTTTGCGCGAGCGCCTGCGCGCGCTGCTCGGCGGCGAAGGCGCGCCGGCCGAGGAGGCCGCCGTGGCGCAGCGACTGACCGAAGCCCACGCCGAAGCCGTGCGCGGCCTGCTCGCCCAAGCCGGCCTCGCGCCGGCGGCGGTGGACGTGATCGGCTTTCATGGCCACACCATCCTGCATCGCCCGAAGGACGGCATCACGCGCCAGATCGGCGACGGCGCGCTGCTCGCGGCGCTGACAGGCATCCCAGTGGTCGGCGATTTCCGCAGCGCCGACGTGGCGGCAGGCGGCGAGGGCGCGCCGCTGGTGCCGCTGTTCCACCGCGCGTTGGCTATGGGATTGGGGGCAGCGAAGCTGGACTTGCCGCTCACCGTGCTCAATCTCGGCGGCGTCGCCAACGTGACCTTTATCGGTTCGGCGGATGACGCCGACCTCCTGGCCTTCGACACGGGACCGGGCAACGCGCCGATCGACGATTGGGTGCGCCATTATACCGGTCAGGCGTTCGACGATGGCGGCCAGCTCGCCGCGCAAGGCCGCGTCGACGAGGCGCGGCTCGCGATCTTGCTCGACAATCCGTTCTTCGCGCGCCAGCCGCCGAAGTCGCTCGACCGCAACCATTTCATGACGGCCGCGGTCGCAGGTCTCTCGGTCGCCGACGGCGCGGCGACGCTTGCCGCCTTCACCGCCGCCGCCGTGGCGCGCGCGGTGGAGCATCTGCCGGCCGCGCCGAAACGCTGGCTCGTCGCCGGCGGGGGGCGGCACAACGCCGCGCTGATGGCGGCGCTGGGCGCGCGGCTGGGCGCGCCGGTGCAGACGGTGGACGAATTGGGCTGGAACGGCGACGCGCTCGAAGCCCACGCCTTCGGCTTCCTGGCCGCGCGCAGCTTGCGCGGCCTGCCGCTCAGCCTGCCGCGCACTACCGGCGTCGCCGCGCCGACGAGCGGCGGACGGCTCAATCTTCCAACGCCCGTTTGACTCGCCGTTCGAGGCGCGCTGCGGCTTTGCCGGACGGTTAAGGTGAAGATTCGCTTAACGCGTGGGTCGGCATATATCCCAAAGTCGGTAACCTCGACGGATAAACCACTTTCGATACATGTATTTTTTACATCGAATGAATAGGGTCTCGTCATTCGCAACCCCGAATGTATCGAGATTCATCATGTCGCTATCCGTCAAAGCCCGTTTGATCGGCGTTCTGAGCGGGCTCTCTTTGTCGCTTCTAGCCATCGCCGGCTTGGGTTTTTACGCTTTGACCGCGAACAACGCGGCCATCATCGATGTCCATGACGATGGCATCGTGCCCATGGAGCAGCTCAAAATCGTCTCCGACATGTATGCCGTGAATGTCGTGGACACGTCCCATAAGGTTCGCAACGGCGGGATGAGCTGGGAAGCAGGCGCCGCCTCGCTCGATGCGGCGACAAAGGAAATCAAGGCGCAGTGGCAGAACTATTCTGCGCTTCATCATTCGGCGGCTGAACGCGCCATCATCGCCGATCTTGCGCCTCTGTTCGCTGCTGCGGACGGGGCGATGCGCGACATGCGCGGCATATTTTCCGACAAAAACCAGGCGGCGTTGGACGATTTCGTCCTCAATCGGCTTTATCAGTCCGTGGACCCCATCGCTGCGGCCGTCGGCAAGCTCATCGACCTGACGATCGCGGAAAGCCACGAGACTTTCAGCGCGGCCGAGACGTTGGAGCATGCGACCGAAGTCGGTCTTCTCATCTTGATCGCCATGGGAGTCGTGATCGTCGTGGCTGGTGTCATCGTGACGCTCGGGATCGTGCGCCATCTTTCGAACATGACGGAGGTGATGGCCAGACTGGCCGGGGGAGACACCGCGGCGGTCATCCCGGCCGTGGAGCGCAAGGACGAGATCGGCGCCATGGCCAAAGCCGTGCAGGTCTTTAAAGACAACATGATCGAGACCGAACGGATGCGCGCCCAGCAGGAGGAGATGAAACGTCAGGCCGAGATCGACAAGAAGGCGGCGCTGAACAAGCTCGCCGACGAGTTCGAGGCCAACGTCAAGGAGATCGTCCAGACGGTGTCTGCCGCCGCCAATGAGCTGCAAGCGACGGCGCAATCCATGTCGGGCACGGCCGACACCACTAGCGCGCGCACCACCGCAGTGGCCGCCGCCTCGGAAGAGGCGTCGAGCAACGTGCAGACGGTGGCGGCGGCGACGGAGGAGCTTTCGGCTTCGGTCGGCGAGATCGGCCGGCAGGTCAACGAATCCTCGCACATCGCCAATAGCGCGGTGCAGGAAGCGGAAAAGACCAATGCCCAGATGCGCGAGCTGTCCGACGCGGCGCAGCGCATCGGCGACGTCGTCGCGCTCATCACCGACATCGCCAGCCAGACCAACCTGTTGGCGCTGAACGCCACTATCGAGGCGGCGCGCGCTGGCGAGGCCGGCAAGGGCTTCGCGGTCGTCGCGTCGGAGGTGAAGAACCTAGCGACGCAGACCGCGAAAGCGACTGAGGAGATCTCGGCGAAGATCGCGGAGATGCAGACGGTAACCAACGGTTCCGTGGCGGCGATCGGCGCCATTGGCCAGACTATCGCGCGCATCAACGATATCGCCGCCAACATCTCGATCGGTGTCGGCGAGCAATTGGCCGCGACCGGCGAAATCGCCAACAACGTGCAGCAGGCCGCCGCCGGCACTCAGGAAGTGACGACCAACATCGTCGAAGTCACGCAACTGGCGGGCGAGACGGGAGCGGCAGCGACGCAGGTCCTCTCGGCCGCAGGCGAATTGGCCCGTCAGTCGGGTTCGCTGCAAAGCAACGTCGTCGACTTCATCGCGCGGGTCCGCGCGGCGTAGCGCCTCTGACAGGCAAAAAAACAGGCGGCGAGATCGCTCTCGCCGCCTGTTCGATTCCGCCGCGCGTGAGGCTAGCTCGCCTTGGCGACCTTGCCGGGCGCGAGCGCCTTGTCGAGATACTTGTCCACCATGCTCTCCAGCTCCGGCAGCTTGTCGGTGAAGAAGTGGTTGGCGCCCTTGACCAGCTTGTAATCGACGGTGATGTCGCGCTGGTTGGCGAGCTTGTGCGCCAGCTTGGCGACATCGGCCTCCGGCACGGTCTCGTCCTTGTCGCCCTGCACGATGAGGCCCGACGAGGGGCAGGGGGCGAGGAAGGTGAAGTCGTAGCGGTCGGCCGGCGGCGAGATCGAGATAAAGCCCTCGATCTCGGGGCGGCGCATCAGCAATTGCATGCCGATCCACGCGCCGAAGGAGAAGCCGGCGACCCAGCAGCGCGAGGCGTCCGGGTTGTGTCCCTGCACCCAATCGAGCGCGGCGGCGGCGTCGCTCAACTCGCCGATGCCGTGGTCGAACCCGCCCTGCGAGCGGCCGACGCCGCGGAAGTTGAAGCGCAGGGCCGAGAAGCCGCGTTTGGCGAAGGCGTGAAACAGGGTGTAGACGACCTTGTTGTTCATCGTCCCGCCATGCAGCGGGTGCGGATGCAGCAACAGCACGACAGGCGCGTTCGGCTCTTTGCTGTGCTGATAGCGGCCTTCGATGCGCCCGTCCGGGCCATTGAAAATCACGTCAGGCATCGGCGCGGCCTCAGACCAGCGCGGCGCGGGAGGCGCCGATAGCTGAGTTCTGGAGTCGGGTAATGCGCATAGGCTTTTCCTTTTATGGGCCGCTAAACTTGACCCCGGCGAAGGGGAATTCTATATGGTCGTCACCGAGGCCGAAGTGAAGGGTGGCGCTGAGCCGAGGCGTTTCGGGCGCTGCGACCGGCGGGCAACGCCCGATTGACGGGCCCGGATCGCGGCGCGGCTCAACGCGCTGGAATGGTTGTCATAATCGAATAATACCACGGCAGGCCCTATGTTTTTCAAGCATCTTCGCAGCGACATTGATTCGATGATGGCGCGCGACCCGGCGGCCCGTTCGCGGCTGGAAGTGGTGCTGTGCTACCCCGGTTTTCATGCTTTGTTCTTTTATCGCCTCGGCCATGCGGCCTGGACGCGCGGATTCCTGCTGCTCGGCCGTTGGCTGACCCAGGTCGGCCGCTGGCTGACCGGCATCGAAATCCACCCCGGCGCGCAGATCGGCCGGCGCTTCTTCATCGACCACGGCATGGGCGTCGTGATCGGCGAGACGGCGGTGATCGGCGACGACGTGACGCTCTATCAGGGCGTCACCCTGGGCGGTACGTCGCTCAAGGGCGGCAAGCGCCATCCGACCCTACTGAACAAGGTCATCGTCGGCGCCGGGGCCCAGGTGCTCGGCCCGATCACGGTCGGCGAAGGCGCTCGCATCGGCGCCAATGCCGTGGTGCTGAAGGACGTGCCGGCCAGCGCGACCATGGTCGGCATTCCGGCGCGCGCGGTGGTGGATCGCGACGCGGCGGTGATCGAGCTGGCGCAGCGCGCCGCTTACGACAGCGGCTTGGCGCGCGCGCCGGTCGAGGCCGCATCAGACGATTGCTTCTACGCCTATGGCACGCCGTCGGCCGATCTGCCCGACCCGGTGGCGCGCGCCATTGACGGCCTCGCCGACCAGGTGACGGCGCTGCGCCGCCGCCTCGAGGAGTTCGAGCGCGAGACGGGCGCGGCGCGCGACGGCGAGGGGCGCAACAAGGCCCTGCATCGGTAATCGCATGAAGCTGAGCACAAAAGGCCGCTACGCCGTGATGGCGATGGCCGATCTCGCGAAGCACAGCGCCGGCAAGCCGGTGCCGCTCGCCGACATCGCGACGCGCCAGGAAATCTCGCTGTCCTATCTCGAGCAGCTTTTCGCGCGGCTGCGCCGCCGCGGCTTGGTGCGCAGCGTGCGCGGCCCGGGCGGCGGCTATCTGCTCGGCCGCGCCACCGAAGACACGCGCATCGCCGACATCATCCAAGCGGTGGACGAGCCGATCCGCGCCACGCGCTGCCTGCCCGGCGCGCCGAAAGGCTGCACCGGCCTCAACGGCCGCTGTATCACCCACGATCTGTGGGAGGAGTTGGGCAATCACATCCACCTGTTCCTCAGCGCCGTCTCCCTGGCCGACGTGTGCGAGCGCCGCGTGCTCGGCACATCCTGCACCATCACGCGCAAGGTCTCCGCGGCGACCGGCGCGACCGCCGCCGAATAAGGGCGCGCGATGCCGGCCGCCATTTATCTCGACGACAATGCGGCGTCTCCGCTGCGGCCCGCCGCGCGCGCGGCGATGCTGGCGGCGCTCGATCTCGCCGGCAATCCCTCGTCGGTCCATCGCTTCGGTCGCGCCGCGCGCCGGGTGGTGGAGGACGCGCGCGTGCAGGTCGCCGCCGCGATCGGCGCGCCGCCTCCTGGCGTGGTCTTCACCTCCGGTGGCACGGAAGCGCTCGCGCTCGCCGTGGTCGGCAGCGGCCGCCGTCGCGCCATCGTCTCCGCCGTCGAACATGACGCCGTGTTGGCAGCCGCCCGCGCCTTGCCCGCTTGCGAGGAGATGGCCGTCGATGCCGAGGGCGTCGCCGATCTTGCCGCGCTCGACCGGCTGCTCGGCGACGACGCGTCCGACACCATCGTCTGCCTCATGCTCGCCAACAACGAGACCGGCGCGCTTCAGCCGGTTGCCGATGCGGCCAAGCTGGCGCACGCGCGCGGCGCGCTCGTGCTGTGCGACGCTATCGCCGCCGCTGGCCGCGTCCGCTGCGACATGACCGATCTCGGCGTCGATATGATCGCGCTGTCGTCGGCCAAGCTCGGCGGTCCGCTCGGCGTCGGCGCGCTGGCGCTGCGGCGCGGCCTCGATATCGCGCCGCTGATCGCCGGCGGCGGGCAGGAACGCCGGCGGCGCGGCGGCACCGAAAATCTGCCGGGCATCGCCGGCTTCGGCGCGGCCGCGGCGGCAGCGGGAGATTCGCTTGCCGATCAGGCGCGCATCGCGGCGATGCGCGACGCGCTGGAAGCCGGCGTTCTGGCGCTCGCGCCCACCGCGCGCATTTTCGCCAAGGGCGCGCCGCGGCTGGCCGGCACTTCTTGCCTGACCATGCCTGGCGTCTCCAACGAAACGCAGGTCATGGCCTTCGATCTCGCCGGCATCGCCGTCAGCGCCGGCGCGGCCTGCTCATCGGGCAAGGTCGGCGCGTCGCACGTGCTGAAGGCCATGGGCGTGCCGGAGGGCGAAGCCGCCAGCGCGATCCGCGTCAGTCTCGGCTGGCGCAACGTCGAGAGCGACGTCGAGACTTTTCTTTCGGCCTGGAGCGCCATTTACGCGCGCGCGGCCCAGACCCATCGCAACACCGCAGCTTAAATCACGCAGCAGAGACACGAGTCATGAACCAGCGACATCCCATCTATCTCGACAATCACGCGACGACGCCGCTCGATCCGCGCGCCCGCGACGCGATGATGCCTTACATGAACGAGCTGTTCGGCAATCCTCATTCGACGAACCATCAGTACGGCTATGAAGCCGAAGCGGCCGTGGAATATGCGCGCGAGCGCGTCGCCAAGGTGATCGGCGCGGAAGCGCGCGAGATCGTCTTCACCTCAGGCGCGACCGAATCGAACAATCTGGCGATCAAGGGCGCCGGCTATTTCCAAGAGCGTCTGGAAGCCGGAGCCAAGCGCCATATCGTCACGGCGGTCACGGAGCATAAGTGCGTGCTGGAAAGCGTGCGCCGCCTCGAACGCCAAGGCTTCCGCGTCACCTGGCTGGCCGTCGACGGCGACGGGCGCATCGACCTGGACGCGTTGAAAGCGGCGGTGACGGACGAGACGCTGCTCGTCTCCATCATGGCCGCCAACAACGAGATCGGCACGCTCGCGCCGCTGGCCGAGATCGGCGCGCTCTGCCGCGCGCGCGGCGCATTGTTCCACACCGATGCGGCGCAGGCGTTCGGCAAGATCCCGCTCGACGTCGAGGCGATGAATATCGACCTCATGAGCATCTCGGCGCATAAGGTCTATGGCCCGAAGGGTATCGGCGCGCTCTACGTGCGCCGCCGCCCCCGCGTCCGACTCGAGCCGCTGATCGATGGCGGCGGCCAGGAGCGCGGCATGCGCTCGGGCACGCTGGCCGCGCCGCTCTGCGTCGGCTTCGGCGAAGCGGCGGCCATCGCCGCCGAGCATATGGCGGAGGAGACGCTTCGCCTGCAAAAGCTGCGCGACCGCCTGCGTGACGGATTGTTGGCGGGCTTGAACGACATCCATGTCAACGGCCCGGGCCGCAACGGCCCGCGTTTGCCGAACAATCTCAGCGTGAGTTTCGACGGGGTCGATGCCGGGATTTTGATGTCCTGCGTCAAAAACCTGGCGGTTTCCGCCGGTTCGGCCTGCAGCACCGCGTCGGTCGAATCGTCCTACGTGTTGCGCGCTATCGGCCTGTCGGACGAGGCGGCGCGGGCCTCCTTGCGTTTCGGCATCGGGCGCTTTAACACGGAGGCCGAGATCGAGACCGCCATCGCGCAAATCGTCGCCGCGGTCAGCCAATTGCGCGAGGCGGCGGGCGCGTGCCTGCAAGCCGGCGCCGCCCAGTGATTCATCCAGTTCGAGAGAGAGCCCCGAATGCCTAAGATGACCTTCGTCGAGCCCAACGGCACCCGCCATGAGGTGGATGCCCCCGTCGGGCTTTCGGTGCTCGAGATCGCGCACGCCAACGACATCTCGCTGGAAGGCGCGTGCGAGGGATCGCTCGCCTGCTCGACCTGTCATGTCGTCGTCTCGGCCGAGGACTACGAGCGGCTCAGCGAAGCCACGGAGGACGAGGAGGACATGCTCGATCTCGCCTTCGGCCTGACGCGAACCTCGCGCCTCGGTTGCCAGATCATCATGAGCGACGAATTGGACGGCCTCACGGTCACGCTGCCGTCCGAGACGCGCAACATGATGAAGTGATCCGGCAGGGATAAGCCATGGCCCCCGCCCAGCATTCGCCCGGCGCTTCGCGCGACGCGGGCCCGAACGCGCTGGGCCTTAACTCCATGGGCCTTAACTCTCTGGGTATCGCCAAGGCCCCCGCCGACACGCGCGTCGTCGTCGCCATGTCGGGCGGCGTCGATTCCTCGACCGTCGCTGCCGTGCTGGCCGCCGAGGGCTACGAGGTCGTCGGCGTCACCCTGCAACTCTACGATCACGGCGCCGCCGTCGCGAAAAAGGGCGCGTGCTGCGCCGGCGACGACATCCACGACGCGCGGCGCGTCGCCGAGCGGCTGAACATTCCGCATTACGTGCTCGATTACGAGACGCGCTTCCGTCAGGACGTGATGGAGCCCTTCGCCGACGCCTACCTGCGCGGCGAGACGCCGATTCCCTGCATCCTATGCAACAAGACGGTGAAGTTCCGCGACCTCCTGGCAGGCGCGCGCGATCTCGGCGCCGACGCGCTGGCGACGGGGCATTATGTGCAGCGCTTTGACGGGCCGAACGGGCCGGAGCTGCATATGGCGGCCGATCCGGCGCGCGATCAGAGCTATTTCCTTTACGCCACCACGCGCGATCAGCTCGCCATGCTGCGTTTTCCGCTCGGCCATTTGGCGAGCAAGGCGGAAACCCGCGAGCTCGCCGCGCAGCACGGCCTCGCCGTCGCCGACAAGCCCGACAGCCAGGACATCTGCTTCGTGCCGAACGGTTCCTACGCCGATGTCGTGCGCAAGCTGCGGCCAGAGGCGGGTGAGCCGGGCGAGGTCGTCCATCTCGACGGCCGCGCGCTCGGCCGGCATGACGGCATCCTCCATTTCACCGTTGGCCAGCGCCGCGGCCTCGGCATCGGCGACGCGGCGACCGGCGGCGAGGCGCTGTATGTCGTGCGCTTGGAGCCGGATACGCGCCGCGTGATCGTCGGGCCGGAAAGCGCGCTCGGCCGCCAGCGCATTGCGCTGCGCGATCTCAACTGGCTCGGCGAGGGCGTGCCCGCGCAAGGCTTGCCAGTACGCGTGCGCATCCGTTCGACGCGGCCGCCCGCGCCGGCGACGCTGTTCATGACGGACGGGGCGGCAGAGGTGCTGCTGGATGCGCCGGAAAAGGCCGTCGCGCCCGGCCAGGCGTGCGTGATCTACGACGGCACGCGCGTTCTCGGCGGCGGAATCATCGTGCGCGACCTGCTCAAGATCGACTGATCGGCCGTCGCGCCACGATCGCCAAGCCGACGCCGCCGAGAATGAAAGCGGCGGCGATCGTCAGGCGCGGCGTCAGGACTTCCGAGAGGAAGATGACCGCGCCCGCGGCGGCGATGACCTGCACGATGGCGGCCTGGCTGGTCGAGAGGCCGGGCAGGGCGCGATACCAGATGGCATAGCCGCAGCCCGAGGCAAACACGCCGGAGGCGATGGCGTAGGCGATGCCGGCCGCTCCGGCGCGGCCGTCGATCAGGATGGCGTAGGCCGCCAGGGGCAGGCAGAACAGCGCGGCGCGCAGGAAATTGCCGGCGGTGTCGGCCAGCGGCGCGCCACTTTTTCGGCCGTGCAGCGAGTAGCAGTCCCAGGCTGCGCCGCTGGCGGCCATCAACAGGCTGCCGAGCGGATCGGGCTGGGCGAGGCCGGGCAGTAGCAGATAGATCAGCGCGGCGAAGGCGGCCATGGCGGTCGCGGTCAGGAGCAGCGTGCGGGTCATTCGTTCAGTAAGGCGGCCGGATCGCGGACGGGCGGCGAAAGCCCGGATTCCCAGCATCGCTTGACAGCCAGGAAGGGGGGACTTATACGCCTCTTTCCCCGCGCCGTCCGGGCTTTCGAGTTCGGCGGCTTGGGATCGGCTAAGTGCCGGTCCCGTATAGGAAAATGGCGCAAGCTTCGGTTGGCGTCACGGGCCTGGGGCGGAGTAGCTCAGTTGGTTAGAGCAGTGGAATCATAATCCACGTGTCGGGGGTTCAAATCCCTCCTCCGCTACCATCCCTTCCGATAAAGTCGGGTCCGAAACGAGACCCGGGGCTCTATCGTTTTGGCGAGCGTTCACGATCATCCGCGTTGTCGAATCTGCGGCGGTTTCGCCGCCGAAACGCTGTCCGTGCCGGAAATGATGTACGGCAGCCGCGAGCGCTTCGACTATTTCGTCTGCGCCGATTGCGGCTGTCTGCAGATCGCCGAGATTCCGGACGACCTTGGCCGCCATTATCCCTCGCAATATTACAGCCTCGCGCCGGCGAACGGCCGGCGCATGAGCTGGCGTCGCCGCATGGCGGCGCGGTGGGAGGCGGCGCGTCAAGGCGGCGCGCTCGGCCGGCTGTGCGCGGCGCTTAAGCCGAATGAGGAATTGCGCTTGCTGCGCGATATCGGCATCGGGCCGGACGACGCGATCCTCGATGTCGGCTGCGGCCGCGGCGACCGCGTGAAAACGCTGATCGAAGCCGGCTTTCGCCGCGCCGAAGGCGTCGACGCCTTTCTCGCCGGCGAGGTCATGTTCGACGGCCGCGTCATCGCGCGGCCCGGCCGCATCGAAGACGTCGCCGGACCCTATCGCCTCGTCATGTTCCACCATTCGTTAGAGCACATGCCCGATCAGCGGGCGGCGCTGTCGCGCGCGCGCGAACTCGTCGGCGCGGACGGGCGCGTGCTCGTGCGCGTGCCGACCTGCAGCTCGGCGGCGTGGCGCGAATATCGCGAGAACTGGGTGCAGCTCGATGCGCCGCGCCATCTCTACCTGCATAGCCGCGACAGCTTGCGCCGCTTGGCCGAGGATTGCGGCTTGCGCGTTACGAGCATGATCGACGATTCCGGCAGCTTCCAGTTCTGGGGCTCGGAGCAATATCGCCGCGGCATCGCGTTGAACGATCCGGCGGGCCACGGCAAGGCGCATCGGCTGTTCGGCAAAGCCGAAATGAAAGCCTTCGCCGCCCAGGCCAAGGCGCTGAATGCGCGCGGCGAGGGCGATCAGGTCGCCGCAGTCCTTGCGCCGCGCTGATCGCGTCCCCACGTGCAGGCCATGAGCAAGCGCAAGGTCAAAAGCCCGTGCATCGACGTCTGCAAGATCGACAAGGCGAGCGGGCTGTGCCGCGGCTGCCTGCGCACGATCCGCGAGATCAAGGATTGGAAGGGCCTGTCGCGCAAGGAGCAGCAGGCCCTGCTCGCGGAGCTGGATAAGCGCCGGACCGGCGGCGGCGCGGTCGCGCCGGACCATTGCCCCTGAGGGTCAGCCAGCGGGCGCTTTTGCCGCGCGAGATTTTGCGGCACACTGCGCGATCCGCGGGAGCCTTGACCTTGCGATTATTGCGATACCTGCCGATTGTCTGCGCCGCGCTGTGCCTGCCGTTTTCGGCGATGGCCGCGCCGTCGCCGCTCGCCGTGGAGAACACCTTTCTCAGCGTCGCTATCGACGGCAAACCCTATCGCCTGCGCGCTATGGTGGTGAAGGAAGCGGCGCGCGTCGGCCGCCTGCCGGTGGCGCTGATCACGCACGGCCAAAGCGCCGAAACCGATAAACGGCAGGCCGTGGATCCGAAGAACTACACGCTGATCGCGCGCGAATTCGCGCGGCGCGGCTGGCTGTCGGTGGTCGTGGTGCGGCGCGGCTTCGGCGAACCGGAGGTCGGCGCTCCCTACAATTTGGCGTCGTGCAGCAAGGGCGATTACGCCGCCACGCTGCGCGGCCAGATCGACGACATGGCGGCGGCGATGGAAGCCGTCGCCAAGCGGGGGGACGCCGACGCGCGGCGCGTCGTCGGCTTCGGCACTTCGGTGGGCGGCGCGGTCATTCTCGGCTTGGCGGCGCGCGCGCCCGAAGGTTTGCGCGCGGTGGTCAACATGTCGGGTGGCGTCGCCTCGCGCCGGCGCGACGGTTCGAGCCAGCCGACGAGCTGCCGGCCGGAACATCTGCCGCCGGTCTTCGCCGCCTACGGCAAGACCAGCCGCGTGCCGGCGCTGTGGCTCTACGCCGAGAACGACTCGGTTTTCCCCGGCGACTATGTGCGGGAGTTGCACACGGCCTATGTCGGCGGCGGCGGCATCAGCGATTTTCACATGTTCCCGCCGCTCAAGGGCGACGGCCACGATCTCTACGGCTTGACGGACGGAATGCAGCGCTGGATTCCGGCGCTCGACGCGTTCCTGCGCGCGCGTGATCTGCCGACTTACGATCCGCTGCCGCTCGACGCCGCCGTGCGTCAGATTTTGAATCCGCAGGCGGCAGCCTATTACAACAACCTCTACCGCACGCGGCCGGCGGAAAAGGCGATGGCCTTGTCGACTTCGGGCAAGAACGGCTTCATCGCCTTCGGCCGCGGCACGCCCGATCAGGCGGCGAAAGACAGCCTCGATGGCTGCCTGAAGCAGACCAAGGGCGAGCCGTGCCGCTTGGTGCTGCAGAATTTCGAGGTCGTGCCGGCGACTCCTTGAACGGCCTCAGCGCCAGGGTTCGGGGGAGGTTTCCGATGGCAAGTTCAGGCAGAGCAGCAATCGCGCTTGTCGGTTGGGCGCTTTTTGAAGACGAGGCATGTGCGGCGAGCGATGCAGCACGGCAAGCTCAGGACTTGACGCCATCCCCTTAAACATTCCGACCGCGAAGCGCTGCAATTGATTCAGCGAGCCGGAATAATCGCGCTGCGTTTCAAGAGCGCGTTCCGCATCGCGCGCTTCGACCCATTCGGTGCCTGCTCCGCGATAGGTCGTCAAGAGACGCCACAGCACATTGTCGCGGTGAAAGCGCCAACAATGATCTTGCGTCACAGCTTCGAGCCGCAGATCGACCATCGCTGAACCGCTAAAGGCGGAGAAGCGCGCGGTCAAATCTGCGATGTCGCTCGCGAGAAGGTCGCGCATCGGCCCTGCAGAGGTGCGGCTGGCCATGAAAATCGCAGCCAAGGCATCGTGGCTTTGGCTTGGGCGGATCAGCACTCGGCCATCTGGCAATTGAGAGAGAGGAAGAGCGTCGAGCCAGAGGGCGAGGCTGTCCGGCATCGCGCGTTCGTGGACGACACAGGCGACATCACTTTGAGCGATGCGTGCGAAAGCGAATGAGAGATGGTCAGGCTCATAGGAGGGGGATTGGTAGAACATCGCATTTCCTCTTGCCAAAGATGATATGTTATATCATAACAAATCATCAGCCCGTGGACGCACAAACAAATCGTATTAATTTTTTAATTATAGTAATACGTCACGACCTTCGGCGGCCCCGCAACGGGCCAGAGGGAATCCGGTGAACAATCCGGAGCTGCCCCCGCAACTGTGAGCGGCGAGCGCGGCGTCACGGCCACTGATGCGTCTCACGCGTCGGGAAGGCGACGCCGAGCGATATGAGCCGCGAGCCAGGAGACCTGCCGCCGGAATTTCTGTTGCCAATGCGCGCCGGGCGGGGTGTCCGGCGAGGCCGCCTCGCATGAGGCGAACCCAAGCATGAAGGCGACGACCTGGCGCATCTAGCCGGGCGAGGGAAGTGGGGCGCTTGCGCGGACGAATGCCGCGCAAGCGAACGAGAACGCTTGTCCGCGTCCGACGAAAGCGCCGCATCACGAGGGGAATAGCATGGCGTCTTTCAGAATCATTCTTGCCGCGGCGATGAGCGGCGCGGTCGGCTGGACCGGGCAGGTCTTGGGGCAAGAGGCCGCCCCGCAAGCGCCCTTGCTGTTGCCGGCGGTTTCGGCGGAGGGCGAAGCGTTGCGCGAACGCGGCGACGGCCCTGTCGAAGGCTACCGTGCGACGCGCACGACGAGCGGCGCGAAGATCGACACGCATATCAAGGATATTCCGCAGACGATCACTGTGGTGCCGCGCGAAGTGATCGAGGATGCGGGGGGCAGCAACGTCGAAAAGGCGCTCGAATATGTCGGCGGTGTCGCCAAGGGCAACAATTTCGGCGGATTGAACGTTTATGAGGTCAACGTGCGCGGCTTGCCGACGCGCAATTCGGCGAAAAACGGCTTCACCGCCGGCCGGCGCTACGACGCGGCTTCCGACGCCGCCAACATCGAGCGCGTCGAGACCATGATGGGCCCTTCTGGCGCGCTCTACGGCCGCAGCGATCCGGGCGGCTTCTACAATATCGTCACCAAACAGCCGACGGGCGAGGACAGCCTGACGCTGTCCGGCTCTTACGGTAGCTACGACGCGGCGCGCGCCACGCTCGACGCCAATCTCGGCTTGAGCGAAAGCGGCAGCCTGCTCGGACGCTTGAACGCCGCCAGCGAGGGTCGCGACAGCTTCCGCGATCACGTCCACAGCCAGCGCGATTTCTTCTCGCCGGTGGTGTCCTGGCAGCCGAACGATCAGACGCGCGTCATCTTCGAAGCGGAATTCGTCAAGGACGAGCGCGTCTTCGACCGCGGCCTGGTCGCGGTGCAGGGCGCGGTGCGCGCCTTGCCGACATCCCGGTTTCTCGGCGAGCCGAATGACGGCGAGATCCGCAACGAGAACTATCTCGGCAACGTCCGCTTGGAACACGACGTCTCGAGCGCTTGGACGCTGCGCCTCGGCCTTCAAGGCAAAACTGCGAGCCTTGAAGGCTGGACCGCCGAGCCGGGGACTTTGCAGGCCGACAACCGCACGCTGACGCGCACGCATCAGCTTCGCGATTACGGCTGGGAAAGCGTCACCACGCAGATCGAAGCCGTCGGCAAGCTCGATCTCGGCGGCATGCGCCACACGGTGTTGTTCGGCACGGAATATGAGTATTTCCAAGCGCGGGAAATCCTCAACCGTTCCACGCCGGGCACCAATCCCTACAGCATCGACATCCTCAATCCCGTTTACGGCCAGGCGAAGCCGACGATCGACCGCTTCTCCAGCCTGAAAGACCAGACGGACGTCTATGGTCTTTATGTTCAGGACCAGATCGAGATCACGCCGCGATTGAAGGTGCAGGCGGGCGTTCGCATCGACTGGTACGACCAGACGATGCAGCAGCGCAGCAACGGCACGCAGATCGACCAGTATCAGCACGGCGTCACGCCGCGTGCTGGCGTCGTTTACGAGCTGACCCCGGACATCTCGCTGTTTGCCAGCGTCGCCGAATCGTTCCGGCCGAACCTCGACGCCGATACCGGATTCGTCTCCGGCACGGGCGGCAAGCCGTTCGATCCCGAGCGCGGCATCGGTTACGAGGCCGGCGTCAAGTTCGACCTGTTCGGCGACCGCATGAGCGTGACGGCGGCGGCCTTTCATATCGTGAAGGAAAACGTCATCACCTCTGATCCGGCCAATCCCGGATTCAGCATCGCGGCCGGCGAAGTGCGCAGCCAGGGGTTCGACGTCAACGTCGCCGGCAACGTCACGCCGGAATGGCGCGTGATCGGCGGCTACGCTTACATCGACGCCGAAGTGACAAAGGACAACACGATCCGCGTCGGCGCGCCGTTCGCCAACGTGTCGCAGCACAGCTTGAGCCTGCTCAGCGTCTACGAGTTCATGGACGGTCCGTTGGCCGGCTTCGGCATCGGCGGCGGCGTTTCCCTTGTCGGCGACCGCGCGGCGGACAGCACGGGCAGCGGCACGATGTTGCCGGGCTACTTCAAGGCCGACGCGTTGGCCTATTACCGGCTGACGCCGGACACCAAGGTCAATCTCAACGTCTACAACCTGTTCGACCGCGAATATTACGAACGCGGCTTCGGCGCGACTCGCATCGTCGCCGGCGCGCCGCTTACCGCGCTCGTCTCTCTGACTAAAAGCTTCTGATCGTTCGCTGAAAAAGGAGATATCCGATGAAGAACTTGAAAAATGTGATCGTGGCCGCTTTCGCGATAGGCGTGCTTATGGTCTCGAGCCAAGCGATGGCGCATGGCATGTGGATCGCGCCGCAAGGCGATGGCTACGACGTTCTATATGGCGACGGCGACGCCGCGAAGGTCGATCCGTATGACCCAGCGCGAGTAAAGCAAGCCTTGGCTTACGCGACCGATGGTAAGCCTGTCGATGTGACTATCAAGCGCGGAGATAAATCCGCAAGTCTTGCCGTTGTAGCGCAGCCGGCCTCATTGATGGTGGTGTTCGATAACGGAATCTGGGCCAAATCGCGCGAACGCGGTTGGTTGCGTGAAGGGCGCTCGACTGTGCCAGACGCGATCGAGGCGGGAGATTCCTTCAAGCTCAGCAAGTTCTATGCGCGTCCCGACGCCGATTTCGCGCGCGTCCTTGGTCAGGGACTCGAACTCATTCCTTTGAGCGATCCCGCGCGAGTCAAACCGGGGACTAAATTAAGCTTCCGTGTCCTGGTCAATGGCCAACCCCAAGCGGGCGTCAGCTTTAACGAAAACTTCCTAAGCGGCGAACATGGCAAAAGCCGTATGAAATCCAATGCCAAGGGTGAAGTGACGATTACCGTGCCAAAGGCCGCCTTCGCCGGTGTCGCCGCCGACTATTTTTTAGAAAAGGCCGGTAATCCTGAGATTGATGGCACCTATTACAACGCCACGCTTACCTTCGCAGTGGGTGGCAAATAAGGGATGGCGGGGCCGGCTTCGGCCGCCCCGCCGCCGAGCCATGAAATCAAAACTCAGCAAGCCAGCGGATTCCGGTCTAGCTGCGATAGCCCAAATGAAATTGCGAGTAGGTCGCAATAGGCTTACTCCAAGCCTGACAGTCGGTGGCCCCCTTGCCTCCGGCCTTAGACGCTTGGCGAATCGTTCGCGCCCCGGATGCTGGCATCCCCGGGCGCGCCGCCAGCCAGGAATTTTAGCTCAGCATCGGTCGGCCCGCCGCGCGGCGGCCCGGCCGCCAGTCGGGGAGTGCGCGTAATGGAT
This sequence comes from Alphaproteobacteria bacterium, assembly GCA_046297835.1. Lineage (GTDB taxonomy): Bacteria > Pseudomonadota > Alphaproteobacteria > SMXQ01 > SMXQ01 > CAMAVH01. The sequence goes on along the minus strand of JBKBHI010000003.1, from coordinate 346,428 downwards.
GTGGCTTTGATGCCGGCCGATCATTCGATGGTGGGCCTGTTCATGCAGGCCGACATCATCGTCAAGTCCGTGATGATCTTCCTCGCGCTGGCGTCGATCGCCTGCTGGGCAGTCATCCTCGACAAGTCGCTGCGCTACGCTCGCGCCCGCCGCGCCGCCGAAGCCTTCGCCAAATCCTTGCAGGGCGACGGGGTGATCCTCGGCGGGCCGCACGACGAGGACGGCCTGATCGGCGACATTCTCGCTGCCGGCACGCGCGCTTGGCGCGACGAGGATGCCAGCGAAAGCCGGTTCGAGCGCCGCGTCCGCATCGAGCGCGCCATGCGTACGACGATGATCGACGAGATGAAGCGGCTGGAGAAGGGATTGCCGATGCTCGCCACCATCGGCTCGGCCGCGCCTTTCATCGGCCTGTTCGGCACGGTGTGGGGCATCATGAACAGCTTCACCGCCATCGCGGCGAGCAAGGACACCTCGCTCGCCGTCGTCGCGCCCGGCATCGCCGAGGCTTTGCTCGCCACCGCCATCGGCCTGGTCGCCGCCATTCCCGCCGTCATGGCCTATAACAAGCTGTCGGGCAGCCTGTCGGCCGTGGCGCATCGGCTCAACGTCTGCATCGGCCTGCTCGGCGACCGCATGGCGCGCGGCCGCGCGCCGCATGTCGCGGCCAATCACGCCTCCGGCCTGCGCGAGGCGCACTGATGGCCGTCGGCGGTCTGCAAGGGCCGAGCTTCGGCGATGGCGACGAGGACTTCGGCGGCTATCGGCCGATGTCCGAGATCAACGTGACGCCGCTGGTCGATGTCATGCTCGTGCTGCTCATCATCTTCATGGTGGCGGCGCCCCTGATGATGGTCGGCGTGCCGCTCGATCTGCCCAAGACCGACGCCGCCAAAGTCGAGAAGACGCGCGAGCCGCTCGTCGTCAGCGTCGATAAGGACGGCAAGTTCTTCATCGGCGACAACGAGATCGCCGAGGACATGCTGATCGCGCGCCTCGGCGAGTTGCGCAAAGAGGATGCCGACGCGCCGATCTACGTGCGCGGCGACAAGGCCATCGACTACGGCTCGGTCATGGCGCTGCTCGGCAAGATCGGCCAGGCCGGTTTTCCCAAAGTCTCGCTTATCGCCGAAGCCGGCGACGCCACGCGCGGCCTCGCGCCGCAAGGGCCGGGTCAGCGGCGCGGCGGCGAGGGCCGCCCCGAGCATGGCCGTCGCGGCGGCGGTTTCGGCGGTCCCGCGAGCGGTCCGGCCGGCGTGACGCCATGAGCCTCGGCGGCGCGCTCAAGCGCAACTGGGCCATGCCGGCCTCGGTGTGTCTGCACGCCGCGGTGGTCGTCGGCTTTCTCGTCCAGTTCGCCAATTCCGCGCCGTCCTTGCCGGCGGATGCGGACGCGCCGTCGCTCGCCGTCGAGGTCATGCTGATGCCGACCTTGGCGCCGGATGTGGTCAATACCGCACCGCCGCCGCCCCCGCCGCCGCTGCCCGAGCCGGAAGTGGTCGAGGAGCCGCCGCCCATCATCGAGAGCGTCGCCGAAACCGCGCCGCCCGAACCGCCCCCGCCGCCGCCCAAACCGCAGCGCCGCCCAGATCCCAAGCCGGTGCCGGTCAAGACGCCGCCGGTCGAGGCGCCGCCCGCGCCGCCGGCTCCGCCAGCCCAGACCGTCGCGCCGCCCGCGCCGCCGCTGCCCGTGCCGCAGGCCAACCAGCTCGCGCTCGCCGCGCCGGCCGGCCGCGCCGGCCCGCCGCCGCGCTATATCGACATGCTCGTTTCGCACATCAAGCGCCACCACCGGCTGCCCAACAGCAGCTATCGACGCGTGCAGAAGGTCGTCGCCTTGGTCGAGATGACGATCGACCGCGAGGGCAAGCTGCTAGGCTATTCCATCACGAAGCCGACCGGCGTCGCCGTGTTCGACGCCGACATTCCCAAGCTGATGCAGCGCGTCGATCCGCTGCCGCCGCTGCCGGACGAGATCGCCGGGCCGCAATACAGCTTTACCCTGCCGCTCGAATTCATCGTGCGATAACGCGATGCGCGCGGGCGAGCCGCGCAAATTTCTCTGCGGCTTTCGCTTCGCTCGTTCGTCTTATTCGTGACTGGCGAGGTTCAGGCCATAGCGCTTTCCTCTCGCTGCCATACCAAAATCATGCAGATGACAATCATTCTCATCGGCACTAGGTTGGCCCCGTCCTTCGCCGGTTCCCTCGGCGTCGCCGCGCTCACGAAAATCGAACGAACATCAGAAGTAGGAGATTTAGGGATATGACGATGCGCTTTCCCAACCTTCGCGCCGGCCTGACGGGCGGCGTCCTGGCGGTCGCGATGCTCGCGGCGCCGGCTTTCGCCCAGTCCGACGCCGATAAGAAAGCCGTCATCGACACCTACGCCAATATCGCCCAGGCGACCTATGCCGATTCGCTTTCCACCGCGCGCAAGCTGCAATCGGCGGTGACGGCGCTGATCGCCAAGCCGAGCGAGCAGACGATGCAGGCGGCGCGCAAGGCCTGGATCGACGCGCGCGTGCCCTATCAGCAGTCGGAGGCTTTCCGCTTCGGCAATCCGATCGTCGACGATTGGGAGGGCAAGGTGAACGCCTGGCCGCTCGACGAGGGCCTGATCGACTATGTCGACGCGTCCTACGGCACGGACTCGGACGAGAATCCGCTTTATACCGCCAACGTCATCGCCAACGGCAAGGTCGTCCACGCCGGCAAGACGATCAGCGCCGACAAGATCACCTGGCGCACGCTGCGCAGCCTGCAGGAAGTCGGCGGCGTCGAATCGAACGTCGCCACCGGCTATCACGCCATCGAATTCCTGCTGTGGGGCCAGGACCTCAACGGCACCGACAAGGGCGCCGGCAACCGTCCGTGGACCGACTATGCCAAGGGCTCGGCCTGCACCAACGGCAATTGCGACCGCCGCGGCGAATATCTCAAGGTCGCGACCCAGTTGCTGATCGACGATCTCGCCTGGATGGTCAAGCAGTGGGCCGCCGATGGCGAAGCCCGCACCAGCCTGACCGAAGGCGAGCCGGACGCCGCCATCTCGGCCATGCTGACCGGTCTCGGCAGCCTGTCCTACGGCGAGCTGGCCGGCGAGCGCACCAAGCTCGGCCTGATGCTGCACGATCCGGAGGAGGAGCACGATTGCTTCTCCGACAACACGCACAACTCGCACTATTACGACGTGATCGGCATGCGCAACGTCTGGACCGGCAGCTACACTCGCGTCGATGGCCGCGTCGTGAAGGGGCCGAGCCTGGAAAGCCTCGCGATGAAGGCCGACGCCACTGCGGCGCAGGAGCTGACCGCCAAGATGGCCGCCGCCGTCGAGAAGGCCGCGGCCCTCAAGCAGCGTGCCGAGACGGTCGAAGCCTATGACCAGATGATCGGCGACAACAACCCGGAAGGGAACGCCGTGGTGCAGGCGTTCGTCGACGGCCTGACCGAGCAGACCCGCGCCATCGAGCGCGTCGTCGCTTCGCTCAAGCTGGACGCCATCGAGTTCGAGGGCTCCGACAGCCTGGACAGCCCCGATAAGGTCTTCCAGAAGTAAGAGGTGCCGATGAGCCCCACCGGAGCCCAAGCCGGACGGGGGAGTTTTAAGGGAAGGGCGAGGGCCGCGATCGCGGCCTTCGCTCTTTCGTCTTTCGCTTCCACCGCTTTCGCATCTGGCGCGTTCGCCCAACAGCCTGCCGCTGGCGAGGATCCGCTCGACCGGCTCGCGCGCATCGTCGCGCCGGCCAAGAACTTCGCCAAAGCCGAACCCTACGAAGCCAACCAGGGCGGCGGCGCGACCGTGCGCAAGCCGGTCAACCTCAGCATTTTCTCGCATCCGTCGGGCAACATGAGCTTCGAGCGCCAGCTCGAATTCAAAGTCGGCGACGGCATCTTCCGCAAGCTCTGGGTCTCGTCGCCGAGTTCGACCAATTCGTCGGACGGGCTGGGGCCGCTGTTCAATTCGCGCTCCTGCCAGGGCTGTCATCTGAAGGACGGGCGCGGCGCGCCGCCGACGGCGGGCGAGACGGCGGTCTCGATGTTCCTGCGCCTGAGCGTGCCGCCCAAGACCGCTGCGGAGCGCGAAGCCCTGGCGACGCATCGCGCGACCGTCATCCCCGATCCGGTCTACGGCTCGCAGTTGCAGAATTTCGCCGTGCAGGGCCACGAGCCGGAAGGCCAGATGGTCATCGGCTACGAGGAGGTTCCGGTGAAGCTGGCTGACGGCGAGATCGTCAGCCTGCGCAAGCCAAGCTACTCGGTCGCCGAACTGGCTTACGGTCCGATGGCCGCCGACGTCATGCTGTCGCCGCGCGTGACGCCACAAATGATAGGTGTTGGTCTGCTCGAAGCCATCGACGAGAAGGACATCCTCGCTGCCGCCGATCCCGACGACAAGAATGGCGACGGCATTTCCGGCAAGCCCAATATCGTGTGGAGCGCCGAGTTCCAAAAGCCGATGCTCGGCCGCTTGGGCTGGAAGGCCGGCGAGCCGACGGTGAAGCAGCAGGTGGCGCATGCCTTCCTCGGCGACATCGGCCTGTCCAGCGCGCTGTCGCCGACGCCGGGCGGCGAATGCACCGAGGCGCAGAAAGCCTGCCGCGAAGCGCCCAACGGCGATGACGACGACGAGAAGGTCGAGGTGACGGCGCAGATGATGGACCTCGTCGTCTTCTATTCGCGCAATCTCGGCGTGCCGGCGCGGCGCAAGGTGGGCGACAAGCAGGTGCTGGCCGGCAAGAAGCTGTTCTACGAGTCGGGCTGCGCCGCCTGCCATCGGCCGAAATACGTCACGCGCGACATCGAGGGCCAGCCCGAGCAGTCGGGCCAGCTCATCTGGCCCTATACCGATCTGCTGCTGCACGACATGGGCGAGGGGCTGGCCGACCATCGTCCCGAAGGCGAGGCCTCCGGGCGCGAATGGCGCACGCCGCCGCTGTGGGGCATCGGCCTCACCGAAACCGTCAGCGGCCACACGCAATTTCTGCATGACGGGCGCGCGCGCAACCTGCTGGAGGCGATCCTCTGGCATGGCGACGAGGCCGAGCCGGCGAAAAACCGCGTTACGCGCATGAGCAAGGCGGAGCGCGCGGCGCTGCTCGCTTTCCTCAATTCCCTGTAAGCCGCTGTTCATGAGGTGCGCCATGCCGATTTTCACGCGCTCGCTGACCATCCTGCTGCTGCTCACCGCCGCGCCCGCGCACGCCGCGGCGACCGACGAGGATTATCTCGCGCTCAACAAATCGGTGATCGCCGGGCATGTGCTGCCGCGAATCGACGCTTTCGCGGCAGCCGCGGCCGGGTTGCCGCCGGCGGCGGAGAACGCCTGCGCCGCGCGCGACGCGGCAAGCGTGAAAGCCTTGCAAGCGGCGTTCGTGACGGCGCTCGACGGCTGGGAGGGCATTCAGCACGTGCGCTTCGGGCCGGTGGAGTTCTTCTCGCGCGGCTCGCGCATCTTCTTCTGGCCTGATCCGCGCAACAGCGTCGGCCGCCAGCTCGGCGAATTGCTTGCCAAGAAAGCGCCGGACGAGATCACCGAAGCCGCCATCGCGACCGACAGCGTCGCGGTGCAGGGTTTCCCGGCGCTCGAACGTCTGCTCTACGACGAGGGCGCGGCGGCCAAGCTTGCGGCCAAGACGCCGGAGGCCGACAAAGCCTGCGCTGCGGTCCGCGCCATCGCCGCTAATCTCGCGACCATGGCGCGCGAGATGGACGCCGAATGGTCGGAGGGGCCGGACGCCTACGCGCGCGACATCGAGAAGGCCGGGCCGGAGCATGTCCGCTTCATGCGCCACCGCGAAGCGACGCTGGAGCTGTTCAAGTCGCTCTACGCCGCCGTCGAACTGGTCGCCGACCATAAACTGGCGCGGCCGCTCGGCGCATCGATCCAGGCGGCGCGTCCGCGTCTGGCGGAAGCCTGGCGCAGCGGCCGCTCGCTGGCGAACATCCGGCTCAATCTGCGGGCGGCGCAGGATCTCTATGCCGGCGCGGCGGGCGGTGAAAGCCCGTCGGCTTTTCTCAAGATTATCGCCGGCGAAGGCGAGTTGGACGAGTTGCTGACGCGCGCCTTCGCCCAAACGCTGGCCACGGCCGAAGGCATTCCCGGCACGCTCGAAGCCGGCGTCGCCGACGCCAAGACTCGGCCGCAGTTCGACAAGCTGGCGCGCGAGGTCAAAGCGCTGAAGTCGCTGCTGGCGCAACGGCTGGCGCCGGCGCTCGGCGTGCCGGTGGGCTTCAACGCGCTCGATGGAGACTGAGCGATGCTGACGCGACGCCGTCTTCTCCAAGGCGCGGCGGCCGCCGCCGCGCTCGCCGCCGGCCCGCGCCTGGCTTGGGGAGAGCCGTCGCAGGCGGTCTACCTTGGCGCGCGGGTCGATAAGGCAGGGGAGGCGTTCTTCGCCGGCTTCGACGAGGCCGGCGTGCCAGCCTTCGATCTCGCCTTGCCGGCGCGCGCGCACGGTTTCGCGCAGCATCCGCTGCGGCGCGAGGAGGTCGTGGCTTTCGGCCGCCGGCCCGGCCTGTTCATGATCGTCGCCGACGCGCGGAGCGGCGCGGTGCGCCATCGCGTCGAAGCGAGCGACAATCGGCGTTTCTGCGGCCATGGCGCGTTCGACCCGCAGGGCCGGACCTTGCACGTCACCGAGCTGGAATACGACACCGGCGACGGCGTGATCGGCGTCTATGACGCGGCGGACGGCTACAAGCGGATCGCCGAATACCGCAGCGGCGGGCTTGATCCGCACGAGATACGCTTGCTGCCGGACGGCGAGACCCTGGTGGTCGCGAATGGCGGCATCCTCACCGATCCCGACGCGCCGGGCATCAAGCTCAACATCGACGACATGGATTCGTCGCTCGCCTATATCGGCTTGCGCGACGGCCGCATCCGTCATGTCGCCCGCCTGCCTGACGAATTGTTCCAGCTTAGCCTGCGCCATCTCGCCGTCGCGAACGACGGGCTGGTGGCGGTGGTGATGCAATACGAGGGCCCGTCGAGCGACCGGGTGCCGCTCGTGGCGTTCAATCGGCCCGGCGAGAGCTTGCGGACCCTGGCGTTTCCCGAGCGCGTGCTCGGCCGCTTGCGCAACTATTGCGGCAGCGTCGCGTTCGACCTGTCCGGCCGCGTGCTGGCGACGACCAGCCCGGTCGGCGGCGCGACCGCGCTATGGGATCGCGAGAGCGCAAACTGTCTGGGCTATGTTGAGATCGCCGACGGCTGCGGCTTGGCGCCGAGGACCGATGGCGGCTTCCTCGTCACCAGCGGACAGGGCGGCGGCTATGCCGTGACGGCGGGAGCTGATGGCCTAACGCGCGCTCCCGTCGCGTCGCGTTATCTCGACGGCGGCCGCTGGGATAATCATATGTTGCGCCTCGCCTGAGCCGCGCTCCCTATTCCGCCGGCGAATGGCTCGCCGCCAGCGCCGCGCGGCGCGCGCGCTTGATCTTGCGCCGGCCGAGATAGAGCATCCAGCCGGTGACGGCGAACAGCGGCATGGCCAGGCTCGCGATCATGAAGATGATCAGGCCCGGCATGCCGAAGAAGCTGCCGCTGTGCAGCGTGAAGATGCTCGCCATGATCTTCTGGCCGAACGGCAGTTCGGCGTAGCGGCGGTGATTGCGCACGTCGCCGCTGACTGGATCGAGCGTGAGGGTGTTGTTGGCGCGCTCGTGCGGCGGGTTGGGGACTTGATAGCTGATCGTGTAGGGCTGGTTCGGATTGGCGGCGGGGCGCAGCGTCGCGCTGCTGTAGCCGCCCGATTCGCGCAGGAAGATCGTCCAGACGTCGGCCGTGCCGAGCAGGGCGCGCGGCGCCCCGCTATCCGGATGCGCTTGCTGGGCGCTCCGCTGCGGCTGGGCCGGCGCCGCGCCCGGCGGCGTCGGGCGCGGCGTGCCGGTCACGACATAGAGCGCGCTGCGATACCAATCGTAAGACCAGAACAGGCCCGAAAGCGACATGACGACGTAAGGGATCAACACCCAGGCGCCGATCACGGCGTGCAGGTCCCAGAGAAAGCCGCGGCCTTTTTTCTTGAAGTCGAGCTTGAACCAGGCGCGCCAGTCGAGCGGGCGGCGCGGCCAGCGCAAATAGAGCCCGGTCAGTGACAAGCCGATCAGTAGGACCGTCGATGCGCCGACGATCTGCTTGCCGATATCGCCAGCGGCCAGCCAACGATGCCATTGCATGATGAGCCGGAAGGTCTGCTGGCCGCGCGGCTGGCCGAGCAGTTCGGCGGTATAGGGATCGACATAGCGGTTCTCGGCGCGCATCCGTCCCGGAGGGCCGCCGGCAGGGGCATCGCCCTGATTGCCGCTCGGCAGACTGAGGCTGACGCGCGCCGAATCGGTCGGATCGGCCGAAACCGACAGGGACAGGATGTTGCGCCCCGGATTTGCCGCTTGCAGGCGCGTCATCAGTTCGGCGGGGGAGAGCTGGCCTGCGGGCAGGGCTTCGACGCGCAGCACGCCCGGATTGATCAGGCGCAGGATTTCATGCTCGAACGAGAGCAGCGCGCCGGTGACGCCGACGATGGCCAGCACGATGCCGGCGGTGATGCCGACGAACCAGTGAAGCTGGAAAAGCGTTTTCTTGATCATGAGATGGTCCCCGGGAGCGTGACGGCTTGGTGTTCAACGGCGGCGCGCGGGAAAACCGGCGCGCGGACGGCGAAGAATCAGCACTCCGCCCATTGCCGCAGCAGGTTGTGATAGATGCCCATGAATTGGTTGATCGTCGGATGGTCCGGCGCGTCGGCGGCCAGCTTTTGAATCGTCATATCCATGTCGAACAGCAGCGCGCGCTTGACGTCGTCGCGCACCATGCTTTGCGTCCAGAAGAACGAGGCGTAGCGAGCGCCTCGCGTGATCGGCATGACCCTGTGCAGGCTGGTGCCGGGATAGATCACCATATGGCCCGCCGGCAGCTTGACCTTGTGCGCGCCGTAAGTGTCTTCGATCACCAGCTCGCCGCCGTCGTATTCGCTGGGATCGTTGAGGAACAGCGTCGAGGAAATGTCGGTGCGGACGCGAACCGGCGCGCCCTTGACGTGGCGGATGGCGTTGTCGAGATGCAGGCCGAACGACTGGCCGCCGGAATAGCGGTTGAACAGCGGCGGAAAGACGCGCAGCGGCAAGGCCGCGGTGACGAACAGCTTGTTCTGCCCGAGCGTCGCCAAGATCATGTCGCCGAGTTTGCGGGCGATCGGCGAATCCTCGGGAATTTGGACGTTGTCCTTTTCCTTGGCCGACTGGAAGCCTGCCGTGACCTTGCCGTCGATCCAATCGCCGCTTTCGAGCGCCTGGCGGCACTCGGCGACCTGTTGCGCGTTGAGGACGTCGGGGATGGTCAGCAGCATGGCGCTCTCTCGTGGTTGAAACGCGTCGGGGCTCCGCCCCCGGAGTCAAGGCGGAGCCCCGATCATGGCGGCAATGCCGCCGATCAGTACTCGTACTTCAACGTCAGCAGCGCCGTGCGCGAAGCGCCCGGAACCGTGAAGCCCGAATAGGCCGCGTCGTAATAGACTTCGTCGGTGATGTTGTAGACGTTGAGCTGCAACGCGACCTGCTCGGTCACGCTGTAGGACACCATCGCGTCGAAGATCATGTAGCTCGGCACGACGTTGGTGCTGCTCGAGGCGAATCCGCTTTCGGCGTTGCCGGGGATGCGCTTGTCGAGATACTGGCCGCCGAAGCCGAGGGTCAGGTCGTTCGTCACGTCGTAGGTCGTCCAGAAGTTGAAGCTGTGCGGCGCGACGTTGATGGGGCGGCGGCCGACCTGGCTGGCCGTGTTCGACTTGATCACGTTGCCGTCGAGGTAGGTGTAGCCGCCATAGACCTTCCAGCCGGGCATCAACGTGCCGCTGGCGCCGAGCTCGAAGCCGTCGACGCGCTGCTCGCCGTCGAGCACCTGCACCGTGCCGCCGAGCGGGTCGGCCGTGCGGGCATTGGTCTTCTCGATGCGGAAGATCGCGCCGGTCAGGGAGAGCTGCTCGTTGAACAGATCCCACTTGGTGCCGACTTCGTAGGTCTGCGTCTCTTCCGGCGGGACCGACTGGGTGTTGGCGTTCAGCGTCAGGCGTTCGCCCGACGGATTGAACGAGGTGCCGTAGGACGCGTAGATGCTGCCGTTGGTCATGGGCTTGTAGACCAGGCCCGTGCGCCAGCTGAATTCCTTGTCGATGCGGCCGAACGGCGTGACCGCGCCGCCGACGGCGGTCGAGGCCACCTCGGTGTCGATATAGTCGTAGCGGCCGCCGATCAGGAAGTCCCATTGCGGGCTGAGGGCGATGGTGTCGAAGGCATAAGCCGCGACGCTGTTGGCGTCGCCTTCCGTTTTAGCGCCCGAGTAAGTCGGGCCGGTGAAAGCGCGATCGGGATTGGGATCATAGAGGCTGGTCGAGGTGCCCGCCGTTGTGCGCGCCTTGTTTTCGCTGGTTTCCGACGCCACTTCGATGCCGGTGACCAGCGTGTGATCGTATGATCCGGTGGCGAACTTCGTCGTCAGATCGGTCTGGTTGATCATGATCGTGTCGAGCGCGTCGCGATTGTGCGAGCCCGGGTTGATCGTGCCGGCGCCGAAGTTGACGCCGGTCGGGGTGCTGACGATGTAGTCGTGGGCGCTGCGGCCGAGGCGCGTCATGTTGCGGACGCTGAACATTTCATCAAAGCGGTGATTGAACTCCGCCGTCACGAGATCGACTTCGGCGTGATAATAGTCGCGGCCGCGGATGCCATAGAACGTGTCGCGATCAACCGGCGCCGGATTGTTGTTGACGAAGGGGACGCCGCGATCGGGCATTTCGTCCTGCGTCAGGTGGAAATAGCTCAAGGTGAGCTGCGTCTCGGTGTTCATGCCGAAGGTGATCGACGGCGCGATGCCCCAGCGCTCTTTCTCCACCAGATCGCGCCCTGCGACGTCGCTCTGATGGCCCATCAGGTTGAGGCGGAAGGCGGCGTTCGGAATGGCGTCGATCGGCGTGTTGATGTCGATCGTGCCGCGCAGCGTCTCGTCGGTGCCCACCGTGGCGGTGCCTTCGGCGAAGAATCCGGCCAGTGGCTTCTTGCTGACCTGGTTGATCTGGCCGCCGGTGGAGCCGCGGCCGCCATAGGTCGAGTTCGGGCCTTTGGAGACCTCGACCGATTCGTAGTTGAACGGGTCGCGGTAATAGGTGCCGAAGTCGCGGATGCCGTCCATGAACATATCGGTGCGCGCGGCGAAGCCGCGCAGCGTCAGCGAATCGCCTTGCGGCACGCCGCCTTCGCCGGCCTGCATGCTGATGCCGGGCACGTTGCGCAGCACGTCGCGCAGCGTGGTCACGCCTTGATCTTCGATCAGCTGGCGCGGCACCACGTTGATGGTCTGCGGCGTGTCTTTCAGCGGCGTGGTGATCTTCGGCGAGCTAACCGTGTCGGTCTTGTAGTCCTCGTCCTTGACGCCTTCGGCGCTCACCGGCGGCAGCGTGGTGGCGGGGGCGCTCTGTTGCGGGGCCGCTTGCGCGACCTGCCCGGCTTCGTCGGCGTGCGCCGGCGTATGGGCGGCGATGGCGGCAAGGCCGAACGCGGCGATGACGCTGTGGGAGACAAGGCCGAGGCGGCGATGTTGCCGGCTGAGGCGCTTGCGATGGTCGTCAGGCATGGGAATCCTCCGGTAAGCCAACGGGGTTGCGGGACTGTGCGACCTGGCTGGCTATTCGGGAGGGACCTGCGTCCGACCTAAAACTCGCTGGCTGGGTAAAAAAATTTGCCGGTTTTGCCGGCCTCGAACGTCTTACTTGGTGAGAATGAGCTTGCCCTTGCTCGTCACGCGCAGGCGGTACTCGGTCTCTTGCAGGGTGAGGATCGCTTCGCGCTGGCCGCGCAGCAGTTCTTGCACGTCGATGCGCCGAGGCGTGGCCTCGGGCGCAAGCGTGGCGTTCTGCCCGTAAATATTCGCGTTCGGCGTCACGACGCCGTCGGCCCCATCCATACGCTGACCCTCTAAGTCCTTGCCAATCTGGCGATTATTCGGCCAGGGGCAGGGGCTTTAACGTCCGCGATGTAACATGCAGCCTAGTTGTTGCAAACGATTATTAATTACTTAGCTGTCATGCAGGAAATATATATCCGCTGGAACTGGGCTTTTCGGCGCGATCAGTCGGCTCGGCGCAGGCAGAAGTGCTGCAGGGCGAAGGCGCAAAGGCCGCAGCCGGCGATCAGCAGGCCCATCGGCCGGGCGGTGCCATCGGCGAGTACGCCGACCAGCGCCGCCAGCACCGCGCCGACGCCGAACTGCAGGATGCCGAGGAAGGCCGAGGCCGCGCCGGCGATGCGGCCGTGCAGCGCCATGGCGGCGGCGGCCGTGTTGGGGGCGATGAAGCCCAAGCTGCTGACGCACAAGAACAGCGGCACCAGCAGGCCGACAAATCCGCCGAGGCCGGTCATCACGTTCAAGGCCACGAGCAGGGTGGCGCCGGCATAGCCGATGGTGGCGACGCGCAGGATGGCGCGGCCGCTATGGCGCGCCAGCAGGCGGTGGTTGATCTGGCTTGCGCCGATCAGGCCGATGGCGTTGAGGCCGAAGAGGAAGCCGTAATGCTCCGCCGGCACGCCGTACAGCTCGATGAAGACGAAGGGCGAGCCGGCGATATAGGCGAACATGCCGGCCATGACGCTGGCGCCGGTCAGCACATAGCCGAGAAACCGCCGATCGCGCATGAGGAACCAGTAATTGGCCAAGGCGACCGTCACGCCGCCCGGCACGCGCTGATCGCGCGGCAGGCTTTCGCGTAGCGCGAAGGCAACGAGGGCGAGACAGATCGCGCCGAATCCGGTGAGCGCCCAGAAAATCGACTGCCAGCCGAAGGCGGCGAGCAATTGTCCGCCGACGAGCGGCGCGAGGATCGGCGCGAGGCCCATGACGAGCATCAGCGTCGTCAACATGCGCGCCGAATCGCGCTCGTCGAACAGGTCGCGAACGACGGCGCGCGCGATCACCATGCCTGCGCAGCCGCCGATGCCTTGCAGAAAGCGCGCGGCGACCAAGCCTTCGAGGCTCGGCGTCAAAGCCGCGGCGAGCGAGCCGGCGATGTAAAGCGCGATGCCGGCGTAGAGCGGCGCTTTGCGGCCGAAGCGGTCGGAAATCGGGCCGTAGACGCCCTGGCCGATGGCGAGCCCGACGAAGAACATCGACAGCGTCGCCTGCACCAGCCCCGGATGGCCGGCGAATTCGCGCTGCAGGGTCGGAAAGCTCGGCAGATACATGTCGATCGACATGGGCGCGAATGCGGTCAGTGTGCCGAGCGTGAGCGCGAGAATCTTGTACTGGCGGGAGGTCATGACGGAACTGGCGAAGGGGCGGGGCGGGTTACATGAGCGCTGGCGCGCGCCCTGTCCATAGGTTTCCGGATGGAAACCCGGATCGGCGGGGCTTTTCGGCAACATCCGGTTCCGCGCGCGTCGCGTAAGGCGTCTGAACCGAGACGGAGATACGGATATGCGGCTCGCACGATCGCTGCTCGCGGCCTATGCCGCGCCGGCCCTGCCGCTGGCCGCGCTCACCCTGCCGGTCTACATCTATCTGCCCAATTACTACGCCGATAATCTCGGGCTTGGGCTTGCCGCCGTCGGCGTCATCCTGCTCGCCGCGCGGCTATGGGATGTGGTCAGCGACCCGCTGATCGGCTGGCTGAGCGATCGCGGCGTCGGCTTGCCGGCGCGCTGGGGCCGCCGGCGTCCGTGGATCGTGGCCGGCGCGCCGCTCGTTATGCTGTCCTGTTGGATGCTGTTCGCGCCGCCGTCAGGCGCGGGCGCGGCGCATCTCATGCTATGGAGCGTCGCGCTCTATCTCGGCTGGACGATGATGATCCTGCCGCTGTCGGCGCTGTCGGCGGAACTGTCCGCCGATTACGACGCGCGCAGCCGCATCGCCGCCTGGCGCGAATCCTTCATCCTCGCCGGCACGCTGGCGACCTTGGGCGCATTGGCGCTGCTCGACGGGCAGGGCCCGGCCGCGGCTTTGCGCTGGGTCGGTATCGGCGTGATTGTGCTGCTGCCGATCTGCACGGCGCTGATGGCGTGGCGCGTGCCCGAACCGGCCGCGCCGAAGACGGTCGGAGTCTCTCTGCGGCGGGGTTGGCGCGTGCTGACCGGCAACCGGCCGTTTCGCCGCTTGATCGCCGCCTATCTGCTCAACGGCTTCGCAAACGGCTTGCCGGCCACCCTGTTCCTGCTGTTCGTCGAGCGCGCGCTGCATGCGCCCGAGCGGGCGGGCGCGCTGCTGTTCGTCTATTTCCTCGCCGGCATCGCCGCCGTGCCGCTGTGGCTCAAATTCAGCTACCGCTACGGCAAGCACAAGGTTTGGTGCGCGGCGATGCTCGTCTCGTGCCTGGTTTTCGCGGCGGTGCCGTTGCTCGGCCCGGGCGATGTTTGGTGGTTCGCGGCGATCTGCGTGGCGACCGGGCTCTGTCTCGGCGCGGACTTGGTCCTGCCGCCGGCGATGCAGGCCGATGTCGTGGATGTCGATACGGCGGAATCGGGCGAACGGCGCGCGGGACTGTTCTTCGCGTTATGGGGCATGGCGACCAAGCTGGCGCTCGCGCTCGCCGTCGGCGTCGCCTTTCCGCTGCTGGAATGGGCCGAGTCCGCGCCCTTCATGCTGGTCGCGCTCTACAGCTTGGTCCCGATCGCGTTCAAGCTCGCGGCCGTCGCGTTGATGGCGCGTTATCCATTGACGGCGGCGCGGCACGCCGAGATCGCCAGCCGTTTGGCTTTGATGCGGACGAAAGCGGGAGAATGACCATGGCGCGGGCGCTGAAGCGATGGGTTTTATGGGCGGCGATGGCGACGGCTCTGTCCGGCTGCGGCGGGATGGCGTTGCAGGATTACGCCGCGAGCGAGCCAGAGATGCGGATCGAGGAATATTTCTCCGGGCGCGCCAAAGCTTGGGGCCTGTTCGAGGATCGTTTCGGCAACGTGCGCCGGCAATTCGTCGTCGATCTGGTCGGCCGTTGGGACGGGCGCGAATTGGTGCTGGAAGAGGATTTCGTCTATGACGATGGCGAGCGCGACCGCCGCGTTTGGCGCATCGTCAAGCTTCCCGACGGGACCTATGAAGGGCGGGCCGATGACGTGGTCGGCGTCGCCAAAGGGGCGGCGGCGGGACGGGCGTTCAATTGGCGATATACGGTCGATTTAAAGACGGATAGCGGGCCCGTGCGCGTGCAATTCGACGACTGGCTGTTTCGCCAAGACGCCGAAGCCGTGTTGAACAAGGCCGAGATGACGAAATACGGCGTGCAAGTCGGCCAGGTGTTCATCTTCTTCCGCAAGCTGCCGGACTAGCGGCTACTTAGCCGCCTGTTGCACCGGCTCGCCGATGGCCGCGAGGGCGTAGTCGACGTTCGAGCCGCGCGCTTCGAAGGCCAGCTTCACCCATGCCAGGCTTTGCTTGTCGTACCATACGTCGATCGGCGTGCCGTCGCGGTCGTCCATCATGACCAGGCGGTAATGGTCGGCGGCGCCGAGGGCGGCGGTCGATTCGCTGCGCCGCTCGATGCGGATCGGCATCATTTTGCCGGTCTGGGTGTTCAGCAACTCACCGCGGCGCACCGTCTCTTTGTTCCAATAGCTCGTCGGGATCGTGTCGGCCGGCGCGAGGTAGCTACGCCCGGCGCTGTCGGTGACGCGCAATCCTTCGGCCGTCGCCTCGGCGCGCACTTGATGGCGCGTGCCGTCGTCGTTGGTCGTGGTTTCGAGTCGGACCAAGCGGCCGTCGCGCCACGTTTCGCTGTTGCGGTGGCTGTAACGGAAGACGGTGATGAAGGCGAGCCGCACCTCCAGCTCGATGGCGATATCGACATGGAGATTTTCGCCGTCCTGACGGAAAGACAGGCTGTGTCTGCCCATCGGTTCGCCGGCGCGCGTCACGGCGAAGGCGATGTCGCGGCTGACGGCGCTGTCGGGCCAGGCGAGGGCGTTGGCCGGGGCGAAAGACGCGGCGGCGAGGGCGGCGGCGAGGAAGGCGGTCCTAGGCGTCATGATCCACCAAGCGCGGGTAAAGCCATAAGTCTCCTACGCACGCCGCGCTTGGCCGGATCAGGCGGCGCTCAATGGGCCGGCGGATTTCCGTCGGACGCCTGAGGCTGGGCCATCATGCGGCCGAGCTGCCCGAGCAGGATGTCGAGCGCGTCGCGCACCTCGCCGGCGAAGGCATCCGACTGCGCCGGCTCCAGGCCGGCGACGGCGAAACCTTCCATGTGGCGGCGCAGGTCGCCGCCGAACGCCTGGACCGCGGCCGCCGGGTCGGGCGCGCCGCGAAAGATCATGGCGTAGAGGTTGCAGAGCAGATATTCGCTGGCGAACAGGCGGGCTTCGAGCTTGATGCGGTCGGTATCCATGGGGGCCGATTTCCTTCGGTGAAACGTGAGCGGCGCGTCATGGCTTGGCCGCAGGCGCGCTTGGCCCGATAATAACGCCGGTCGGCTCACAGAGGGGGATAAAGCCATGCACAAGACGGTCATGCCCGAGTGGGCCGAGCGGCGGGTGATCGCGCGGCGCGGCAAGCGTCATGTCTATGACGACATGGACCCGGCGCGCGCGGCTCTCGTCGTCGTCGATCTGCAGAACGCCTACATGCTGGAAGGCGTCGCCCTCAGCTTCATTCCGGGCGCGCCGGAGATCGTGCCGAACGTCAACCGGCTGGCCGGCGCGTTGCGCGCCGCGGGCGGTTCGGTCGTCTGGGTCCGCAACACGGCGAGCGCGGAATCGTTCGAAAATTGGTCGACGGTCTACGAGAAGCTGTCGCATCCGTCGCGCGGCGCGAAGCGCGCCGAAGTCTTGAAGCCCGGCTCGGTCGGCCACGAATTATGGGCGGGCCTCGATGTGCGTCCGGGCGACGCCGTGGTCGATAAAACCCGCTTTTCGGCTTTCATCCAGGGCGCGTCCGACATCGAATCGGTCCTGCGGGCGCGCGGCGTCAAAACGCTGCTGATCGCCGGCACCTCGACTAGCGTCTGTTGCGAATCGACGGCGCGCGACGCCTGCATGCTGAATTTCCAGACGGCGATGGTGAGCGATTGCCTCGCCGCCGGGAGCGACGAGGAGCAGGCCGCCACGTTGCTCAACTTCTACCTCGCGTTCGGCGACGTCATGACCACGGACGAAGCCGTCGGCTACATTGCCGCCAATGCGAAGAAGAACGCGGCCGCCCAGGCGTGAGCGACCGCGCCCCAGCTATTCTTTCATCGCCGCCACGGCCTTCGCGACCACGGTTTTCGGGTAGCTGAAGAAGCGCGCGAACAGCTTCTCGACTCCTTCGCCGTCGGACGGAGTGATGTCGAGCCTCAGCTTGTCGGCGTCGGCGAGGAAGGTCTTGTCCTGCATCGTGTCCATGAAGGCCTTGCGCAGCGCCTGCTTGCGGTCGGTCGGCACGCCTGGCGGGGCGGACAGCGGCCGGCCGATGACATGGCGGCCGAACACCAGATCGAACACCTGGCGCATCTCCTCGTCCTTGGCGTAGTCGTAGATGTGCGCCACGTTCGGCAGGTCGGGGCTGCGTTCGATGGCGAGCTGGATGATCGGCCGAAGCTGGCCCGACTTCCATTCCTGCGCATGTTGCGACTTGAGCGAGGAGAGGGCCATGCCACAGCCGGCTTGGACCTCGCCGCGCGCCATGGCGAGCTTGACGTCCTGCGCGCCGTTATAGCCTTGCACCAGCTTGATCTTCGCGCCGAGCAGGTTGCGCAGCGCGATCGCGTGCTGCGAGGTGACGGCCGCGGCGCCGCTGCCGCCGAACACCAGATCGGTCTTCAGCATCTGGTCGAAATTCTCCACGCCGGTGGTGTGCCACACGCCGCAGGTGCCGATGCTTTCGTCGATATTGCCGATCCAGGTGAATTTGGCGGTGTCGAACTGCACGCCCTCGCCGCCGAACATCTGCTCGAACGCGGCCGACGAGGCGAACATGCCGAGCACGCTGCCGTCCTTGGCGGCGACGTTGTAGATATGGTTCGCCGCCTTGATGCTGCCGGCGCCGGGCATGTTTTGCGGCACGATGTTCGGCGTGCCCGGCAGGAAGCGACCGAAATGGCGCGCGATCAGCCGGCCGTAAGTGTCGTAGCCGGCGCCGGGCGCGTAGCCGATGATGAGATTGACGGTCTTGCCCTTATAGAAGTCCCCGACCGCATCGGCGGCGGCGGGCGTCGGCGTCAGGAGCGTCGACAGGGCGACGGTGGCGAACGCGCAGGCTAAGGGCGTCAGCGTCTTGTTCATGCGAGCCTCCCCAGGCTTATGTGATCGGCGAGGTTTTTATAGGCCGATTGCTTTCAGGATAGGTCTGGCCGCCGGGCGCGGTAAAGTGCCGATCCTCGCCCATTGATGCGCATGAGAGATCAGTCTGTGCCTGAGACCGTCACCCGCTTCGCGCCGAGCCCCACCGGGCTTTTGCATCTCGGCCACGCCCATTCGGCGCTGTTCGCCTGGACCGCGGCGCGCGCGGCGGGCGGACGGTTCCTGCTGCGGATCGAGGACATCGACGGCGGCCGTTCGCGGCCGGAGTTCGAGGCCGCGCTCTATGAGGATCTGGCGTGGCTCGGTCTGTCGTGGCCGCAACCCGTGCGCCGCCAGTCGGAGCATCTCGCCGACTATCGCGTCGCGCTCGACAAGCTGGCGGCACGAGAACTGCTGTATCCCTGCTTCTGCACGCGGCGCGACATCGCCGACGAGATCGCGCGCGCCGGCGAAGCGCCGCATGTCGGGCCGGACGGTCCGGTCTATCCCGGCATCTGCCGCCATTTGAGCGCGCCAGAGCGCGAAGCGCGCATCGCCGCCGGCGAGCCCTATGCGCTGCGGCTGAACATGGCGAAGGCGCTCGCACGCACCGGATCGCTGCGCTGGCATGATCGCGGCAAAGGCGAGGTCGTCGCCACCCCCGAGCTGTTCGGCGACGTGGTGCTGGCGCGCAAGGATATCGCGACGAGCTATCATCTCAGCGTGACGGTCGACGACGCCTTGCAGGGCGTGACGCTGGTGACGCGCGGCGAGGACCTGTTCGCCGCGACGCATATCCACTGCCTGCTGCAAGCCCTGCTCGATCTCCCGACTCCGGCCTATCATCATCATGGGCTGATCGCCGACGAGACCGGCCGCCGCCTCGCCAAGCGCGACGACGCGCGTTCGATCCGCAGCTACAAAGAAGCCGGCCACAGCGCGCGGGAGGTTCGCGCCATGGCCGGCTTTGCGGACTGAGGCGGGGGAGAGAGGCCGGCTTAGCCGGCCACCGCCTTGGCCCGGTTGGTGTTGAAGCCCGCGTGCGATCCGAGCAGCGAGATCGGGCCTTTCATGTCCTCTTGCCATAGCAGGCAGTCGCTGTTGATGCAGAAGGGCATGTCCTGGATGGTCAGCTCGTAGACGGGGCCCTTGTCGGCGACGTGGTTGTGCGTCGCCCAGCCCGGCGCGGAGAACATGAAGTCGCCGGCCTGCCACTCGTAGCGCTTGCCTTCGACGATGGAATGGCCTTCGCCGCCGAAGTAATAGTTCATCGCCGCCGAGGCATGGCGGTGCGGACGGTCGGAAATGCCGGCGGGACGCACCGTGATGGTGGCGAAGAAGTTGGGCGTGGTGCCGTTGCTGCGGCCCGTCACCGGATCGTAGAGCAGATAGAGCCGGCGGCCCTTGTAGGCCTGGCCGAGCGCTGCAAGCTTGTCGAGCTCGGTCTTCACTTTGCGCCACGGCCACAGGTGCGGCTTGATGGCGACGGGATCGGGCGCGACCAGCTTCTCGTAAGGCAGCAGCCAAGCGCCGTCGTCGGTGAGCTGGAAGGTGCCGAACGGATTCTTGTGACCTTCGCGGATGTCCTCGGCGGCCGGCGTGAGGTTGTCGCGCGTCGGCTCCGGCGGATCCTCGTCGATGAGATGGATGTTGAGCCGCTCGAGCAGCGCGCCGTTGGAATAGCGTAGACGCACCTGGGTCTCGTTCGTGTCGTTGACGTATTCATGCACCGCCATCGACGGCGTGGTGAACACGTCATACTGCTGGAATGTCGTCGTCTTGCCGTTGGCGACGGTCGAGCCGGCGCCCTTGATGCAGAAGTTCACGATCGAGGAATTCTGCCGCACCGGCTTGGTGCGCTCGCCGGGCAGCAGCACGTCGAGGCTGACGTCGACGCCCGGCGCGAAACCGAGCCGCATGGCATCCTGCGGATGGACGATCATCGTCCGGCGCACGCCGTTGTTCGGGGCGGGCAGGGCGGCGAGGCGGGCCATCTCCGCCTCCATGCGCGCCTTCGGCACGATGATCGGCTCCCACCATTTCAGCGAATGGTCGCGGTGGGTGTGGTGATCAGGCGTTTGGCGGCCGGACCGGTCGATGAAAGTGGCGTCGCTCATGATGTTCTCCCTTCGAGGCGATAGCTCAACAAAAATTCATTAGGTATCTAATGATATAATCGTTAGAATACGAAACATTGATCTCGGTCAAATTGTGCCGCTTTCTTTCGGTGGCCTAGCAAGGGGGAAAAATGATGCTTATTCAGAGACATAATCCGAATAGCTTGGTTTCTCCGCTGCCTCGGCCTAGGCTGGAACCGATTAACAAATCCCAGCTAGACGCGGCCGTCATGACGAATGCGCGCCATTCCTTGCCTAGCCATTGCGCAGGAACTTCCTGCGCGGTCTGCGACCTGCGCCACATCACTTTTTGCGGAGTGATGAATGAGGAAGAGTTGCTCAAGCTGAGCAAGCTGGCGCACCACAGTTTCAGCGAGCCGCACCAGCTTCTTTTTCAAGAAGGCGATCCGGCGCGCGAAGTTTTCAACGTGCTGGAAGGCACGGTGAAACTTTATAAAAGCCTGCCGGACGGGCGGATGCAGATCACCGGCTTCCTCTTTCCCGGCGATTTCCTCGGCCTGTCATCCGGCAGCGAATACGCCTACAGCGCCGAAGCCGTCGATCATGTGAAGGTGTGCCGCTTTCAGCGCCGCGAGCTGACCGCGGCGTTCGGCGCGTTGCAGAAGCTGACCGAGCGTCTGTTGCGCATCTCCAACGACGAGCTGACCGCCGCGCAGGAGCAGATGCTGCTGCTCGGGCGCATGACCGCGCGCGAAAAGCTGCTCTCCTTCCTGTTGACCATGTCGGAACGCGCCAAGAAGCGCGGCAAGCCCGGCAACCCCATTACTTTGACGATGAGCCGCGCCGAGATCGCCGATTATCTCGGCCTGACGGTCGAGACGGTGAGCCGCACCTTGACCAAGCTGCGCGAGGAGGGCGTGCTGAAGCTGCCGCGCCCGCAGGAAGTCGTGCTGCTCGACACCGGGAAATTCGCCGATCTCGCCATCGGCGCGTGAGGCGGCGTCAGCGGTCCTTGAGGATGGCGCGGGCGGCGTTGCGGCCGGGTAGGCCGGTGACGCCGCCGCCCGGATGCGCGCCCGAGCCGCAAAGATAAAGCCCTTCGATCGGCGTGCGGTGGTCGGCATAGCCGGCCGCCGGGCGCAGGCTGAAAATCTGGTCGAGGTGGATCGCGCCGTGGAAGATGTCGCCGCCGATCAGGCCGAACTCGCGTTCGAGATCGAGCGGCGATAGCACCTGGCGGCCGACGATGGCGCGTTTCAGGTTCGGCGCGTGCTCGGCGACCGTGTTGATGATGAGGTCCGCGGCGCGCTCCTTCGCATCGTCCCAGTTTTGGCCGTCCGGCAGATCGAAGTCGAAATGCTGGCAGAACAGGCTGGCGACATGGGCGCCCTTGGGCGCGAGCGAATCATCGAGCACGCTCGGAATGTTCATCGAGACGACCGGCGCTTTTGACCAGCCGGAGGCGCGCGCGTCGTCGTAGGCGCGCTGCAGATAATCGAGCGACGGCGCGATGTTGATGCTGCCTTTCATGTGCGCGGCGGCGTCGGCGTCCCGGGCGAGCGATGTGAAGGCCGGCAATTCGCTGAGCGCCAGGTTCATGCGGAACGTCGCCGACTTTGAGCGCCAATGCGTAATGCGGCGACGGAAATCGTCGGGCAGCGATCCGCCGTCCATCATCTTGAGGAACAGCGTTTGCGGATGGACGTTGCCGGCGACGACGCTCGCGCGGATCGCGCGGCCGTCTTCCAGCACGACCCCCTGGGCCTTGCCGCCTTCGACGATGATCTCGCGCACCGGCGAGGAGGTTTCGATATGCGCGCCGCGCGCTTCGGCGGAGCGCGCCATCGCCTGCGTGATCGCGCCCATGCCGCCGACGGCGTGTCCCCACGCGGCGGGCTGGCCGTTCACCTCGCCGAACATGTGATGCAGCAGCACGTAGGCCGTGCCGGGATGATAGGGGCTGGCGAAATTGCCGATCACGCCCTCGAAGCCGAGCGCGCCTTGCAATTCCTCGCGCTCGAAGCGCGCGGCGACGTAATCGCCGATGCTCGCGGTCATCAATTCGGCGAGCGCCGCTTGCAGGCGGCCGGGCAGGGCGCGCAGCTTGTTGCCGAGCTTCAGCGCTTGCCACAGATCGGCGAGGCCGCCGCCGAAATTGGGCGGCGGCTCGGCCATCACGGCGCCCAGCGCCATGCCGATCTCGCATAATTCTTCGTCGAGTTCGGCATAGGCTTGGGCGTCGCGCGAGGACAATTTGGCGATCTCGCGTTTCGCCGCCGCGACGTCGCGCGGCAATTGCAGCGCCGCGCCGCCCGGCAGCAGGCAGAGGTAGCCCGACGGCCGATCGAGAATCGTCAGTCCGTGCTTGGCCAACTCGAGGTCGCGGATCACCTGCGGATGCAGCAGGCTGACGACATAGGAGCAGACGGAATTACGGAATCCCGGATGAAATTCCTCCGTCACCGCTGCGCCGCCGACCGTGTGGCGCTTCTCGACGACCTTCACCTTCAACCCAGCGCGCGCGAGATAGCCGGCGCAGACGAGGCCGTTGTGGCCGCCGCCAACGACGATGGCGTCGTATTGTTCCGCTGTGCGGGACGATACTGTCGCAGAACTTGTCATCTTTGCCCTGTCTGGCGTCTGGCGCGGGGAAAGCTCGACCGCTATGTTAGCGCAAAATCAGCGTAGCCAAGCATACAGGGAGACACCACGTGGCGAACAAGACCATCGCGACAGGCACCGTTGCCGAAGCCTATCTGCAATTGTTGTCGGATCGCGGCATCGATTATCTGTTCGCCAATGCCGGCACCGATTTCGCGCCGCTGATCGAAGCTTACGCCAAGCTGCAGGCCGAAGGCGTCAAGGTGCCGACGCCCGTCACCGTGCCGCACGAAAACGTCGCCGTGCATATGGCCACCGGCTATTTCCTAGGTTCCGGCCGCGTGCAGGCGGCGATGGTGCATGTCAACGTCGGCACCGCCAACTCGCTCTGCGGCCTGTTGAACGCCTGGCGCGGCAACATCCCGGTGCTGTTCAGCGCCGGCCGCACGCCGTTCAGCGAAGATGGCGGCTTGATCGGCGCGCGCACCGGCGAGATCCATTGGCCGCAGGAAATGCGCGACCAGGGCGCCATGGCGCGCGAGTTCACCAAGTGGGATTACGAGCTGCCCAACGCCGAAGTGCTGGAATCGACGGTGGACCGCGCCATCACCATGGCGACCGCCGAGCCGGCCGGCCCGGTCTATCTGCGCCTGCCGCGCGAAGTGCTGGCGCGCGACATCAGCAATTTCCAATTCACCTCGCCGACCCGCCGCACCATTCCGTCGCCGGCCTATCCGAACCCGGCGGCCATCGAGCGCGCGGCGGACATCATCGCCAAGGCCGAGAATCCGATGATCATCACCGCCAGCTCGGGGCGCAACGCCGCTGAAGTCGCGGCGATGGGGCGGCTGGCCAGCGTCTTCTCGATCCCGGTCTATCAGCGCAAGCCGCGCTATGTGGCGCTCGAGACCGACCATCCGATGCATCTCGGCTACAACCCGGATCAGCGCCTGCAGGAAGCCGACGTCATCCTCGTCATCGAGAGCGACGTGCCGTGGATCCCCAACAAGAAGGGCCCGAAGCCGGATTGCCAGATCATCCAGATCTCGATGGATCCGATGTACAGCAATTATCCGATCCGCGGCTTCAACAGCGACGTGTCGATCTCCGGCTCGGTCGCCGCCAGCATGAACGCGCTGGCCGACGCGCTCGAAGAGAAGGTCGGCCGCGCCAAAGATCGCATCGGCGACCGCGCCAAGCGTCTCGGCGAGATGCGCGCCGATCAGCGCGCCAAATGGGCCGAAGCTGTGACCAAGGGCAAGAGCGAAGCGCCGCTGCATCCGGCCTGGATCACCCATTGTCTCGACAAGGTGCGCGGCAAGGACGGCATCCTGATCAAGGAATCGCCGGTCACGTTCGAGCATATGAACTTCAGCCAGCCGGGCACCATGTTCAGCGTCGGCGCGGCCGGCGCGCTCGGCTGGGGCCTCGGCACCGCGCTCGGCGTGAAGATGGCGCAGCCGAACCGCACCGTCATCGCCACCTGCGGCGACGGCGCTTACATGTTCGGCAATCCGATCCCGGCGCATTACGTCGCCAAGGCGGAGAAGCTGCCGATCCTCACGATCGTCTTCAACAACGAGATGTGGGGCGCGGTGAAGCGCAACACGCACGAGGTTTATCCGACCGGCTATGCCTCCAAGAGCAACCGCGAGCCGCTGACCTATTTCGAAGCCGGCTCGTCGAAGTTCGAGAAGGCGGTCGAGGTCGCCGACGGCTATGGCGAATGCGTCAAGGATCCGGCCGACATGCCCAAGGCGCTCGATCGCGCCATGAAGGCGATCGGCGACGGCCGTCAGGCGCTGCTCAACGTCATCTGCAAGGGCGTCTAAAGCTATTTGCGTCGGAAAACGCGGCCGCCGGATCGGCGCGCCGCGTTTTCATCTCAAACTAATAACATATAAATAATGTATATATAATTATCACACTTATTTTAAGTGTTATTATTCTGTTGCGCTCACCGGAACTCTGCGTAATATCCGCGCAAGGTTTGAGGGAAGGCAAAGGGCGCGCGCGATGACCGCGGCGCCGTCCCGCGAATCGCGGCGCGCGCCGCCGCAGCTAGGAGAGACATGATGAACAACTGGGTGAAGGGTCTGGCCGTCGCTGCGGCCGTGGGCTTCGCGTCCGTCTCGGCCTCCGCGTCGGACTTCCTCGTCAACACCGATTGGGTCGAGAAGAACCTCAACAATCCGAAGGTCCGTCTCGTCGAGGTCAGCGTCAATCCGGGCCTGTTCGAGCGTGGCCATATTCCGGGCGCGGTGAACTTCGCCTGGCACACCGATCTCGTCGATCCGGTGCGCCGCGACATCGCCTCCAAGGCGAACTTCGAGAAACTGCTGCAACAGGCCGGCATCGCCGCCGACACCACCACGGTGCTCTATGGCGACAACAACAACTGGTTTGCCGCCTGGGGCGCCTGGGTGTTCGACGTCTACGGCGTGCAGAACGTGAAGCTGCTCGATGGCGGCCGCAAGAAGTGGGAGGACGAGGGCCGTCCGACCTCCGCCGTCGCCAAGACCTACGCCGCCACCAACCTCAAGGTGAAGGACGCCAATAACGAGCTGCGCGCTCGTCTGACCGACGTGGTCGCCGCCGCCGAGAAGAAGGCCGACGTCAAGCTGGTCGACATCCGCTCGCCCGACGAGTTCAGCGGCAAGATCATCGCGCCGCAGGGCATCGCCGAACTGTCGGTGCGCGCTGGCCACATCCCGGGCGCCGTGAACGTGCCGTGGGGCCAGGCGGTCGCCGCCGACGGCACCTTCAAGCCGGTCGAAGAGCTGCGCAAGATCTACGCCGCGGTCGGCGTCGACGGCTCCAAGCCGGTCATCACCTACTGCCGCATCGGCGAACGCTCTAGCCACACCTGGTTCGCGCTCAGCAAGCTGCTTGGCTATCAGGTGAAGAACTACGACGGCTCGTGGACGGAATACGGCAACACGGTCGGCGTGCCGATCACCAACGTCGCCGGCACGGTCTGGGGCGGCAAGTAACCGCACAGGCGTTTCTAAAAAAGGGCGCGCGATCGATTCGCGCGCCCTTTCGCTTGGCGTTTTCCCGTCGCGCGCGGCCAAGCCGGCGGCTACTCTCGATGTTCGCGCTGAACGAGAGACGTCCATGAGCGCCATCGACGACATCAAGAATTTCATCCGCATCGACGATCGCGTCGGCACGGCGGGGCAGCCGACCGCCGGGCAATTCCAGGCGGTGCGCGATTCCGGCTACCAGGTCGTCGTCAATCTTCTGCCGCGCGAGCAGGACAACGCGTTGAAAGACGAGGAGGCCATCGTCGGCGCGCTCGGCATGGACTATCGCTACATCCCGGTCGTCTGGGCCGCCCCGCAAGCGCGCGATTTCGCGGCCTTTTGCGACGCGATGGACGAATTGCGGGACAAGACGGTTTTCGTGCATTGCGCCATGAACATGCGCGTGACGGCCTTCTATTCGTCCTATGCCATTAAGCGCCTGGGATGGAGCCGCGAGCGGGCGGACGCGCTGGTGGCGCGCGTCTGGGAGGCCAATCCGAACTTCAAAATGAACGAGACTTGGCGCACATTCGTCGCCCTCATCCGCCAATAGATTCATCCGCTAACAGACAGTCGCAGCCATGACCGCCGTCGCCGCTCCGCAAGACAAGCTCAACCCGTTCGCGATCGCAATCGCCGCCGCCGCGCTGCTGTTCGTCGGCTGGGCCTCATGGCAATTATCCCTGCGTCAGGGCGACGGGCGGCTGCTGTCCTTCGCCATTCTCGCCGGCGCGGCCTTCGGCATCCTCTTGCAGCGCTCGCGCTTCTGCTTCTTCTGCGTCACGCGCGACTTTCTCGACGGGCGCGATCCGCGCGGCTTGATCGGCATCGTCGTCGCGCTCGCCGTCGGCACCATCGGCTATCACGCCGTGTTCGGCGCCTTCCTCCCGGTGCCGGCGCTCAACCGCTTGCCGCCGGACGCGCATATCGGCCCCGTCTCCTGGGTGCTGGCGCTCGGCGCGACGGTGTTCGGCGTCGGCATGGCGATCTCGGGCTCTTGCATCAGCGCGCATCTCTATCGGCTGGGCGAGGGGGCTTTGGCGTCGCCCTTCGCGCTGCTCGGCGCGCTCGCCGGCTTCGCGCTCGGCTTCGCCAGCTGGAATTGGCTCTATCTGACGGCGATCCAGGCCTCGCCGGTGATCTGGTTGCCGCATCATCTCGGCTACGGCGGCTCGCTACTGCTGCAATTGGCGCTGCTCGGCGCGCTGGCCCTATGGCTCGCGCGCTATGACAAGCGCGACGCGAACGGCGAATCCGCGTCGCCCTTGGCGGCGATTTTCCGCCGGCGCTGGCCGGCCTATGTGGGCGGCCTGCTGATCGGCTTTCTCGGCGTCGTCGCCTATTTCCGCATGGGCGCGCTCGGCGTCACCGCCGAGCTCGGCAGCGTCGCGCGCACCGCCGCAAATCAATGGGCTTTGTTGCCGCCGCGCCTCGAAGGGCTCGACAGTTTCGCCGGCTGCGCCACGGCGGTGAAGACGGCGCTCCTGTCGAAGAACGGCGTCTTCGTCGGCGGGCTGGTGCTCGGCGCGCTCGCCGCGGCGCTCGTCGCCGGCGACTTCAAGCCCAAGCTGCCCTCGTTGTCAGACATCGCGCGCAACTTCCTTGGCGGCGTGCTGATGGGGTGGGGCGCGATGGTCGCCATCGGCTGTACCGTCGGCACTTTGCTGTCGGGCGTCATGGCCGGCGCGGCCTCGGGCTGGATATTCGGTCTGTTCTGCCTGATCGGCATCTGGGCCGGTTGGCGCGCGCGCCAGCGTCTCGTGCGCGGCTAGATTCTCGAACTTCCGCGTTTCACCTGAGCGTCACGCGCGGCTCTGGACGCTGCGCAGCCGCGCGCCTAGGCTGTCTGAAAAGATCATCAGGGAGCCGAGAATGACGCTGATCATCAACAACGACGATGTCGCCAAGCTGCTGACGATGGGCATGACCATCGACGCGCTCGAGGACGCCTATAAGCAGCTCGTTTCGAAGGAGTCGGTCTGCCGGCCGCGCATCGACGTGCAGATCCCGACGAGCGACCCGAAGAAGGTCTATGCCTGGGGCACGATGGAGGGCGGCTCGACGACCGGCTATTTCGCCATCCGCATGAAATCCGACGTAATCACCGAGGAAAGTTACAACGGCGTCACGACGCGGGAGAAATACTGCGTCAAGCCGGGCCTCTATTGCGGGCTGATCTTCCTCACTTCGGTCGAGAACGGCGAGCCGCTGGCCTTCATCAACGACGGCGTGCTGCAGCATATGCGCGTCGGCGCGGACGGCGGCATCGGCGTCAAGTACATGGCGCGCGAGGACGCCACGGTCATCGGCATGCTCGGCTCCGGCGGCATGGCGCGCACCCATATGGACGCGTTCATGTATGTGCGCCCGGGCCTCAAGAAACTGCAGGTGTTCAGCCCGACCAAGGCCAACCGCGAGAAGTTCGGCCAGGAGATGCGCGAACGTTACGGGCTCGAGGTCGTCGTCTGCGATCGGCCGGAGGACGTCTATAAGGGCGCGCATATCGTCGCCGGCGTGACGGATTCCTCGGTGCCGGTGCTGAATGGCGCGTTGATCGAGCCGGGCGCGCATGTGGTGAACGTCGGCGCCGGCGGGCGGCCCGACGAGGCGACGGTCGACAAAATCGACGTCTATCTGCGCTTCGGCAGCGCGCCCGCGCCGTGGGGCCTGCCGCAGCTCGGTCTCGACGACGAATATCTGACATATGCGGCGCAGCCCGAGGGCATGCGCGAGTTCAAATATCAGAAGAAGAACGTGCGCGGCCACGGCGCGGTCGCGCCCGACCGCATGGTGACCTTCGCCGACATCCTCGGCGGCACCAATCGCGGCCGCAGCACCAGCGCCCAGATCACCTATTCGGAACGCGGCAACCTGCAGGGCAACCAGTTCTGGGCGGTGGCCGGCGCGGTCTACGAAGCCGCGCGCGCCAAAGGCGTCGGCCGCGAGATTCCGACCGAGTGGTTCCTGCAAGACATCCGCGA